>PLZS01000145.1 GCA_003153555.1 Candidatus Melainabacteria bacterium | reverse complement strand
TTGCAGGAAGTATTGTGTGAGAACTATCTGCTTTATCGCAAGCAATCAGCCGCCTATCTCGCCCGCGGACTGTGCGAGCAAGGTGTTCCTATCGTTCAACCGCCGGGTATGCACGCAATCTATGTTGATGCCACCAAGATGTTGCCGCACATTCCCGCTCAGGAATATCCTGGACAGGCACTGGTCTGCGCGCTGTACCAGGAAGCTGGTGTTCGTTCCTGTGAGATAGGCGCCGTGATGTTTGGCAACGCTCAAGCGGGAAAGCCAGAGGCGGTGCGCAAGCCTGATTTAGTTAGACTGGCGTTGCCTCGTCGTTTATACAATCAAAGTCACTATGATTATGTGATTGAAGCTGCCGGAAATGTCCGAAGACAAGGCGAGAAAATTCGCGGCGTGCGAATAATGTGGGAACCACCGGCGCTCAGGCATTTTACGGCGCTCTTTGAACCGGTGAACGCGTCTCTCACCTCCGCTCCAGTGCACGCCCGTATGGAGATCGAGAAGGTTCGTTGAGTTCATTTGAAGCTATGCTTTAGACTGCTAGTCAGGCGCTTTTAAATAAGAGCACCGGGGGTGGTGTACCCCCCAAATAGTAATTGCATGGAGTGAATTCTGAAAGTGGTGCCTATACTGTTTTCTGGATGAACGGAATGAACTATACTCAGGCTATCAGACGGAGCTGGCGCTCCAGTACAGGGTTTAGCTAGTTTTACGTGGATTTGACACTACTTCGGCTATTCTCGCATTAGAGCTTGGGGCGCTTCTGTGGAGTAATCAAAATCACAACGAATAATTCGAGGCACACTCGAACTATTCGTTTTTGTGTCGAAGGAATCATCCTTCGACATTCAGGTACGCCTATAAGCGACTTCTGAGAATTCGGTGAATTAACTTTTCTGAGCTCTGCTGAATAAGCCAAGTGCATGACGAATTTTCGCGAAAAGATCCAATCTGTGTAGAGCGTAATTATCCGATGGGTAAACACAGCTTCGATAAATCCCGGAATACTTCTTTGCATTTATATCGGGATCAAACTTCGACAAGAAAACAGTTGGATCGGTTGTGCTCAGGGCGAACTTTGCAGAAGGAATAACATGCTTTTCCACCCACAGATCTAAAATATGCCATATTGCCGAGTTGACGGTGACCTCGTTTCTGGCTCCGGTAGCCTGTTCATAAAGCTGCATTGCTTTCTTGAGATCTGCTTTAGTGCCATTTCTTCCGCCGTACTCATATTGCTCGCCGAGACAGATAGTTGCCTCGCTATCGCCTTGGTCTATCGCTCTTTGATACCAGCCGATCGACTGGGTCCAGTCTTGAGGCAGACCACAGCCGCCGTTTGCATACATCTGCCCAATCTCTCTGGACGCCGATCCGTGCACTACTGCTTGTGACAACAGCGAGAGACCAACAAAAGATCGCAGACCAGCTACGCCCAAGGCAACGACAATTATGGCGACTTCCAGTAGTGTTGCCAGCTTTTGTTGTTTTGTGTAGAGCTTCACTACATGCTTCCTTAAAGTAGTCCGCGCCAGGTGCTCGCGGTTAAGTACAGATAGCTCATACTGCCCGCAAGACAGGCAGCAACGAATAATTTTAGATATCGACGGTCTAGTAAAGTGAAACGCAAAAAGATTTGAACTTCGGCACAAGCATAAGGACATGTGCAAAGCCATGAAAGGGGAAAAACCCTGAGTTCTTTATCCTCAGGCAATAGAAAGTTAGTTTTTTTCAACTGCGAACCGATGTCCGAAAGCTTTCCGTAGTGACAAAGCCATCGCATATAGTGGCGTGCATTTCGTTAAATCCTCCCGAGATCATCTTAAAGAAAAAAATTCAGATCCAACTGAAACGCCTGCATCGTCAAAACCAGGATTTACACCAGTTGACGCGGGGTGCGATCGCGAATACTGTCAGGCTATTACCACCGGTACACTTTGGACCAATTCGAGTCCACTTACTAGAACCAAAACAAGCAGGCGCTGCGTCCGATCGCAAACTTTGCTACCTGGTCGACGCAAACTTTGCCACTTACATTTAAGCAACGGAGAGCATTTTCTCATGGACAGACGCACTAAATGGCTGCCTCTATCAGGAGCAGCATTATTGGCATCATTGATTGTCGCCGCAGGATTGCATATCTATAGCCAAACGCTCCACGTGCATCCGCAGTCGTTGGAAATTAAATTGAACGGTGCACATCAAGATTCGATAGCAAAAGCAACTGTTGTCGTAGATCATGGAGTGACCGCGCTGAGTGGTTGGGAGCCGGGAGGGCTCACGGGGATGAATGATCCCGAATACGACCTCTCCGACTTCGAGACTGCGGCAGTTTCTCTGGCACCGTTCGGTGATGCCAAATCCGAGTTTATTCTTGGCTGGCTTTGTGAAGATGGCAAGAAACACGAGCTGAACACGAATGACTTGAACAATCAAATATTCAAGCAAATTGATTTGACGAATCTGGGTTTGACGGCAAACCAGCTACTTGCTGCACACTGGTATGCCCTGTCTTCAGAGCACGGCTTGGGCGTCTCGTCCGTTGCGATGAGGCACCTGTTAGGGAAAAGCTACTACAGAGGCGACCATCGTAAAAGCCTTGCCTTATCGGCAGATTATTTGAAGAAAGGAGTTGCGCAGGGCGATCCTGTTGCGCGAGTCAGCCTCGCCTATTCCTATGCTTACGGTGATGGTGTCACGACCGACGGAGTAAAGGCCTGGAAAGAATTAGAAGCAGTAATCAACAGTAATGACAAAAATAATTCGACGTATGCAATCATTGCAGCAATGCGGTTTTGGAAAGATGAAAAGATCAAACCACCTGTCAGTTTTTCTCGAGGCGCGGCAAACGCTGCTGAATTCGCCCGGCGATACGATACCAAAATGACAAAGCAAGAGTTGGATGATTTGTACAATGAGCATGGATGTATACCCGACCCGTATCCGTATTTCAGATCAGTTCTGGCGACCAAGATTCGAGAAGACTGGTTGGCGAATAAAAGTCCCTGAGCTGGAACACTAGTGCAGTTGCTAACCAGGCTGAAACCCAAATCAACTTGCCGTTTGGCTGAACCAGGCTTAAATAGGGATGATTGTTTACAGATTGCCCCGTCTGGACACCTGTGTCACACTAGGAATGGTTTCGGAGGCGTTCCATGCCAACATATGACGGCAGCTGGACCAAGATTGCAACCGTCACTGCATTGACCTGCACTTGCCTTGGGTTAGTCTACGAATTTTGTATCTGGCTAGACAAGCATTTCTACATCCGGTTTGGAAGTCCTTCCGTTGAGCATGGTGCAATTCAAGGTACAGTTGGCGATTTCGGTCCTAGCAAATGAATGTGGCTCTCATCAACGCTAAGCGAAATCACCGCCTGTGGTGCAACCCCAAAGTAGATAATTCATGGAGTGTAATCAATTGGCCGCGAATACTTGTCTATTAAGTGACATCAATTGTTTGCACTAATTGGTGATCGCCGTGATTAGACATGCTTTGCCTTCTGAAGATTGTTATGGCAGCTCTCTTTAGCGATTCGTCAGCGTTCCAGTGATGACAAAGCTCCTCAATCACGTACGTAAAATAACCAAGGTCTATTGCTTCATATGCTGAAGCCAAAACGCAATCGTTGATATCGTAGCCGATGAAATGCACCTCTTCTATTTCATTGCGCTCAAGAAACATCCGCACCTCATCTCCGATCGAACTCTTGAAACAGGATCGGGTATTCTTCTCGATCAACAAATGTGGGGCAGACTTTGAGGAAATAGCTACCCGAACTTCTTGTGCGCTCGGACCAGTTTCTTCCTTAGTCTTTAAAAAACCATCTTGTTTGAAAAACATGGAGTTATGATCGGCAAAATAATTGGCTTCCACATATGCACTGTAATCGACTTTCGAGATAAAGCTTGCCATAAAAGGTATAAGAACCTTCGCTTCCGGCGCCAATGTTTGCGGTTGAACATCGACAACAATAAGCGTTTTCCTTCGAGGTGATGCTGGAATTTTAATATTCACATTTGTATCTTGGCTCGAAATACGGCAGGCAGTCAATTTGATAAAAATTCATCTAAAGTCGTAATACTAGATGTCTTCCAATGCAACATTGCCTGAGAAAGGCCCCAACTGATGCTTCGAGCATCATAAAGGGACAATAAGCGCGCACAATTTTACATGTATTTGATGAGCATAATCGTACAACTCAACCAGTCTTTGAAAAGATCTCCCTCGGAACAGCTAGAGGACTAGAATGAGACCTGAACGGGACGTGGAGAAGTCA
The DNA here is from genome assembly GCA_003153555.1 of Candidatus Melainabacteria bacterium. Lineage (GTDB taxonomy): Bacteria > Cyanobacteriota > Vampirovibrionia > Obscuribacterales > Obscuribacteraceae > PALSA-1081. The sequence goes on along the minus strand of PLZS01000145.1, from coordinate 21,619 downwards.
TTTGCTACCGCGCCACAAGATGACGGAGCAAATCTTCTGCCGAAACCAGGCGAGAAAACCTCGTTACTTCTGCCTAACTCTCCGGCGAAACCTGGGGCGCCGGAACCATTCTTTGACACGCATCTACTGTACCAGCATCCGAAGACAACCTCACGTCCTGAGGTTGGTGCTTCCACAGTCGCAGCTCAGGAGGCGCGAGACGCAAAAAAGACGCCTGACGAACCCGGTAAGGATGGAGCTGCGTGCGAACCAGTTTCCAAACCACCGCCAGACAAAGACATGACGATCGATGGAGCAACACGCCGCAAGGTCATCGACAGTCTCGCCAAGGATCTGAAAGAGCATTACATTTTTCCAGAACGAGCGGATGAGGCAATCAATGCAATTCGTAAGCTGGAGTCAAGCGGCAGCTACGATCGACTGACGGGCGCCAAGGATTTTTCTAAACAGCTAAGCGGAGATCTGCAACTAGCTGCTGACGACAAACATCTTCAGGTCCGTTACCGTGAGAAATTGGACGATCCGAATAAGAGGGGACCATCGCCGGAAGATTTAGCGGCACGGATCAAACTCCAGGACTGTTCAAATTCCGGATTCCACGCAACCGTGCTGCCTGGAAATATCGGATATCTGAAGATAGACGGATTTTTCGATACGAAACCCGGAAGCGATCCGAAGACGGCTGCAATGGTCAAGGAAGCGATAGCGAAGGAATTCGCGAAAGTAGCCAATACGGACGCGCTGCTCATCGACAATCGCGAAAATGGTGGTGGGGATCCGCACACAGTCCTGCAAACTCTAAATCACATTCTCAAACCAGGAACGACAGTTAACACCATTCAATGGCGTGAGGGATCTGAGCGAAGGGTGGAAGAGTTCAAAACAAGCAATCCTGAAGATGGAATTTCTTTTGGGTCAGATAAGCCCATCTACGTTCTTACCAGCCAAAAGACCTTTTCAGGTGGAGAGGAGTTCAGCTACGACCTTCAAAAACTCGGGCGTGCCAAGATCGTTGGCGAACACACCGGTGGCGGTGCTAATCCGGGCGATGGATTCACATTGCAGCCGCACTTCGATGCTTTCATTCCAACCGGTACGTCAATCAATCCGTACTCCCATTCGAATTGGGAACGCAAAGGAGTGCAGCCAGATGTTCGAGTGCCAAGTTCGAGAGCTCTTGATGTCGCTCGAAGGATGGCTTTACACGATTTAATCAATCATTCTACTGGCACTAAACGACAGGAATTCCTTCAGCTTCTGAATGAGAGATAGACAAACGGCTAGTGTTGACAGCGGATAGCCTGCGCAGAGCATAATCAAGAGTGCGATCTGGGCACACACTCCATGAATTACCTACTTTGGGATTACACCACAGGCGGTGATTTCACGAATGCACATGTCGATGGCAATCTGGTCACCGCCGCTACGTGTGATCAATTGGCCGCGAAACAGGCTTGGGTTCGCGTATAAACTGTTCCGAAATGGATACCGAGGAGCACTGGACCGTGCAAAATGGCAAGAGCAATTTAAATAAACTGATCGTAAAATCCAATTTATAAGGACCCAACTGATGCTTCAAGCATTATAAACGGACAATAAGTGCGCACAATTTTACAAGTATTTGATGAGCATGATCGTACAACTCAACCAGTCTTTGAAAAGGTATCTCTGGGAACAACTCAAACGATAGGGAGAAATAAATGGTCAACGAACACACAGCACCCCATACGCTGGAGAGACGTGCTTATCGAACATACAATATTACGCTGAACAATATTGCCGCTAGCCCGCCACGCCCTACCATGACAAAGAGTGGCGATCCCCTGAAGAAATGTTCTAGTCGCGCCCACTTTATCCAATTGCTGGAAGGACAAATCGAGCATAGCTTGATCGAACAATATCCTTTATGCCTGGCTGTGGTTGAATTCGACATTGAATGCGATTTTGAAGACATAGAGCCGGTACTGTATTCAGTGGCAATGGATTGTAGCCTTAACCTTCGCCCAACGGACATTATTGTCAGATATCAAATGAACAGTTTGGCGCTAATATTGCACGAAGCTGACGGAGCCGGTGGTAGAGTGGCAGTCAATCGTCTAACCAGGAAATTGCCGTGGGTTTTTAGAAGTGGTACAGAGAATGTGCGTGTCACTCCAGTTTTTGGATTGAGCTGCTTAATTACCAGTGATTCAGAGCGCGCGGAAAAACTTCTCTTGAGTGCTGAGACTGCTTTGATGAAAGTGCGTCAAAAGCGACAGTTGGTGTTATCCAAGACATCCTGAGGCTGAAGGCGAATGCTTCTACAAAATTCACTCTTGACGAATTCAAGTCAGCGCCGTCTCAGGAATACATTTCCAAAAGTGTGGAAGAGGCTCAGAAAGAGTTTCATCCTATTCTCTCAGTCTTGGATATCATCCCCATGCCAATCAATCCAATAGATAAATCACTGCTTTGCCCTTCGTTGTGGGAAAAGTTTTCTCCAATCAGCCTTGACGAACAACTAATTGAACATTATTACAGCAAGCATGCTGCCTCACCCAGCCCTGACAGAGACTACAATCACGAGATGAGCAGTCCTGACAATACTCAGGACGACAATAATCAGGACAGTGCCACCATGATTGAAGCAATCGACGGCTCATCCAAGGATAGCTTGACACCATTTCTTGCAACTGCTTTCGGAGAAGATATTGGCCAAGGTCTAGTTGATCTCTGCAAGCTAGATCAAATGTTTCCTTCATTCAGCTATTGCAACAAAAAACAAATTGGGAACGATCAAGATGTCTTGAGCAAACTGCTCTTCTCTAATCCGCTACATCTAGCCTATTAATCTATAAGCTCTCAAAGACGCATAATAGCTGCCGTTTGGCTTCACCGAGCCGATATGATCGTTTGCCTGCATGCCACCACCCAGGTACACACCCGCATCGCCCAGATTACGTCCACCGTAACGGGCTCGACCAGCAGGACCATGATCGCGAATGATAACATCCCCAGGCTGAAGTGGACCGTCAACTTGGGCAAAGCGTCCGCAGCTTTCGATGTTACGGCCTAGACCGACTGCACTGCCATCGCTTGAGATATTGAGACCCAGCCTTCCAAGCGCGATGCGAACCCCCATGGCGCAATTACCGGACGTTCCCAGACTGCGAGCAACGCCTGAGGCCAACTGTGCCAGTTTGTCGCCAAAGGGAGCGATAGAGTTCCCGGCATTTGGAATCGAACCGTCCGACGAATCGGAACGAGGCTCTCCTTGCGGTTTTGAGCGGTCACCACCGCTCTGATAAAGATCTGGCGAGCCGTTTCCTCGACCGTCGTTACCCGAGCCGATCGGCATTTTCAGAGTCCATCCCTGGTGAATCAGATTAGGATTCGATGCAAGAGAAGGATGCTCAGCTTTGTTAGCATCAACGATGCGGTGAATAGCTTTTAAAATATCTCGATGAGTTGATGGTTCACCGGATTCTTTTAGCGCTCTGCGAGCAATTCTCCAGAGGCTTTCCCCTTGCTTCACCGTATGTTGGTGCATTTGACTATCAGGATGATTACCTCTTTGATCCTCAAGTCTATTATTTAGTTGACACCGATCAGCACCACCAGCACCACCACGTCGATCATCTGCCTGGTACCTCGGATCTGCTTGGTACTGTGAACCTGCCTGGTACCTTGGATCTACTTGATACGGTGTACCTGTCCCGGATCCAAGATTACCATTGGATCTGTAATTCTCGTTAAATTGACCATGATCGATACTAACCTGCGGCAAAAATTTATTGGCAGATTCAGTGCCTATGCGTGAATTAACAGCTGTTCCCTCACGCAAAAGTGCCACCCGGTCGACAGTAGGCAAATCCGCATGTTCATGCCCATCGCGCGGTGCAATACGATCAAATCTTTGTGGAGTAGAGTCTGGAGTACTCATTGTTTCTTGAGGACACTTTTTGGTAATAGAACATAGGAGGTCCAGCAATTAGCTATTAAGTTGAAGTCGTCAAAGCTTTATGATGCCAGCTTGAATTCTCCATTACACACTGCCGCTGTGCAGTGACTGAATGACAGCATTATCCGAATATAATATGCGACCGTACACATAAAATTGTCATAAAATCAATTCCTGAGATTCTACAAAAATCGGAAAACCAAAAAACTGGTTGCCGAACTTGTCTTAGATACTCATGATCTCATCTGCCAATTTTTGTAGTTGCTGAATATTCTGATGATTGGCACCATGATCGCTGGCAATTTGAAGCAACGTGCTAACGCTTTGTCCGCAGTTGGAGCTCAGTTGTTTTGTTGCTTTTCGATTCGCAGCGGCGGCCATCAGCAAAGCTGCATTTTCGCTCATTTGTCTGACTACGTCTTGTTGTTTCATACTCAATGTCTGCGCTGAGTTTAGTTCCATGTCAATCTGATGAACCAGAGTGAAAATCGCTCTGTCTATGATCACAGAATCCTCAGCAAAGGCCTTAAGGTTCTTGAGCACGGAGTCGGAAACGTCGATTGGGGCGTTAGATTCAAGCCAAAAGTTTTTGCAGTCGCTTTTGACTGCTTCAGCCTCAGGACGCGAGAATTGCTTCACGCCAGCGTATGTGTTAGAACATATTTTATTGATGGCGCCAGCATGATCGGTGACTGTCATAAGCGGAATTACCGGAGTACCATTAAGTCCCCAGCAGTCGGCCACAAAATCACTGATGTGTGGAGGCGTTGTCTGATTTCTTGTATTTGACATGATTGGCCCGCCCTGGAGCTATTTTGCACGGAAGTCCATTACAATGAATGTGCAGGTTGTTGCATAAAACTATCGTAAAACCAACTTCGTAAAAACACGACGAAACTAAAGGGAGACGAGTTTTTCTTCGCACTCAACATTGGCTTCCGAGTCTGCAAAACTGGCTAAGGCAAGCCCAGACAACGACTCTGTAGCCAGCAGATACATTTCCGGCACTGAGATGTTTAGCCAACGAAAAGGCATTATTGCAAACACTCCTGCCATGAAAGCGAAGATCATAAGTGGCAGTCCATAGTCTTTCGTAGATAGAAACATGACTAGATCGGAACTCAGCTTAAAAGTACACCCTGCAAAACCTGTGGCAATGTTAGACCAGATTTGCACTATTCGAATCCTATTAGTACAGTGGGAAAACCGGTCACCATTGTTACCCAAAGAAGACCGAGTGTAGCGGGACCGCGCCTATCAGAAAGGGGAACAACGTCAGTACAGTAATCGCGTCCTTCACCAGCATGCTGAATCGCGTCAGCAGAGTGCCTGAGTATTTGCACGATGATAATCCTCGCTGAACTGATCGTTGTTCTCAGGGACAAACTTATAGGCAATCAAGAGGTATGACAAGAGGAATACGCGACGTCTGCGAAAAAGCCTCAAAAAAACGATGATCTAGTAACGTTTCTTAAAATGACCAGGCCACTTTATAGCTGATTGAGAGAGCCAGTGCGAAGTCTGTACAACACCAGACACGCGCTCTGCAGCAACAGATGCGCCTCAAATACGCAACCAGAATGCGACAAAAAAATTGCAGTGGCAAGACCAACCGATTTTACGTGGATTTGATACCGCCTCAAATATCTTCAGGTCATGCTCGGAACTATCCGATGCTTCCACACAATCTAAGCCGCCACGAATAATTCGAGTAACCCTCGAACTATTCGTCTTTTTGTTTTGATACTACCTATGGTGGCATTACGAACGCATTGGTAATTTCCCCACTCGACTGCATCGCTGACTTATGTGAATCTGTTTGCATTCACACTTGCGGTACAGATCTGTGCCACCACAAGACATTTGAATACAGAACACGCATCCCACCAGTTTCTTGAGGTCAATTCCAAATGCTCGATCAATCTAGCTACAAAAACATCGAGCCTAGTGAAGATTCAGCCGCTGCGGTCAGTGCGTACCTTAGATCAGATTCAATCCCTAGGGCTATGCCTCTAATCGCTGCAAAAGAATCTCACGATGACAGAAGCGCAATACAACCCCACGATTATCTAGGGGTTGCAAGAGACATCGGCAACGGCATGATCAATGAAGTAGCTGAGCACAAAACCGACATGTTGCTAACCCTTGGTGAATCTGCTCTTGCTGGAGCCGTTTTTAGATTAGCGCCTCCCGTAGTTCGAACCAGTATAGTTCTGGGCGGTCTTTACGTGGGCGGTTACGAACTGGGCAAAAATGCCACCACTTGGATAAATGACGCATCAACGGTCGTTAATGGGTCATCGCACACAGCAGAAGAACTGACCAAAGCACACGTCGGGCTCGAACACATCGGTGGTGGCTTCGTTGAATTAGGTGTGGGCTGGAAAGGATTTAACGCTGGCATGTACGCTCCTGAGCTATATGGCGCAGCAAGCAAAACCTATTCTTCATTTGTTGATGGAAACCTCAATAGAAATCTTTATAAGAACCTCCGCGCAGATGCAGATACAATTCCTGCAGCGTTTGGAAAATATTTTGCAGATGGCAAGGAAGCAATAAATTGGCACGAAAATCCTGCCTGGTTGAAGACAACAACTGATGCGGTCAGTGCGAAGACAGCCGGTGTTGCTGATTGGGGCAGCACTGCTATAAATGCGCCCTGGCTTAAGCAAGCAACTGGTGCAGTCAGATCTGGAGTCGAAGAGGTGCACTCACGGTTGAACCCAAACGCAGCAAGAGCACGCGCAGAACGACTTTCCGACCTGGCTGAGGCTGTCCATGAAGACGTCGCTGTAAGACTAGCTGTTGCAGAAAGAACAATCACTCAAGCAGTATTAGATCAGCTATCAGCGCCTGGCGAAGCCACTCGAATCAAACTAGCTGTTGTGAAGAACCCAAATGCCGCTGGAGCCATTCATGCCAAGCTGGCGTTCGATGAGAACCCAACTATAAGGATAGCTGTGGCAGACAAAACTCGCGACCCTGCCCTGTTAGCCAAGCTAGCAAATGACGAATCTGCTCAAGTAAGAATCATTGTAGCCAGTAAAACAGACGATCCTGCAGTATTCACAAAACTGGCCGGAGACCAGAGTCGCCAGGTCAGGCTGATTGTCGCAGAACGAACAAGCGATCCAGCATCGGTAAAGAAACTGGCTGACGATGAGGACTTGTTAGTTAGAAATTCAGCCAGGGAAAATCCATTCTTTGCGTAGTTATACGATCCGAGTTTTACGACAATTTTATTGTTCTAACCGCACTCTGATTACATCAGAAAAACGTTCACACATTAGTGTATGCAATCACCTAGTTTCTTGAGGATTTACAGAAATGCTTGATCAATTTAACTACAGAGAGAACGAGCCCAGTAACAATGCAGCCGATGCAGTAAGAGCGTACCTCGTAGCGGACTCAATGTCACAACCAACTCAAGCTAAAGCTGCTGCTGAACAGCCTCACAACTATATAGGTGTAGCCGCTGACATCGGCAACGGCATGATCAATGAAGTAGCTGAGCACAAAACCGACATGTTGCTAACTCTTGGTGAATCGGCTCTTGCCGGAGCCGTTTTTAGATTAGCGCCTCCTGTGTTTCGAGGAGCCGCAGTCGTTACCGGTGTTGTCTTAGGACTCAACGAATTGGACAAGAATGCCCCGGGCTGGATAAAGAACGCTTCGACAGTTGTTAATGCCACATCGCATACAGCAGAAGAACTGACCAAAGCACACGCCGGCCTTGAGCATATAGGCGGTGGCTTCGTTGAATTAGGTGTGGGCTGGAAAGGATTTAACACTGGCATGTACGCTCCTGAGCTATATGGCGCAGCAAGCAAAACCTATTCTTCATTTGTTGATGGAAACCTCAATAGAAATCTTTATAAGAACCTCCGCGCAGATGCAGATACAATTCCTGCAGCGTTTGGAAAATATTTTGCAGATGGCAAGGAAGCAGTAAATTGGCACGAAAACCCTGCCTGGGTCCAGACCGCAACTGACGCAGTTACCGCTAAGGCAGCAAAGGTTGCGGCGTGGGGCAATACCGCTATGAGTGCTCCTTGGATCCAGGGCACCACTGGTGCTATCAAATCTAGAGCCGAAAGTGTGAGCTCGTGGTTTAAGCCAAACGCAGGAGAAGCCGAGGTTCCCACACCCACATCGCCTGGAGAAGTTCATCCAGTAACGGCAGCAACACCAGAAGTCCCTCAACCATCAACTGAAGTAGTGAAAGCAGCCGCAGCGCCACCACCTGCACCAGAAGCCCCAGCATCCGCCGGGCAGCCACTCCAAGGTCCAGACAAGATCTACACCGGTGGAGGAGTACGAGTTGAAGTACCTGCTGACCAAAGCTTCCCTGGCGCAGGTCTTCCTGAAAATATTCCCATGCCTGAAGAAGAGCCTTCCCAAACACTGCAAACATTGAGAACACGAGCCGGTGCAGAAATTCAAGAAGAGCCTGACTTCACCCGAATACCAAACCGACAGGCTTCGCTTGCTGAGATGGCTAAGAGTGATGATGTAAATTTGAGAATGACGGCGGCCCGCGCCGCTGATTACAGCCGCTTCGATGAACTGGTAGGCGATCCAAACCCAAATGTCAGATTGGCTGTTCTATCTAACCCAGAAGCTGGTGAGATCGAGTTTCTTGACCTGTCGCTCGATAAGGACCCAAGGGTCAGAATGGCTGTTGCAAAGCAAACAACCAGTCGTGGTTTGATGCTCCGAATGGCGGACGATCTGGACCCACAAGTTCGGCGGAATGTTGAGTTTAACCCAGCGTACAAACCGAATGATCCAAACATGTCTGACATACGGATAAAGTTGCTCGAAAAACAAAAGGAGGATTTAGAACGGGCCTCAGTTCAAGAAATTTTATAAGGTGGAATCTGCTACCCCAAAATTGTAGAATCATAGATGCAAAGAAGAGCAGATAAATCAATAAGGATAGATTTTGCTCCAGCTAAGAAATGATCGCGGAACGCCAGCGCCAGCCCGATGCATCAGCACTCAGTCGCAGCCGAACTTGGTGAAAGTAACTGCTGAACTCCGATCAAAAAGAGATACTAGAGGACAACCGTTTGTGTTCATTCCAATGAGAACCAGTTGTTGCCATAGAAATGACGCACGAGTTCGTTTTGCGTAATCTTACGATATCGGTTTTACATCAATTTTATGATTCCGGCCGCACATTGTATGAAACAACTATGCGAAGAGCAGACAACTGTACTCCCGCACCCTGATTCTGAGGTCTCGAAATGAGTATTGAACACAAAGCATTGAATATCGGAGATCCAGCTATCGGAGATCCAGCTGGTCATGCCGCCGCTGGTGCTCATGCAGCATTTCATGACGAAATTTATAGAGGCCCGCGCGCCGGCGGTTCAACTAAGGCTTTCTCGATGGCGAATGCTGGTGAAACATCAACAGGTGAAGGTGAGACGGTCATACATTTGATTGACCATAAAGGGGGACCTGTTGTTATTACGATACCCAACGATCAGACAATCAAATAACCGACAATCTTCCCAACAAAGTTGGTCACACAAAGTCTATTTGTCTAACTCGCTTCAGCTCACATTACCAGTAGTGGCGTCAGATCAAGTGAATAAAAGAGGCAAGCGAAGTGAATCGTGAATTCGACGGTCGAAACAGACAAGACAATGAATATACTTACGACACCAGTGGTCACGGTGACAAACGTGCTGGCGCAGACAAAGACAAGGCCAATGAAGGTGGCGATGCTTGTAAAGATCCGCGTATTCAAAACTGGCACCCAGACTACAGCCTTAGCTCTCCTCAAGCACGCGAGTGGCACAAGCAGAATGAAGATAGCCGCCACCACTCATTGAAATTGGACGAAGGAGGCACTTACACAGTAAAGCATGGAGACTGTTTAAGCACGATTGCCGCAAGAGAATTAGAAGCTGAGGGACAAGCGGTAAATAAGAAATCAATCGCTCACGAAGTCAAAGAAATAGTTGAATTAAATCACGAAAAATATAATGCACTAGATTGCAATAAAGAATACCTTGCAGCAGGGTGGAAGCTAAAATTGCCTGGATGCAAAATCCAGTCTCAAGAAGCTCACGAAGCACCTCAGCCATTACAGCCACAAAGACAAATTCCTTTTTCAACGGAACAACCACCAAACTTCAACGCTGCTGCAGATGCTTACCCACTGCCACAGCAAACTCAGTTTCCTGTTGAACGGGCACCAATTTTGATTCCACCTGCACCATCGCCTGATGCCGGCTATCAGATCGACTATGGGCGACCTCAATATGCTCCTGGTGGCGGTGATCGCGATCAGCAACAGATTGTCAGAGTGGCTAAAGATCTACTTGAGGGACAACCAAATGATGCGGCATTGGTGTTGCGCCGCGCTATAGAACAAGGCGAAGCGCCCACCTACATTAAACAAGCCAATCAACTAGCCACTCACGCAGCCTTAGAGAAAGGCACGAGCAGTCCTTTGCACATCGCTATGCGGCAAGACGGCGAAGTGGCGATTGTCGATCGATCCGGCAGATCGATCGCTCAAGTGGGCAATATTTATAGGCAGAACGAAAACAGAGATCGAAGAAATCCAGACTTTCAACCTGGGCAACTAGGGCATCCGCCAATCAACAATCCTTCGCCATACAGCATCAATGGCTATAACCAAGAGCGCTACTCTCAACCGCAACAACAGCAAGCCAATCATCAGAACTGGCGATCAAGCTATGGTGTCTCTGGCGGTATCGTGCCGACACTGCAAAATCGCAACGATCAGATCCAAAATGACATGCAAAATGTTACACCCGAGAGAAGATGGCAGCCTAATGCTCAGAATGTACGCAATTGGAACGATCCGCTCGATGATCCAGCCGCAAATCAAGCGCTATACAATTTACGCCAGAAGAATGGTCTTTCAAGCGTATTTGGTGATCCAGGATCTGGTACTTCAAAAACATATGATATTTCAAAAATATTTGGCTGAGCCAAAACATATTTTATCCGCGTCGCGACATGATTTAAAGACCATAGTGGAGGCTATTGCGACAACAACATTACCGAATCCAGCCTGGCTAAAGTGGAAAGCCAATCAAGCACATTGACGATCGAAAGATCACAACATTAGCGAACTGAGCTTCGCCAATTTTGTCCTATCAATAAATAAGAATTTTTCGAAATTCTGAGAATTTGGTAATGCATTTGATATCCATTTGACATCCGGTCACTTATTCTTATTCCGTTGAACCAATTGTTCAACGGAATCGACCTGTTACTAGCCCTAACTATCTAACAAATCCACCTAAGTAAGTAACGGTGCCAATGGCTCGTTGCTAGTGCAGAGGAGTCAAACAATATGCCCCACGCAGAACATGCCCACCCTGCTGCTGAAAAAATTGGTAACGAGCTAGCGCAGCATCACTTCAAACATGCTCGTGAAGACCTAGCAAAAGAGATACACCAACACCCCAAAGAAGCTCACGCACTTCTGCAGCAAATTGACCGTGATTTGCTCAAACATCACAAAAGCCCTCTGTCTGTAGAAGAAAAAGACGGCAAAATTACCGGCCTAAACTTTGAGCACCACGATATTTACGGGAGGAGCGTGCACAGCAAGGACGCGCACGGCAAGCACGCAGAAGCAGCCGCAGAAAAGGGTAAAGGAGAAGGCCAAGAAGGCGGAGAAGCCGGAGTAAAGGGCAAGAAAGCCGCTGACGCCAAAGGTGACGGCAAAGGCAACAAAGGCGACGGCAAAGGCGACAGCAAAGGTGACGGCAAAGGCGACGGCAGTGGAACTGACTCCGCAAACAACGGATGGACACGTACCGGAGACAATCGCTGGACCAAATCGACCGCACTGCCTCAAAACTGGAACCAAATGAGTTCAGCGGAACAAGGTGCGTGGCAGCAAAAACAAAGCCAAGCCGACGAAAAAAGCTTAGGTGACCATAACGGCATCAACCAGCGCCTTAACGGCAGCGTAGTTTGGAGAGGATATGCTGGTCAAGAGCCAACCGCCGCCGAAAGGACCAAAATGGCAGACATGGAAAAGAATTCTGGCACGCGGTTTGTCTAAGGCGCAGCTAAGTGTAGCGGATTGATTTAATCGGCCACTCGGATTGAAATCATCCGCCATTTCTGGTGCAAATTGATTGAGACTGGGCGCAAGTAGTAGGCAATTAGCAATGACCATTTACCGATCATAGAAATTGCCGAAATATCCGTCTCCTTGGATTGATTTGATGAGAATTTTATAAGGCATGCTCGAATATACTGCAATCGAGTATAGGTGCTCCCAAATGATTGAGCTAAATGAAAATCAAGGAGTGCAAGGCAAACAGAATGCCGCTAAAAGGTTGGTGAATTTTGGATCGTAGGAATTGGATTTACCTAAGACGTTTTCCGCTACGGCTGAAGACATTCTAATTGCAGTATTAGCGCATTGGTGACTAGTTTAATTAACTCCCTAAGCCGTGAAATAAGGAATCGCTGAACATGCGACAAGAACTCTCTATCAGCTCAATTGCATATGACCTGATCAGCTCGACTGGTCTCATCGACAGCGAAGTGTTGGTGCGGGCGCATTTGACTGCGACCAAGAACAACATCCCGTTTGGCAGAGCACTGGTCATGGCTGGGCACCTGGGAGAAGGAGACCTGACTTCTTTGCTACAAGCCTCACAACTGGTCAAGCAAGGCCACATCACTGTTCAAATCGCAGTGCCTATTCTTGTCAGAGCACTGGCCGAGTGTCAACCATTTCCCAATCTCTTACACGAAATAAAAAACATTCCGCGTCGAAAGCTTGCCGACTTGCTGCTGAACGCTCAACTTCTATCTGAAGGGCAATTGAATTCCTTCATCTCACAATCGGCACAGAAGAAACTGACGCTGGGAAGACTTCTGGTTCTAACCAAAACTGTAACCAATGAGCAGCTTGAATCTGCCATAGATATTCTTGTGCTGATTCGCAGCAAATGTATCACCGAAGAACTGGCAGCTCGCGCCTTCAGAATTGTCTGGTTTGAAAACGCAACCATCCCAGAAGCGCTTGCAAAATGCGGCGTATACTTACATACGGCTATGCCAAAACTTGGTCAGCTGCTAGCAGAAGCAGGAGTGTTAAGCAAAACGGAAGTTCTAAACTCGGCCGAAATCGGAATTGAAGTAAACAAACCGATCGGTGAAATTCTGTTCCAACGTCAGTTGGTACCATCAGTAGTGCTAACAGCTGCATTGCATTTACAGGGCTTGGTGTTAAGCGGCAAACTCAACTTCGCTCAGGCTCAAGAACTATTGAAGCAAGCGCATTTGCATCAATTTTCCGTCGAGCGAATGTTGGAAGAACTAGGCGAGCTGAAGAAAAACATCGTCGCATTTTTGAAAATCTCTCGAACGGTCACCGAAAAAGATTTACGAGAAGCAGTCGAATTGTACCCAGTTTATAAAGACGACTGCGCGCGTGCTTTGCTCGCCAGCGAAGCAATTAATTTAAAGGCATTTAAAACCGCTGTGCACTGTCTGAATCTGGTTCAGAACGATACGATGAATATGAACCAGGCGATCCTCATATTCCGCAGCTGCCAGCGAACGGGCATTTCAATCAATGAAGCAGTCAGTGAATTGACTTTGAACATCAACTCAAACGTTGAAGCGCTTGATAATAGAATCGCCGGCGCCGCTTAACACGCGTTGTCACTCAAGTCAGTTTCTCAAAGAATACTGCCGGAGACACATGAAAACGTTTTGACCGAAACGCGCGCGCAAGGACACAGTTGTCTGCGATCCAAGTTCGTTTTCAAGATCGACCTGTTTCACATTGTGTTCTTGCATTAGAAATTCGAGCATCTCGCCTGCTGTCGCTCTTGCTCAGAGGTCAACCGTAGTTGACTCGTAATGCTCGATGAGAACAGTCATTCGTATTTAGGCTTATGAAATCGACGAATCGCATAGTGATCATTCACACTGGAAAAACATCACATCATCAGAGCAGAACATCCGCTAGAATTCAACGACCAGTTCACTTGCAGGAGACGAATCAGTTGCATACACCCACAATCGGTGACAGTGTTGATGTTCTAGATACGCCCTCAATGGTCGTCGACGTTTCTATCATGGATCAAAACATAGCCAAAATGATGAAACGTTTTGAAGACACACGCAAGCATGTGCGCCCGCACTTGAAGACAGTCAAATCACCGTTGCTCGCTCAAAGACTGCTGAACGCCGGAGCCAGAGGTTGTTGTGTCGCAAAAGTCAGCGAAGCCGAGGTGATGGCAGCAGCAGGCATTACAGATCTCCTAATCACAACTGAGATAATCGGCACGGTCAAAATAGGGCGACTGATTGACCTGGTCATGAAATATCCAACTGTGAAAGTCGTTGTCGACAGCATTTATGGCGCCAATGAACTCAATCTTGCCATGCAGCAATTTGCGCCTGGAATGAAGCTTCAGGTGCTCGTCGAAATCAATGTTGGACAAAATCGAACTGGAATTGCTCCGGGCAGCGAAGCCGTCGGTCTGGCCAAGCATGTTGGCGGGTTGAAGCATTTGCGCCTAGTGGGCGTGCAGGGCTATGAGGGACACTTACAGCATCTAGCAAAGGATGAGCGCGTTCGCCTCTGTCGCACAGCTATGGAGAAACTTTCCGCAACTGTGCAGCAGATTAAGGACGAAGGACTGACTCTGGACATAGTCACCACCGGTGGTACCGGTACATGCGAAATTTGCGCCGAATTTGACTGCGTCACCGAAGTTCAACCTGGCAGTTTCGTTTTTATGGACGCAGCTTACCGAAACGCAATTGGCACCACCTACGGTAACGCGCTTTCCATTCTCTCGACAGTGATTAGCAGGCCCGCTACCGATCGTGCCGTTATAGACGCCGGACTCAAATCACTTTCCAATGACAGTGGCAACGCTGAGCCGAAAGCATATTCCTCCATGCGCTATCGACCAGCAGGCGATGAACACGGCATTTTGGAATGGCACGACCTAGATCTCCGCCTGGACATCGGCACCAGGCTCGAACTGATACCGAGCCATATCGACACAACCGTCAACCTTTTCGACGTCTATTACGGTATTCGTAATGGCATTATTGAAGCGATCTGGCCAGTGTCAGCCCGCGGCAAGGTGCAGTGAACTTGCTAAGTTGATATGTTAATGTGACAGCCGAAATGAAAATAGATGTTTTTCTTAACGTGGTATCGATAGATTTAACGAAGGCACTAAAAGCAGAGAGTGAGTGCTAAAAAATCCGCATTTTCTGCAGAAACGGCAGCTTGTAGTTCCTGCAAGCACCAAACCGGCGATTGCATTTTGAAAATTGTGGGTAGTGACTCGATAGATAGCCAAGCAAGTAAATGTCAAATGGGTTGAACTGGAAGATGACGCTTTCCATTCTCGTTGTAGCCAACAATGAACGATCATCAAAACTCATTAAGAACACACTTGAGAAAGCTGGTCATGAGGTGGAGACCGAGGTCTCCGGCATAGAAGCCCTGCAAAGGTCGAAAAACTGCACTTTCAGCCTAATAATTGTTGGCGAACAATTGGCAGATGTCGACGGCGTCGAGTGGCTATCCAAGTTCAGAGAAAGCGATAAGGGTACAAAAGTTGCCTTTATCAGCAATTCATGGGGCAACGCATCATTGTACGCCGTGCTGCGGAAAGAACTTAACGTGGCACTCGTTTTGCATCGTCCCCTCCGCACTTCCCTGCTGGGAGCGCAAATCGAAGCATTGTTCAACGACTCCGTAAACTTTCAAGATTCACCAACGACGCCACACTCCGAAGTTAGCGTCCTGGATACCGTGCGGCGAAGATTTCGTAAGACGCTTCCTGTCAGGCTCGGGGCGCTGACAAAATTGTTACGAGGATGCTCATCTTCAGAAAACCTGGACCTTCTGTCTGATGCTCAGCGATTGGCGCACAGCATGAAAGGTACGGCCGGTTCACTTGGATTTATCGAACTGAGTGAAATCATGTGCTCGCTGGACGATCTCTGTTCGACGATGATGGAAGACATCAGCTTGCTAGATAGTGAGGAGAGTTGGAGGTCCGTCGAAAAGCTGACTGATCTTGCTGCAGCTGTATGCAAGACACTCAACGAACAATCTGTTAGTGACTTGAATGACACAGAAGATCTGTGCACCGATGCAGCCAGGATTCAGGTTCTCTATGTCTCGAAAGAGTCACCACCTACAGTGACAGATGCTGATTGCAGAGACAGTCTACCGATGCAAATCATACACGTTCGCGATGCCAAGGAAGCATTGAGCAAAGCAAGCTTAGTCATGCTCGATGCCGCCTTAATCGATGAGGTAGGAGATTCGCTTAGAATGACCTTTGAGCTGGCGCGCAATGTTAGAAGTTTGACTGGACACGAGAATCTGCCACTCGCGTTCATTCACCAACTTGGTGAAGGACCGGATGACACAATCGGCGCCACTCACGCAGGTAGCTCACTCTTCCTTAACAAACCTGTAAACGCCGCTTCTCTCGTTTCCACTGTTGAGCATTTGATTCACCTCAGGCAAGGGGGACGTCCACGCATTCTAGTTGTAGATGATGACATGACATTTGGAGAAATCATTATCAACATTCTTGGTAGTGAAGGAATGCTGGTGCGCCTCCTCCAGGATCCCTCCGACATTTTCAATACAATGCGTTCCTTTTCTCCAGACCTAGTGCTTCTGGACATCTTGATGCCATCGATTAGCGGCTTTGACGTCTGCCGTATGCTGCGCTCTGTCGATATTTACAAAGACTTGCCGATACTCTTTCTTACAGCCAAAACGGAGGTGGACGCACGTGTTGAAGCATTCGAATGCGGTGGCGATGATTATCTTCCGAAACCGATCGTTCCCATCGAACTTCTGGCAAGAGTGAAGACGCGATTGGAAAGATCACGCTTGCTCAAAGATCGAATGCAGAACGATGTTTTGACAGGGTTATTGTTGCGCAGACCATTCATGGAACAAATGAACGCTTTGCTATCAGAATCAAAGCGACACCAGCTAAATTTCAGCTTGGGCTTAATTGATGTAGATCACTTCAAGATTGTGAATGACACTTACGGACACCTAATTGGCGACAACGTGCTCACGATCTTAGGGCAGCTACTCAAACGACGATTTAGGGTGGAAGACATTAGAGGACGGTGGGGTGGTGAGGAGTTCATCATCGCTTTCAGGAATGAATCGAAAAATACCATGATGGGAGCATTATTGCGGGCGCTCGACGAGTTTAAAGCTATGACGTTCGAAAGCGATGATAATGTTAAATTCCATATCTCATTCAGTGCGGGCGTCGGTGAGTTTCCTTCAGACGGTGATTCAATACCAAAACTTCTGCGCTGTGTCGACCGAAGACTTTATCGCGCCAAAGATCAGGGTCGAAGCACGATTGTAATGGATCAGTAATCGAAAAGGAGTTCAACGGTGGCAGCAATCCTTCTCGTCGAAGATGACGAAGAACTCGCAGCAGCAATCAAGATGTGGTTCGAGCGAAAGAACCACAAGATCGAAGCTGTAGGCACAGGCTTAGAGGCTCTTGAGCTAATGGAATATGGAAAGTTCGATCTGATTATCTTGGATGGTCAATTGCCAGATATGAAAGGAGTGGATATTTGCCGCCAATTTCGTTCAGCAGGTGGCATAACGCCTGTTTTGATGTTAAGCGGTCAAGCTTTTGAAAATCATGTTGCTGCCGGTCTAGAAGCTGGTGCAAACGATTATTTAGCAAAGCCATTTGCTATGAAAGAGCTTGCAATCCGGATCGAATCACTGGCAGCCAATGCCAACTCCTAATGATGCTCCCGGCGCGGTGGCATGAATGGAGCTGATTTAACGTCTATTTAATACCGCTTCGGATATTCTTCGATTAGGACGTCGGGGACACGTTTATGCAACACGACAAATTTCGAGAAACTCGAATTTCGCCGTCTGCTGCAATAATTGCATTCACATAGTATCTGAGAATCGGACACTACGCCTAGCGTAGGATTGTTAAGGCAATCACCAATAGAGGTAAATGCCACGTATTCGACTAGCGCAAATGAGATTCCGAAAAGTGTAAGTACGCCAGACGATGTCCGGTGCACGGAGTTTCAACCTGGAGAAGTGCTGGACGGGAAATACCGAGTGGAAGCTGTACTCGGTGCAGGTGGGATGGGTGTTGTCTACCGTGTTAATCAAATTTTCCTAGACCAAGAATTTGCTCTGAAAACACTGATCAGAGAGCAAATTTCAGAAGTCCGGGTTAGAAGA
Organism: Candidatus Melainabacteria bacterium; assembly: GCA_003153555.1. GTDB lineage: Bacteria > Cyanobacteriota > Vampirovibrionia > Obscuribacterales > Obscuribacteraceae > PALSA-1081. Next base: position 3,419 of record PLZS01000145.1, on the reverse strand, counting down.
TTTCAAAAAGAAGCGCGAGCCGCGTATGCCGTCGACCACCCAAACATAATCGCGGTGAAAGACTTTGGCATTCTCGATAACATGACACCATTTCTTGTCATGGAACTCATACATGGTGAGACTTTGGCTGATCGTCTCCAGCGAGAAGGTCGATTGACCGCTGCAGAAGCTTTGCCAATCTTCATTCAGGCTTGTTTCGGCTTAGCCTATGCACATGAGCGCGGAATCGTTCATCGAGATATCAAGCCGAGCAACATCATGCTCCTTAATGGTATCGCATGTGGTGCCGAAGCTGCCGTCAAAATTGTGGATTTTGGCATAGCTAAATTTGCTCAACATGATGGTGGAGAAGTGCAGGCACTTACAAAAACAGGAGAAGTTTTCGGCAGCCCCCTTTATATGAGCCCGGAACAGTGCGCGGGCGAGCGTGTTGATCACCGGGCTGATGTCTACTCTTTAGGTTGCGTGCTGTTCGAAGCACTGACTGGCACTCCGCCGTGCGTTGGCGAAAACGCTCTTTCTACAATGATGCAACACCAGACAGCCCTGGCGCCCACTCTAAAGGAGGCATCATTAGGGTTGGCCTTTTCGCCAGAGTTGGAAGAAATCGTGGCCACGATGCTTGCGAAGTCTCCCGAGAAGCGATATCAAAATTTAGGAGTCGTCGCTCACTATTTGGCCGCTCTCAATCGCGGAGAGTCGATATCTCATGGCGTAAAACTGGTAGAGAACACTGCACATGCTAATTCGAAAAAAATTTCGATTTCCATGGCGAATTTCTACGCATCGTTATTAGGAGTCGGAGTGATAGCATCAGTAATTGCAGGGTCACTTGGCTATAGTTTGAGCCAATTTCAACAGCGCAGCAATCTCGATAGTGCAACTGCGCAGGACTCAGCATCGCATCGTTCTGCCAGCAATCGTGTGCCCGATCAGGAAACCCCGAGCAGCGCTTCTATCGCCACCGTAAATTCTGACAGCGAAAAACAATCGAGGGCACCTGGCCGAACTCCCGAAAGTCATTCTGCAGTTTTTTCAAGTCCAGTTCGCAGCGGTCCGCGAGCCATCACTGGCTTCTCATTTCCAAAAAATATCTGCATTGGTATTCTAAAAATCGATCAACAGCCTCCGATGTCAGTTTGGGGCGAGAAGAGTGTCAGTAAAAATTGCAGATTAGGCTTCTACACACGGCATCCATCCGCAGACTTTCCAGCCCTTTTGGACAAATTTCGGAACGATGATTTAAATGCACTGGAGGCTGTATTCCACAAACCGGAACAAGTAGTTGAAAAAGTTAAAAAATGGACGCGATTGGATGAATTATTGTTTTTCAACTCTTTAATGAAGGCACCACCTCAGAACGAAAGTCATGAAGAATCGCCTGTCAGTGACAAACTATTGCCTGAGATTGATAAATTAACGAGGCTAAAATCTTTGGGACTTTGCGGAGAACTTGTGACTGGCACCAATATCGCCAAGATGTCTCTCCTCCGTAGTCTTCACAGCATAAAGCTGAAAGGGATTAAGAACGCAGAACCACTCCTTAAGGCTCTTCCGCATTACCCTAATATCGAAGAAGTCTGGTTGATAGAACAAGGCACCGACAACCACCAACTCGAACTTTTGACTCACATGAAAAATCTTAAGACACTTAGAATCAGACGCAGTGCGCTCAATCCAGATTCCCTCGCTGTGTTTGCCAGGATGAAAAATTTAAAACACCTGGTTTTAGATAAGAATAACTGGAGCGCTGAAGAAAAAGAGAGGTTCAAACGTCAGCTGCCAGATTGTCAATTTGAGCCAGTCATCGACATCCATTATTGGTTGGCTCTGCCTGACCAACCTTTGGTACCGCGAGAAGGCGCAGTAAGAAAACAATCAGAAATGAAAACTGACGAAGACCGCAATGCAAAAAATAATGAGTCGTTGGAACAGATTGTCTATGACTTTGGGGCAGGTCGCCGAAAAATCAATATTTCTCAAGTTGTCACCCATTCCGAAGAACTTAAACAGTACGGAGCCACTCCAAAGGAAATTAGGATGATTGAGAATTATCCTTTCGAACAGATTCAGCCGCAAGAGACGGAATTTGCAATTAGATTTGCTCCGTATTTAAAGCAGTCCACCATGTGGTCGCATTAATCAGGCAGTCGTTTAAATGTTCAAGTGCTACCCTGAAAAATTCACGTTGCAGGCTCGGTATCAGTGTGCTTGGCCCCTTGGCCAGCCGTACAAGTAATTCACCATTTGAAGACACAGATGTAAACGCCACTGCCAGTGGTGCTTGTTGAACCGGCTCCGCCTGGCACACTGACAGGCATTCCCGGTGGTGCGGTTAAGGCGGCACAGGGCAAGTCGAACTGATTGTGCGTCCAAGACTGCAGTTCCAGACAAACACTCAGGGGTATTACTCACTGCGGTATGACAACTTGGTAATACATGACAGCTATAACAAAGAGGCAACACTTCTGGTATGCAGCCGCTGAGCATTATTTGAGTAGCTTTCGCGGTTCGAGACATTTATTACTAGGCGGTTCTATTCATCATGAGCTTAGAAACGGCACCAGCAAGAAACGCGAGAAACCCACAGGGTCACCCGGACGCGTCTGACAACACAGCGCATAAGCAAAACACACCGCACAGCGATTTAAATCTGACCAATGTGTTCAGTGATCGGGTGAACAACCACAACACAGGCTCTGAGCAATCCCTGGGCGAGCAGGTGAGATCTACTGTCAACAGATTCAGCGAAGTGTTGAAGAACATGCAGGGTGCATCCAGTGCGGCGGATGGGTTCGGCAGGGATGGGTTCGGAATCGATGATCGGAGCAGCGCAACACAGAAACCAACGCCTGCTGGTAAGTTCGCGCCCGAGTCCGCAACAGACGGTAAGGGAGTCAAGAATCTAACTAATCATGATGGCACTCAGTCACAATTCAACCCGGATGACTCATCTGCACAACATCACACAGGCGAGTTAGCTGAGAAGCCGGCAGCTGGAAAACAAAAAAAGAAATTTGCCCAGCTAGGCGTCGATACGCCAATTCCGATACACGGAGAAGATGCTCCTGTTGCAACTCTGCATGCTAAGTCTGAAGTTCCTGCACCTCCTCCTGTTGCTGCTCTGCATGCGAAGTCTGAAATTCCTGCATCTGCTTCTGTTGCTGCTCTACATGCGAAATCTGAAATTCCTGCACCTGCTTCTGTTGCTGCTCTACATGCGAAATCTGAAATTCCTGCACCTGCTTCCGCTGAAACACTGCATGCAAAGTCTGCAGCTCCAGCACCTACTCCCGCTGAAGCTCTGCATGCAAAGTCTGCAGCTCCAACACCTGCTCCCGCTGAAGCTCTGCATGCAAAGTCTGCAGCTCCACCACCTGCTCCCGCCGAAGCACTGCATGCGAAGCCTGCAACTCCAC
>PLZS01000117.1 GCA_003153555.1 Candidatus Melainabacteria bacterium | reverse complement strand
ATAGAGTCTACACCAATGAGAATCACAGCTGGTCCACCGTTCGTCACAGGCGAACCAAGTTTTGGCTGCCAGCTGAATGAATTGAAAGTGTATCCGGATACGCCATCAATTATGGCGCCAGCGAAGTCATCATTTGTTGACGTGTTCAATGATTGGACATTGAAAATAGGATAGAAGTTCTCAGTTGTATAGAAAGCCGAAGCATCGAATCCTGTGTCATCAAAGTCGCACGATAGTGGTGTCATCCTGGGAGAGAATGCATGGCCGCCGACGTTTCCGCCTGGTCCGTGCGATTGTGTCGTGGCGCCACCTTGACTAGCCAATGCCTTGGCAATCCCTGCCAGGCTGGCAGTGCTCCGTCCGTGAGAGTTGGCTTGCGCCGAAGTTGCACCGACTATTATTGATACAGCAGCCATAGCAGCCACTATTCCTTTTCGGTAATTGATCATTGGTCCTCCAGTGTTATATATCATAAGTATGGTCAAGTGCTAGTAGAAAATTCTTAGCGATCATATCTGCTTGACTTTGTGATCGCCTAAGCTAGAGGTTAAACCTAGGATGGCCGGTTGGTTGATATTACCACTGGTGCATCGTTTGACGAGAAGGCGATTGCTTGAGGGGAGAACGTACAACGACATGCCATCATAAATGGTGCTCCGCGAATCTCAAAGAATCTTCAATGATTGCTGCGTCCTAACCACCAAATCCGATGGCACTTATGCGCCATCCAGTTGGGGCTGCAAGTCATCACTTCTGAGAAGTTGCTTTTGTCGAATCGACTTTTGACTTTTCTTGAGCGCGGTATGCGTTAGCAAGAAGGACGCGAGTTGAAGTAATTTCTGTTGCAGGCTTAGCCCAAGCTGGTGGATGAACTACTGTCTCCCAGATTGAAAGAGCGCGCTTGAACGCCGGAAAGGCGAGATCATATTTGTTCTCCATCACATAATTGCTCGCCGCTTCTTTCAAAGCTGAAGCCAGTGCGCATCGGTTTGGGTCGTTAGGTACTGATTTCAAATTTCTCTCGCATACTTCAAGACTCTTGTTGTAGTTTGACTCCGCTTCCACATACAGTTTCTGCGCCACATAACATTCGGCTAGTCCTACATACACGACGCTCAGGAGAGGCTTCTGGATGGGGCGAGTTATTTTTCCTGCGGCAAGTTCCTGGAGCCGCATGTTTACTTCGGCGAGCAGATCTTTGGTGGACAGCTCATTGGCTTCACCCTCTATTTCTAGTTCTTCAGCAGCGGCGTTTTTTCCATTCTTCAATAATACTTTTGCCAGATTATTCGATAGATTGCTTTGTACTTCCAAATTGCCGAGGTACAAATCGTTTCGCTTTAACGCGGATTTGTAAGCAGATTCCGCCTCGCTGTACCGCGAGAGATCAGACAGAACAGAAGCCAGATCGCCTTCAATGACAGCATATTTTTGTTGTGCGCTGCGAAGATTGTCTACAGTGGGTTTGTTAGGAGCGGTCTGGCCATTCTTAGCAATCACCTGATCAAGAGAAGCAAGCGCTTTGCGCAGCGTTTGTTCGGCAGCGGGTAACTTTTTCTCTTGCATGTATGTCAGACCAAGCGCGTGAAGCACTCGTGCTCTTTGAAATTCATCGCTGCTAGTTTCAATCATTTTGAGCGCGTCGAGACAAAGGCGTTCTGTTTCAATAACGTGACCACCTTTCAGTGACAAGTTAGCCTGAACTAGAGCCGCATCACAACGGACTGCAACGGGAATGGTCTCAGGAGCCCACGGGTTTAGGCACACTAAAATCGCCAAAGTCCCCGCCAAGATAGCCACCAATGCGTATATGAGCAAGAGAAGCTTCGGTTGTTTTTGAATTGACATCTTACGGTGTAAGTCGTTTACACTTTTATTATGACGGTTTCGGCATCCCGCATTCATTAGCTACTTGAGGTGTTATGTCGAGTTTTTACTGGATCAGTGTAATTCTCTTCGGTTTGTCAGTGCTGATGACTTTCAATGACACCTGCGCGCAGGTTCAAACCGGCAATAGCATTGCTCCTAAAACGTCTATAGGAACGGTGAATGTGCGCAAGCTCGGAGGCGGAACTTCCGATTTCACTTATGTGTACACATTGGATTTATCGCGGCGATTAAAACGTGCTTGGTTTCCGGTCGTTACAAGTGAACGCGTCGGCCCGGTTTCAGTAAGTTTCAGAATATCTAAAATTGGAGCAATGTCGAATCTAGAACTTCAGGAAAAGTCGCTGAATCCAGACGCCGACAGAGCAGCAATGACGGCAGTGCAAAATGCTGCACCATTTCGCCCATGGCTCCAGGACACAACCGAGTATATCGATGTGATTGCAATCTTTAGACAGCCCGAAGCACCTGACGAACCTTCGGCTAAGGAATTGAGTCAAGATGAGAAACTGAGATCAATAAAGCGCTTTGATAAACGCAATGGGTCTCTTTCCGATGCATTCCGGAAAGTTATTCAACCGGATGGCACGTTGATTCGCGGCGATTTTGGATCGAACAAGTTGGAATACGCTCCAGGCTTAGGAACAGTGAAACACCTCCCGGCATCGACTTCGGACAAGAATGCAGAGTAGTTATTATATTTTTGTTTCGACTATTCTGTTGTCTTCCGCGCCGGGCAGATAAGTTGGTTTGCGACCGTCAATCATGAGTTGGTGAACCATGATCCAGAGTGGTCATCACTTCTTCAACTGATTGCACCTGGGATACCAACTCGTGAGGTCGCGTTCCGGCGCACTTCGGACTCGTTAGGTTAGTTGCCGGCAAGGATGCCGGCGCTCCCAGGCGGTTATTTGTAGGATGGTACCGCGAGTGGTGTGCGCTCTTTGAATTGCCATTGGTGCCAATATGGGTAGATTGGTGTGACTTCGCTGGCTTTGTCGAGCTTTTCGACTTGTTCGGCGCTGAGTTTGAAATCGACGGACTTCAAATTCTGGAGGAGTTGTTCTTCGTTGCGAGCGCCGATAATGATGCTGGAGACGGTTGGTCGCTGTGCTAGCCAGTTTAAAGCCACTTGCGGGACGGAATAGCCGGTTTCTTTGGCGACTTCGTCGAGAGCGTCAACGACAGTGTAGAGGTACTCGTCATTGACCGGCGGTCCCATGTCCGCAGTTTTGTGTAGACGACTATCGGCCGGAAGAGGAGAGTTGCGGCGGATCTTACCGGTTAGGCGACCCCAACCTAGCGGGCTCCAGACAGTCGTGCCTACCTTTTCTGCAAGACCGAGTGGCATCAATTCCCACTCGAATTCGCGTCCGATTAGTGAGTAGTACGCTTGATGTGAAACGTATCGTGCCCAACCATATTTTTCCGAGATGTCTAGAGACTTCATCAGATGCCAGCCAGAAAAGTTGGAACAGCCGATGTAGCGAACTTTGCCGCTAGTGACTAAAGTATTGAGCGTGCTCAGGGTTTCTTCGATTGGCGTTGACGCATCCATTCCGTGCATGAAATAAACGTCGATGTAATCCGTACCCAACCGTCTAAGACTGTCTTCACAGGCTTTGATTAGGTGGTGACGCGATGAGCCGAGATTGTTTGGACCTTCGCCCATTCGAAATGTTGCTTTTGTGGAAATCAGAACTTTGTCGCGTCGTTTTTGAATTGCTTGTCCCAGGATTTCTTCTGACATGCCGTTTGAATAGACGTCAGCAGTATCAAAGAAATTGAGATCGGCATCCAGGCAGAGATCGACCAACCGAGTCGCTTCCTTGACGTCGCTGTCGCCCCACGCTTTGAAGAATTCATTGCCACCGCCAAAGGTGCCGGTGCCAAAGCTGAGCACTGGCACTTTGAGCCCTGAGTTTCCGAGTTGCCTGTATTCCATCTTGAGATACCTCTAACCGCATTCAATAGATTGTCGAACTAAAGCTTTACCGGGAGCGGAAGATCTCTAATAAAAGATCTTCAAAAGCGACTTTGTCCATCTGTGTTGCGACTTGAATTTTCTTGCCGCCAAACATCACTGAGGAAGTTTTGCCCATGCTCTTGCCTTGGGTCGCCACCTCAATCCGCATGTCCTTGAATGTGAATAATTCAGGCTTGATTGCCGCAGCCGCAGTGATCGTGTCCCAAAAATAATAGGTGAATCCCTTCACGAGCGACCAAAGTTTTGCTGCGAGCATTGATGCTTTGTATGACCCACTTTGATCTTCCAATCTTTGAAGAAATTCTTTTGTCACAGGCACTTGATTGGTCACGTCCAGCGGAATCATTTTGACGTGGACGCCACTGTCCAAGACGCTTTTAAATGCAACCGGGTCTGCATACACATTCCATTCAGCACTGCCGTCATGGTCGGCTTCTTCCACGTTGCCCGGCACCTGAACAGCGCCTGCCATAACGACGATCTCAGAAACGTTTTTTCGCAGGTCCGCATTCTTCATCAGTGGTGCCAGAACTGTCAACGGTCCGGTTGCGACAATAGTCAAAGGTTCTCTTGAATGCGCTAGACAATCCGAAAAGACTTCTTCTGAGCGTCTTCCCTTCCCTTGTTGGTAAAGTTTTTTTAGATAGATGTCGCCGAAGAGCGGCAGTTCATTGATGATGTAACTTTCGCGTCGCCAGTTTTCAGGGAATGGATTCGGAACTGGATCATCGTTCCAGGCAATTTCCGGACCGTCAATGTCTAGATAAGTGGCCATTTTAAGAATGGCTTCGAATGCCTGGTCCGCATAACAGTCACCATTAGTGATGCCGACAGCCTGTAGGTCAATTTCGGGAGCAAGCCACAACAAGATGCAGCTCAGAATATCGTCGACGTGTCCGTCATGATCGTGTATGACCGGTTTGGGCATTGTTCTCTAGGATAGCCGTGTCCGTGACATTGCAAAGACAGCGAAGCTAGTTTACCAAATGCACTGGAAGCTTCGACCTTAAGGTCGGAGATGAGAGGAGCAACCATGGGTAGTGGTTAACAATCAACTGGATCATACCTTGACACCCGTATAAATGTATGGTACGGTTGTTCTAACGGTGGGGCTCACCGGGTTAGCCCGTGGAGAATCGTAAGACGAGCAGATTCGATGAAGCAGGAATCCCCGTCCTTAAGGTCGGAGAGAAGGTCAAATAATTCCGAGTTCCATCTTGGCGTCTTCGCTGGCCATTAAGCGTGGATCCCAGCGGGGGCTCCAGACAAGCTGAATCTTCACTTCTTTTGCCCAGGGCAGTTTCTTGATTGCCCTGTGCGCCTGAGCTTGAATAACTGCGCCTACAGGGCAGGCAGGGCTCGTCAGCGTCATTTTGACAAGTACATCGTTGTCTTTCACTTCAATTTCGTAAATCAGGCCAAGGTCAATAATGCTGACGCCGAGTTCAGGGTCAATTACTGTTCTTAGATTTTCACGCACCACATCTTCTTGCAGAGATGACATCAGCGAATCATTTAACCTCTTTGACTTTTTGACCTTTTTGATCTTCTTGCGCGCTCTGGATACCTTCCAGGAGCGTGTTCCAAGGCAACAGAGCGCACTTGATTCTGACTGGATACTTCCTCACACCTTGTAGTGCTTCCAAATCTTCCATTTCCTCTGGAAGCGTTATCTCTCCAGATTTTGACATCATCATTGTCTTGAAAGCATCAACTGTTTTCTTGACGTCCTCAATTGAGTGTCCTAGCACAGCTTCGCTCATCATCGAGCCCGACGCAGTATTTATCGAACAGCCCTTGGCTGTTATCTTGACGTCCTTAATCGTGTCCCCATCCAACTGCAGGTAGAGGGTTAACTCATCGCCGCACAAAGGATTGACCCCTTCAACTTTCGCCGATGGATCGGTTATTTCGCCGCGGTTCCGCGGGTTGTGATAGTGATCGAGAATTGTTTCTCGATATAGGTCATCTGCAAGCGACATGTCCCAAAACCTTATCAGCTTCCTTGAGTGCTTCCAATAAAATATCGATTTCTTCTTTAGTGTTGTAAATATAGAAACTGGCTCTTGCCGTTCCGGAAACGTTGAGGTCTCGCATCAGGGGTTGGCAGCAATGATGTCCGGCACGGATAGCGATGCCGGCATCATTGAGAATTTGTCCGACGTCATGCGGATGGACATCTTTGAAATTGAATGAAACAACACCACCACGCTTGGTGGCATCGAGTGGTCCATAAATTTGGGCATCGCCCAGACTTTGCAGACCCTTGATCGCGTATTCGACGAGTTCAATTTCATGGGCGCGAACCGCATCCATACCCAATTCGTTCAGGTAGTCGATCGCCGCACCGCTGGCAATTATGTCAGCGATATTCGGAGTGCCCGCTTCAAATTTCCATGGCAGTTCATTCCATGTTGACTTTTCGCGCGTCACTGAATTGATCATGTCGCCGCCGGTCATGTAAGCGGGCATCGCATCAAGCAACGTTTCACGTCCCCACAAAACACCGACGCCGGTTGGTCCCAGCATCTTGTGCAGCGAGAATGCCATGAAGTCGCAATCCAACTCGCGAACGGATGTTGGCAGGTGCGGAACGCCTTGTGCTCCATCAACGAAAAGAACGGCACCAACGTGGTGAGCCAGCTTCGCCAATTCGTTTAGTGGATTGATTGTGCCAAGCACGTTAGACATTTGTGTGACAGCAACGACGCGTGTCTTCTTATTGATCAATTTCTCTGCCGCAGGCATGTCAATTTGACCGTCGTCGGTAAGCGGTAAGAATACTAGCGTTGCTTCACGCTCTTTAGCCAGCTGTTGCCATGGCACGAAGTTGGAATGGTGTTCCATCGGTGTGACGACGATTTCATCGCCAGCGAGAACATTCTGCCTGCCCCAAGTTTGAGCGACGAGATTGATCGCTTCGGTGGCATTTTTAGTGAAGATCACTTCGCGGTTTTCAGCAGCGTCAATAAAAAGCCGGATTTTTTCTCTTGTCTCTTCGAACGCTTCCGTCGCTTCCTCGCTCAGTGTGTGGATACCGCGGTGGATGTTGGCGTTGTAGTTCTCATAATAATTAGTTAGTGACTTGATTACGCTTGTTGGTTTTTGCGACGTCGCGGCGCTGTCGAGATAGACCAGCTTGCGCCCGTTCACCTTGCGATCAAGGATTGGAAAATCTTTTCGTATTGTTTTGCTGTCGAACATTATCTTGACCTTTTACTTAGTTACGCTCGCTGGAACACCGATCCATAAGTCCTCCCCGCGCTCTTCGCATGGGTATGTTGCTATCGGAACGACAGCGGGCATACACACAACTGCTCCGGTTGCGACATCGAATCGAGCACCATGGCGTGGACACTCGATCGTGTTTTCAACCAACTCGCCCTCACCAAGAGGACCGCCGTCGTGCGTACATATATCGGCTACGGCAAAAAACTTTCCTTCCACGTTGCAAACGGCTATGCGTTTCCCGGCGACGGTGTAGACCTTGATCTGACCCACCGGAACATCGGCTTTCTTTGCTACTTTGCTGAAATCAGCGCTCATTCGAACTCCTAAACTTGGTGGATTTTTTCAGCCAACACGTCGTAAACCCATTCCTTGGCGCGACCGATCGTGCAAGCTTCCAAAATTTGTCTGAAGAAACCGGTAACGATCAATTCTTCTGCTTCTGGTGCTGCCAAGCCGCGGCTCATCAGGTAGAAGATTTGTTCGCGATCGACAGGACCGACAGTGGCTCCATGTGAGCACTTTACGTCGTCTGCCAGAATTTCGAGTTTGGGAATAGAATCGGCGCGAGCTTCCGATCCCAATAGCAGATTCTTGTTGCTTTGGAATGCGGCTGTCTTCTGGGCCACTTTCGCAACTTCGATAATTCCTTGGTATATAGATTGTGCGTTGCCCTTTAAGGCGACTCTGAAGTTGATGTTTGATGTGGTATTAGGAGCGTTATGTTTTTGAATCGTGTTGAAGCTATAGTGCTCGTCCGTGTCACCAAGTACGATGCCCTGCAGGTCGCTAGAGGCGCCGTGGGCATTAAGAACTGTAGCGATATCACCTTTCAATTGTGAGCCGCCAATCGCCACTGTAAGCGATTTGATTGAGGCGTCTTGTTCGACTTGATTGTGGGTGCGTGTGATCGCGAAAACGTTAGAGTCGAATTTTTGCAATTCGAGATATTCAAATTTTGCACCGGCATCAACGTGCACTTCAACAAGTGCGTTTGCCAGTGAGCGCAGTGTGGTTTTGGTTTCTTTGCCTTGCTCAGAACTCAACACGTTTACGAGGCTCGCTTTGCTGTGCTTGCCCAAAACAGCGATTAGTCTGGGGAAGATGGCGACGCCGTTTGGCGATCCATTCGATGAGGTGAAGTGAGTCAGGCTAACGAACGGACCTTCGATTTCAATATTCGCCGGCACATACAAGAAAGTGCCACTGTTGAACAAAGCCTTGTTCATCAAAACAAATTTCTGATCGCTTTCAATTTTTGAAAGATAAGGACGAATCAATTCTGCATGATCATGCAGTGCTTGTTTGATTGAACAAAAAATGACGCCTTGAGAAACCAGGTCGGCTGACAGTTGTGCTGGAATGGAAGAGTGCCCAACTTCAGCAACAACGCCTGAGTGATTGTCGAAAAATGTCAGAGCGGTTTCGAACCAATCAGGCAACTTTGCTTTGACATCATTTTTCGTCGAGAGATCAATAGCGTTCAAAGCCGACAAATCCAGATTGTCGATCTCTGTCTTGCGCCAATCTTCATCTCTACCGGTTGGCATCGGAGTTTGAAGGTAAGCTTCCCAAGACGAGACGCGCAATTCCTTCAACCAAGACGGTTCGCCGTTTTGGGAAGCCAAATTATCCACTCGCTCCCGGGCGATAGTGTTTACCGATTTCGACTCTGACATTTGCCTTTCCTTGATTCCACATTTACTCTGGGCCGCTAAATACACTGCGCCAAATCACTAAATTTGGCGACAGTGTATTTAAGAGATCACGATTTTTACCCCACCGAACCTGACATTTCAAGCTGAATCAGCCGGTTCAATTCAACAGCGTATTCCAACGGCAGTTCTTTTGTGAACGGCTCGAAGAATCCGTTGATGATCATCGCAGTCGCTTCGTCTTGAGTCAAACCTCGGCTCATTAAGTAGAACAGCTGTTCTTCGCCGACTTTTGACACTGTAGCTTCGTGCTCGATGGTGACGTCTTTCTCGTCGATTTCCATGGTTGGATACGTATCAGATCTGGATTTTTCGTCCATCAGAAGCGCATCGCACTTAACGCTCGATTTCGAGCCAGTTGCGTTTGGATAGACTTTCACCAATCCACGATAAGAAGTTCTGCCACCGTTTTTCGAAATTGATTTCGAAATAATCAGTGATGTCGTATCTGGTGCAGCATGCACCATTTTGGCACCGGCATCTTGGTGTTGGTCTTCTCCAGCAAAAGCGATGGAGAGCACTTCACCATGAGCTCTTGGTCCAACCAAATGAATGGATGGATATTTCATGGTTAGCTTCGAGCCGAGGTTTCCGTCAACCCATTCAACTTTCGAATCAGCATGAGCAACAGCTCGCTTAGTGACGAGGTTGTATACGTTCTTCGACCAGTTCTGAATCGTTGTATAACGAATGTGGGAGCCCGGTAGCGCGATCAATTCGACTACTGCCGAGTGCAATGAGTCGGTTGAATAAGTTGGTGCCGTGCAACCTTCGATGTAGTGAACGAAGCTGCCTGGTTCGGCAATGATCAGTGTTCTTTCGAATTGCCCCATGTTTTCAGCGTTGATTCTGAAATATGCCTGCAACGGAATTTCGATCTTGACGCCTTCCGGCACCCAGACGAAGCTTCCACCCGACCAAACAGCCGAGTTCAAAGCCGAGAATTTATTGTCGGCAGCTGGAATTACTGTGCCGAAGTGCTTGCGGATAATGTCTTCGTGCTCGCGCAACCCTGTGTCCATATCCAAGAAGATGACGCCTTGAGCCAACAAGTCTTCTCTAATTGAGTGATAGACAACTTCCGACTCGTATTGAGCGGTGACGCCAGCCAGGAATTTGCGCTCAGCTTCGGGAATACCGAGTCGATCGAATGTTTGTTTGATGCCTTCTGGAACGTCATCCCAATTCTTCTCGCTGCGTTCTGAAGAACGAACGAAATAGAAGATATTCTCGAAATCGATACTATCGAGAAGGTTGCAATTGCCCCATCTAGGCATTGGCTTCTTGAGGAAGATTTCCAGCGCGCGGAGACGATACTTGAGCATCCACTCAGGTTCGTTTTTCATTTCAGAGATCTTGGTGACGATCTCTTTGGTCAAACCTCGGCCTGACTTGAAGATGTAATCTTCTTTGTCCTGGAAGCCATATTGAGAGTAATCGCTTCCAATATTGGCAATTGCTTTTTCTTGAGTCAGTTCCGCAGACATGGTCCCCTCCATCGCCGTGAATGTTATGAAACACTCGAGGGCGTAAGTTCCTGTGATACCCAGTCATATCCACGAGCTTCCAATTCTTTGGATAACTCGCCACCGCCAGATTTGACGATACGACCATCCTGAAAAACATGGACGAACTGTGGTTCCACATAGTTAAGAATACGCTGATAGTGCGTAATTAAGAGAATTGCTGTTTCCGGATTTGACAAATTGTTTATGCCTTCCGAAACGGTCTTCAATGCATCAATATCCAATCCTGAATCGGTTTCATCCAACACAGCCAAGGCCGGTTTCAAAAGTGCCAATTGAAGAATTTCGATTCTCTTCTTTTCGCCACCGGAAAAACCATCATTGATATAGCGTCCAAGGAATTCATCAGCGACACCGAGTTTCTTCATCTGCGCTTTCAATTCTTGTCTGAATTCCTTGACCGGCACATCTTTACCGCGAATTGCTTTCACAGAAGCACGGAGGAAGTTGGAAACCGATACGCCTGGAATGGCGACAGGATATTGGAATGCCAGTGCCAAGCCGTTCCGCGCCCGCTGGTCGGGTGTCATCTCAACGATGTCGACACCTTTGAAAAGAATTTTTCCCTCGGTTACTACATAACGAGGATGTCCCATCAGTGTGTATGACAGCGTCGATTTGCCAGAGCCGTTGCGACCCATGATGGCGTGGATTTCACCGGCATAGATGTTCAAGTCGACACCCTTGAGGATTTCTTTGTCCTCAACTTTGACGTGTAGATTTTGAACGGATAGGAGCGGTTGTTTAGCTGTCATGAAAGTTGCCTTTGAAAGTGGTCATTATTCCTGGAAAAGGCGATCCTAGCTTTTTCCTTGGACTTCTCTTGGGAAGGTTACCTTAAAAATCACAAAGCTTAGGATGGTAGCCTTTTATAGATAAAATAGTATCAAAAATCGGAGCCTAAATCCTTGTTCTTAAGGATCACATAGCGAATTTGATACAAAAACCCAACCCTGTGGACTTCCTGCGGGGTAGAATTGGGATCGGTAGGGTCATTTAGGGCAGCAGTACAAGGTCAAAGACAGAATGAGAACTCAGCAGCTGGGTGACAACCCTGAGAGAACCCAGGAAGCCCTCCTTATGTACATAAAGCGGGCTGGTGAACTGACCGTGTCCGATCTGTGCAAAGAGCTCAACATCACTTCAATGGCAGTGCGGCGCCATCTTGCCGGACTCCAGAAGGATGGGCTGGTGGAATCGCGCCTTATGCGCCAATCCCGCGGGCGCCCGAACTATCACTATAAGTTGACTGAGAAAGCCGAGTCGTTATTTCCGACAGGCTTTCAAAATTTAGCCGTTGACTTGCTGGATGTCGTTTTCGAGCAAAGTGGACATAAAGGCGTAATGGACCTGCTGAGCAGGCGTAACGAGAAAATGGCAGAACGATTCCAGGCCAGAGTAGCCAATAAAGACATTAAGGAAAGGGTCGCTGAGGTCGCGAAAATATTCTCGGAAAATGGCTACATGACCGAATGGGAGACCCTCCCGGATGGCAACTTCATTATTTTCCAACGCCACTGCGCTGTTCATGAACTTGCCATACAGTATCGGCAGCTGTGTGTTCTGGAACCCCGATTAATGGAAAATCTTTTAGGTGTAAAGGTTACGCGTCAGCAATATATCCTCAAAAACGATCCAGTCTGCGGCTACCTCGTCAAAAATATCGGCGCTCAAATTGAAGACGACTCGCCCAAGAAATCCAGATAGAGCCGAATTGGAGCGCACGCATCCTGCGTGCTCCAATTTACGGAGAATCTGATCATCTTTTCTGGTTTAGCGGAATGTGAATGGTGGCAAGACGTGGGGGAAACTCCCAAACTTCGACAGAATTACGAATTGTCCGGTCCTTCTGATGCGCCTATGATTCGATTGTCCTCGGTAAGAGTTCTTGAACCATGAGCCTTGACCCAGAAATGAGCATCCTCGAATTACTGAAAATGGCGGCTGATAACCACCATAAAAGAATCGAGTTGGCAGAAGAGGAGAAGCGTGAGTTGATCGCCCTCTTAAAGAAACGCGCCATGAATGAACTGGAATATGGTCAAGAAATTGAACACGACACTGTGCGTCTAATCCGCCGTGTCACCGGTGCAGTAGGCGTCTATTTCAATTGACCGGGTTCGCTTGCTGTCCACCGAATCGGCTGCTGCTTTCGTGGCACAGATAAGCCGCTCTATTTCTTGGACGAGGTTCTTCCTGCTAATGTGACTTCTCAAATGTAATTGACTGCGTATGTCACCACTTTTATTAAAGGGGTGGAGGCAGTGTCCTGGCTTTTTACACTAAGTGTCTTCATGAACAAATATTACATCAGTGTTTCGGGACTTTTTGATTTTCAAAACGATTGCCAGGCGGGCTCTTCCAGACCTCGAATTTTTGCGATTTTTGCTTAACACAAAAGGGGTGTTTTCAAAAGAAAATATAGAAGCCTACCTGTGAGCTATCGAGCACTGACAGTTAGTAATGTCTCAGTAGTCTTCTAAAAATACAATGCAGTCACTTATTGATTTAAGCCCTTTTCTATAATCAAGGTTGACTGATGCCCACAAATATTGATCAAAGCGTCCTGCAGGGTTTGTTTGATGGGTTTCCGCGCAGTCAGCTGACCACGCCGGTGAAGTTCTGGGACATAAGTGAAGCGGGTCAGGTGCCTACTTATCCCACTGTCTATGTCGCAGGAAATACTAACTTGGTCATTGATGGTGTGGAACGTCCATTCAATGATGGTGCCTTTGTTTTTATGCGTGATGACGGCAAGCTCGATGCAATCTCCGCAAAATCTATGGCGAGCGGTGGCGTTACAGTTGACGGTGGTGGTCGTATTAATCCGTCAACCACTGACTCTTATACAAGGCGTACCTCAGGAAATATAGCGACCCTCAAGTATTCCGAGGAAGCTGCAGATGGAGTTGGCCGCTTGAGTTTGACCATGCCGGAGAACAAAGGGTACGGCTTTTCTTTCCGCTATCCCGCCCACACCGCTGACGACCTACTCAAAATCGCTGAAAAGGAAGGAGCGATAGTACAGGTCAAAGATGCGCAGGGAAAGACGCTCGAAGGATTTTTTACCAAAGGGAAAGGCGGAATACTTCCCGAGAACTATGGTGGCATTACTTTGGGTCGGAGTCTTGATGAAGGGCAATTTGTTTCGATCGCAAGGCGCCCAGATGGATCCGCCAGTCTCTATCCATATCGAAACTACACTGCAGCAGAAATCGATCGATTTACCGAGTCCGGCAAGTATGGAGCTCCTGGCAATGATCTGGCGAATTTGAGATCAATTGATGGACATCCAATCAACGCCAATAATTACCCAGGCCTAAACGTCGAATTGAACGGAGTAAAAGCTCCGGTTTCGCCAGAGATAGCTTCACGCGAAGGGGCAACTGTAACTGAAGGTGTTCCTTCAGGAAAAACGCCAGCTCCCACAACAGAAGGTGTTCCTCCTTCAGGTAAGCCACCAGTCCCAAGAACAGAAGTGACTATGGCTGCTGAAAGCGGCTCAGCCATTCGTAAGGTTGCCAGACACCTGGGTCCCGTGGCGCTGGTTGCAGCTCCTTTGTATGAAAGCGTTTCCGATGGTTACCAGGCATATCACAAAAACGGTGGTGGACTTGAGGTAGCGGGTGGAGTCTTGGCTGGGTTGGGCAAAGGGACTGTCGATACTTTACTTCCTGGTGCAAGAGATGGTTATAGCGATATTTCAGGTGGTAATCGCACAGCGCTCGACCGAGTGCTAAACGGTGCAAGCGATGCAACTTGGACAGTCTGGGCTGTGGGCGCTGCTGCTTCACTAGTTGAAGCGGCGGGCGTGTTCACCATTCCTGCGGTGATACCAACTGTCGCTGGGACAGCCATAGCTGGAATTGCAAATTTGGGAGTGAATGCTGCAAAGGGTGTCTTAAAGGCTACGGCGCTAGCCGGCAAAGATCAGGATGGCGGCTACATTTATGAAGGTGGCAAAGCAGTAATCTATGGAATTGAAAAACTCGTAGGGGCGGGCACTGCAGATTCCCATGCGGATAATTTGCTCAGGCGAAGCGCCGAATCAATGTCTACAACAGGTGGTAAAGGCAGGGAACACCCTGAAAGAGGGCTAAACCCATCGCACGCTTTCGCGTAAGTGAGCAGCGAATGCACAAATGTGAGCGTTGGTTTGATTAAGGAAGGCGACGAAACGACGACTTTGTGTCTCGGAAAACCGAGCTATTTCCGGGTCTGGCCCGATATTGATTCCGCCACTTGATTTGGTAATGTCTCGGTAATGTTCATTTCTTATACTCCGTTCACAAAGTCGAAGTTGAAGTTGGATTTACTACCTAACACCCCGACTGTTTCGCCCCACCCCTAGATTACTAATCCCGCCACCATCCCCGGTGGCACCGCACTATGCTGCGGACACACCCAAGTGAGGACCGACACAATGGCAAAAGCAGCTGAAGCCCCACCTACCAAAGAAGAAAAGAAAGGTACAGACCGCGTTGAATCAGCGATTTCGAAAAGCCCTTCTGATCCGAGCCCTTTCTTGAAGGAACTCGACAGCATTACCGGCCCAGGACAAGCCAAGGCGATCGCTCAATTGGACAAAGATGGCTACGGCGGACGCGTTCAAGGTCTCGAAGCGCAAAAAATTATGGGTGAGCTGCACGGTTTTAAGAGCGCGTTCGGAGCCGGTGAAATGTCGAAAGAAGACATTCAAAAATATGGCGATCAAGCTAAGAGTCCAGCCGAAAAAGCGCTTGCTAAGAAAGTGGCTGATCACTTCACTGAAATTTCTAGTGATGGCAAAGTCATTAGCCAAGGCGACATCACAAAGTATTTGGGACAAGAGCAAAACAAAGCTGATATGCGCAACCTTCACGCGAAGGGACCCGATGGTAAGACCTTGCTCGATTCAATCGGCGATGGAAAAGGCGGCGTTTCCGGCGATAAACTGGAAAAGAAACTTGCTGACCCTAATACAACACCTCAAGACAAGGCAACTTTGGATCGTCTGAATGCAGCTCGCGATAAGTCCTTCATCATGCACAATCCACAGGGTGATTTGACTGCTGATCAAATCAAGAAGATGGACGAAAACGCTGGTCTCAAGCCTGAAGATATTGGCAAGATCAAGAAACAAGCCGAGCCTCAAGGTGTAGATGCGCAGCGCGCTCAAGCCGCTCTAACCGACTTGAATACGAAGCCAGGCGGCGGTGAAAGCCTGATGGACAAAGTCGGTGATGGTAAGGGTGGCATCGATCAAGCCAAGGCTGCCGATCTCCTTGCACATCCTGAGCGTCATAACTTGACTCCGGAAAACCAAAAGACACTGCAATACCTCAACGACCAAATTGACCAAAAGCAACTGAGCACCATGGGTGCTGAAGGTGCAATGGGACCAAGAATGAACTTGGACAAATCAGACTTGCAGAAACTTGGAGCTGATGCTGGAACTAACTACGATAAGCTCGCAGCCAAAGCAAATGCTCCAGCTGAATCTCCAGAACAGAAGACCCGTGAACAACAGTTCGGTCACCTCTTCGATTCGAAAGACGGCAAGCCAAGTTTGTACGATCAAATCAAAAATCCTGATGGTGGCATATCTGGTGACAAGCTTGATAAAGCTTTGCAGAATCCAAATTTGAACACTGCCGACCGCGCGTCATTGAGCTACCTCAAGCAGTTGCAAGAAGACGGTCGGGTCTACGGCAAGAAGGATTTCACCAAGGATGATCTCGCCAACAAAGCTCATGAGCATAATCTGAAGGATGGTCCGCTGAAGAAGGCTGGATTGGATCAACCAACACTGCCTAAAGACAATCCACCTGTGGCACCACCGGCAGCCGGCGAATTGAAGCCAGAAGTTCAAAAGGCCCTGACTGACGCCCTGACTGTTCGTCCCGGACAAGGCTACTACCACACGGCCGAGCGCCTTCTGTCTCAAGCTCACCCAGGAAATCATCATTACGAGCCAAGTCAGAAAGAGCTGAAAGAGTTAGTGCACCAACTGCAAATAGCGAATAACCACAAGCCTTCGCTGAGCACCAAAGAACCGTTGGTGATCGACGCAACGATCAGAGCTAATCCAGCACTAGCAGCACTGTTCAAATAGCATCAAGCGCAGGGGCTGTTTTTCTCGAATTTAACTAGAGGGTTCTAAAATGAGTTCACAAGCACAATCCATCCTCACCAAACTTTATGAGATTGGTCAAAATTCGACAGCCCCTGCTGCTACTGTTAGCGCATCCGCTCCTGCCAATCAACGCCTGAGCTATGACCGAAGCGCACTGCCACCAATTCAATTTCAACCGCTCGTTAATCAAAGTATAGAGGACATCCTCAATGGCATTCCGGATTCCTTGCTTCCTCCTCTCGCTCTTGCCGATGGCAGCAGTATGTTCGCCGGAGACGCTACGAACGATTGGTTCTATCCAGGACGTAGCCTCAGAAGCGGCACTTTGCCAGAACTTGATTTGGTTTAATTTGCTACAGTTCGAGACTTGGTTTGATTTACTAGCGTACTAACAAATTTCGGAGGAGCTGCCTATACAAAAACAAACTAGTCGGAAGTGAGTTAATAAGACAAATAAAGTGCAATCTGTCGTTCTGCGTGCTGCTCAAGCTCGAAGAACGGCAGATTTTTGTTCGCTGGTAGTAGCTTTATTACCCCTGAACCCACTAACCAACTGAACATTAAAGAGGAGGTACCCTCTCCAAAAAGACCTATCCCATATGAGGTGAAGGAATATTACATCAGCGTTTTCGGACTTCGCTGAAGCCCCTAAGCTAGCGTACACAAGCTTTTATAGCATCGCCAAAGTCTGCGTTTTTCGCTTAACAAATTAAACGGAGGCAAAAAGTATGAGGGTACCCCAGGTTTTAATCTCATCGAATTTTGTGCCCACTTAGAAGGTTCGCAGCGCCAGACTGCGGATCTTTTGACTTTTTGAATTCTGTCATGCCTACGCCACAAGCAAGATTTGGCTGCCGTAAACCAAAAGCTGCACGACCAAGGAATTCTGCCTGGATTTGACATTGTTGGCATTCGTGGTTCTGACTTTGTTACTAAGAGCACTTCTAGTGGTGGCACTGAGTTATTTGATTCTACCAATCTCAATAATCATCACACAGATTCAAAAGTCGGCACATCGACTATCAATGGACGAGTTGCTTCATTAGCCGTCAGTGGTGATGTTCTCAAGTCTCAGGGGATTGAAAATCCGACCGAGAACCAGATTCAAAACTATGATTCATCCCGGTGACGTAATCAAATTGCCACCCGCCATGAAAGGCGGCGCGAATACAGAATTTGTAGACGATCGAGCTAACGGCGCCGAAACAGCGGTTCAGCAGTGCGCGAAGGCTTTCCCTGTGCCGAATTGAATAGTTCGAAATATTGTGCAAGTTACTGATCCGAAAGTTTGTAACCGACGCCGTGAATATTTTGGATTATCGATGGAATGCCATCAGTATCGATTTTATTGCGCAATTTCTTGACTGTTGATCGAATCGTTTCAGTTGATTTGTCGGAGTCTGATGTCCAAATTCTTTCGAGCAATTTATCAGTGCTGAACACTTGATTAGGATGACGCATTAGAAACTCTAAGAACGTAAATTCCATGCGCGCCAGGTGAACAGTTTCACCGTCCTTAGTGACAGTATGTTTGACTCGATCCAAAACTATATTTCCAGCTTTCAAGGTGTCAGCAGTCAAATTGGCAGGGCGACGCAGCAATGCCCGTACTCGGGCGGACAATTCTTTCAAGTGAAAAGGCTTTGTCAAGTAATCGTCGCCGCCGGCATCGAATCCGATTTCCTTTTCAGTAACTGTGTCTTTGCCTGTGAGCATAAGGATTGGTGCGCGTCCACCAACATTTCGATATTGTTTACAGACCTCAATGCCATCCATTTTTGGCAGGGCAAGGTCGAGGATGATCAGGTCAAACTCATATGCGCGCATCATATCAAGAGCATCGACTCCAGTTTCGACGTGCTCAACGAGATATTTTTCAAACAACAACCAATCCTTGACGGTTGTTGCCACCTGCATGTCATCTTCTACTATCAAAATTTTGGCCATGGATATTGCTTTCAGAGTAATGTGATGGATCTGGTCTGTTATAACTTATTCTATCGTTCTTAAGTAAGTAACCGGCTTAGTCCTTACAGAGCGTCGTTGTGCGAATTGAACAAATAGAATATGCGTTTTGATTTTAAAATAGCGCAGATAGGTCTTATTTTAGTCGGAGTTCCGCTGGTCTTCGAGCTGCTGTTCGTCGGATTATTGACTTTCCTTGTGCAGCAAGCCGAGCACGAGATCAAGCACCAGGTAGAAGTAAAGGATATCGTCTTCACAGCGAGCAGCGTTAACACTTTCGCCACTCAGATGGCAGCGAACGTTGGCGGATACAGTTTGACGCATGGCTCCTACTTCCTGACTCGATTTTTGGACAATGACGCAAAAAGCAGGCAAGCGTTTAATGATTTGGATGAACTGCTGAAAAACGACCCTGAACACCTGGCGACGGCCAGAGAAGCGCGCAAATATGGAGAGCGTGGCTCCCAGCTGCTTCACGCGTTGTGCGACAGCATCGGGCGGGGCTCTGGAGGCAGAGACCTGGTCGCCGGCACGGGGCAGCTTGTCAAGGTCAGGAACATTATTGATGACCTGACCAAATCGTTGCGCTCAATTATTAAGGACTATTTGGCTTCAGCTGAAGAAAGCCCAAGACGCGAAGCTCAGTTTCGAAAGTATGCGCAAGTGGTGCTTGTCTTCGGCATCACCTTGAATATTCTTCTGGCAATTGGTCTGGCGAGATTATTCGGTAAGACAATTACCACAAAAATTCGTCTGATCATGGAAAATACTAAACGCGTGCCCAAAGGGTTACCGTTGAACGAACCTCTTGCCGGCTCGGATGAAATTGTGCAACTCGATCATGTATTCCATTCAATGGTTGATGAATTGAATGAAGCGCGCAAGATGCAGCAATATTTGATCGCCATGGTGAGCCACGATTTGCGTTCACCTTTGACGTCATTGCAAGGAATGTTGACTCTACTTTCAGTCGGTGCGCTAGGCGAGTTGCCTGCACCTGCCCAGACCAAAGTTGAGTTGGCAGAAGCTGATTTGTTGCGATTGATCAAACTGACCAATGATCTTCTAGACACCGAGCGACTGGCGTCTGGCAAGTTGGATTTGAAAATTGTTTCTGCGTCACTTGAAGAACTTATAGATTCATCGTTGGAGTCGGTTCGTTCGTTTGCCGATCAGCACAAGATCAGGCTCAAAGCCGAGACTGTTCCCGTTGAAGTTGAGATGGATCCAAATCGGATTCTGCAGGTGCTCTGCAATTTCCTGACGAACGCAATTAAGTATGCGCCTCAAGGGTCGACTGTGACCGTTCATTGTGAGAAGGATGGAGACTCAATGCTCACTTCTGTGATTGATGAAGGACGAGGGGTGCCAAAAGAAAAGCAACAAGTTATCTTTGAAAAATTCCAGCAAGTTGACGAGGCAGATGCGCGTGTCATGGGTGGTAAAGGTCTTGGTCTGGCGATTTGTAAATCCATTGTTGAGCAACATGGCGGAACCCTTGGCGTGCTTAGTGAAAATGGGAAGGGCAGCGCTTTTTGGTTTCGCATTCCGATCAAGGCAGCAAAAATCACACTGTCGGGTTAGCACCACCTGAGCAAGTGCAAATTAACGCGGGCAAGCATTTTTGTTTGGCATTCCGAATTTGGGTACCAAAAGTACACAATCCCTTCTTAGTATCGAACTAACCGTCAGACAAATGGACAGGACGGCTAATTTCGCCCCCCCAGTTTCTTGCCGCGCAATTTAACGGCTAAATCTATACCTTTTCACTGGAGATACACATCATGCCACCAGGACCATCAGGATCATTTGAAGCTGCACCCCCTCCAATGGCTGCCGTGTCGATGCCCAGCTTTGAAGCGGCTACCTTTCAGGGTGGTTATTCCTCCCAGACGTTTGCTCCTAGTACGACGCAGAGCTTGCCCGATGCCGGTTTCAGTTATAGCCGCGCTGGCACCGTCTTCGATAATACCGCCGCATCTGACAAAACTCCCGCTGTGGCCTATTATCAAAACAAAGAGACTCTGGCTCCTGTGACTGGTCGTCCGACTGTTGAGGCTGGGGCGGATGGTACTTTGAATCCGTCCACTTTAACTACCGTTCCGCTCGATGCTAACACTGCAAAGACGGCAGATATTGCGATCCAAAAGGCTAGTGACGGGAGCTACAAAGCAGTCATTAATACGGATATTGAGTCAGGTGACAAGCCACTGGCGAATTACACAGTAGCTGTGCCACCCGATGTGCCTGCAGCTGTGCAGAAAAAAATTCTGGACGATCTTCAGGCCGCGGTGGAGAAGCATGGCGGAACGCTGGGCGATGTGAAAGACGCTAGTAACCTGCTCGACAAGGAAGTTAAAGAGGAGGTCAATCAGGGCGGTAATGCAACTAATTTGAACAAGGATGGCGGGTGTAACGGCGGTGGTGGTGGCGGCGGCGGTGGCGGTGGCGGTGGCGAAAACAATCTTAAACCCG
>PLZS01000015.1 GCA_003153555.1 Candidatus Melainabacteria bacterium | reverse complement strand
GGTACAGTATTCGAGCCCATCTTGCAGGGTGCGCTTGAATAAATCTATGAACGGCTGCCTGACAAAGTTCGCGTGGATTTAGACGAATTGAAGGCGGCGGTGGAGTTCAATTATTATCCAGCCGTGCATTTTAGCAAGCAGATATTTTTGGATTTGCGCGCGCCGTGCGAATGACCAGATGCACTGCAGGAATTTTCCAAGCGTTCATTGAAAAGCATTCTCAAGATATTGCCAGCACCGCGCCCGGCACTGACAGCAAAGTCGGCAGATGAAGCACTCGCTCGAGCTGTGCTAGCCGCACTGAAGAGTTCACGGGCAACACCCCCGCTTGCGCTCCGATATAGAGACCGTAATTACTGGATTCTTTAAATCGACACAAACTGCAATGGAACTGTACGATGAATTCAAACGCAGCCAGGGCCTTCTCGATTTCACAGATCTCGAATTTCTTGCATTGAAGTTGCTAGATAAGGACGAGATCTTGTCCGATCTGAAAAACAGGCTTTCTCTTACACTCGTTGATGAGTTTCAAGACACAAGTCCGATTCAACTGAGTCTCTTCCTTAAGCTAGCGCAGGTCACCGGACGATCAGTCTGGGTAGGGATGAGAAGCAGGCAAGCAGGTGCGCATCTCCCACGTCGAGCGAATCGATGGGAGGGGTCAAAATGACTGCCTCCAGGTGTGGTGGCTTACCGAGAAAGGCAATTTGGGGAAAGCGATTCCAGCGCTTGCTCAAGGTGTCGCTATGTTATTGAAGCGCGATGAGCCGCTTTTGGTCTCCGACCCGAAGACCCATCAGCTTCGGCCGGCAATCGGCTCTGATATTGTCATTTTGTGCAGGAGCAATGACAGGTGTGGAAAAATCGCTCACGCGTTATCTAACATCAAACTGAGTGTCGCTACTGAAAGGGACAACTTGCTGAAGACACCAGAATGTGCGCTTGCTTTCTCGTGCTTGCGCTATCTCATTGACTCGCATGACACTCTTGCGTCTGCCGAAATAGCGCACATTCTCGAAGGTGGCGATGGAAGTGGGAAGTGGTTTGTGAATTGGCTTACCGATGGGCGTGAGGCAGTCGAACAGGCAAATCCACAATTTGCTGCTTTGCGCGAAGCAGCTTCAGGATTGATCAATCTCACGCCGACGGAAGTACTTGAAACAGCAATATTTAGGGGCGGTGTTGTTGAAGTCGTAAAGCGCTTCGGAAGCGTGCGTCAGCGCATGGCCAATCTCGATGCCCTGCGCGGTTTGGCACTTCAGTATGAGGAGCTATGCAGTGTAGAAAAACGCGCATGCACACCAGGTGGACTGGTTTCATTTCTGTCCAATGAAGTAGAGAACGGTGGACAGCAGCCACCCGATCCGGATAAGAACGCGGTGCGCGTTGCAACATACCACAGTGCGAAAGGACTTGAGTGGCCGATCGTGATTCTGTTCGATCTACATGAACCTCGGGAGCCAAACCCATTTGGCGCATCTGTCGAACCACGAGATAAAGGGATTGATCCGACGTTGCCACTCAATGACAGGTGGATCAGATTCTGGCCGTGGCCTTATGGAAATCATAAGAAAGACGTGGGATTAGATGCAGCAGTTGCGAAGTCGCCAGAAATGCAACGTGTCACTCGTGCGGCTGAAGCAGAAAACACTCGTCTCTTGTATGTCGGAATGACACGCGCGCGTGACTATTTGATATTTGCTCCTCAAAACACGAAGCCGGGTTCGGTCGAGTGGTTAACTTCCCTTCGAAATACGGACAATTCTCAGGTGCTTAGCCTGCCAGATGTGCCTGGTAAACAAAACATACAAGTGGGCAAGTCGAAGTTTCCGTGCACGGTACTATCGCTAGACTCGCGAAATGTCAAACCTCAGCGATCAATTGCCAGTTCGTCCACATCCTACACGACCAAAACGCTCCCACACCCTGCAGCCCCCAGGTTGCCGTACCGCCTTGTTCCAAGCGCGCACTTAGCTGACAGCATTCCATCTCAGCCCGACACCGCATCTGATACCAGCAAGCAGACGCCGATAATATCCATCGGCGCCAGGCTGCCTCTGGTCGGATCACCAGACATGAGGGATGTCGGTGACGCTCTACACAGATTTTTAGCCGTCGACAATATCGAATATCCTGACGACGAGAGACTCAAATGTGCAACGGCTATTCTCAATGCATGGAGCGTCACAGCTCTCAATTCAGATTCTCTTGTGCTTGCAAGCAACAGACTTGATTCATTCATCACAGAAGAATTCGGTGCCTGCAAAAGGTTACCCGAGTGTCCAATTACAGGACGCATCGGTGAACAACGAGTTTCAGGACGCCTTGATCTCTTGATCGAAACAGACGCAGGATACATCATCATCGATCATAAGAGCTTCCCCGGCAGATTTGAAGAATGGGTCGCTCGCGCGCAATCGCACAAACCGCAATTGGACATCTACAAACAAGTAGTGGAACAAGCAACTTCTCGCCCCGTGCTGCAGATACTCATCCACATGCCGATAGTTGCATCCATTGTCACGCTCGCGTAAAAGGTGTCCGGAGTTTCGTCATTATCTGCGACAGAGATTAGCGATGTTTGTTTGGGCGCGATTAATTTTGGCGCCCGACACGACACCGCTATATTGGGGCAGCCCAGCTGTATCATCAGCTCGCGCGACGTTTGTGTCGTTTGTAGCGTTTTGGTCGAATTTCTGGTACTATAGGTCTAGAAATAGACAGAAAATTGGGTGAACCTCATGCATAGCGCACCAACATTTCTTCCAACGGCAGACGAATCAAAAGCTGCTATTCCGATCGCTGCCGCACTGCAAGGCCCACGCCTTGAACGAGAACCAGTTCTCTTGCTACCTAATGGACAGAAGCAGGTAATACCAGCTCCTCTGGCAGCCGTGCTAGCAATTGCAGCTCAAGCCATGATGAGTGGTTATGCCGTATCCGTCACCATTCATAGCGGCGTACTTACAACCAAGCAAGCTGCAGATATGCTGGCTTGCTCTCGGCAACATGTTGTTAAATTGATCGATGAAGGAAAATTGCCAGCCGAAAAAACACCTGGTGGCACTCATCGACGCATACGCCTCAAAGACCTACTTGAGTTTATGAACAAGGAAGATGTAAGGCGCGATCAGTTAATGGACGAGATGGCGGCCATTACAGAAGAGAGTGGCGGCTATGCCGAATTTCATGAGTGGAAGAAGAAAAGGGACGCGAAATAAACGATGGCATTTGCCGCTTTTTATGATGCGAACGTTCTCATTCCTCATTAAATCAGAGACATACTTATGATTTCAGCAGCAACTCGACTTCACGCTGTTTACTGGTCTGTAGACATATTCGATGAATGGATTCGTAACGCTGTGAACAAGAAACTATCGACCGAAGAAAGTGTTCTTCGATTTCAACACATCATGAATGAGATGTTTCCAGACGCTCTGATTTCCCGAAGTCGGTATGAAAGGCTTATAGATTCGATGACCAACCATCCCAAGGATAGGCATGTTTTGGCGGCTGCTGTCATTGCAGAAGCAGACGTGCTTGTGACGATTGATGTGAACGATTTTCCCAAAGATTCGGTCGAACCATACAATATTGAAATTCAGACTCCAGACCAATTTGTGAGGCACCAGGCTGCCTTAAATCCTATGCGATTCTTGGAAGGTTTCTTATCTCGTGCCAGCGAACGAAACAAGCTATCTATTGCACGTGGCAGCGGACCGCTGTTCCCCGAAGACATAGCCTTATTTTTGCGCGACGGTCCTTCGAGAATGCCTGAAACAGGACAGTACATTCTAACTCTCTTGAAATTCTAGACATTCGACTACGTCAGCCTCGATGACACAGCAATTGTTTCCAGGACTGCATATATCCTGCAGTCCTCACTGATATTCTGATTGAAAGATCAGATTTGTATTCGGTTGCGAAAGTGAGATCAATCATGCATTACCCGACGCTACAGTTCGTGTGGGCGACAGTCGTCTACACATTCACTACGCCCTATTCCAGCCAGCATTTGATTTCGATGTTGCTAATTGCGATTTACTATCTGGTTGGTGGCACAGCACGAACAAGAGCAACGTGCGTCTATCCGACCTGGCACTTGCAATCAAAGAGCAAAGATTAAAGCGATGATTGCATGGGTGATCATCAATCGCGGTAAACGTGATATATGGTGGCATGGTGTAATCCGACGACTATCGAAGCAAGTTCGGTATCTTATTTCCTCTGAATTCGTCAATGATTTTCTCAGAGAGCTTCCACGAATCTCCTGGGAGCCGTGCTATTAGTTCGAACCATACTCTACCAAAGGCGGCGATTGCGTCCGCATCGGTAAATGTGATTCCCGCCGGCAACAGTGGTGCTATATCTTCGGTTAGGCTTCTTTGCAGTTTCTCTAGCATTCGCTGTTCTGCTATTGCCCGACTGATAGACTGCTCCTGAAGAGACAGATAATGCTCGAAACACGCAATCAACTTGTCGGAATCCATCGACAAGTGCGTTAGCCCTTCATTCAGGTCGAACAGGTCGCGATTCTTTCGTCGCTGTAATAATGCTCGTAACTTTGTCCCAAATAGTTCCTCGGGTTCAAAGGATGCAAGTTCAGCTCTAGCCCCATACCATTCGCTGTCGACTTCGAACGGGTACTTCCTTATCTTGAAGAGATTCTTGTGCTCACGCGTATTGATCTCAACTCTCACTTTAAGCGCGGTGTCTGGAGCAGCCTCTGGCGAGAATTTAAATATCAGGTGTGTGGAGTGACTGGCTTGGTCGTATTTAAAGTCACCCAGCCATGACAGCGCCTTACGAATAGCATCAAGAGTGCCACGGATCGACTCCGGTTGGGTCTGCACGAGATCGATATCTTCCGAATAACGCAATGGTTTTTCAAAGAGTAGCTTATTAAGCGCGGTGCCACCACGGAAGGCAATTTTTCCGGACAATTCTTGCGAATTGAACAGATCGCATAAGGCCCGACAGATGATCAGATCTTGTTCAATCTGTCTGGAATCTGGCCATGGTGCCTTCGAACTCCACTCTTGTATATAGGCTGCTGGAATCATAGGTCGATCTCCACAGATTCATTGATTATCAGCATCCACTTGTTGTCTTTCTCCGCAAGATCAGCCATTCCTTTAATTAGGGGTTTAACGGATGGGTCCAAGGGTTTCATCGATTTTGCCTTGCTTGCAAATGGTGCCAGCGCCTTTGACTGACTCTCCTGACCAAAGTGATCAAATAGATAGCCCAATCGCCGAACAGCTGAATTCTCATATAATGCTGCCGCTTTAGCGAGTTTACGCGGATCTGCGTTGCGGCCTATGTCATGGACAATTTGTGCCAGACCATTGATGCCACCAGCTTTATGGAAGTAGCGGGCACTGTCCAGGAGCATCAGTTCAACGCCCGCAAGTTTGGCGAATCCGGTTTCGCTTTTTAGCTGCTGCAACCACTCCGGCCGGTTGGTCTGTCCGAAAACCACAGGGGTCTGGTAGACGAACTGTATTCTCTGCCGACCAATGTCGAACCCTCTGAGTTGCTTCGGAACTACTAACTGGAAAACCATAGCCGCCTGATGGGATGCACCATGGAAGGTAGCAGCTCTTAGAAGCGAAACTCGATAATCTAGTTTTAGATACTTCATCAGCGGGTCAATCCAACGCACTGGATCTGGTGCTCCTGTAATGCGATCTTCTGGACGAAGGATTAAATAAAATCCGCGCCAGGGACTGACCAATCTATGTTTCTTGTTCAACCTGGTGGCAGCGGCGGTCAACGCCCCCGCTGTAACCCCGAGCGCTTTCAGTGCCTCTTCCCTGGAGAAGTAGGACCGGCCACGGCTGAGCTGTTCATCAAGATAATATTCAAGGGTACTCATGCCCCAATCATATGCGAAAACCGACATAAAGTGAAGGTGTTTGCATATAATTGGGGAGGTCTAATGGGCGGTAGGTCTCGCTCGATCGCCAGCAGCTCCTTAAAGTGGCTCCACCCTAATTTTTGCGACAGTGTAGCAACAATCTGCCTATCGCCGAAAACCTCGATGAATCGGACCATTCGCGACAATGCCGAATGATCAAAACCTCGCGAGTGGTTGCAGCACCTTCTTTTGTCGAATGCACTGATCCAAATTATCCACAGCGCATTCCGTAGGCTACTGTTTCATCACGCGAATCGATGATGGTGCGGCAAGCCATCTTTGAAAATGTAAGCACTACTTGCAGTAAAAATGAAACCGGAACTATGACCATCAATTTCAGCCGCATTCTCGCAAGCCAATCTCAAATCACGAGCAGTCGATGGCGCTTCCCGTAGTTGAAATGGTGCTAGTCGTTAATTATCTGGATGGTTTCTGATGTTCTATTTTCGCCATAATCAACGTGCAAAAATTTTGTTAAGAGAGTTTTGCTTTTTGCAGTGGGAGGGCGTATGCAGCCTGTTTGTAGCTCATTCACCAAATCAGGAATAGAAACAATTTCTACAAGAGAACGAGTCACTTTTCTCGTCTTGATTGCAGGAACTAAAGCCTCAGGGCCGAACGAAAAGTTTGTTCCTTCAAATTCCTCCAAGTCCTCTACTCGATCTTTGAAATGCCGGTTTGCCGAAGACGCAAAGTTCATTCGCAAATGGGTCAGCGTGCTTTCCCAAACAAATTTATGGTTGCCACAGCTCGAACAATAACCAGACCAACCAGTGCCAGATAAGAGTCCGCCAAAGTGATAAACATACGATTTGCCCCCACATGAATATTTTTCTTTTCGTAGTCCGAGTTGAGCGCGGCATGTGTCGATAAAAAGACCGTGGCGCCAGCCTAGTAGCAGCGTGCCGACGTTGATATGAGCACTGCTATAGATTCCGTAGCCGCTAAATTCTGGTCGGCAAAAGAAGTAGTCGTCGCAACTTAAGATGTCTCGCTCGTGAGCGAGTATTAAATTGAGATTCGGAAAAAAGAGAGCGAATTGTAGTGCACTGAGACGCCAGTGTTCTCTTTGTTCAGGTGTGGGTGGCCGATGGGCATGCGGTGGCATATTGTAGACCTCGCTTTAGCTGGATTTATAAAGCGCCTGCAAGCTGAGAAACTCAAATTGGCGCTGTTACGATGTTATCAGATGGCACCTGATCTTTTGATGTTCTGGTTCAAGAATTGCGAGTGGTTCGATCAGAAAAGGACTGTCCGCCGCGCGATTCGAAATTAAATTTGCATGACTGCATATATTCTGCAGTCGTGATTGATATCTTGTTTGAGGGGCAGAAGGCTAGGGGTGACTTGCTATCTGTCGCCTGCTAAGATGACACCAAATGCTAGTGGTTGCGATGGTATAATTAGGACGGATTGAGAGGTTGAGGTAGGATTATGCTCTTGGAAGTAATTAAATCCAAGCGATCCCAAATATCATATTCGTGCCGAGATCTCGCGTTCAAGCTCAAGATGAAGCCGAGTGTGTGGAACCGGATCGAGAACGGTTTAGAGCCTCTGCCTAAAGGTGATGCATTTCTGTTTCAACTGGCTTCAGCTCTGCTTATCGAGCGTGGATCGACTGAGTGGGAGTCATTTATCAGCAGCTGTAGAACTTATACGCCTCCCACAAGAAAGCCATTAACAGAGAAAGAGTTGGTCGAAAAACTCCCGATGGTATTTCGGAAGAAAGACGGTTCTGCTATGAAAGAACCTGAACTAACCGAATTAGCTGAAGAACTCAGGCGTGAATTGGCATAGTGGACTTAATTGTTCCGCCGTTGTCTGACAAGGAATTGCAAGAGTGGGCTGATCGTGAGCGTCTTCGCCTGCTCGGCGATGACCACACGCTTTCATTTGATGTTGAAGCAATCATTGAAGGTGAAGGCTTGCGAATTCAGGCCGTGCCTAATCTTCTGAGCAAATTTGGACTTGAAGCGATGCCAATCTTTTCGGACGCACGCATTCTGGTGGACGCAGATTCTTACGACGATCCGCATTTGTGGTTTGGTCGATTGCGCTTTACCTTGATGCACGAAATGGCACACTATATTTTGCACCGGGAGCACCTGATGAAAGTGGGTTTGAATGACGTTCATGGCTGGGCTCAATTCGTCAATAGGGTGGGCAAAGACACGTCGGTTGAGAAACAAGCCAACGAATTCGCTGGCCGTTTTCTGGTGCCCCCAGATCGACTGCAACTGTTGATTCAGGAAGAACGCCCTCGTCTGTTAGCTCAGCATGACGAGTTGCCAAATGAACTCTTCATCAAATATATGCGCGTGAGACTGGCTAAAAGATTCAATGTAAGTCCGTCTGTAATAGCGATCAGAATGTCCAAAGAACGGCTTGTTTACTAAATTAGATGCTTTCCAGACTCAGACAAAAGAATACAATTCTCTTACCAGCCCAATATTGCCAGGCTCAAACTTGCGATGATTGCGCTTAGCAGGGTGGTGCGCCAATGCGAATTTCGTCCGCTCATTTAAGCTTTTCCGCGTGCACAATTTTGCTGCGCTTAGACTCGTTCTCGTTCTCAATCACTAAAATCAATTTGCTGCATTTGCTATCCATCACGATTTTCGAATCAACGGCGTAGCCATCCAATTCCAACTTTGACCGAACGTATGAAACGTCGTGCGGATTGTAGAAATAGGTATACTCACTCGAAGGAAATTGCCTGACCGCAACGACTACCTCACCATCAATTTCAGCCGCAGTCTCGCAAGCCAATCTCAAATCACGAGCAGTCGATGGCGCTTTCCGAACCTCTTGTATGCGTGGTGGTGGATTTGGTTCTTCGTATGGCATAACAATTGATTCCAGTAATTGAGGATGATCGAAAGTCGCATCGCTTTGAGCGAGGCACACAAGCTTCTTCTTTCTAAGGAGGAGCAACTTTCCTCCGTCTGTATATGACATTACTTTGCTCGACTGCAGCATGTCTGCAGTCCTGTCCGATATTGATTAAATATGTCAAGAGTCTTTGGTGGTATTAGCTGGGTATATATCCAGTAATTCTCTAAAACCTACAGCAACCTTGAGGTCGTGATGACGAATCGTCTCGAACGATTGATTTC
>PLZS01000081.1 GCA_003153555.1 Candidatus Melainabacteria bacterium | reverse complement strand
TTGACCTGGTGTTTTATAGATAAAAATTTCACGACGTGGATACAACGACAGGAATTTTTGCCGTGTGTCTTGGGGCTCTAAAGCCGCAATTGGTAATCGATACGCGAGTTGGACGGCGCTCAGATAAGCACTCTCTCTAGTTCGTTGAGACGTGTTGACCTCTCCGAACTATTTGCGTATGATTACTTTGCGAAAAGAATTATACGGATTGAGTTCGGGCCAGGCGGTTCGGGCTTTTCTGTTTATTGGGCTATAAAACACTCCTGCGCGACTGCCACCAAATCAGATGGCACTGAGATCTGATGATCCGCACGGATTGTAACGCGAATTTTTTTGAAACTCAAGCAGCACGGGCTTCTTGGAGCCTTCTAGATATACACCGCATACAGGGTTTATGTACGAGACCCAAAAAACCACTGCCAGGCACCATGCCACCATGGGGCTTTGTGCTGGCTGTCTGTGAGCAGTTTGACTTGCTGGCGTTCAACTTCTAGCTGTGCTTCGAGGTAGCCGTTTCTGAAGCTCGCAGCTTGTAGTTGGTTGTTAGCGACATCTAGTTTGGTTTGAAGATCCCCGAGGATCTCAAAAAATTTCTGTGACTCGGATGGGACTCCCAGGCTGTCAAACGGGTCCTCATGCAGGAGTTCCACGTTACAAGAAGGGGCTCCCACGTTCTCGAACGGAAGTCCCTCAACCTGTACAGGGAGTTCCGCCGGGAGTTCCGTTGATAAAACGAACCACTTCTCGCCGTGCTTGGTTGGGGACTTATAGCCCTTCAGGGTGCCCCTTCTTAGGCGCTTAAGCACTGCCCTTATAGTTAGTCCCAGTTTTATAGCAGCTTCTTCCGCCGGGAGTCCTCTCGGAAGTTCCGCTGGAAGTCCCCCTGGGAGTCCTTCGTCGAAGAAATTCTCCAGCCCTTCAATCGAGGCTGTTTCAATTTTCGAATAATCGCGGGCGGTATCACTCATCAACAGGATTATAAGGGCCGTGGATCAGTGCCACAATGCTTGACTACAAACATGCCCACCGCCCGGCGCTGGTAACAGAGTGTTCGAATTTACGAAATTGGGAGTGATGTGGTAGCATCGGTGGTGTGGTCGGAGGGTGTGATAACGACACCGGTGCTCCGAAATTGCGACGCCCGAAGAAGTAATTATTGGAAGAAGGGGCGGTAGGCATGGTTTGTTTGCCGCCCCTTTTATCTGATTCGTGAGCAAAGGCACCGTATATGGTGCCTTTGTGGGCAATTTTTTTTAGTAGCGGGCGAAAAAAAGGAGAAGCCACCAGTCACGGTGGCTTCTCAAGTAACATTGCCGAAATCGTTGTTTTTTTAGGTTTTGATTATTGGAGCCGTTATGGAGTTTGAAGGCAGTTAGGTAGCAAGCGGAGAATATCCCAATGTAGCTACATCGACCTTATCACCAATCCTAATTTCGCTGAAGGAGTATCGAGTTGTGTTTTTTTTATCGGCGAAACCGCCCGCGCTGAGACTATTAGCAAGCATAGCGCGGCCCAGTAGCTTTGCCATTCGTTCTTCTCGTGCAACAAACTCGTCATGAGCAGCTTTTAAATCAGATCCTGACATTATGGAGCATCGTTCAACTTTTAACATGCTGAAATTATGTGAAGAGATCCACAGCTTTAGATCATTCTCTTGCAGAATTGAACCTTCAAGAACATAGTGATTTTGTTCTTCAGCAACAATCTTCGGCTGAGTTAACTCAAGTATGTGTTTTGGGCCACCGAGTGAGTAATCGAAGAGCAGTGGAGCGATGATGCTGACAGCACCCGCAGAGCAACCAGTAACGAGAGACAAGGATTGTCCCAAACTTGGAAGTTCAACTTCGGTCATATCTGCGGCGAATCTCCTCATTATTGCTTTTGAACCATCGAACCATAATGTTGAAAGAAGTTGTGTTTTGCCACGATTCGGACCATAGTCCTGCCAATCAAAACGAAAAAAATCTGGCCGTTGGAATTCGGTTCTGAACTTTAATTGCTCTATTACATTGCCATTGCGATCAATCAAGTCTGCCAAACCACAGTCCGAGTAAGATGTACAACTTTGATAAACCTTTTTAGCTTTATCCAAAATAGTTTTTTCTTGCATACTTCTGATCCTTTAAGCAGATATATGATTAACATCAAAGCACGAAATAGGGTTATTGAACGATTAAAGCTCCACAACCTGAGCAAAGTAAGAAATGGTTGCGGAGCGATAAAGCTCCGCAACCACTAATTAAGTATTCCTTCGGTTGCTACAGCCTAGCTACCGAGGCAAATCAACATGCATCCGACCCAATAATCTTGTCCTGCACACCATGTATAGCAGGCGAAGAATGCCTCAACAGGCGAGACATTAGAATTGTTGGGCATTAAACCAGACGGATCCGTGTGGTTCAAAGGATCGTTTTCGACGTACGAGTAGAGGTTCAGCTGAGTTTCTTCTCCGGGATTGTCGCATGAAGAACCAGCAGGGCCATCGCAACCGCAAATAATATAGCCCAACGGATCTGGCTGCAGGAACCGCCCAATTGCAGGAGAGTAATAGCGGCGTTTATAGTAATACAAACCCGTTTCGGAATCATAACGTTGCGCCGTAAACCCGAATGTACTCCCAACCGGAGCACCTTCGCCGAACGGAGAGTATTTGCTCTGGTTAGTGACCGTTCCGGCAGAGTTGGTTGTCGCAATGACCGAGCCCAAGCGATCGGCATGTAGGTAAGTAAGAACACCGCCACTGCTTACCTGAATAAGCGGCTCATCTAACTTTACGCCATAAACATATCGGTTCTGCAAAGTGTTTGCAGTGCCGTCGTAATCAGCGATGCGCTGCCAGCCGTTGTAGACGAAGCGAGTTTTCACAGACCCAACAGCCTTTTGAATCTGGCGATGGTCGCCGTCATAGACATAGCTTGCGCTTGTGCCCGTCTTACTAGCAGTCAGCAAATGATTTTCAGTGTCGTAGCCAAACGTCCAGACTCCGTCGCCAGACAAGTTGGCATTACCGTTGTACGAATAACTTGCAGCGCCCACCGTAGGGTATTCATTGACGTTGTTGGCAGTACCATAGGTGATGGTTCCAGCAGAAGCCGGATGCCAGAGGTAGCTGCCATCTGTGACAGCACGACTGTTCTCCTGATGCGCGTTGTTAAAGCCATAGGTGAAAGTCACGGACGTAGTGCCATTGAAAACCTGACCCAGAGTGATCATGTCGTCATTTGATTGGTAGCCGTGGTTCACGACAGCACCATTGCCAAAGGTTAGTTTGGTTCGACGCGAAAGCTGGTCGTAATCGAAATGGGCTGCAGCTGTGGCTGCGCCATTCAATTTGATGTCCGTCAAACGATTTAGTTTGTCGAACACCCGCGTGACGAAATACGAATCAGGATACGTTACTTTCGTCGTGTTGCCATTTCCATCAAGCACGAGCGTGATGCTCTTGCTGTCTGGTGTGGTCTCTTTAAAGAAGCGACCTGCGGTATCAAAGAAGAATTGAAAGTTGCCCGTAGCAGGATTACCTGCAATAACAGGAGTGCTCGAACCAGTTTTGCGTCCAGCCAGGTCATAACTAAACGTAACAACCGCCTGCCCCGTGGGAGTTTTTGTGCTCAAACGGTTCAGCTCGTCAAAAGTGTTGACGAGGGTGTTTCCCGAACGTGTTCGATAGGTCAGAACGTTGTTGTTCGCATCGTAAACTTGATTCTCTTCGAAAGAAGCGTCAGCGTAGGTAGTCTTGTCCAGCCGATCAAAGCCATCTCGTGTATACAACGTCACGTGATTGTTTGCATCTTTGAGCGACGCTAAGAATCCATTATTTGAGTACAACCGCGTTTCGCTGATCACTGTACTGGGGTTCGTTACCGTGAAGAGCCGATCGAGAGCATCGTAGGCGTACTGCCAGATTCGGCTTTGAGCATCAGTGTATTTCTGTAAACGATCCTTGCCGTCATAATCCCATGTTTCAATGAACGACATCGGATCTGTCGTTGTGTGTTTCTTGTCGGTGACCGAATACACGATCGAAGTTGTATAGAATGTCGGAGCGCTTGTGACCTGACGCTGGAGAGATGTCAGATTATTGTTGGCATCATAGCCAAACTTAGTCAAATAACTGAATGGAGCAGGGTCCGTCTTTTGAATCACGCGCCGTTCGTTATTGAACGTGTGCTGAGTTATAGCTAAGTTGGGATCAGTAAGACTATTCACGTCACCCCAAGTATTGTAACCATATGTGGTGGTGAGATTGAGATGCGGGCTAACTCCAAAATCTACTACTTGCGTCAAACGCGTTTCATTCGTCGAACTGTAGGTGTATTTCGTCACCACAGAAGTCGGGTCCGTATCGGTAAGAATCTGCCCCCGGGTATTGAATGTCCAAGACTGCGTGGGGTTAACACCACCGATTAACGGCTGCACGAACGATAGCAAATTCCCCGTCGATGTATCATAGTTCCAAGTCCATGTTTTTCCGCGCCCATCAACAAGAGTATGCTTTTTGTTGTAAGTGGCATCGTAAGTCCAAGTTTTAATGATATTTGAAAGACCTGACCCAACTTTGGGAACTTGAGTTTCGGTCAACACATTGTTCATCAGGTCATATGTAAACTGAGTATTGTTGCCTTCAGGCAAGGTAATCTGAGTGACCCGATTTCGCCCATCGTATACAGTGTCGGTTTTAAACCCAAGAGCGTTTATGTCACGGGTTGGATGGCCGAAACCATTAAAATAGAGTATATGACTAGCGCTAAGCGGGTCTACTTCCTCTGAGCGGGCACCGGCAAAATAGTACGTCCAAGTTTGACCACGCGGATTAGCCTGTGTTTTGACCCGACTGAGCGTATCGTAGACGTTTGTGACGTAGGCAACAGTCGGATTCGCAGGCCTGAAATACTTGGTCATTCGACCAGGTGTGTCATACGAGAATGTAGTCGCATGCGTGAGACTGTCGGTAAATTGGGTCAACTGATTGCTAGTAAATGCGTATGATACCGAGCGTCCAGTTCCATCTGTAACCGAAGTTACTAAGCTGCCGGTGTAATTAAGCGTCAGCTGGCGGCCAAGTCCATTAGAAATTGTGCTGAGTTTCCCCGACACATAAGTAAGGGTTATTGTCACACCATAGGGATAGACAATGGAAATCAGCTGTCCAGTAGTGTTAAACGAATAAACGGCTTTCTGTGGAGTGGTAAGTTTGTAGGCACCAGCCACCAATGTTAGCGTGGAAGAATCATTATATGGTGCGCTGTAGGTGCCATCAGGGAGCAGTGCGTACTGAAGATCACGATTATCTGGCATGCTAACAGTGACAATGTTTCCAGTCAGTTGATCAACCCACCACTGATTACAAAGTGTTGCCATAACGAGCTTGTCCACCGGCAAAGCTGCATCAGTCAGCAAATCAATAGTTACATACAGCTCAGTAATCGCTGCAACAGCGTTAACGGGAGACTGACTACCCATCCCAATTAAGCCGTCGCTTGACAGGCGAGCTGATGCTGCCCAGTTGTGTGACCAACCGAGTCCAAGAGGACCATTAATCAATCGCGCGCCAGAGTCGTAGCTGGAGCTGAACTTCAGTGAATAGGGATGCTCACCACTGCCTATTTTCATATCATCGTGCCGGTAAATGTAATCACCGGTTTGAAAATCTATCGGCTCTGGCGTCTGGGGTCCGTTGCCTCTAAACGGAGGCTGAGGAGGCCACCAGCCAGTCCCATTCCCTCCGGCATAACTATCTTCAATCACACCTATCGCCGCGCCATTCGGATCGAACAATGCGTATCCCGTGATCGTCCAGTGTCCATCAAATGTCTGCCCAGCATTTTGCGGCAACAGGACATCCCAACCAAACCCGGTGAAGAAATCGATGTTATTGAGGTCGTTGCTGCTATAGCCAGTTACAACTGGACGAACAGTGCTTGTCCAGTTCGCCGGAGTACCCTTCCAGATCTTGGTTCCAGCGGTATTTGCGAGATCCAAGTCCCGCGTCGCAGAGATCGCATTTTGGCCAGTAAGCTGCTGAATTGCCAGCATCTCTAGAGCATAACCGTGCATTGCTGTATCGATCGCAGCTGCAGGAAAATTGGTGATCGTACTGTCGAGGAGAGCGCCACCGCCCATAGTGCCAGCGATATTGAAGCTCGAGAAAGTCGGGGTACCGTAAACGCCGTAACCCACCAAACCTACCGTGTGGTGGTTAAAGAAGGTCGTTTTTGTCATCTGCCCGATGATATCGTTTACTCGTGTAACCTGACCTAAATAGTTTGCCCATTGAGCAGCCATGCGCTCACCAAGCGCTGGTTCTCCGACTGCTGTCGGACCGCCTCCCCCAGCATTGAATTCGTTTTGCAACTGTTGTGCTGTGTGGTAATCAAACGAACCCTTTCCGGAGAGTCCGAACGAAGTTCCGATCAGATAATAGTCCTTGCCAGTAACAAAACCCTGATTTGGACCGGTGATGAATGGAGCTACTGCTTGATCGGCAAAGGTGCTGGGATATGCGTTGTGCGTCGTTGTCAAAGTTGCCGACCAGACGATATTCGCACTCTGGGCAGTTCCGGTCGCCACTGTGACACCGTCCAAAGCAATCACCGGAACGAAATTGGCGCCAGAGTTGGTAAAGAAGAACGTCAGCCGGTGACCACTCAGCTGGTCTGAGGTAAGCGTAACATCGATACCGCCGATGGTGTATTCGATGCGGAAAGTAACTTTGTAAGCGGTCGAGAAGTCACCAGTAAACTCTGTGGGCACATTTCCTGGCGCCTGAGTTGCCAGGGTTGCTGGGAAAGTGATCGGCAGCGCAACAGGCACGATTTGCCGTCCGCCGATGATGTCATCGAGTTTCGCACCCGGATTGTTGGTCTTAATCCAGCTCGCCAGGTTCATCGACAGAGTCGACAGCTGGCTTCTGATGTTAGTGCGGTTAACGTTCTGAACCCAGTTGCCAGAGCTATCAATCGTGTAGCCAGAGCGTGCCTGGGTCAAGAAAGTTGCCGACGAATAACCAGTAGCCGTCGCGAGATTGATAGAAGACTTCGTCGTGTAGGTCTTGTAGGAAGGATCCATAACGACCCAATTGGGCGTCATGACTGTTCCGATGTTTACCTTCAGCCAACAGTGGGAGAGCAGGAGTTGCGAGGTGGGAAACGGACCAACAAAACTGTTCGGCACTCCCGCGTCGGACAGGATAGAACTCGCAGTGAAGTAAGCATTGTCACAACCCAGCCAAGCGGCGGCTTGATCAAGCGTAATCTGTATCTGGCCAACCTCGTAGTTAGCCGTGAAGCCAGCTTGTCTCAAAAGAGCGGCGAGTAAAGAGCATTGGTCGAAGGAGTTGCCAAACCCATCCAAAAGCGTGCCCAGGGCACCCTTCATCACGCCCATGCCGACCGCATGTTCGATATTGTTGTAGACGAACTCGTAGATCAGCTGCGGGTCGTTCTTCAGAGCCCGAGCCATTTCTACAATTGACGGTGCACCTTGAACGGTGCTACTGGCGAGGTTCATAACAACGGGTGGCTGCCAAATTTTTGGCAACGATCTGCCTTCGATAATCTGTTTGGCAGTGTCCGGATCAACCGCTTTCATTTTTACGCGCTTGTAGCCCGGAGGAGTTGCCCTATTTAGGGGCGAAGTTGCTTGTGCAGTTGTAGACATGTGTGTTTTCCTTGTCTTTCGGTTTTTGGGTGGCTTGATTGCGGAGTCGCAACGATCAAGTGTTAACAACAGACGTGCGATTTCCCATCGCATCGTAGTTGTACGTAATCGTTTTTCCGTTCAGATAAGTGACAGTTTTGATTCTGCCAAGCGAGTCGTAGGTGTAGGTTGCGCTATCTGCGGCCATGATTTTTCTCCTTTGAGAATTGAGATGGATGGATGGTGTCTTGGATCGGAAGTGATCCAAAACGAAGAACCTGGCTGAGAGCCAGGGTGAAAGGCTTGTCGGCTTAGAGGCAGGCAAGAAAAACTAGTTGTCCGGCTGACCCTGGGCGGGTCGCGACAACGGTAACGCAGGCGTCTGCGCATGTGTGCTCCTCTTATTTGAGATTGTTTGAAAGAGTTGCTGGTCTAAATAAAAGGAGCCGAAACCAGCCGGCTCTCAGCTTTCGCTATGCCGCCATGCCCAGGTCAATACGGACAAGGTTCTTCTCATCGATACGGGCGCCGAGGACATCGACTTTCACCAGGTCGCCGGGAGCATATGAGGTGAAGGCGCTCAATGAAGCGGCTCCGCCTTTGCACATGTTCTTTGCATGGATCAAGCCTTTTCGACCTGCGCCTGGCCCGTCGCTCAGTTCGACAAATACTCCATAGTCGGCAGCATTCACCACCTGACCTGTGAACGTCCTCGACTTCTGCGCCATCAAGTGTTCAACAATGACCTCGTTGTCGATTTCAGCTTCGCTCGCCCATGTCTTGCGGGTCGGGTGTTCTCCGCTGACGATCAGTTTAACCATCAGCTTGTCTCCCAATTTCAAGTTGGCCAATCTGCGGTTTCTGTCCACGCCGATCATCTGTTTGCGATGCAAGAGCGCCGTCTCAGCCTTGCCGTCAAAACTCAGCACCGCTCCCATCAGCTTGCCGTCTTGGATAAACGGTTTCTTGACTGTGCCTGTCAAAACATCGCCATCTACTAAAAGATCGCCACTGTTCATGACTTCAGTCTCGGATTGTACTGGCATTGTGTAACTCCATGTTTTGTCTTCATTGATGATTCTTAGATGCACGGAATCGTGCATCTGGTCCGGGTTTATTCAAAAACATGCAAAAGCGCATAGAGACTTTTGTCATGTTCTTTTTCAAGCTTCGTGTGGCTGATAGTCAGAACTCGGTACTTCTTA
Organism: Candidatus Melainabacteria bacterium; assembly: GCA_003153555.1. Lineage (GTDB taxonomy): Bacteria > Cyanobacteriota > Vampirovibrionia > Obscuribacterales > Obscuribacteraceae > PALSA-1081. Next base: position 7,964 of record PLZS01000081.1, on the reverse strand, counting down.
CTTTTTCGTAAGGGACTGGAGTTCTGCAGCGCTGCCACTGAAGATGTCGAGATCGACAGCTACATTCACGCCTGGCCACGAGCCTGTCTTTGAGAATTGCCAGAAGGTCCACTTGGCAAATGGGCGCGGCGCTGGTGGAACAGTCTTTCGGTAACGTGCCAGCCAGAGAGTACGCCCAGACTGCGCCAAGCGTGGATCAGACCCCAGTACGCCAGTAACAAAGAAATTACCAGCGTAAATTATTCCTGGCATCCCAAGCTTCTTCTCAACAAGCTCAAGCCAGGTAATTACCAGGTCGGCAGCATGCTTGGGGGTAATCCCTTGCCAGAGGCGTGCATCCTCCAGATCGATAACAGGGAACAGGTCTCCCGGCTCAAGGTCTCCTATCACACTGAGGAAATTATCCACCTGTACTGAGATAGAAACCTTTGGTCGAAAGTAATGATAGGCACCACGGATGATGCCAGCGGCTTTTGCGCCTTGCCAGTTCGCCTGGAAGTGGTCGTCGACAAAGGTTGCTCCATCGCTGGCTTTGATGAAGATGAAGTCGCAGCCTGCCGCCTTTATTTTGTCGAAATCAACTGTTCTTTGAAAGTGCGAGATGTCTATGCCGTTTAAACGGCCCGTAGCATTTCTCTTCATGATTTATGTTCCTTACGAGGTCTTCGCACTGTTCGTGCATCAATCGCTTCAGTAAGCGGCTAAAACTAGTTGCTGCCTGACCTGGGCGGGTCACGACAACGATTACGCAAGTCTTTGCACATGTGTGCTCCTTTGATTTGAGATTGTTTGAGAGAGTTGCTGGTTCAGGTTGGTTCAGATAAAAGGAATCTAGACCCAGACGGGCTGTCAGCTTTCATCACTTGTTGATTGAGCGCTTGAATGACTTTGGTTTTGACCAGGGCGCTTGGAACAGATGAACAGCTGGTTTTGGGTGGAACAGTAAATACGGATGCTAATTTCAATCAACCATACAAACGTAGTCGTTGGCTGCCGGGGCTGGTTTCAGGCGCAAGCGAGTTTAAGATGTAGGTGTGGTTTTGCTAATAATTGGTGTGGTAGCTTTAGATTTTTGAGCGTACTAAAAGATGATATGCCGGGAGTGCAAGTCTGGGAGTGCTAATTGGGTGAGGGATTGATTGCTGAGGGGTTGTTTTGAAGTTCGTTGAAATTGGGAATTAAATAGATACCTGACCCTAGCAAATTCAATACTTAGATTGCTCGAAAGGTTTGTGTGACGGGATGTTGCGGGGGTTGCTTCAAATCACCTCGAAATCGGACACTAAAATCAGTCCTTGATCAGTGATACCATGCGCAATATCAAGGCTTGTCAAGCTTGGCAATTTCAGCGGATCTTTAGGGGTAACTGTTTATTCTATCACTGTGCCGAGTGTGAATAATCTGTTACTTAAACAGTGCTAGCACCGCTAGCACTGTCCCTCTGAAAGCGGCTCCAAGTGGCACATTCAGAAAGAAAACTTCAGGAAGAAATGTTACCACATCCGGTGATAAGATGATGAAGAATTTGCACTTGAATTAAAATCCATGCAGTCAAAAGCGTGATGCAGGCCGCTTTGCTCTGGGTTTGGAGACACAGCACTGGCTAGCACTAGGTGTTCGAAAGAAATTGTGAAGCATGAAGTTTCGGAAATGCAATTTGATTAGGATGCAGTCTGCGTGCCACTTGAGCAATAGCAGCAAAGATTGTTGATAGCAATTATTTACTGAGAATTTCTGAGCACATCAATATCAATTCGACTGTGTGTTATTCTTGCCGCCTGTTGTCAGGCCGGGTTAGAAGGGGTGCTGTGGCGATGTCTGTGAAACTGCCGGAACACAGGTTGGATTTGGATGCTAATCACCAGGCGGCTGAATATGGCAAGTATCTGGCTCAGAAAGAGCGATCTGTTCATGTTAATTGGCTGAGACTGAGCGAGATCTTGAACCAGGCACGCAAAGGCAAACCAGTAGCTGCCGTGACAATCTCATATGTCGAGGAATCTTTGCGCATGCATGGATACCTTGATGCAGCTGGGCTCGTAGCCACTGATCTGGTTGGGGCGTTGGCGATGTTGGGGACTGATAAAGGTTGGGCTGGGCAGCAAGAGGCATCACTGATGGTGCTGAGGAACTCGAAGTTTGGTGCTTGAGTTCTTTGGAAGCTCGTTCGGTCCGCTAATATCTATTATGTTTCTTTTTTGTTTGTTCGAGTCTGGAAATTAAGTCTGGGACCAGATTTGCAGGCTTGTTGATTTTGCGGAAACTTTATCAGTTTCTCAATAAGCATTTATGGGGTACCACCACATATGGTGATCTCGCCCATTTAATGATCTTATGAGACGCTCAAGGTCGTTAGAAATCATCATGCCAATCAGAGGGATGGCAACGATTCGCGTAAAAATGGGCCATTCTGCTCTTTGAAAGTTGGCACAAAAGTGAATCAGCCAGCGTTCGCAAGCTTTTTATTCTTCCAGCCAAAATCATAGGTTGGTAATGGCTGCGCTCTGTCCATATTTAGGAAGTAGTCACCAAACCGATTGATGTGGTCGCGGATGTAAGGGCTGATTTGGCCGATGGTGGCTTCATCAAAGGTGTGACCTTCTTTTGCAAGCTGACTCAACATGCGGGTTAGCGTGCAAACGTTGTGGAGGATCAGACAGTTTGCAACCAAGTGATTGTATTTGATCAGCTTCCGCTGCTCGTCGCGATCATTTTCTTGAATAACACCATCAGCACCAAACCTGATCCACTTTATGAAATCGTTGAATTGCTCGCTCTTGTTTGTCGCAGCATTAATCGTGGATCTGAGCTCGGAGTCTGATATGTACTTGAGAAGGAAGATCGTTCTTGTGACTCGACCGAGTTCAGCAAAGGCTGAATAAAGCTTGTTCTTACGGCTGTATGTACCAAGCCTCCTCAGGATTGTTGATGCGCTAATGCGGCCAGCCTTTATGGAAAGAACGATCCTGAGCAGATCTGGGAAATGATTCTCTATCAAATCCCAGTCAATGGTGTCGGTAAATAACGCATCTATATGATTGTATTTGGTGTCCTTGCTGGGTCTGAATAACTTAAGATCCTTCCAGTTGCGAATTCTCGGCATCAGATTTATGCCAAGTAAGTGAGCCAAGCCGAACACCGGAGTGCTCTGTCCTTGCGTATCAGCATGAATCGTATCGGGCTGAATGTCTGATTGATTTTTCAGCAGACCATCCAAAATGTATACGGCCTCCCACACTCCGCAGGGAATAAAGTGGCTGAACAAGGCTATGTACGTATCTGAAACGTGGTAATAACCCAATCCACCGTAGCCGCCATAGCGGATGTGATATTCAGAAAGCAGGTTTTGCTCATACAAGTCCCACTTGGTGCCGTCGGCAGACGAGCTTTTCCCAGAGCCCCACACCTTTGGTAGAGCGAATTTATTGTACTTGTTGATAATTTCTGTGATTATCTTGTCGAGCGTTTCTTCTGTTACATGTCGTTGATTGATCCAGGCGATTTGCCGGCGGTCAATTACTTTCAGAGACTTGGCTGTTTGAGATGGACCGAGGCCACAGCCATATGCGAATACCGTAGCGACATAGCGCGGTTTTGGATTGTCTAACTTTGAGTCATGACCGGAGATTGGACCTAGGAGTCGAGTCCAATTCAGCCAATGCTCACCATCTGCCAGTACATCAAGAATACTGATGGGTTCTACTCTCTCGTCGATGAATTGTTTGAGTCTTGCAAGATGAGGCGATTCCTTTTTCTTTTCAGCCTTCGTCAAAACTGGTTCGCCGTTCTCGATACGCAAAGACGAACTATCTGGGAACTCAGTGTCCACGGCTTCAGCTGTGGCTGTCAGACAGTTCTTTAGGTCGGCGATGAACTGCGCACTGTCGGCTGACAGACCTGCTTGTTCACAGTAGTGACCTATCGTCTTTTCAAATTCACTCCAGGAAATGAGTTGTTCTGTGTAGTCCGAATACTGATCGCTGCCAGGAATACAAAGGTCGCCGCTCTTTAGCTCGTGCATGATTTGCGAGAAGACGCATACTTCAAAGTGTCGTCTATCAACTGTTCCATCATTCATTTGCTTCTGTCTTTCAGATAGAACCTTCCACCATTTGTCCGTTACCCAAGACAGGTCTAGTCCTTCTGCGCTTACGCGATCAGCTTTGCTGTTGCGTAGAGAAAGGATGAATCGAATAGCAGCTTCAGTGGATTTATCAGTTGACGTTGATACGAGTTCGATATTATCGAGCAGTCTAAATAGCACCGGTCTATGCCCTTTGTGGAAGCGCCACAAGAAAGGAGCATAGTTGTCTCCAGCGAAAGCTTCATGTGCTTCACAGCGCTTGATTGACTCTTCAGTGTCAGTGCCGGCAGCATTTTCAATTGCCTCTAAACGCTGACGAGCACGAGCTCCGTCAGTGTCACGCAGTGCAACAAGAATGTTGTGCAGCTTCCCCACAAGAGCGTCCGTTTCGGCTTGGTGTTTGGCTCGATGCTCTGCCAGAGCCTCCTTGGCCTTTGTATGAATCTTTTGTATGCGCCGAATCAGCACTTCTCCAAGATCGTCGAGCCGTCTTGCAACCTGCATCTTCACAAGTGCTGAGGCCAATGTGTAGCGCTTAGCAGGCTCTAGTTCCTGCATGCGAGCTGTATCTAAGCTCTTTGCCTCTGCCGCAAAATGGCGGAGCTTTACGTCCGGTAAGTTGCCCAGGGCGTTCAGATCTATGTACCAAGTTTTCAGCCACTCAAGCTGAGTTACGAGTTTGCGAATGTTTTTGACGGTTGGCTTGCCAGGCTCACTCTTAAGATTCTCCCACTCGGATCTGGTTTTGCCCGGATGGACTTTTAGGAGAGCATCTATCAGTTCACGCCCTCTGCTTCCCAACTCTGCCGTTACTTGTCCGTAGATTTGTTTGTTGATTTGATTCTTTGCGTACTGGGCTGTTCGATGGATGGTGCTGAACGCTGGCAATTCAAATCGCAGTCTCAGAAGTTCTTCTATTCCGACGTTGATAATGTCGGCTAGGTCTTCTTTGGTCAGAGATGCCTCTCTCGTAGCATCAAGTAAGGCTTTCTTTGCCAATTCATCAAAAGCTCTCACCTGGAGGAAATCCCGAATCGCAGCAACGTGACGGCGGCGTGTTCCGGACTCATCATAGTCAGTCACGCAAGGTGTTTTCCTGAGCTTGAGGGCGCCGGCCACGTGTGCCACCACTCGTTCCGGAACGTCAGAAAGCTTGACAAAATAACCCAGTCGTTGAAATGTCTTCAGCAGAACCAGAAATGACAATCGTCCAGTAGTACCACTGGCGGAACTCAGCGCCAGAGCCAGTTCCTCCTGATTTGGAGTGTAATAGCGCTCAAGCTCTTTTGGAGTGATCGAGCTTTTCAGGCGTGGATAGGCAGTTTCATGAATACTTGGCACGGATTATCCTTCCGGGAATGGTCCCGCGGAGGCGAACAAAAACTTTAGTATCTGGCCATGACAATTTAGACAAATGAGAGCCGCCAAATTTCAGGGTTTTTGAAGACAGGTTTAATAGGGTTTTTGGCCACCCTGGAGACATGCATTAATGCGTGTTGGTATATACACAAGAGTTTCAACGCACGAGCAGCAAACCCTTCCATTGCAGCTGAAGGCGCTGCGCAAGTACGCTCGCAGCCGAAACTGGAAAGTTGTCCTTGAGATTGAAGATATCGGCTCAGGTATCAAGGAGCGCAAAAAGGGCTCTGTTGCAAAAAAGGCCTAAATTTCTAGATTGCGAACCGCCTTTTGGTAATCTCCCTCGATTGCTGCCAGTGACAAGTGCTGGTAAACCTCAAGACTCTTCCGATTTCCATGGCCTGAGATGAGCTGAATCTTTGCGTCGGTGAGTCCCTGCGCTGTCAGGAAGGTCAACATTTGATGGCGCATCAGGTGAGGGTGCACTGCTCGCGTAAGCCCGGCCTTGTCGGCATACAGTCGCATTATCTGCTGAACTCGCCTGGGTGTATAAGGCTGCTTCAGCCTGGATTCGAACAGGTAATCATTGTCTTGATTGGACTCCATGTATGTCTGCAGGGCAAGCCTGAAATTCGAGGGAAATAGAATGTACCGGTCCTTGCCGCCTTTGCCATTATCAATGAAGATCTTGCAGCCGCCGAGGTCAACGTCGCTGATCTGGATATTGACCAGCTCGCTTACCCGGACAGCCGTATAGAGCATTAGTTTCAGCATTAGCTCGTGCTGGGTATCCCCGCACTTTTGTACAGTCTTGAAGAACTTCTTGAGTTCGGCCAGCGATAACAGCTCCGGTAGCCGCCGCTCTTTTTTGGGCTTTTCCATTTTTAACTTGAGGCGGACCTGCTGACAGACAGCGATGAAGGCGTCATATGAAAGGCGATGCTGCCGGACCACACGAACAATTTTCTTGACCGCCTCGGATTTCGTAATCTGTTTTGACGCTGCGAAACTGGTGGGCTTTTTGGCTTTGGGCTTGGTCATTGGCTATCTCTTTTGGCACTGTTGATTCGCATATCTGATATTCTACGAAACATATAGATTGGGCGTCCTGGATTTAATCTCGAATTGAGGAGCAGGGCTATGAGCGACTTCAAATGGCGGCACTTTCAGGGAGAGATAATTCTCCAGTGCGTCCGCTGGTACTGCAAGTATGGCATCAGCTACCGAGATCTCGAAGAGATGATGGAAGAGCGTGGCGTCGATGTCGACCACACCACCATTTACCGCTGGGTCCAGCACTACGCGCCGGAGATCGAAAAGCGCCTGCGCTGGTACTATCGGCCTTCCTACTCCACTTCCTGGCAAATTGATGAAACCTACGTCAAGGTAAAAGGTGAATGGAAATACCTTTACCGGGCAATAGACAAAGAAGGCCGGACGTTGGACTTCTTCTTGTCACACACGCGAAGCACTGCTATGGCAAAGCGTTTTCTCTGCAAGGCGCTGAGAAAACAAAAGTCCTACGACAGACCAGATACGATCAACACAGATAAGAATCCCGCTTACGGTGCGGCTCTTAAGGAGATTAAGAAAGAAGGAAAATGTGATTCAGACCTTGAGCATCGACAAGTTAAATATCTGAATAACCGACTGGAAGCCGATCACGGCAAGCTGAAACGGCTGATCAAGCCAGTGCGCGGATTCAAGTCAATGAAAACAGCGTATGCCACCATCAAAGGATTTGAGGTGATGCGCATGTTCAAGAAAGGACAGATGCGCGCCTGGCAGCTATTGCCAGGCATCAAGGGCGAAGTGTATCTAATCGAAAAACAGTTTGGAATTGACAGCAAAAATGTCTACCAGGAGTTCTGGAAAATGGTCAACGAAGAATTCCAGGCTGCATAGCCATAAAACCTGCACGGGGAAACACGTCTTATAACTCGTCTCGATTTTTAGACCAAGTATTTGCAACAGAGCCGCAAAAAGCGCGAAAGGATTTTAGACGCTGCTCGGAAACGTGAGATTGACGTGGTGCTCGTCTGGAAGCTCGATCGTTGGGGCCGATCAATTCACGATCTGTTTCTGACGATGAAGGAACTGGCGGACCTGGAGGTGGCATTTGTTTCTCTGACGGAAGCAGTTGATTTGAGCTCGCCCATCGGTCGAGCGATCGCCGGCTTGCTTGCAGTGTTCGCCGACTTTGAAAGGGAGCTACTCAGAGAACGCGTGAAGGCAGGAATTGCTCACGCGAGAAAGAGAGGCCAGCGACATGGTCGGCCAGCATCAGTCACCAAATATGCCACCAAAGCAAAAAAACTATTCAAGCAGGGACTTCCAAAAGCTGAAATTGCTCGTCGCCTATCAATTAGTAGAGCTTCTGTTCGCAGGCTTTTGATTAATCGGGAGTAAGAAATCCCATGCACTGGTATCATTGAGCGATGAGGCAACATTCAAAGAGCAAAATGGCCCATTTTTACGCGAATCGTTGCCATCCCTCAATCAGCAAAAACACGAAGACACT
>PLZS01000115.1 GCA_003153555.1 Candidatus Melainabacteria bacterium | reverse complement strand
AGCAATTCACTCAGGCAAAGAAATAAGCATAATCACTTCGGACAGTGGACCGGGAGTGCCACAAAATGCAATTGAGCATTTAACAGAACCGTTCTTTCGACCTGAACCATCACGAAGCCGCAGCTCAGGCGGAGTTGGTCTGGGCCTGGCCATCGTGCAAACTTGTATCGAATCGTGCAACGGCTCGCTGGCGATCCGCAATCGCCAACCGCGCGGATTAGAAGTCGAGATCAGATTACAGGCGGCTTCGGACCACGCAGGTGTAGAACCGCCCAACGTCCAAACGGCGGAAACTAAAGACTTGTAATTGCTTTCGGTGCTACTTGCTGTCAAGCTCTTGCTGCAAGCTCTGATTATTTCTTGGCACTATCTCTTGATGCGATTCCAAATTTACCGGAGCATTGAACAATTTGCCCACAGCTGGACTCGAACGTGAAAACACAGGAAACCTAAATCCGCGCGTCTTACTAAATGACAAAATTGGAGCCCCAGCTTTCCCTCCGTGCAGGGTCAAGTTCACCAGATCTACAGCGGGATAACCAGCGTACTCGGCACCAGACAGAGAGCACAGCATACCAACCACCACAAAAATGGGTGCCATCACGGTTTGCACCCATATGCCCTCGGCCCGTTTGATCATCGAATTTTTGCTTGCCGGCAAGTGAATGAAAAATGGAGAAACGACAGTTAGAGGCAGGAAGCCTGCCCAATAAAGCACCGAGCCTTTAACCACAGCAACGGCCGATTTGTAAAAAAACGAAGCACCCAAAAGCATGAGAGCGATCCCCACCGCAAGCGAAGCCTGCGGGCTTATCAGAATATTCATATTTTCGGACCTACATGGTAAAAGTAAACGGGTCACCTGCTCCCACTTTACACCCTGGAAGCAAAACATGGGCGGAGGAGCATTACAAACGACTTGGTGATGGGAAGCATGAACGGGCTTAGTCGACTTCTGTTTGCTTTACTTGCAGCAATGTTTTTCTACGCATCTCCGGCTAAAGCTTACATCCAGGAAGAACCAGATGAGAAACGTCTGCGTTCTGCAAACGACTGGATTCTCCATGTTGACGTTACACGTCTCTCAAACTACTTTAAAAATAACGGATCGAAACTATTTCCCGTGATTAACGTGCACGTGAAGTGCATAGTACCAGGCGATTCCAGACATCACCAACCTCAGACCTATGAGGATTTGTGGTATCACAATGGAGAAATAATTGGTTGTCATCGCGTAAACAAGCTACCGTTCGGGAATTTCAAACTGGGCACAATCATAGTAAACCGCACAGACGAAGCCGCATCTGAGTCAGCCGCGATTGCCAACGCATTGGCTCGCTTGACTCTTGACCTGAAACTCAAACAGTCGACTATCTCAGCGATTAGTGTTCCGAACGAATGCTTCAATCAGGTCTGCATTGACTTAGGACGATATGGATTTTATAAACATGAAAGCGACAGCTATTTTCCATTCAGCCTGCATTTGATCACAAGCACTCCTTCCCCAGACAAAGACCTTTATCTATTCCACGCAGAATGAATTGAACAAATTGAACGTACGTTGCGACAAATGTTATCATTCACGACTAAAATTAGCGGTTCCGAGAATGATGCAGGATTCCAATGAATAAATACTTTCTGTTAGGCGTGTCTGGGCTGATTTCGATTTGTGCAACTCCTAGTATTGCAGCTAATCCGACTGGACCATTGTCAAACTTGCCGGGCACCCAGGCTCTTAAACCGCCTGAGACGCCATCGTTCACTTTCTTCGCATGTGGTGACAATAGACCAGCCTCCGCTGATCTACCGGCGACCGACACAGTAAAAAAAATTCTTGCAGAGGCAGCTCGATCTAAACCAACCTTCATTATTTGGCTTGGTGACACGATTTACGGAAAGAATCCTGATAGCGAAAAAACTATCTCCGCAGAATACAATGAGTTCTTAAATCTAGCCGCTCAGGCAAATGTCCCGATTTTCAACGCGCCTGGAAACCATGAGATGGACAACAAAGATGACGTGCCAAACCCAATTATGCAGTCATGGTACGAAAAATATATGGCGCAGAAATACGGCAGTTTTGTATATGGAAATTCCGCCTTTATTGCTTTAGACACCGAGGAAATCGCGCCGCCAGGCGTACCAAGATCCCCAGGTAAGCCAATTGGTGGTGACAAAAATCTTGATCCTGGATACGTTTCACAGACTCAACTAAATTGGTTGCAAGCTCAACTGGAGCAATTCCACAACAAGACTCACGTTTTCATTTTCATGCACCATTCTGTATACGCTAGTGATCCAACTGCCGCTTTGGATCGGGCTTCTGGTAATGCAATAAAACAAATAATTTCTCAGTTCAGGAATGTTTCCTTTCTGCTCGCCGCCCACGAACACCTTTATTACAACCCTCAATCACCGAATGACGTTACTCATGCGCCATCGCACAATGCCGGCGAGCCTCCGACATATTTGGTCTCAGGCGGCGCCGGTGCTCCGCTGAACTCAGGACCAGGGGGCTACTATCACTATCTTGTTTTCAATGTGCACGGAAAAAAAGTGGTGCCTCAAATTGTGCCAATAAAGTAAGCGGCAACTCCGCTGTGCGGGCAGAACCTAAAAAATGCGGCGTCTAGAGATCAAACTTCCGATCACATAGAATATCGAGAGTAATCCCGCAACTTGCCCAACTCGTTGCGCTTGCCAGGCATTGGTGCCAACTTCATGTTTCTCAGGCGGCTTCACTAGCTGAATCTTTGGAATGACGCTATGGTTGGCACATGTATTCACAATATCTCTGACGCCATCGACTGGACCTTGAATTAATGTATGAGCGAATGACTCTGTAAATCCGCCGACCATATCATTATCTCGACTCTCGTCTCTGTAACCATCTGTCGTCATCAGTGCACCTCACAACTACTTGCATTCACTCTACACTGTCATGATTCTATGCGAACTAGGGAATACCCAAAACCGCTCCTCGGTTAAAATCAGGCAGAAAAACGTTAAATCCAGCGATGGAGCGAACAGTACGTCCTGAATCATCAAAAGCCGCTCACTCAAACACTGAATCCCCCACAGACGGGCATTTTGTCGCCTTTACAATTCCTTTGCAAAAATCCTTTCAAAACACATAACTGCTTTACGAGGCTGCGGTTAGATGAGTATTGTCAGCAGTTGCACTGTTGATTCGTGAAACGAAGCGACGATAAAACCGGAGCTGTAATGCACAAAGAGGTGAATACGAAACAAGAAATCGGTAAAAGATCCCGTCGAGGAATTCAAAATCGCTGTTCTTGTCTTGCTCTTGCTACTTCTCGTGCTTATCGCAGTTTCAGTAATTCTAGTTACGTCGACCAGCCATCCTGGAGTTTCAATGATTTAACGGTTCATCAGCTAAGTATTCACGTGAGTTAATCACAACAACAACAACAACAACAATCGACGCAATAATGGAGTTCTAAGATGAAATTACAAAATGCACTTTTCGCCAACATTTTATTGGCAGGCGGGTTATTAGCTGTTCCAGCATTTGCGGCAGACAAGGCAGGCGATGCCACCTTAGCTAGTGGCACACGAACTGACGTCGTAGCCGACGGTCCCGGTGGAGAAAGACCAGAGTGGAAGGGCGAACACAAAGCCAGAATGACAGACGATCAGTTAGTTCAAATGGCAGCTTTGAAAGACAAGTTCCTTTCGTCAACAGCTGCTCAACGAGATCAGTTGATGTCGCTCCATCGTCAGCTCAAGAGCGCACTGGCAAAACCAGAAATCAGTCGATCGGAAGTTTTGGGCATCCAAGGTCAAATGAATTCGATACACGATGATTTAGCGACGAAGAAACTAAACAACAAACTCGACTTCCTCGCGCTTTTAACTCCTGAACAAAAAGAACACTTTAGACATCATATGCTGGTCTCCAATGCCTTCGGCGGACATCATGGACACGGTGGTGGGGGAGCCTGCGGCGGCGGTGGACATGAACACCATGGCGGAGGACATCACAAAATGGGTGGACCCGGTGGTCCTGGTGGCCCTGGAGGACCTGGCGGCGGACCACGAGTTGGTTACGACCAGGAGCAAGGCCCTGGACCGGTTGCATTTGACGGACCCGATGGCGGCATGATGGGTCCAGAAGGCCCAGACGGACAATAAATCCTCACACGATCAGTTTCAATCAGATCCGGAGATCGGTTACGCAAGTAACCGGTCTCTTTCCCTTTGCCAGAGCTTCGCAAGTCGATTTCCAGCGCCCAGGCCCAGACCACACAGATTGGTAATGTCCTGGTAATGTTGGCAACCTATATTCAAGGTGCCAACTAACCCAGCCCTTTACTAAACCCCCTGTACTCCGGCAGATAGCCCTTTAGGCTGCTCCGAAGGATTTTAAAATGTCAAAAGATGCTGTAACCGAAATCAAAGATCACAAGGACAAACCCGCTGCGGCTCGTCCAGATGTAGATCTGACAACGCGCTCCGCAGCAGTAGTCGACAACAGTCGCGTTGTCACTGATTCCGCAGACCTCGCGAAAAAAGGTCTTGTTGGAAATTTGACTATCTCCCAAGCCCCTGCAATGTCACCTGAAGCAGTCGCCAAAGACGCCCAACTTTTGAACCAAGCTCTGAACAAAACCTCGTGGGGCGGTTTGAGTTCTTCACCAGATGTCGCCGCTCTCGAAAGAATTCTCGACCCTAAGAATGCAAAGAATACAGCAGCAGTCGAAGCAAAATACGCTGAACTCTACGGCACAAAGTTCCGAGATGATCTGCGCACCCACGTTGGAAACGACCCAGTCAACTATCGCACCGTTGAATCAATGCTCAATCGTGTCGATGGCAGAACAAACTTTGGCGGCAATCTCGAAGTTGCCCTGGAAACAACAAAACTAGATCCAGCTAAAGGCAACCGTCTTTTGCGAGCTGCAGTGGGCAGTCTTAACTCCGACCAAGTTTCGCAAATGGCTAGCGACGTTCAAAAGTCCGACGGTGGAAAAGCTCCTATGGATTTGGTTCCAGCAAACGCAACCCAACAACAACGCCGCGAATTGACTCTAGGTCAAGAGCTTGCTGCTTCAGGACGCAAACCTGCAAACGCAGAAGAGAAAGCCGCTCTTAACACTTACCAAAAAGCTTACATCGATCACGTTATCGACGAAACACCTGGTATCACCGATGCGAACCGCAAAGTTCTTGCCACCATGACGAAGGGCGTTGATCATAGAACGCCTGAAGACATTAAACAAATGGCAAACGTTGCCCTCGAATCCAAAGATCTCAAAATGTTCGGCGATGCTGTCAATGGCGACACTCCAGCCGCAATAGCAGCTCGCAAGCAACTATCAGGCGACCCCAGTTTTACACAAAAATACAACGAAACATTCGCATCGGGTTGGACTTCTGCGACACAAAAAGATGTTGCCGCCGACCTGCTAAGCGAAGGCAAAGTATCGCTGGCAACGATCATCAAAGGCGACACCAATGTTTTATTAGGCTTGCTCGACAATCCGAAGAATCTCGACCTGGCAGCTTCCAACGCGACAGCAAAAGAACGTCAAGACTTCACTGCCGGCAAGGATCTTGCTCTCACCGGCCGCGCACCAGCTAATGACCAAGAACGCGCCGCACTAGCCTATTACACAAAAATCGATCAAGCTATGACTGCCACAGGCATTGACGGAAAACAAAGATCTATCTTAGAAGACGAGATTCAACACGGCGGCAAGACGCTCATATCACGCCTTGCTGAACTCGACCGACCAAGCACTTTGGGCTTCATCGGCGGTGGTCATACCACTCAAGACTTGATGAACGGAATCGAAAACATGTCCCCAGCTGATTACAACTTGTTGCGCAACGACAAAACATACGCTGCAGATTTGTTGAAATCAGTCGGGACTTACGAAAAGAACGAAGATGTGCAACGCCGCATTGCCCAAATGATCAACGACAAAGCTGCTGCTCCTAATTTCGAAGCATCACAAGGAATCAAGAGAACAGTTTACGAAGTCTATCAAGACACTCGAACCGGCGGTGCATCCGGCGAAAATCTTGCCAGCGCGATCGCCAGCATGTCACCAACAGATGCTGCTATGTACAAGAAAGATGCAGATTATCGCAAGAGGATTGACGATATCGTGCAAAACAATCTTTCCGATACGGACAAATATCTTGCTACTTCGGTGCTCGAACAAGTAGCTCAAACCGGCAAGTCACCAGTGTTAACTCCGCTCCAACAAATTGGTAAGGGTGTAATGGACGGAGCCACACCACTGCAACAATTACCAAATGTCGAAAAGCTTTTGCAAGACCCAGACTTGAGAGCGCGCCTGAGCAAGCCAGTCTGGAATCAAACTCCAGAAGAAAGAAACATCACGGCTATGATCAGTCAAGCTCTTCCACTCAACAATGTCTCAATGAGCCTGCTCATGAAAGAAGGTAGGGTTGGACTGGGCGACAAAGTAGCATATGGCGTGCCGATTAACAGACTTTATCCAGACATGGCGAAATTGCCGGAATCTGAGAGAACTCAATTCTCGAAATTATTGACAGCGCCAGAACAAGAAATTCTTAACAACGTTGTGGCTCAAAACGGCGAGCAGAGACTTGAAGACAGAGTACGCGCACTTGTGCTGGACGGCGGCTCTTACAAAGATCTGCAAGCTGAGTTTGCCAAGCTCACAACAAACAAACAGAAAGAAGATCTGGCTCGTGCTTATGAGAACAAGTACCACAGCAATCTCTCCAACGATTTCATGCCAAAGGTTGATACCGCTGACCAAAGTCAATATCAAGGTTATATTTCGCCAGTAAGTGACGGCAACCAAACTGCCTTCAATCACGTTGTTCAAACAGATGTCAAATCAACCTTCGCATTTGATGCCAGCGCCCTAACTATTGATCGGGCAGTAGAAATCGAAAAAGGACTGCTAACTCAATACCAAGCACTGAAAAAACAATTACCAGCCGACATGCAAGAAAAAATGAACGAGTTGATTAGCAACGCAGTCACTCAAAACAAAGAAGCGCCAATCGAAGAAATCAAAGCACTCGGAAAAGCTGCAGTTGATGTAGCAGCAGTTGTCGCTACCGTCTTCACCCTTGGTGCCGGTTCCGAATTACTCGCTGCAGATGTTGCTGCAACCGCCGGCGAAGCCGCTGCCACAACCATAGTCAAAGGAGTGGCTGAACGGGCTGCTGTTGGTATCGTCGAAAGGGAAGCGGCCGCCCCCGTCATTGAAGCAGCTGTTGATACAACGGCTACTAAACTCACCGGCGAAGGTGTCGGAGCTATCGTCAAAGCAGAAACGGGCGATGTCGTCGCTGCAGCAGACCAAGCAGTAGTGGCGCCCGGCGTAGTACTCACCCCAACTACGACAATTGTAGAGGACGCGGTTAATGCAACCGCCACAATCGCTGAGGAGGTAGCAGCTAACCCCGCTGCAGTGCTTAAAGCAACCGCCACAGTCGCTGAGGACTTAGCCACACCAACTGCAGCGCTTAACCCCAGTGTCACGATCGCAAACGACGCAGCAACTGCTCCAACTGCGGTGCTGAACCCAACTGTCACCATTGCAGACGACGTAGCAGCTGCTCCAACTGCAGCACTCAGACCAGCAGCTAGTGTCACCGAAGAAGTAGCAGTTGCTCCAGCTTCAGCTCCGGTTCTTAGACCAGCTGTTACAGTGGCAGAAGAAGTAGCAGTTCTCAAACCAGAGGTCACACAAATCGCTGACCAAGTAGCGGCTCTCAGACCAGCTCTTCCTGAAATCGCAGCCAATCCAGCCGCAGCACTTAGAGTCGCAGACGAAGCTGCGAGTCTTAACCCAGTTGTTACTCAAGCCGTGGACGACGCTGCAGCCTCCCCAGTTCTCAGACCAGTCATCACTCAAATCGCCGACGAAGCTGCAGCTCTTAGGCCAGCTGTCACAACAATCGCCGACGAAGCAGTTGCCGCAGCCGACAGGACAATTGCGGCCGACGCACTAACCGCTGAAAGAACAGCAACCGCAGCACTGAAGCCAATTGTCCAAGACGCTGCCGCTGTAGGCGAAAGAGTTGTTGCCGCAGGATCAACAGATGTTCTAGCAGCTACAACCTTAACCTCTGCCGCAGTCACCGCGGAAGTCTTGGACAAGCCTGCAGCCAAGACCACCGACTTCACACCACCAGCAGTGCCAAACGATAAATTGCTTCAACTTGCTACCGTTCGCAGAGGTGAAGGTCCTTTCCAATCCGCAGAGCGCATACTTAGAGCTGATGGAAAGAAGCATAGCATCGACGAAGTAATGGCCTTGACTCGCGCGCTGCAACACAACTTCGCACCAGAGCGCAACGATCATAAAGACATGAAGGGACTCAAGGTCAACTATCAATTCATCACTAAGGATAACTTCGCAGCAATAGTAGCCGACGTCAAAGATCCTCACGTCAAAGCCCAACTCATGCAATTCGCTGCCGCTTCTTAAAATCACCTGTGCTAGCGTATTCTTCTAGCCAGTTTGCAAAGGTAACCTGAGCGCCCGGCATCTCGAGAAACACCTGATGTCATATCCTTTGCCTTGAACCCGTGTTTTAGCGTCTTTCCAATTCTACTGCTCAAAATTTGTGACCTTTGTCACTTTGTCGCCGTCAAAGTAGACAATAAAGTAATTATCGTCAGTGCCGACCGTGGTACCCATATCCCACGTTGCTGAAGGTGCAGAATTAGATCCATCCGGATTCCCCAGGATCTCAAATAGTTGCTGCCTAGTCATTCCGATGAGTTTGTACTTCTTCTGTAAGTCGCGCACCATTGCAATGCGCAGGCTGTGATTTGTGCATGTCACCCAAGTATGGCTGTCAAATTGTCTTGACACCGGGGGCATGATCATTGCGAGTGCTGCCCCTAAAATCAGAACTAGTCCTCCCACAGTAATCCAGATTTGCTTTCTAGTTAGTTTCATTTAGCGCCGTCTTCTAATACCCATGAACCTTTTGTAGCAGATTTCCACGAATCAGTTAACATCCGGCGCGCGAACGAATCGAAATTGTGAAAACCGGATGCCTGTTTTGCAGCGTAGGCATTATTTTTGACATCAGCGTTACTGTCCTTCATTTCCTTCTGATATGGTTGCCAGGAGCGAGCAATTGCAGACTTAATTAGGCTGTTGCCCAGCCCGGTGGCTCGTGCAAGAACATTCCGGTTTCGGCATCTTGAGGACTCATGCCCTTTTCAAAAATCAAGTCGCCCATACCGAGGGCGTGTCTAGCTGCATTTCCGAACTGAAATTTAAATTCGGAAAAGCGTTTATCGTCCAAGTCGAAAATTGAAAGATGCTTGCCGTCTGCGTTTACAACAAAATTCTGTTTCATGATTTCTTGGATATACAGCGATGAATCTGTTGCCCATGTAAGGAGATTTATAGGATCTCCGGGCATCCAGCCTAAATAATTTTCTCTAGTTGGAAATGTCCATGAGCTTGGATTGCCAGGTTCAATAGTTTTACCGGTGTCAACAAATGGTTTGGCTTGACGAAGCGGTGGTTCTGGGAACTCTGTCGGACGATGCATGTAGGATGCACCAGTCTCGCCTGTTATGTCCAGGTGCATTCCTTGGCTAACAATGTCGTCTTTTCCATAGATATCCGTTGGGTTTCCGAAGTCTATAAATGTTGCCTCTAAGGTTGTTCCTGCCTTTTGCTGAAAGTGAATTTGCATCTCTTGATTGGACGGTTGCAGCATTGTACACGGTGGCGCGATGCTTCTTTCTGCACTGTCACTCCGTTCAAGTGTCATGGGAATTGCCTTCTATTAAGTACGTCTATTTAACGCCTTAAATTTGGCAATTCCTTGGCTGGCTTGAAAGACAGGCAGTGATTTCACTTGTCAGCTCGTTCCAAAACTTTTTTCATTGGTGCCCGTTCCCGCAGTGCTCGCTTGATCGATGTTAATCGATTGAAGACGGCTAAAACTATTTGCGATTAGCTCTTTCGGCGAGAAATTCTGCAAGTGCACATTGGAGATCGAAATTGTCGATCCTAGCTAACTCAGGAAGGTTTGGCGGATCGAAGTGAAATTCAGTGCAAGCATCAATCAGAATAATATGGAGACTCCACGTCGCGTCCGGAGTGTTTTGCAGCATAGGCAACAGTGAGTGCAAAGACTCTTTTGCTTCAAGCTTGAGCAAGTGCCTGGCAGCCGAACATCGAATTGACTCCCTCGCATCATTGGAAACTAAGGCAACGAGAGTGTCAATCAATCCTTCACTTGGCGCGTGCACGGTATAAGATTCGAGTGTTTCAATGGCATAAGTGGACTGTGTGTTTACAGAATTAAGAACCGTCCATAACTTTTCAGCAATTTGATGACTCTGTGGAACTTTACACAGCTGGTATGCTGCTGACTTTCTGACAATGAAAACGGGATCGTCGAGCATGGCTACGAGATCAGTGGCTGATCCCCATGCAGCAAGGGCTGCACAACCTATTTCTCGAACCACATGATCTCGGTAAGTTGTGAAGAATTCAGTGAGCTTTGTTCTCTCTGCCGACGAGTATTTGGACCAATCTGCTCGCCAGAAACGCGACCTTCGTTTGCTCCAAACACCATCTTCATCGTTGAGTTCGAGCATCACTTCCTCAAAATCAATTTCAGATAGAACACAATCAGCTTTCCTACTCTCGCCACAAGGCTTGTCCTCAAGCTCTTCTTCCCTGATTGCTAGAAGATCCCAAATTGGCGAAAGTCAACCGCGAAAATAATGCTCGGCGAAAGAGCCACGATTCTTAGCATATTTCAAGGAGTCGATACAATCTGCTCGCAAATAATAAATCACATTTTCCGCAGCCTCACGTAGATCCACTCGGCTCAAGCTGATCTCATGAAGACTGAGAAATACTTTTTGGCTATGGTACCAACACAGTCACTCGCACACCGAATCGTGTAGTCCATTCAGTTCGAGGACCATAATCTATCACATCTCATGTTAGCCATAGTTTTTCATAGGGTATAGGAAACCATACATTTTGGATGGGCAAACAATGCAAGTTAAAATGATACTGCCAGCTCTGACAGAAGCAAAAAGCCCATTCTTTCGACCGATCAAATATTCCCTTTTTCCTCCACTGGGTCTGGCCACGCTCGCAGCTTATTTACGCGACGAAGACGATATTAACTTGCAGGATGAACACATTGAAACTATCAGCTTGAATGACTCACCAGATTTGGTTGTTATTCAGGCTTACATCACCTCCGCTTACAGAGCCTACGAATTGGCAGACCTCTACCGAGCTAGAGGCTCATACGTCGTAATGGGCGGGCTCCATGTCACTTCGTTGCCGGAGGAAGCGAGCACTCACGCCGACACTTTAATACTTGGGCCCGGAGGCGACGCCTGGCCGCGATTCATCGACGATTTCAGACAAGGAAAACCTGAGAAAACGTACGTGGCTAAAGAACGAACACTCGTCGGCGCACCACAAATTCGCCGCGACTTGATCAAGCGTCATCTTTATTTGTGTCCTAACTCGATCGTGGTTTCTCGTGGCTGTCCGCATACTTGCGACTTCTGCTACAAAGAAGCATTCTTCGCTGGTGGCCGCTCCTTTTATACACAAGAAGTGGATCAGGCGTTAGCAGAGATCAACAGATTGCCAGGACGGCATGTTTACTTTTTGGATGATCACTTGTTTGGCAATGAACGTTTCGCCAATGCGCTCTTTGATGGCATGAAGGGCATGGGCAGACTTTGGCAAGCCGCCGGCACGGTGCAATCCATCTTGCGTCCTGGCTTATTGGAGAAGGCTGCGGAAGCGGGTTTGCGCAGTTTGTTTGTTGGCTTTGAAACTCTCAATTCTTCTAATCTGAAAGAGCATGATAAGTTTCAAAACCTAAATCGTGATTATGGTGAGGCGATCAAAAGAGTGCACGATCTCGGCGTAATGGTAAACGGCAGTTTCGTATTCGGTATGGATCACGATGACGAATCTGTATTCGAGCGAACGGTAAGCTGGGCGATCGAGCACGGAATCGAGACGGCAACCTTTCACATTCTCACACCCTATCCATCCACTGAACTGTATAAACGTATGGTGAAAGACAATCGAATGGTATCTTCAGATTGGGATAAATTTGATACCAGACATGTTGTTTATAAACCTGCATCTATGTCTGCGGAACAATTGGAAACTGGCTATTGGAGAGCCTACCGAGACTTCTACAAGTGGAGCTCGATCTGGCAAGGAGCATCAACAAAACAAGAACTCGGGCCGTTCTTAAGGCACCTTGCTTATTCCGGCGGCTGGAAGAAATTTGAACCAGCATGGGATGCGATCATAAAGAGCAAACGCGTGGTGAACTGTTTGCCTTTACTGGAGAGTGTTTTAGAGGCTTTTGGTAGATTCAAACCCTACGAAACTTCCGACCGAAATAATGTCACAGTTCACCACAATGCGGCTTAGTCCGATTTGCTTCTGCACTAAGATCCGGCAAATGCTCCTCAATATTAGGGAATGAGGCGAAGTCAATGCAAGCTTTGTCTGCCCAGTTTTTTTAGCCGAATGATCAGACGCGGACTGAAACAATCAGGCAACAAAACTTCGTGCCTTTTATTAAGCAAACAAGAAAAAGACAACACTGTCTATAATTGGTGAACCCATGAATCCGTCTATATACAAAAGCCTTATTCGACCAATTCTGTTCCGGCTTGATGCGGAGCAAGCGCACCTATTTGTCCATGGATTGGCAAGTAGGTGCCGTCCATTGTTGTCAATTGCGGGCAAAGGATATGACGGAGATGACCTCCATTGTGACCTGTTTGGACATAATTTGAGCAATCCAGTCGGACTAGCTGCCGGTTTTGACAAGAATGGAGACCTAGTTGAAGTTCTCCGCGACATTGGTTTTGGTTTTGCTGAAATTGGCTCCGTAACCGCCCTGGCTAAAGAGGGCAATCCAAAACCAAGGCTGTTCCGCCTCCAGAAGGACGCAGCCATAATCAATCGAATGGGCCTGAATGGTGAAGGGGCTGATCGCATCGCAGAGAAATTGGAGCGCAGCAAATTCTCGATACCAATCGGAGTAAACATAGCTAAAACTAATGACCCTGCCATCTCCGGCGATGCTGCCGTTAAGGACATGGTCTACACCTTTAGCAAGGTCAGTAACTTGCCGCTGGCGTACGTGACCATTAATGCAAGCTGCCCAAACACGCAAGAGGGCATTGTCACTGAGGCAGCGCACATGCGCACAGTGTTCACAGAAGTGCAGAAACTAAACACAAGACAATTGCCAATCATGGTCAAACTCTCGCCCGACAGCTCTCAGTCTCTGCTTGAGGAGATGGTGGAAGCTGCTTCTGCATGCGGATTGTCTGGATTCGTTTGCGGAAACACTAGTACATCAAGGGAAAATTTGACGACTGATTCTGCAACGCTGCAAGCGTTAGGCAATGGAGGTCTGAGTGGAGCGCCGCTGAAGAGCAAAGCTTTGCGAATCTGCCAAATTGTTTATCCGCTTAAGAAGCCTGCTCAGATCATCATCGGGTGCGGCGGTGTCTCAAGCGGAATGGATGTCTACGATTTTCTAACTGCAGGCGCATCTTTTGTGCAACTTTACACCGCGCTTGTATACGAAGGACCTGGGTTGCCACTTTTGATTTGCCAGCAGCTATCCCAAATCTTGCGCCAGAATGGACAGACTTTGCAACAAGCAGTTGGTTCGAAACTGCAGTCGACCGCGAGCAACTAGGAGGCACATAATGCAAGAGTTGCGAATTAAAAGGGCTAACGACATGCACGTGCACCTTAGACAGGGCGACATGCTTCGCTCTGTCTTGCCTCATACGGCGCTCCAGTGTGCAAGAGCGCTTGTGATGCCAAATACGATACCGCCAATTTTGACAGCCGAAGATGTGAGCAACTACAGAAAATCGATTCTGGATTCATTGACAGGTGATGACGCATTCACCCCTTTGATGACGTTCAAAGTAGCTCCATCTACCACTTCCGCAGAAGTTCGCAAGCTCAAGGCTGAAGGAGCGATCGCCGGCAAGTTATATCCGGAAGGCGTGACCACAAATTCAGAAGGTGGTGTCACTGACTTTAAAGCACTTTATCCTGTCTACGAAACCATGCAAGATCAAGG
Source organism: Candidatus Melainabacteria bacterium (assembly GCA_003153555.1). Classification (GTDB taxonomy): domain Bacteria; phylum Cyanobacteriota; class Vampirovibrionia; order Obscuribacterales; family Obscuribacteraceae; genus PALSA-1081. The sequence continues at coordinate 173,684 of PLZS01000115.1, read as the reverse complement.
TCTGGTACTCTGCTTGCATGGCGAAGCCCTTCCTATCGGGCACGAAACTGAGGTGGATGGCGCTCTGGAAAGGACAAGGCACTTCGATTCCCGAAACCTTCTAATCGCTTAGAAATCGGGCACTATTCACCGTTTGGCACTCTCAAAAAGTGGCATAATGGTCAATGGAGGCCATCTGCATTTGAAACTTGACGATCATTACCGCGGCTTAAAAGCCCACATGAGCAGCCTGAGGGTGCACGACCACGTTTGCCTGGCTTACAACGATCGGGAGCAGCAGGTTACTGCAATTGCCCACTATCTCAAAGCCGGTCTGGATTTAGGCGAAAAGTGCTTGTACGTGTCGGACAAAGACACGTCAGAGTTCGTTTTAAAAGTGCTCAAAGATACCGGAATCGATGTAGACAACCTGGTTCTCGCGGGCACTATTGCTGTGGCTAGACCTGAAGAAGTCTATCTGCGCAAAGGCTATTTTGACCCGGAAGACGTGATAGTTCTTGCTCGTGAGTTGATCGCGGATGCTACCGAAAAAGGATACAAAGGCCTGCGTTGTGCTTGCGATATGACTTGGGCGATAGCCGCGAATGTTACATACAAAGTCTTGCTTGACTATGAGTCCAAGGTCAATTGCCTGTTCAAAGAAAAAATCGTTTCGATTTGCCAATTCAACACCAACTTGTTCGACATCCAAACTATTGACGCACTTATGAAGACGCACCCCGTAGCAATTTACGGAGGGTCAGTTGTTCACAACCAGCAGTTCGTTGATCCGGGTGACTATCCTTTGTCGCACGAACAGACGGTCTAGCTAGTCTGTTGTTGTTGCTTGAACCATTCATCCAATTCGTCGGCATCACAGTCGACTGAATAAATTGTCATTCCGTCAGTTTCCACGCTGCACACTGGAGAAAACCGTTCCAGGAATGCTCGGATTTTTTCTCGGTCCTTAAGTAGGTGCCAAGGAAGTTCATAGACTGTGGGCTCATGAAGCACGAATTTAGCTGAAGTATCTTTTTGGCTCACGACAAGTGAGCCTTTGACTCTAGGCATCGGGTTTTCTCTTAGTAAACAACAGCTGCTTGCTCTAGTGTCCTACGTATTGGATGTTTCGCCTATGTTGGTAGACAACCAAATTAGACTCAAGTCCAATTTAGTTGCCCTTCTAAATTGCCTGCATCACATGTGGTGCCAAGTTTTCATTCTGTAGAGCGCCACACAAGCGGACCTTCAACGATTCATGGGCGGAATCAATAATCTTGGACACTAAAATTCTCAATAAATAAAATCTGGGGGACGCACACGTAAATGATTCAAAAAAGATCGGAAATCCAGCTAAATAAATAAATACGCGATACGAAACGATTGCTCGTTTGATATCGCGTATTTCAATCCTAGTTGAATCCGAATCCCGACTTTAGTGAGAGTGTGTGCTCACTTCGAGCCGTGCACAAAGCCCTTTCTCATCTACAAAGAGACGTGCCGAGCTTGTTGGGTCCACAAGACTCAAGTCTTGGTTTTCCGGACACAAGCAAATGTACTCACCACTGTTATAGAGTTCGCCCGAAGAGACTTCTTTTTCATCACAGAAGAATTTCATCGGTATTCTATCTTCAACAGCCTCGGTGTCGGTTTTGAACTTGAGCAGTTCAAATTTCTCATCGTTTGGACACAAAGCTAAGCTTGAACCATTCGGGAGCAATTCACCTGAACCAATCTCAGCATCACCTCTGAATATCTGAACAGGCATTTTAATATCACTCATTATCGACTACTCCTTGTAAGGCACGCGACCAAAGGTCGTCACTTTTTACGCTTCGCTGAATTTCAGCGTTTTATAGATAAGGCGATCTCCGCTGTGACCAGCTACCACCGCTTGCCGCATTGACGGAGAGCTGAATCATTAGTTCCCCATGTAGCGCGTGGAGACCATCTCATGCGCTTTTGCGAGGGAACACGGCTTGACAATACGTCCTCATTGGACCTAGAATCTACAATTCCGTATTCCCGCCCGCGAGATGACCAATGATTGACTTTATTAACTCAAAACCAAAACTGAACCAGTTTTCTTCTTCTTTGAGTAATAAGGCGAGTTTTAATTATGTCGAAACAGAATCCAATCTTTTATCTCACGCGCACAGGCTGGCAATACGCGGGCACGCATCGACCACTGATGATTTTGTATGTAGTGCTCTTTGGTATGGCTCAGGCCGTATCGCTTTCTGAACCGTACGTAATCGGGCAACTTCTAAACTCGGTGCAAAAGAACGTCTCAAAAGGCGTCAATTTAGATCGGTTAGTGCACGATATCTACTTTTACTTGTTGATGTTCTTCCTCATCCAGTTCTTCTTTTGGGCGTTTCATGGTCCTGGAAGATTGGTCGAGCGCTTTGTGCAATTTCATATCAAAGCCAACTTCAAAGCAAGTCTGTTCAAGATGATTACGGACTTGCCGCTGCAATGGCATCGCGAGCACCACTCAGGGGACAGCATTGACAAAATAAACAGGGCGACAAACTCGCTTTCATCCTACTTTGATATGACCTTCGAAGTTTCATACATGCTTTTTCGTTTAATTGGCACGCAGATAATACTCTTTTGCTTCATGCCGATTGCCGGATGGGTAGCCCTGGTGACGACCGCAGTCTCTTTCGCAATCATCTATTACTTCGACAAAGTGTTGTCAGTTCAGTACTTCGAATTGAACAAAATGGATAATCGCGTTGCATCAGCTGTGCACGATTATGTAACCAATATAGTCAGCGTAATCACACTGCGCCTGGAAAATCCAGTCCTGCAGGAGGTGAACAAGCGGCTCTTCGCCTCGCTGAAGCTCTATCGAAAGAACTCAGTGATCAATGAGGTGAAGTGGTTTCTGACTACCATGATCATTGGTATCATGGTGGTATCTGTTTTACTTTGGTACACCCACACCACCCTCGGTGCGGGAAAGGTGATCTTAAGCGGAACATTCTTTACGCTTTTCGAGTATCTCAGACGGATAGGCGACTCCTTCTATAACTTTGCCTATATTTATGGTTCTGTGGTGCGGCAGGCTGCTGACGTGCAAAGCGCGGAGCCTCTCATTAAGGCGCATCAGCTGCTGAATTCGGACGCTGAAAAATACAACATGCCGGAGAACTGGAAGCAGTTGGAAGTGAAAAATCTGCATTTTACTTATGAGGACGAGAAGCACAAAACTCATCATCTTGAAGATGTATCCATCAAGCTGGCGCGCGGGCTGACCGTAGCGTTAGTGGGCGAAAGTGGCAGCGGTAAAAGCACATTCCTCAGCCTTTTACGAGGTGTACAAACTGCAGATGACGTTACTCTAGTTTGCGATGGGCAAGTACTGCCTGGCAAACTTGCGCATCTCAGTCATTGCACAACGTTGATGCCGCAAGATCCTGAGATCTTCGCTGACACAATCAGATTCAATATTACATTTGGATTTGACGCTTCTGAAGAAGATGTGATGCAAGCAGTTCAAATCGCGAAATTTGACTACGTATTGTCTCGTCTACCTCAAGGCTTAGAGACAAGCATCGCTGAAAAGGGCATTAACTTGAGCGGCGGTGAGAAGCAAAGACTTGCGCTTGCGCGCGGTGTTTACTTTGCCAGAAGCAGCGATGTCGTTCTTTTGGATGAGCCAACTAGCAGTGTCGACACCTACAACGAAAGACAAATCTATGAAGCAGTTCTGAAAACATTTGCAGACAAGTGCATTGTTTCATCAATCCACAAATTACATTTGTTAGAGATGTTCGACACCATATACGTTTTCGACGACGGAAGGATAGTCGAAAGTGGCAGCTTCTCTGAGCTGATAGCCAACAATGGTGCACTTTCCGAGATGTGGAAAAACTACCAGATCTCGGACAACGTGTTGGTCACTGACAGTTGCGAAATCGTTGAGGCAATAATTTAAAGACAAATCTAAGTGGACATATTTATCGGATCTTGCGTATCCTTATGCGCGTTGAAGAAAGGTGACAAGAGACCACTGGAATATTAGTGACAGCGGTAGCGGTATGTGTCCGAATAGACACTGGGCCAGTTTAGAGCCTCACTGGTCGCCGGATTGGTGAATGCTTATAGATACTTACTTGTCCTGAAAAACATGCTCCTCGCTTTTAATATTTCACTATTCAAGATTTGGCTTTAGCTTTACCACTATAAGTCTAGGGAAATACAAATCGGGTCGACTGAGATAATGCTTCATCTCGCCGGGGTTCGAGCAATAGCTGACAATCACTTCGTCTTTGGTTCGGGTCAGCTCCGGATGTGCTTTGGAACTGTAGACGGAATTACTGTGATCCAGAACCTTTATTTGTCCTTCCGGACAGTGGAAAACTTTAAGTGGTGCGCTCCAAGGACCCTCAGGTGATTTGGAGAAGCGCATACATATATCCGAAGACAATGGCGGCATATAGGTTGCCACCAGATACGGTTCACCTCGCAATTCGGTCACAGTCATCTCAGGAGCACCATCTTCAAATACAACTGCAGATTGAGAGCTATCGTTCGACCATTCTTTCCCATTCCAAAACGAAAACTTCGACATATCCATAGCCAGAAGCGCGTCCTTTGAAATCCGCGATACGCCGCTGGGATGGACGTGCCAGCCCTTGGCTAATTTTGGAAGACTACTATAGAAATAAACGTAATCTGCTTTCACCAGACAAGCTGTGCCCAACAAAACTTCTTTTGATTTTTCTGGAAGAGCAACACCTTGCCACTTCCAACTTGACGGAGGAGCACTGGGATTTGAAACTGATAGTAGATCATCCGATCGCCACTCGAAACCAAACATCGATTGCGCCGCTTTTTCCTGCGGAATAATCAACTTATTGACGATGAAGAGTTTTTGATCGAGGACAAAACCATCTCCTGGCCAATACCATGATTTTGCTCGTCCCTGGCCGGGTAACGGCGCCGGAGAAAGTAGGGCTTGGGGAGAATCATTCGAGGTTTTCCAAAAAAACTTCAAAGAATTAGACCGAAGTTTTTGGACAGCCGCCGTATTGTTTATGAATGCAAACGATCTAGCATCATCCTCATTATTATGCTTTTGTGATTCAGCTTTTCTGATAAAGGTATCGCCGAAAAGCCAAACGGTCCTATTCGCATCTAAGCGCACACTGCAAGCTCCATCGGCACCGCGCCATTTCGGATCCTGGTGAAAGGATTTGGTCAAATAATCATCCGCAGTAACGGATTTCATAGAAAATGGAATTGCATTTGCGGCACCACAAAGCACTACAGTTGGTGACAAATTCGAGAAGGCGATCAGTCCACATATCAGCAGACTTGAACGAAATCTATTCTTCACTATCAAAGAGCAGACCATAATGACCAACAATAATCCGCACCTTACCGGAGTCGGGATCCCTGATGGGCAGTCCATCTCGCCCAGCGCCCCAAATCAAATAAGTCGTCGTCTGATTGCTCATTGCCGTAATAGTTCCAGGTGCAGCAGTCCATTCTTGCGGCGGTTGCTGTAAATATTGCTGGATATCATTGTTGGTCAAACTGAGGTTGGCGGATTGAACCTGAATTCGATCCATACTCGCCGCAACAGGCGTCGGCTGGGGTGTATTTATCGGCGAAGTCGTCGGGTTCGCGTAATCAGACTCCGCATCCAAGCCCTGAGCAAGTTGAACCATTCCAGAATCATATGGAATGTTTGGCACCAGTTGATTCAATTGCTGTTTTGCAAAAGTAACTTGTTCGTAGCCTTCAGGAAAACGATGGTTCCAGGTGCAGTACTGTGCAAACCAATCAGAGACTTTGGTCATCTGGTTGTAGAGTCTGTTATCTTGCTGGGCTGTGGCCAATTGTTTGGCGGTTAGCTGCGCCTTGACGTAGCTGTGCGGAGACAGTGAAAGAAGAATTGAGCAGAGAACAGGAATTAGAAATTTTCGCGGTTGCATGATCTTGGCACTTGAGAGCAGTTGTTCAGATCATACCTGATGGACTCATTGTAGCGAGGTCGAATGTTTACCGGACCTGGGTGTATCGGACCTGGTGTGCAAGACCTTCGTGTATCGGACCTTCAAGTGGTTATGGGCGGGACTGGAGTCGCTCCTAAGCCTACTTCATTCGGTTAGAACTAGATGCCGGCAAGGATGCCGGCGCTCCCGGGTTAGGACGTTAGCTACTTGCGCGCGCTTAGCAAAAAAAAATCGGGGACCCGAAGGCCCCCGACAATTCTTTCTACTTATCCCAGGATAGTTTAGAAATCACCCATTCCGGCGCCTTGAGGCATGCCCATGGATTTCTTTTCTTCCGGGAGTTCAACCACGAGAGCTTCGGTGGTTAAGAACATACCAGCGATTGAAGCTGCGTTCTGAAGAGCGCAACGCTCAACCTTAGCTGGATCGATGATACCAGCCTTAGCCATGTCCACATATTCGAAGGTCATAGCATTGAAGCCAAAGCCTTCTTTCTGCTCTTTCACGCGTTCAACAACGACTTCACCAGGAAGACCGGCATTGTCAGCGATTTGGCGAACAGGAGCTTCGAAGGACTTGATTACGATTTCGAATCCAGTCTTTTCGTCGCCGTGAAGTGCTTCTTTGAGCTTCTCGAGCTTCTTGCTGATGAACAAGAAGGTAGTGCCGCCGCCAGGAACGTATCCTTCTTCGACTGCTGCGCGAGTTGCGTTCAAAGCATCTTCAAAACGAAGCTTGCGATCTTTCAATTCTGTTTCAGTAGCAGCGCCGACTTTGATTACGGCAACTCCACCAGACAACTTAGCGAGGCGCTCTTGGAGCTTCTCTTTGTCGAATTCTGAATCAGATTCTTCGATCTGGCGCTTGATGACAGCAATTCTCTTTGCTACTTCATCATGGCTTTCTTTGCCAGCTACGATTGTTGTTTTGTCTTTGTTGATGCGAACTTGGCGAGCTTTACCGAGAACGTCGATTGTTACGTTTTCGAGCTTGTTGCCAGCTTCTTCAGATACAACTTGACCGCCGGTCAAGATTGCGATGTCTTTGAGCATTTCTTTGCGACGATCGCCGAATCCAGGAGCCTTAACAGCACAGCAAGGAAGAACCTTACGGAGGTTGTTGACTACGAGGGTGGCGAGAGCTTCGCCTTCTACATCTTCAGCAATTAGAAGGAAAGGACGACCTGAACGAGCAACCTTTTCCAAAACTGGAACTAGGTCAGCAAGCAAGTTTACTTTCTTGTCTACGCAGAGGATGAATGGCTCATCGAGAACTGCTTCCATGCGCTCAGGATCGGTAACGAAGTAAGCGGAAACGAATCCTTTGTCGAATTGCATTCCTTCAACTACTTCGAGTTCAGTGCTGAGTGATTTGGATTCTTCAACGGTGATTACGCCGTCTTTGCCCACTTTTTCCATGGCATCAGCAATGATTTTGCCGATTTCTTCGTCGTTGCCGGCGGAGATGGTGGCAACTTGAGTGATTTCAGTCTTAGCTTCAACTGGTTTAGCCAAAGCTTTGATTTCGGTGCAAGCAGCTTCAACAGCTTTGTTGATGCCACGACGGAGAACCATTGGGTTAGCTCCGGCAGCTACGTTGCGCAAGCCTTCTTTGATCATAGCTTGAGCTAGAACTGCAGCTGTTGTGGTGCCGTCTCCAGCGTAGTCATTAGTCTTGACACAGACTTCGCGGATTAATTGAGCGCCAGCATTTTCGAGGTGATCTTCGAGTTCGATTTCTTTAGCGATAGTGACGCCGTCGTTGATGATTTGGGGTGAACCAAATTTCTTTTCAAGAACTACGTTACGACCAGCAGGTCCTAGTGTGATCTTGACTGTGTTTGCTACTTGATCAACACCACGCTCTAGAGCGCGACGTGCATGTTCGGTGTAGACAATTTGTTTTGCCATTGAAGTTTATTCCTTATGAAATAAAGTCAGCAGCGCTAAGTGCGCTGCTGAGTTGGGGAGATTTAGCCGACGATTGCAAGAATGTCGCGCTCAGACAGAATTAGATAGTCGACGCCTTCGATTTTTACTTCAGTACCGGAGTACTTTGCAAAAAGAACTTTGTCGCCTACTTTGACTTCCATAGGCTCACGAGTTCCTTTTTCATTCAATTTGCCAGGGCCGGCAGCAAGGACTTCGCCTTGTTGGGGCTTTTCTTTAGCCGTATCGGGCAGAACAATTCCGCCAGCAGTTTTTTCTTCAGCTTCGAGCTTTTTGACCACGACACGGTCAGCCAATGGTTTCAACTGGAGTTTCATCGCAGATGCAGTAGCCAATGGTCTATCCCTCCTACAGAATATACACAGAGAATTGATACAAGGGAGTTGTCCGATAGGATAGCCTCTGCAGCAAAGCTACTTGGCGTATCACACAGCCGAATCCAGGGACTCGCGGGACATCTCTCACTGATAAAAGTGTATATACGGAATTGTGTTGTCAGCCCGTTTTGCGCTTTTTCTTAATGATCGCGGCGGTCGCAATTCGCTTTGCAGCTAGTCTTTAGGAGACGTGTTAGTGTCACCCTTTTTCTTTACAAGCCCCGGCGTCTTGGTCATCCAGGAGGCGTATTCAGGTGCAACTGTGAGCCGACTGTTGAGGCTGGATTGGCGTTCGTTGATCACCGCCAGTTTCGCTTGCTTAGCCAGGTCCTGCCACGATATAGGTCCACTCATTGCTTGCTGACCCGTCTGCGCCTGCACGACGCGATCGCGTCCTTCATATTTCGCTATATCGAGGGCTTGCTCAGCGGCTTTCAGGAGTGACTCGGCATCCTCGGCGTTGCCTGGATAATTTGCCACTCCGATAGAGACCGTCACAGTGCCAACGCCAGGCGATGGTTCGGCGCGAATCTTTTGGCGCAAGCGCTCCGCGACTTCACCGGCGCTGATTGGGGAAGTCTCAGGCAGGATAATGGCGAACTCTTCTCCGCCAAAACGGCATGGAATGTCGATGTCGCGCAAGGCACTTTTAAGCAATCGGGCTGAGTTCTTGATTGCATCATCGCCTTTGTCCTGTCCCAAATGCTCATTAATCTGACCAAGGTGATCCATGTCGATAAGCAAAAGCGACAGCTCATGCTTGTGACGACCGGATCGCTCGATTTCCTTAACCAACGAATCTTCAAAGTGAAGCCGGTTATACAAGCCTGTGTGTGCGTCTTGAATAGATTGGGCAGCAGCCGACTCGTGCGTGAAAGCGACGTTCAAAGCAGTTGTGACCTGGCTTGTCAGCGATTCCAGGAGCTCGAGTTGCTCGCGGTGGAAAGCGCGACTTTCAGTCGAGAAGACCTCTATAACGCCAATTGGTTGCCCACTATGGATCATTGGCAAAGCGGCAACAGAGGCGAATGGCGCCCCGCCTGTGGCACGAGGCAAACCGTACGGTTCTCGATTGCCATCACCTATATACTCGGTGCGTCCTGAGCGCATGCAACTACCGGCGATGGTTTCTCGCACACTCATATCGAAATCTCTTAAGCTTGACCCGTCTAGACCCTTGAAAGCAGCCAGAATGAAGATGCCGCTGCCCTGGTCAAAAAGCAAGATGGCGCAGTTCGGTGTGTTACCCAAAATCAAGGCTGTGTCCGCGGCAATCTGCAAGACTTCCGTGGCTTGCAAAACGCTTGAACTAAGAGCGCATGAGGTTTTGTATAGAGTGCTCAAGCGCTCGCGCTCGTACTCGCTGCGACCAAACAAAATCGAATTGGCGATGGTGAGAGCGGTTACGTCCGCCACTTCCTTGAGGAAATCGGCGTAGTTCAAGTAGGCGACGTTGTTAACCTCCAGCAAGACCGCACCGACAAGAAGGTTTGATGAAATCAAAGGCAACGCGATTTGACCGCTGCTCTGTTCCCGCCGCATGATCGAAGCACTGACGTCAGGTGCGGTTTGCGGATTGTTGGCGCTAACCGGGGTGCGCTTCTGAACAACATACTTGAGCAAGCTTTCGGCCGAAAATGGCAATACCTTTATCTGTTCCAGCGTGGCATCAGAATAGCCTTTGGCTGCCATCAGCTTCAAAGCTAGACTTTCATTATCCGATAGGAAGATCGCTACCTTGGCCCCACCAGCCAGATCGGCAAACTGCAAAACAGCAGCATCCAAAACATCCTTAAGCCGCAAAGACGAAAGGAGCGCCTTTTGCATCATGATGTAGCGTGGCAATAGGTTGCCATCATTTGTCATCGATTGTCTCCTTTAAGATCATCATCAATTTAGTTTGGATATCCGACAGGTGTACCCTTCTTACCATAAACTTCTAAGGATAGAAGTTTTTTGCTCACATTCCTACGGGTGATATCAAATATGGATCCATCAAAAGAAATTGCTGTTCGCGATGGTAATTGCATTTTTTGCAAAATCATCGATCGTCAAATCCCTTCAAATATCGTCAGTGAGGATGGGACGTACATCGCAATTAGAGATGTTAATCCACAAGCACCCACACATATACTGATTCTGCCCAAAAATCATATTGCCAATATAACGCAGGCTAGAGATGCCGAAACTCTTGGAAGCCTTTTTATGAAAGTCGGAGAAATAGCGCGATCCGAAAAACTCGACAAGGGGTTTCGCACCATTATTAATACAGGCGATGATGGTGGGCAGACAGTAGATCATCTGCACATACACATCATTGGTGGACGACAACTGGATTGGCCACCGGGCTAGCGGTGGAGCGCACGCATCTTGCGTGCTTCGAATCACTGGCGGAGTAAGCCTTCATTGCCATAAGCGACCACTTGGTTCATGTGGTTATGAGCATCCAAGATGGATGCGCTCCATGCATAAATATAGATGCGTCAACGGATGGCTCTATAAATGCGCTCCAGCCGTGATCACTTCGAAGGATAGGCCCTATTTCGGATATACGCTTCTTGATAAAAGCGAGTTTTGAACAGGCATTTAACAATGTTTTTGTATTCTTTCGACCAAAAACTTTCGTTTCGCACCTCTTTGATTTGGGTATTACAGTAATACAGGAATGTGCCGGAACGATAATTTAATTCCTGTGTCTACCGACTTGATTGAATTCCTTCAACGAATTCGGGCATCGACTAACGGTTCTAAGGGGATATGGCAATGGGTACTCAGCAAACAACCGAACAAGTTCTCTGGATGGCGGATTGCTACAGTCTTGCAAAGCGCTTCCCTAACCCCCACACTTGGCTGTCTCTCCTTGAGCCCGTCGAGCCAGAAAATGCGGCGAACATCAACCCGTTTCATTACTGGCTGTGGATGGAAATTTGGAAAGCAGCGCAGATGGAAGAACCTGTAGCCGCAAAGTAAGCAATTTGCTTTGCAGTCTAAGATCCTACAACTGAACTTTGATTTCGAGCCCACTTCTTGTGGGCTCGTTTCCTTTTTAAAAGTACTAGCGAAGAATAACGAGTTGAATCCCCTTTTAAGGTGTCCCGAAATGGAAGCGCGGCTGTCCACAGCCGCCCATAATCACGAATCAAGGCGGGTCTGGAGACCCGCGCTCCATGTCGCAGGACACAGCCGCGCTTTCATTTCAATTAAATTGAAGCAATCGCGTTGGAGATAGCTTCCGACACGCATTCAACAGATGCGATCTCGCTTAGCTTCGTACCGCTTTTGACTGTGCAGTCGTAACCAATAACGCTGTTCAAAATCTCTGCATTCGCACCGATGTGACTGCCAGACCAAATAATCGAATCAACAATGTGCGCGCCAGATTCGATAATCACGTTATCGCCGAGAACCACTGTGCCACCAAGAGTAGTGCCAGACTTAATCTTGCAGTTTTTTCCAAACATTGCCAAGCCGCTCACATTTGCACCATCGTCTAGCCTGCTGCCATCTCCAAACCAAATCGTGGCATCAGCGGTTTTTTGTTTTGTGCCGGTTAAATCAACTTTGACTTTTCTGGATAAAGCGTCAAAATTAGACTCGCGATACTGCTGAATGGTGCCAACATCTGACCAATAGCCTTCTATTTTTATGCCGAGCACTGGCAAGTGCTTTGCCACAAGCGAAGGAAAAAGTTGACGACCGAAACCATATTCACCAGTGGCCGGAATATGATCGAAAATTTCCGGTTCCAGCACATAGATCCCTGTCGAAATAAAGTTAGACAATGCTTCTTGCGCCGTCGGCTTTTCTTGAAAGCCTGTAATGAAGCCATTCTCGTCAGTCACCACCACACCAAATCTGCTCACGTCATCCATCGCTTTTATAGCGATGCTGGCTAGCGCTTTCTTATCCTTATGCTGTTTAATCACGTTAGTCAGATCTGTATCCGTAATCAAGTCGCCCATGATCACGATGAACGTGCCATCTTTCAAAAACTCGCGGCATGAACGAACTCCACCGGCGTCACCGCTGAGCTTCTCTTCATGCTTAAAGGTAAGGTCAACTCCGAGTTTGGAACCGTCTCCAAAATATTTAATCAATTTTTCAGGAAGGTAGTGCAGATTTGCGCAGACATCGTTAAAGCCGTGCGTCGCAAGCAACTTCAGTAGGTGTTCCATGACCGGCGTGTTAGCGACTGGAACTAGTGGCTTCGGAACTTGAGTAGTCAGCGGTTCGAGTCGAGAACCAACACCTGCTGCCAGCACCATTGCCTTCATTCGAGTTTTCCCTTATTGACGAGCTTGCGACTCGTGACTAACTGTGAGCCACCGGAAACGATCAATCGATGACCAGAATCCCCAAAGTCTACCCTTTCAACAGCCAATCCGTTCATAAAAAGCCGCTTCTATTGAGGAACTGATAAGGGAAAAACCTTCCTAACCCTGGCAATGAAGACGTTTAACTGCTAGTGAATCCATATAAGCCTTATCGACGTTCAAACGCTCAACAGCTCTCAGAAGCGATTCTTGAACCTGAACGCCACCGGTTCCACCATACGAAATGCGGGAATCGACTGCATTTTCCAAAGAAACGTAGTTGTAAATATCGTCGTTAAAAGCGGGGGTGAATTGAATCCATTCGTTCAGAGTCAAATCTGGCAAAGCCTTGTTGCGCTCGCGACAATAATCCAAAATCTGATCCACATACTTCATTGCTTTGTCGGGAGGAACATCCCTTTCGATCAAATAATCAATTGCGTGTCCGGCATTAGTCATGTCTGCATTCGCCAACTTCTGCATGCGAACGGTATCAAATCTGAAAGCAGGTAATAACACGTCGGTCAGTTCCAAAATAAATTTTACGTTCTCAACAACGTCAAGCAAACCGGGCAGACATTCCTGCAAATCTTGCGAATACGAAACAGATAGTCCTTTTAATTCATTCAAAAACTGCGACAGTCTTCCGTTTAAAACACTCGGCCGCGAGCGAAGAATTTCAAGCAATTCTGGATTTCGTTTTTGCGGCATACTTTGACTGCGGAAAACGAAAGAACGTGGCAAACGCACGAATGCAAATTCCTGAGTAGACCAGAGAAGAAGTTCAGAACTCATTTGCGACAGGTGAACGCCGATTATTGAAGCAGCAGATGCAAACTCAATCAAGTAATCACGATCAGAAACCGCGTCGAGACTATTTTCCATTACAGAATCAAATCCCAAAAACTTCGCCACCAACTGTCGATCAATAGGCTGCGTGGTGCCGGCTAATTGACAGGCACCCAGTGGCAGAGTATTCATGCGTTTATAGAAATCAACGAGGCGAGAAAAATCTCGACCCATTCGTGTTTCGTTCGCTAACCACCAGTGGGCAAGTAGGATTGGCACCGCTGGCTGCATATGTGTGTAGCCGGGCATGACGACATCCAAGTCGCGCTCGGCAAGCTGCAGAAGCTTGTAGCGCACTTGGATCAAGAGCTCAAAAATATCCACAGTCACATCGCGCAGCCACAAACGAATATCGGTAGCGATTTGATCGTTATGCGATTTGGCAATCCGAACTACATTAGCCATATTGCCGACAATGTCGCGCAGGCGGCGATGGATGGCGGAATGGATGTCGATATCGTCATGCTGCAGAACAGGTAATCCTGATGCAACTTCTTTACGAATTTGCTCCAGCCCCGCTACCACTTCTGCCGACACTTGTTTTTCAACGATGCTTGTTTCACCGAGCATACGAACATGCGCGATGTTTGATTCGATGTCTGCACACAAAAGAGTTCGCTCAACTTCTGGACTCTGCCAGAAGCGGCGAAATTGATCAAAGCTCGGTTTCAGCGTGCCGTCGGGATCGACTGATGATGCCTCTGAAGGAACTTGTTTGCCTTGCGTGCTCATCAGCCTCGATCTTATTCCGCTTTGCCGCGTCTCAGAACTTTATTCACTTTTTCAATCTGTTTTTGATAACGATGCAATTCTAATTGATAACGCTTTTGCACTTGCTTCTGGGCATTTTCTTTTTGATTTTCGGTCATGTCTACTTCTTCCTAATGCTTAAACTCGGGTTCTTGTTCCTCCTCAGTTCCGAGCGCACGGCTCAGAAACTGGCTCATATAGCAAGAATTCCCCTATTCTGTGATCGCAATTCAGAAGGCTTGGCTTCAACCTGGAGGTGACGTTAGAAGCAGCGGGTAATTCTCGGATGTCTGGCAGTAATTGTGTTGCTCTCAACAACCGCCACAATCAATATAGCACCTTTTAATGCGAATTAATATATGCAAAACATGTAGAACCGCGACAATGGGGTCAAATGCCCGGGAGCCTAAACGCACCTGGGCATTTGGGCTCCTGACCGGAGTCTCTCATTTGTCGATTCGGGTTTAACTAAGTGCTGCCAAATGACCGAGAAGGGCATTGCACCAGATGCAGTGCCCTATGCCGTCTGCCTCCTAGTCATTCGCTCTCCCTGCTGCTGCACCTGCAGCTTTCTGGTCTGTAGCGGTGAGCTGCGAAGGTCCGAGGTTAACGGTCAACTTGGCGACCTTGCCGTTGAAAGCAAACGGAACTTGATAGTCGTTTTCGTTGACACCAGTGCGTGTATCGACGCCAACGTCGAAGGTCTCGTCGGCAACCTGTAGGAACGCAATCGAATTTGGCGTCTTTTTCGTGGCCACTACGTCGCCGTCTACCTTCAGCACGCCGGTGCCGCCTTTGGCAATGCCAGGACCGTCATAAGTGAAGTCGAAGACGATCTTGTGCTTGCCTGCGCTGAGTGCCTTCTCGCCCGCCCATCGGTATTGAGCCAGGGTAAGCATATTGTAGTTAAAGACCGGCTTGCCTTTAAGCAAGTAAAGTCCATACCCACCCCAACGCCCGCCCGCGGTGACGAGCATACCGTCGCCGCCGCCTTCTGGAACCTCGACGTCAGCGTTAATCGTGTACGACCGACCCAAAATGTTCGGTACGTTTGCCAGTGGAAGACCGGGCATGACGCCGCTATAAGTAAATTGGGTTTGACCAGCCGTGGAGCTTGGTCTGGGCGCCATTGCCCTTGCAAACGTATCGTTGTTAAGCGGTAGCACATTGTACTTAGCCGCCTCGGTAACGAAAAGCGCCTGCATCTCCTTCAATTTGTCAGGCATCTTCGCTGAAAGGTCATCTGACTGCGAGTAGTCTTTGCTCAGATCGAACAGCTCCCACTTGTAGTCTTTGGGCGAAGGCAAAGGTGCGTTCAAGATCCAAGGACCATGTGGTGGCACCGTGTTTGCGTACCAGCCATCGTGATAGATACCGCGATTAGCGATCATCTCGAAGTATTGAGTCGAGCGTTTCGATGGTGCGGATGCATTTGCTTTATCAAATGTATAAGCCATGCTCACGCCTTCCATCGGCTTTTGTTTGATGCCGTTCACCATTTCTGGTGCTTTGATACCAGAAGCTTCGAGAATTGTGGGCACGATGTCGATTATGTGGTGAAACTGGGTGCGCACACCGCCAGCATCCTTGATCCGGTTAGGCCATGAGATCGCCAAACCCTGACGTGTGCCGCCAAAGTGAGAGGCGATTTGTTTGGTCCACTTGAATGGTGTGTCGAAAGCCCACGACCAAGCTACCGCCATGTGCGGATAGGTGGATTCCGAACCCCAATCGTCATAGTGCTTGAGTTGCGCAGCGATTGGATAATCCAGGATGCCATTGTATGAGGTGTATTGATTTGGCGTGCCGACCAATGTGCCTTCAGGGCTGGTGCCGTTGTCTCCATCTATGTAGATGACGAGCGTGTTGTCGAGCTTACCCATGTCATCGACTTGTTGAATTACGCGGCCAATTTCGTTGTCGGTATAAGCCGTGTATCCAGCGTAGACCTCAGCCTGACGGGCAAACAGCTTTTTCTGATCGGCTGGCAATG
Source organism: Candidatus Melainabacteria bacterium (assembly GCA_003153555.1). GTDB lineage: Bacteria > Cyanobacteriota > Vampirovibrionia > Obscuribacterales > Obscuribacteraceae > PALSA-1081. The sequence continues at coordinate 157,502 of PLZS01000115.1, read as the reverse complement.
TGTCCCACTTCGGCAGGCTATCTGGCCATTCGGTTAATTTCGCTTCTGCCGGTATGACACCCAAACGTTTTTGGTTGGCAAAGATCTGCTCGCGCAGAGCATTCCAGCCCATGTCAAACTTGCCTTTGAATTTATCCGACCATTCTTTTTTTGGTTGGTGCGGTGAATGGCTTCCTCCCGGAACGTAATAAAGAAAGAACGGCTGCTCAGGAGATGATGCATTGAGCTGCTTCATGTAACTGATCGCCTCATCGGCCAAATCAGTGGTCAAGTTATAGCCAGTTTTGCCAATCCAGGGAAAGATCTGCCTGTTGTTTTGAAACAGGTATGGCTTCCATTGGTCGGTCTCACCGCCCAGGAATCCGTAGAAATAATCAAAGCCCATTCCGGATGGCCATTGGTCGAAAGGACCAGCTACGCCATATTGGAATGCAGGTGTATTGTGATCTTTGCCAAACCACGATGTTGCATAGCCATTATCTTTGAGCACTCTGCCGACAGTTGCGTTATCTTCTCCGATGATCGAGTCATAGCCTGGAAAGCCAGTGGACAACTCTGTGATCACTCCGAAGCCACCAGAATGATGGTTGCGTCCAGTGATCAAAGCAGCTCGAGTAGGCGAACACAAAGCTGTTGAATTGAACTGGGTATAGCGCAAGCCAGTTTTGGCAATTCGGTCTAATGCAGGCGTTGGAATTACACCTCCGAAAGTGCCGCTGACGCCGTAGCCCTGGTCATCTGTCATGATCAGTAAAACGTTAGGTGCACCTTTGGGTGGAACAACACGTGGCGGCCACCAGGTTTTGGAGTCAGTCGCGAGTTCCTTGATGACACCGCCGAATTTCATTTCTGGCGCTGGCAGTTGTTTTCCTTCAAGAGTGGTCGTTGCGCTTGGCGAACCGAGCTCACCTGTAATCTGCTGCGAAAGCGCCGGTCCTGAGAACATCATTACCGCACATAGGCAAGCCGCCAATCTTGTCAGTAAGCCTATTTTGCGTTGCTTCTTTTCCATTCACAGAACTCCCTGTTTGTCAGTGAAAGTTGTATTTTTCGTCCTAAGACCAAACGCGTTCGAGCCAATTTACCATAGCCGCTCGCTTCATATATGTAATCGAATCAGGTTGCAGCTTTGGTTGGCAAGACAGGAAGCTTCAGGCTGAGCACAAATGCCACCACCATCGCCACCGCTCCGATCCAATAAGGCGCGCTCATGCCCAGGTATTGATACGACATACCGCCGACAATTGGCCCGATTATGCGTCCCAACGTAGCTAGAGATTGACCAACTCCGAGCACTCCTCCAACACGATCTGCTGATGCCAGTTTGGATAACATGCTCTGGTTGGAGGGATTATTGATGCCCGAACCAATTGCCAGAAGAGCTAGTGCTAATCCCAGCACCACAAGACTAACTGTGGCAGGAGTGAGCAGCAAACCAAGGGCAACAAGAATGCTACCGACGCCTATCAGCTTCTTTTCGCCATATTTCTTGGAGAGGCGATGGATCATTCCACCTTGTACCATGACGATCAAGAGACCCACGTAGGTGAACATCCAGCTATTCATATTGGTCGTAAATTTGAATTGGTCATGTGTAAGCAGCACCAATGTAGTTTCCATATTGGCGAAGGCAAACGTGGAAATGAAGAAAATGGCTAGCGAAGTTTTCAAGCTCGGATCTTTGATCGTCTCCCAGTAAAAATTTTGACCAAGTCCGAAGCGTTCAGTGCCGGCCTGAGATCTTTTTGGCGGCTCGGGCAGCAAGAAAAAGGTGAGAATCAAATCGAGAATACTGAAACCGGCGGCAACAAAGCCGATCATAGCCAATCCAAAACCGGCGCAAAATCCGCCAATGGCAGGTCCGAGAACGAATCCTAGACCGAAGGCGGCACCAACCATGCCCATTCCCTTGGCTCGATTTTCAGGCGCGGTCACGTCGCTGACGTAAGCTTGAGCGACGGCGATGTTGGCATTGCCGGCACCGGCCACCATTCGCGCCAAAAATAGCATCACTAAAGAGGTCGAAAATCCCCAGATAATGTAGCCGATGCTTGAGGCCAACAGACTGACCAACAATATCGGACGCCTGCCAACCTTATCGGAGAGGCGACCCCAAAATGGGGTGAAAAAGAACTGCATCACCGAGTAAGACGCCATTAAAAGCCCAACCATAGTGCCATCGGCGTTAAGTTGGCGCGCATAAGTCGGCAGGACGGGAATGATTAATCCAAATCCAACGAGGTCAATGAAAACGGTGAGGACGACAAGAAGAAGTGGCTTCATTCCACTTTTTTTTGAACCATCTTCATTCAATTTTTCCTGCTTGGAATCACTTGTTGGCGATGTCAATTTGTGTCACCTGGGGAAATGGCAAAAGCTCTCAGTGCCCGCTGGACCAGCGATACACGCTCGTCAAGTGGGCCCGAATAGTAATTATAAAACTGCTACGGAGGCGGCAAATGCCGAGGCTTTGATATTAAGGCGTAAACTTCTTTTCGGTTTGTTAGTGCCCGACTGTGGTAATTAAAAGTAATATAAGGGCAGGTAGATCCGACCTGTACTTGTGGCGTTCCCTCACTCACTTACCAGTTGTTTTACACAGCACCACTCCTCGTATGAAGCTATGTCTGATCTGCAATTTTCAGACCGCTGGAGAGCAAGATATATGCCCCAGAGATGGTTCCTCTATGGTCACCGTCGGGGACGATCCACTCCTCGGCGTTGTCGTCGAAGGCCGCTATAAGATCGAGTCCGTAATCGGTCAGGGGTCTGCCGGCACCGTGTACAAAGCGGTGCAGGAGCTTATTGGCCGGGAAGTTGCCATCAAAGTCCTTCATGACTACCTGGTCTCAGACCAAGAATTCATCAAAAGATTCACCCAGGAAGCTAAAGCGTCCAGTCGCCTCAGTCACCCAAATATCATCACAATCTACGATTTTGGGACGATTCCGCAGGGCAATCGCCCTTACATAGCGATGGACTTGCTCAAAGGGACTCCGCTGTCAGATTTGCTCAATGACCGCAATCACCTTAGTGTTGAGGAGACGATTCCCCTCTTCAAACAGGTTTGTGGAGCCCTGGCAGAAGCGCACCGACAAGGCGTCGTCCACAGAGACGTCAAACCGGAAAATATTTGTCTAGTCGAACGCAGCGGGCAGAAGCTATTCCCAATTGTTGTGGACTTTGGCATTGCCAGGCTGGTTCAGGAAGAATCTGACGTGGCTCGGATAACGCGCACAGGAACGGTCTGCGGCAGCCCTACATACATGAGCCCAGAGCAGTGCACCTCCAGCAAGGTCGACCATCGCAGCGACATCTACTCTTTGGGCGTTGTCATATACGAGACGCTGACTGGAGAGGTGCCATTCCTTTCAGACGAGTTAGTCAAAGTAATGGCGATGCATTTATCAGACCCTCCTAAACCGTTGAACTCAGTCAGGGACGACCTCCATTTTTCCCAAGCTCTCGAAGAAGTCGTTTATAAGTCGCTTCAAAAAAATCCTGACCAGCGTTATCAAACGATGGAAGAATTTTCCGAAGCTCTCGAACTTGCCGCCAAGACTCCAGATGCTGCACCAGAAATGGTGGCACAGGCGAAGCGCCCGGATATCATCCCAGGACCTCTGGCAAGCGACGACAACTTGCAATCGCGTTCAGCCAGCAAGGAAATGTCTGTGCCCCGATCCAAGCCAATGGATCTGGCCTCGCGCGCCCTCGACGAGCTGCGCACATCCGGTGCTTATGATGAGATAGACGGCAGCTCTGCCATGGCCCGGGTGCAAGCTGCTCGAGCCGCTGCAGCGCAGGCAGTGAATGACTATCAAACGTCTTCGACCCAATCGAGCACAAGCTTGTCGCACACAAACTTTCAGAGAGGGCGTGTCAAACGAACTTGGATAGATACGCTCAAGGACATCGGGGCAAAAGGCGCCCTCGCCTTCGGTGCCGTTCTGGTGGCAGGTGTGGTGATGGTGCTGGCTACCGATCAACGCCTCGTCGCTTTGATACCCGGTCTGAAGGCCGCTTCGATCGAAGAAGCTGAACCCTTATATAAGAAGGGCAAGTATCTCGAAGTGATCGCAGTGGTCAAGGCCTATCGAGAGCAAAATCAAAAAAAGATGCCCAAGGACAAAATTGAGGTTTACAGCAAAGCCCTTGTCCAAGAAGCAAAATTGTTGGCTCGCGATCAAGAGTACAAGCAAGCCTGCTCTTATCTAGATTTGGTGCCGCCGAAATCATCGCAATTCGATCCATCTAGGATTCTGCTGAAACGCTATCAACAGCTGATCAAAGAATCCGCGTCTAAGTAAACGGAGCGCGGCTGTCCAAAGCCGCCCATGACTACCTATCGAGGCGGGTCTGGAGACCCGCGCTCCGTTTCGATGTCGTCGCCGGAGCATTAAGCCTCGACGAAAGCGCCGATATTTCTAAACTTGCGTTGCCTGTCGCGCCTAATATCTTCGCGGCTCAACTTTGTGAGCTGATCTAAGTGACGGCAAATCGCCTCACGTGTTTTTCGTGCGGCAAAATCATAGTCCTGATGAGCGCCGCCTAGAGGCTCCTCGATCACATCATCGACAACACCCAGTTCCAAGATCTCCCGAGCCGTCATCTTCATTGCTTCGCAAGCTTCTGAGACTTTGTCGGCCGATCTCCAAAGAATTGAGGCGCAACCTTCAGGCGAAATCACCGAATAAACCGCATGCTCAAGCATGAGGATGCGATTGGCCAAGCCAATCGCCAGCGCGCCTCCCGATCCACCTTCACCGGTCACTACTGCCACCACAGGCACCGTAAGCCCGGACAATTCGAACAAATTGACGGCGATCGCCTCGGCTTGATTGTGCTCTTCGGCGTGCATGCCTGGATAGGCTCCAGGCGTGTCAATCAATGTGACCACAGGCATGTTGAACTTTTCGGCGTGTTGAAAAAGACGCAGCGCTTTTCGATAACCTTCAGGTTGAGGCATGCCGAAATTACATTGCTGCTTATCGCGCAACGATCGACCTTTCTGTGTGCCAATACCAAGTACGCGATAATTGCCGAGCTCAATCAATCCGCAAACCATGGCCGGATCGTCAGCCCCCTTGCGGTCGCCATGCATCTCGACCCAATTCTGATCCCAGCGATCGAAATAATCACGCACGTAAGGTCTTTGGGTATGTCTGGCAATTTCACGATGATCAATTGGGCGCAGGTTAGCGTACAAGGATTTTTTCAAGTTGTCGTATTGCTCGTGCAAACGGGCTACATCCATATCGAGTTCAGGATTATCTGCAAGTTGCTTTTCAATCGCCTCGATTTGCTTGGCCAATTCTGCCAGCGGTTGTTCGAATTCGAGGGGAATCGGTTTCTTCTCTATGGTTGCCATCGTTTAAGCCTGACCTTTGATTCGCTTTACTTTCTTCTTGTTGGTGCCGCTAAATTCTCGGACTTAGGTGCCGTTTTTTTTTCCGAGCGGGCGTGGAATGCAATTAGCTTTGCCAGACTGTCTACCAGTTTCGAACGCTCGACGACCATATCCACTTGTCCATGCTTGAGCAGGTATTCAGCAGTTTGAAAGTCTGCGGGTAATTTTTGGCGAATCGTTTGCTCGATTACTCGCCGGCCAGCAAAACCAATTCTCGCTCCGGGCTCAGCAATGATCACGTCACCCAACATGGCGAAACTGGCGGTCACACCGCCAAAGGTTGGCTCTGCCAAAATCGAGATGTAGAGACCGCCATCATCTTGAAAAGATTTGAGCGCCGAACTCGTTTTTGCTAACTGCATCAAGCTAAGAATGCCTTCTTGCATTCTGGCGCCACCTGAGCTGGAAACTATGATCAAAGGCAGATGATCTCTTTGAGCGCGCTCGGTGATGCGCGTCACCTTTTCGCCGACAACTGAACCCATCGAGCCGCCAAAGTGACCAAAATCCATGATTCCTAGCGCCGCATCGAGGTCTTTAATTTTGCAAGTTCCAGTCACCACAGCTTCAATCAAGCCGGATTTTCGACTGGCTTCAATTTGTCGGTTCGGATAATTGTCAGTGTCGATGAAGTTGAGAGGGTCTGAGGAAGTCAGATTCGCATCCACCTCTTGGAATGTATCGGGATCGGCGATCTGCTCAATGCGCTCGATCGCTCCAATTCTGAAGTGGTACTGACACTTGGGGCAGACGTGAAGGTTGGCGCGCAAATCTCTTGTATACAAGAGTTCGCGACATTGAAAGCACTTCGTCCACAAAGCACAAATGTCGTCTGACGTTGCCAGCGGCTCCGGAGGCTTCACCTGCTCGTTGTCACGGCGTTTCTTGCGCTTGTCAAACCAGTCTTTGAGATCCATGGGCATGTGCCTTCTTCCCTTATGGGGATTGCCAGAACGTCCTATATCCAAGTTTTTAAGGGTGATCGCGAACAGCGCAATCTGTATCGCTCCTACGTATAGCTTTGCATGGATAAGTAGGGCAAGATTATATCACCGGGGGCTAACCGCCCGCCGCCGGGACTGTGGAAGATTTACTATGCGTCGCTCCAGGTTCTTCGTCGACCCTTCAAACGTCGACCTGAAAAAACAAACGATTTCGATAAAGGACGCCAATCAGATCCGGCAGATCCTCACCGTGCTTCGACTTCGTGTGGGCGATGGAATCGACCTTCTGGACGGCACCGGCATGATTTATCCAAGCATTATCATTTCCAGCACTGCAATCAAAGGCAAAATCCGTAGCAGCGATCAACTGATCTGCAAGTTTGAGCTCCCCTCAGCAGGCAGCGGTGAATCAATAATTCGTTTGATTGTCGCCTTGCCAGTTTTGCGTGGCACTAGATTTGAATGGGCGTTGGAAAAATTGACCGAGTTAGGTGTCTCTCAAATCATTCCGATCATTCTTGAACGCAGCGTTGTTGCCTACGATACCGATCAAAGCTTATCTTGCACCAAATTCGAGCGGTGGCATTCGATCATTCGCGAAGCAGCAGAACAAAGCGAACGAGCCTTGATACCAAATGTGGTTTCGCCGGAAAAATTCACAGCCTTTGTCAAGAGACCGGAGCTCGTTCAAGCATCCAAATTTATCGGCGCTGAGAGAGCGGATGCACCCTCGATTAACGATGCATTGGATAGTGCACTTGGTGCCAAATCGATATGCATCGCCATTGGTGCCGAAGGTGGCTTCACAGATGCAGAAATTGGATTATCTTTCACTCATGGTTTCGCACCAATATCTCTAGGCAAGCGAATACTCAGGGTTGAGACGGCTGCGGTGTATGCCGTATCAGTTGTCGTTTCTCGACTCGACAAGTGATAGCGATGCAATAGCACCACAAAAGATATCACCTGAACAGCAAACTATCAGACTGAATGCTATGAAATCGTCTAAGCACCACGTCTTTAAGCCGATATCAAAGCGGGCTACAATGACGCTGCAGAGACCGATATATCGACTCGTACGAGCGATCAAAAAACCTGGTATCGACTTGACAAATTCCCCTTTTCCAGGTCTTATAGTAGGTGTTGCTGGAGGCATCATATGTGATGCCAATTTGCCCAATTGGAAGGCATGAGTGTGGCTGACAACTTAGCTCGCATCAAAGAGACAATCGGCGATCGCCCGGTCAAGCTCATTGCTGTGACTAAAACCGCAAAGCCCGCTCAAATCGAGGAGGCTTACTCCTCAGGTGTGACAGAATTTGGTGAAAGCCGAATTCAAGATGTCCTCGCCAAAATGAAAGTGTTGCCACCACCTGTGGTCGACAATTCAAAATGGCATTTTATCGGTCACCTTCAGACCAATAAAGTGAAGCAAGCGATCGGTAAGTTCGCTTTGATTCACTCGGTCGACTCCCTCAACCTTGCTACCGAGATTTCTAAAGTTGCCACCAGTCGCGAGCTTGTGCAATCGATTCTCTTGCAAGTGAAAGTCGCTGAAGACCCCGGTAAGTCAGGCTTTTCTCCAGATGAGTTGCGGGCTCAGTTCGCTCAGATCAAAAATCTGCCGAGCTTGAGAATTGAAGGGTTGATGACGATCTCGCCGCTCACTGAAGACAAAGAAGTTTGGCAGCAATGTTTTGATGGTCTGCGTGACTTGAGAGACGAATTAGAAAAGACGCACGATGTAAATCTGCGTGAACTATCTATGGGAATGAGCACTGACTGGCAAGAAGCAATCAAATGTGGTGCCACAATGGTGCGTATTGGTACGGCAATTTTCAAAGAGTGATGTGATTTTTTATTCCTTTGGTAAGGAACGGTGAGGAAGCGGTAAGGCGTAACTTGGTATTACCGAGTTAAGGAGGAGATGTAGTGAGCAGCATAGTTACAAAGATCAAAAGCTTCTGGTTTGGTCCCTCGGACAACTACGAGAGAGAAGACTTCGAAGATTTATTTGAAACATCCGATGAAGTTTATGCGACTAACGGTCAGTTGGCTTTAGAGCCACAACCTGTAGATCCAGTCAGACAGACAAGATCATCTATCGGACATGGATTCGGCAATAAGGTGGTTGACCACCCGAGCGCCCAGGCTTCGAGCGAAGTATTAGTTATTGAACCAAGACAATTTGAAGAGTCAATCGAAATCGTTGAGCACCTGCGCTCGCGCAAATCGGTTCTTCTCAACTTGCACATGTTAGACAATGAGCAATCACAACGCGTGGTCGACTTCTTGTCTGGCGCCTGCCACGCCATCGATGGGCATCAACAACGCATCGGCGATGGTGTGTTCTTGTTCGCACCGGCGAGCGTCGTAATCAGCTCTGAATCCACCTCCTCGAAGGCTATCAAAGATGCTTTCTGGAACAAGACTCAAACGCTATAAGACTTACCCGGTCCTTAATGTTGTGGGGTTAATATCGATGCGCTGGAGAAATCCAGCGCATTTTGATTAGAGCACCAGTGCATTCCTATATAAAGAATCAATTGCGGAAGCAATTTGGATGAGAGGTCGCAATGCCAGAATATAAGACGACTCGATTGCTGAGGTAAAGGTGATCTTCGAAGCGTCTAACGGTGAAAAAGTACCCGGTCGTATATATCTTGGCCGCCCTTATCAAAAAGGACCCGGTCAATGGGCATGCCCGGTCGGTATAGAAGGCATGCACGACCAGCTGCCTGATATCGCAGGCGGTGATTCGTTCCATGCCCTATGCCTGGCACATTGGCTGATCAAAAATCGACTGGAGACATTCTTGAACAATGGTGGCAAAATCTTCCGTTTGAACGATCAAGGCGTCTCAACCTTTAAATTGCACTTTCCATTCAAGGCATACTTCTATCCGGACTAGGCGTGATCGACTATAGTCAAAAGTGTGAGTTGCAGAGACACTCCATGGGGGTATGTCAATGATGAGAGTATTTGGCGTCCTACTGATTACGACGTTGCTGTTTTGTACAAAATGTGAAGCGGAGACCACCGCCAAAGAGCTAGCAAAACAATACAAGTCTGCTTCTACTCCTTACAGTCGACTGCTCGTTTGCACCGAGGCAATCAACGAGGGAATTATTGCTCCGGGCAAAGACGCTGACGTGATATTTGAAATTTTTGGCCATGATGTCGCGGGGCCACGGATAGGCAAAGCTGAACCTGGGAAACTGGAATCCAACTTTGTCTTTTTTGATTTGGAGAAAATCAGGCGAGAGTCGAAGCCAAACTCAACAGCCGCTCTAAGCGGCTGGTTTTTCTATTGCTATTACGATGAGGCTAGGAAGATCAAGAAATACTTCATTACCAACTCACCGTTTAAGGCGGGATTTGAATCTTAGAAGTGACCCAACCAGACTCATTGATTGACTACCCTTGCCAGTTCGAGAACCGTCGTTCGTAGAAGCACAAGTACCTTCAATACGATACTGCAAGTTTATAGTGCCTGGGAAATCATGGATAAAACACTCAGCGTAATAAATGCAATGGAGCATGATGGAGTCATAAAGAAGTACGCCATTGGCGGTGCCATAGGGATGCTCTTTTATGGTGAGCCTGCCACCACCTACGATTTGGACATATTCTGCCTTCTAGAGCAACCTCTCGCAATCGGGGGACCACTTCATGCAGATCTAGCTGCAAGAGGTTATATGCCTAAAGATGAACACGTGGAGATTGAGGGAATTCCAGTGCAGTTTCTTGAACCGCCGACCGATCTTGTTAGAGAAGCTCTGGACAATGCAGTTGCTAAAGAGATTGGAGGAGTTTCTACTCGCGTTTTTCAGTACGAATATCTTTTGGCAATTATGGTCGAAACTGGCAGACCAAAGGATAGAGAAAGACTAACGCAGGCATTAGCATCGGCCAAGCCAGATCAAGCGGAATTGAAGGAAATTCTAAAGCGGTACAATTTGATGGACAGATGGACTAGGATAGTCTCATGAGCACAGAAAACGATCCTAATTCGCAAACAGAACAATTTCGCAAGAAAGAGTTGCGTCGGCGGGACTTGGCTGCTAAATCAGTCGAAGAGAAACTGGAAATACTCATTAAACTCCAACAAATTACGACCACTGTGGCGCGCCAAGCTGGACGCGAATACAAAGAATCTTGGAAAATAGAAATACCTAAGCAGCATTCCTAGAACCCCTTTTTGGCGCATTGAGTCGTTGATAAACATCGTTCGAGTGCGCGCTCTCGCCAACCGTTTGAAGATCACGAATTAGCCGGTCTTGCGACATGCAACACAGATATTTCAACAAGCACAATGCCATTTGGCTCACAGTCGAACTGCTTGTTCTTTGGGCGATAGCGTCTCCGCCCATTGCTAAGCCATGGTACGACTCCTTGTTGTTTCAGCCATGGCTAACTGGCAGCAGCGCGAACACAACTTCGATATCTGGCATCTCAAAACAAATTCTGAAGATACCAACAAAATCAGGGGCTCAATTAAACGCTTGGTATTTTAAGGGTACCAACGTCAGCAAAACACTTCTCATTTCTAAAGGCAACGGAGGAACGATCGATGACCGGAAAGAGCTCATTGAGAGCTTCTTGCCTTATAACGTTTCAGTCCTCATATATGATTATGCTGGCTATGGATCCAGCTCAGGGAAATCATCGCTCAGCGAAATTTTGAAGGATGGAGACTCAGCATACGATTACTTGGTCAATAGCTTGAAGGTCGAGCCAAAGTCAATTGTTGTTGTAGGAGAGTCGATTGGAAGTGGTGTTGCATGCCATATCGCAGCCCACCGAACTTGTAATTCTATTATTTTATTGGCACCATTTTGCTCATTTTTAAGACTGGCCAAAAACAAACTGCCCTGGTTGTATCTCTATCCCTCAAGCTGGTTCCCTTACAAAGACATAGATAATCGCGCAGCGCTTTCAGGTTTCCAAAATCCCGTTTTGATTCTCTATGGACAACAGGATGCAACCATTGCACCGTCCGAATCGAATGAGCTCGCAAAAGCTTGTCACACGTGCACTCTTGTAGAAGTCCCAGGTCGAGGACACTTAGTTTACTACCCGCCAACCATGGAATATCAGAAGGCGTTGACTGAATTCTTGAGGTAGAGGCGTTAAACTGCACTGTTGTTTTAAAGCTTCCTTCGCTCCAGATCAGGTTCGAACCGCGCACAAACAACTGTTTCTTATCACTTCAATTCTGCATTTTCGGACATGTTTACCGAAGTGATTACTTTTTATGTCTCGTCGTCTTCGCCAACGTGTGATATCAAACTGCGTTCTTCGCGTGTCACTTGTTATAAATATCGTCTTCTGCTGAAAGATACGGCATATGCGGGTTCAGATTGGCTGCCGCGCCTTTAGGTGCTTCGCACTGTGCGCCCAAAAGGTAGTAGAAGTCATCTAACGGGGGATGATCTCTCATGAATTCTCCAAGCTTCGGATGTTCGGCAATAAACTGTCCGCCCACAGTCTCATAGCACTTTTGACTGGCAAGCATCCTTTCTTGCTCGTGGTTACCCGGATGGTGAACATCCTGACCATTGTGACCATTGGCTGGTCTATCGCTAAAATGACTTGCCATATTTGAATTCTCCAGTACTAATTACATGACTATATTTTTTACCTGTGATCAAAGGGCAGCGAAACTGTGATCAAACAGTGACAAAGCACCATCAATGGCCGCAAGCCGTAATAGTTGAATCGCCGGCGTCGCATGAACCTTGCGCAGTTGGCGGATTGGAATGGGCGGTCGCTCAAATCACGTTCTTCAGGATACGACTTTGGTTCGCCGTAGGAACATCGTCACGGGAACAATGATAAGCAGGAAAAATCCAGCAAAATAAACGTAGAATTTGCCCTTTGCTTCATCAAGTTTTGGGGCAATGCTATTTGCGGGATCGATCGGTGAATATTTCAATTTAATTTCGTCGCCGACTTTCGGCGGTGGAAAACCGAAAATATCGAAGTCGGTATAACCAGCGAAATTCTTGCTGGAAACTGTGTACTCCCAGGCGATATGCTTTCTCATAAGGACACCATCTGCTCTTGTAACATGTCCTGTCACTTCCGTCCATGCTTCGATTTGCCCTTTATACCAGATCAACGGTATAACGACGATTACTACAATGAGAACCAAGAGCAGAATGAGTTTTTTCATTTGTTAGAAAGTGTGCGTGAGCCAGGGCTTAGGGTTGGTGGCAACTTGATTGACGTAGAGGCTCCAGTGAAGATGTGGACCCGAAGCTCTGCCGGTGGCGCCGACGGTGCCAAGCTTTTGTCCGGCTGTAACTTCATCGCCGACTTTGACACCAATCGTTTTCATGTGAATATAGAGAGAGATCACACCTTGTCCATGATCCACCGCGACAACATTGCCGTGGAGTCTCCAACCTTTGCCGGTTAGGACGACTTTCCCCGGAGCGCAGGAGACGATTGGGGTGCCTGCCGACGCTCTAAAGTCCAAACCGGAATGAAAGTAATCATCCAAAAGTTTTCCATTGACGATACGTCGCTGGCCAAACTGCGATGAGGTCGGAAATTTCGATGGTGTCACAAAAGCACCACTCCACATCCGCTTATCTGACAGAGTTGCTTTGGCAGCGGCGATCCCTTCTTTCTCTCCAGGAGACATCAAGAAATTGTCTTTCGATTTGGGCAAGGTCAAATATTGAATCGGAAATTTGCCTGCCTTAACGACCAAATCAAACTTATCCTCACCGACCGAGATCTTGTACTTGCCTGGTTTCAGATCCGCCGGAATGCCCAGGAGAGCAACGTAATGAGCTGCTCCTTCTTGTTGATCAGCTTTAGGAAAGAGTTTGTAGGTCTCGCCATTGAATGTCACCGATGGTGGTGCAGCATCAGTCGAACTTCCAGTCGCTGTCAATTCAATAGTTTCCCCCTGCTTGGGAGAAGCATTTGAAACGGCTATTTCAGTGGCTAGTGACGCTTGGGTAGATGAGAAGACGACTAGAAAAATGATTGGAGCAATCCAACGCTCCAACGCACGGCGACCAATTATCAATTTCAGTTTCCTACTTATGGCTCTTCTTTTTCAGCTGAGGCTGGAACTAATCGATCGATAGCTTCACGAAGAGCATCGATTTTCTCTAAGGGCAGAGCAATACCCTTCTTGGTTGGCTTTTCTTCTTGGTCTTTGTCCATATACCATTCGCGAATGTGCAAATATTTAGTGCCGCGATATTCTCCGATATAGACGTTAATCGTCTCGCCGCGAGCTTTTTCGTGAACTGTAATTCTCTCTTCCAAGGGATCATCCTCCTGTGTTACACACAGTTATTGGTTAGTAATGCTCAAATATATCCTGCCAAGAAGAACGGACATCCACACACAAGTATATATAAATACTACACAGATCAAGATCAAGATCTAGATCAGTATAAGATCTACCCTCAAGAACTCTTATTTAAAACATGAGCCAATTTATAGACCATGTATTTATAGAAGTGCGTTCCGGGGATGGCGGCAACGGTATCGTTGCCTGGCGCCGCGAGAAGTACGAACCAATGGGCGGACCCGCAGGCGGCAACGGGGGCCGCGGCGGCCATGTGTACTTTGAAGCGACTCGTGACATCAACACGTTGATCGATTTTCGATTCAAAAAAAGAATCGAAGCGCGAATCGGCGAACGCGGCCGAAACAAAGGCATGCACGGCAAAAATGCAGAAGACACGATTATTCGCGTTCCCATTGGAACGGTGATCAAAGACGCTGAAACAGGCGATGTAATTGCAGATTTGGTGCTCGACCAACAACGCGCCATGATCGCTCAAGGCGGTCGAGGCGGTCGTGGCAATACCATGTTGGCATCGCCACAGATGCGCGCCCCTCACTTTTGTGAGCCTGGAGAAGCAGGCATAGAGCGCAAACTCGAGTTGGAGCTTAAAATTCTCGCAGACATCGGCGTGACGGGCTTGCCTAACGCAGGTAAATCAACCTTACTTTCAGTGGTATCAGCTGCGAAACCAAAGATTGCAGACTATCCCTTCTCAACTCTAGAACCTCAGCTCGGTGTGATTCAGACTGCCAGTGGAAATGCCTTTGTCATGGCGGATATTCCGGGTTTGGTCGAAGGTGCCTCCGAAGGAGTGGGTCTAGGCCATCAGTTTCTAAGACACGTTGAACGAACAAGAATTCTCATCCATCTTGTTGACATCACATCAGAGCGCCTGGAAGAAGACATCGAAACGATCAATACAGAGTTACGCCTGCACAGTGCGTCCCTTGCCGCATTGCCCCAACTGCTTGTCCTCAATAAATCGGACCTCGTAGAAGAAGAAGAAGCTGCTGCAATTATCGATCACTTGAAAAAGCGCTATCCGCAGTCCTCCAATCCGAAGAAGAACGATCCATTCAATGGCGAACAAATCATGCTGATTTCAGGTGCCACCCAAAAGGGCGTAGACAAGTTGATCAACAACTTAGAGCAAGCGTTGGTCAAACTCAAGGAAGCTGAGCCAGAACCTGCCGAAATTATCTTCTTTGATCCTAAATCGCAGGATCGACCGGATCATGGTTATTCGATTTCTCGGAAGAAGGGAGTGTTTTTCGTAGAGGGAGATCGAGCTGAGCGGCTTGTTTCGGTGACAAATATGCGAGACCCCGATTCGATTCATCACATGATTCACGTGCTTCGGGCAATAGGAATCATCGACGCTTTGATCGCCGAAGGGGCGAAATCAGGCAGCGAAATTGTGGTTGGCGAAGTGACGTTCACATTTGGCGAAGAGTTCAGCTAACCAAGAAAAGTCGCCCGCGCTATGTATCTACGGACGACTTGGATATACTATTTCCGTACGATTTACTTCTTAGCAGGCGCTGCGGCTGCTGCAACAGCGACTTCGTCTGCGCGCTCAGCTCTTCTGAAGCCACCCAATTTTTCTTTGATATTTTTCTTGCGTGCTCGTTCGGCGACTTTGATCGCTCGCTTGAAGCCTCTTTGCTGTGCCATTTTCAATCTCCACTTTTTTTACAGGATGAAAATGATACTACACCCAGAGATTGCCAAGATACTCAATACCGTTCTGAAACCCACTTGGCAATGATTCAAGAATCACTTTGCCGATTGGAGGAAAGAGCACGATGCGCTCCAACTCGGACAGAGCTATGAAATCGACACCAGCCAATACCGGTTCGTTACCCAATTTCATAATCCCGCCAACAACTTTCGCTTTGAGATAAATGTTGACAATGTGGTGTAATCGATCGGGAGCGATTGCTTCTGACAAGAACACGAACCGCTCAACCTGTACATCGAGCCCAGTTTCTTCTTTTATTTCGCGCACAGCACATTCAAAAAAGGTTTCGCCATATTCCAGCCGACCACCCGGCAAGACCCAGTACTGCCGGTTTCCTTTGCGATGCTTAACCAGCAGGATTCGCTCATCCTGAATGACAATCACAGAGACGCGTGTCGTAGGAATCGTATGACCTGGTCGTTTCTTGAATTTTGGCTTCGGCAACTAGCTAGACCTGCAAAACAATCCCTCATGAATTGTAGTGCAACGGGATTAGAGTGAACAAATTATCCGGCTCGACAAGGTTTTCCTTTTGATTGCAAATCGCAACGACGAGGAGGTGTGAAGCTCGAAACGCTCTGATTTTCTGCTAATTTTATTGTCTGTTATCGGCAAACCAACTTGGAATCACAATCAAATGACTCCCGAAGAGCTCGAATCAAAGCTAACTGAGGCTGAGCGCAACGCTCTAGGCGCTTTGGAAGAGGTTCATGATTCTGCCCAGCTGGAAGAATTTCGTCTTAAATTCATGGGTAAGAAAGGCGAGGTAACAGCTATCCTGAGCGGTGTTGGGCAACTTGACAAAGCCGATCGCTCTCGTGTTGGAGCCCTGGCAAACACTGTCAAGACCAACATTGAGCAAGCTTTTGAAACACGAAAGCGCGCCTTCTACAATCAAGAGTTGAACGAACGACTGAGCACTGAGCGCATCGATGTGACCCTTCCAGGCACCGGATTGAAGCCAGGGCACATCCATCCACTCACTCAGATCACAAACGACATCATCGAAATCTTTCATGGTATGGGCTTCTCAGTGGCGGAAGGTCCAGAAGTTGAAACAGACTATTACAATTTTGATGCGCTGAACACGCCAGACAATCACCCCGCACGTGATTCTCAAGATACCTTCTACACAAATATCAATCCATCGGTGCTTCTCAGAAGCCAGACCTCAACCGTACAAGTGCGGGTTATGGAAAAAACAAAACCTCCTCTGCGAATAATCTCGCCCGGACGCGTTTATCGAAACGAAGAAGTGAATGCTCGTAAATATCCACTTTTCCACCAGCTGGAAGGTCTGCTAATCGATAAAGATGTAACCTTCGGGGAATTGAAAGGTTTGTTGACAGAGTTTATTCGCCTGTTTCTGGGTAAGCCCCTAAAGACTCGATTCCGGCCAGACTTTTTTCCATTTACGGAACCCAGTGCCGAACTTGATAGCCAGTGTCCGTTTTGCATGGGCAGTGGTTGCAAGGTCTGTGGACATCGTGGTTGGCTTGAACTGCTCGGCTGCGGCATGGTCGATCCAAATGTCTTGAAGGGGGTTGGCATTGACCCTGAAGAATGGAACGGCTTCGCTTTCGGCATGGGCATTGAGCGAGTCGCCATGCTGAAGTACGACGTTAACGACATCAGGCACTTTTTTACAAATGATCTCCGGTTCTTAGAACAATTTTGAAATGACCCCTGCAAGCACTAATCGAACCGAGGATTCCCAATGAGACTGTCCTTTGACTGGCTGTCCGAATATGTTGATCTGACTGGTATCACTCCTGAAGAGGTGGCCGAGAAGCTCACTATGGGAGCGTTCGAAGTTGAGGAAATTCGCAAAGTCGGTCCCGATATCGAGGGACCAGTAGTACTTGGCGAAATTCTCGAAATACTGCCTCACCCGAATGCAGACAAGATTCGTCTGACCAAGACCCGCATTGCGCCAGGACAGGATCCACTGGAAATCGTTTGCGGGGCGACAAACATTGAAGTTGGTCAGCGCGTGCCGGTTGCCCTTCCCGGCGCGAAAGTGATCAATCGCAAAGACGGAACTTCGCTCGCCATCAAAGCTTCAGCAATTCGCGGCGTGCAATCAAACGGAATGCTTTGCTCACCGCCTGAACTTGGAATTGTCGCTGCTGGAGTCGAAACCCCTGAAAGCTCGGGAATCTTGATCCTCAATCAAGCTCATGGAGAGCTCGGCACAGACATCAAGAAACTATTCCATCTTTATCCCGATTACGTCTTAATCGTCGAACCGCGCTCAAACAGAGGCGATGCACTGAGTGTGATCGGTCTGGCTAGAGAAGTGGCGGCGCTGCTCAATCGTCCGCTGAAGCGCCCGGAGTGGTCGTTGGATGTGGCAACAGTTGAAAGTTTAAATTTCCACGTCTCTGTAGAGAATCCTGATGATTGCCCATTCTTCACCATTCGCAGACTGAGCGGCTTGCGAGTAGGACCATCACCAACCATTATTGCAAGGCGTCTAGAAGCAGTCGGAGTGCGATCCATCAACAACGTTGTCGACATCACAAACTACGTCATGCATGAGTACGGGCAACCCTTACACGCGTATGACATGAGCAAATTAGAGAAGGCTGAAATCAACGTTCGCCGGGCTTCGCCTGAAGAAAAACTGGTGACTTTAGATGGTAAAGAACGAACCTTGACGAACGAAGTTTTGGTAATTACCAACGCGGATAAGCCGGTTGGTGTTGCCGGAGTGATGGGCGGCGAAAACAGCGAGATAAGCGACAGCACCACCGATGTCGCTTTAGAGTCCGCCACTTTCAATCAAGCGCGTGTCAGGCGTGGTGGGCGTTTACTTGGATTGGCAAGCGAAAGCAGCCTGCGTTTCGAACGCGGTGTAGACGTTGGATCCACGGCTGAAGCGTCAGACCGAGCCACTTTCCTGTTCCTCAAATATTGCTCCGGCGACAATGCGCCGACAATCGGCAAGCTCGAAAAGGCTGGCAGCGACCAAACAAAAACAGTTTCAATCGACTTGCGTTTGGCGCAGTTGAAACGATTTCTGGATGCAGATTTTTCAATTGAGCAAGTGACTGAGTACTTGACCCCACTCGGTTTCAAGGTGACAAAGAAAGACGCGCAAGTAGCTTCTATTTCAGTGCCAAGTTTCAGACAATCTGATGTAACCCGCGAAATCGACCTTGTAGAAGAGGTGTGCCGCATTTGGGGCTACGATAATCTGCCCGTGAGAATGCCGAAGGGTGCTGTCGCTGCGGGACCTGCAGACCAAACCGCTAGTCGATCGCGAGCGGCTCTAGTCGCCTCTGGAATGTGCGAAGCCTGGCTGAGCAGCTTAACTTCGGCTGACACAAATCCAAACATAGCTGCATACAGCACACAGAATCAGGAAACTATCATCAAAGTCCTCAACCCTCTTTCAGAAGACCACCAGGTGCTAAGACAAAGTTTGATGCCTGGATTGGTCAAAGCTGCCGCCTACAATCAAGATCACGGACGCAAAGACGTTTGGCTCTTTGAAATCGGTCGCACCTACACGAGGCTGGCAGAAGGGGAAGAAGACACTTTCAGAACCGGCGTCAAAGAAGAAGTGAAGGTAGCCGGTGTTTTGATGGGCGACAGAAAAATGACCGCCTGGAAAGGCACCGAGAATGCGGATGCTGACTTTTACACAGCCAAGGGCGTGGTGGAAAATCTTCTCTCAAGTCTTGGCATTGATCTGAAACGGACTAGATTCTTCACCCCCAAAACAACCAACATTTTGCATCCTTCCAGGAGCGCCCAAATCGAATTCGACCGTGGGGCGTCAAAGAAAGGGAATAACAACAACAACAATCATCAGCATAAGTCGAGCAGCTTGCTGCCTAGACTATCCTCGGAAAACCCTAAAAGTCAGATTGAACACCTCGGTTTTCTGGGTCAAGTACACCCTGGATTTTCGGACGCAATGGGACTCAAACAGCATGCATTCTTATTTGAACTTTCCCTCGATAGCTTGCGAGCCTTGCACAAGGCGAATTCGTTCAAGGAAATATCAACTGCGCCTGAAACGACCCGCGACTTGACTGTCGATATTGACGAGCGGGTCGACCATGCCGCCGTTGAATCGTGCATTGCCGCATCGGCGGGTCCAATTTTGCAACAAGTTGAACTTGTAAGCATTTATCAGCCAGCCGAGGGTCAGCGAAGTCTCAGTTACAGGCTAAGTTTTCAAGACATTCAAAGAACCTTAACCAACGAAGAAGTTGAAGGTAGCCTGACTCGGATAAGAGAGAGTCTGGTTAATCGGCTTGGGGGCTCATTTAGGATCTGAAGCAGCTTAGCAAGCGGTCAACGACTAAATTGAAAAAAAGTTCTGAGATAAGTATTGATGCTTTTGGCGGGGTATATTGAACATACGGTTTTATGGCTTAGGTAGAGATGGGCGCTTGGTAACTTGATGTATAAGCTGACGTTTCGAATTTTCGCTCTCGCGTTTGTCGTTATTTTGCTGGGCCTAATTTTCCTTTGCTTGAAGCAGTTCCCAACTGCTTTGCTCCCTCTCTCGGGCTTTTGGGTTCCCGTTGCCATACTCGTCGCGCCGACCATTGTTGCTTTTGCTTTCTATCGAAATGCTTCAACAAGCCAAAAAATTAAAATTGCCGTAATTGGCATGGCGTTCGGCTGTTTATACGGAGTTCTAGCCGACATCCACTTTGCCAGCACACGCGTTCTTCCCGGTTATCAGATTCTGATTAACATGTACCTTTTGGGCTTCATGTCGCTTGGCGGTGCCGTAACGGCGCTGCTTTTATGCAAAGTGGAACCAACCGAGATAGGCGCGCTCAGAAAACCCGCAGCAGACGCAACTCTGACTAGCGACGCCAAAAAAGGAGAAGAGATCACTGCCAAGAACTCTTCAACCAAATTGCCGGCACAGTCAGAACCGCTTAAGCCCTCAGCGAGCACTTCCAGCACCAATCTCAAGGGCATTCTGGACAATCTTAGTCCAGATGATTCAGGCACTAGCCTACCGGCACAAACCTCTGCCAAAGCCGGACTAGCAGCAAGCTCGATCGGAGCTAAGGCTGCACCTGCCGTCACTCCAGTTACGCCTACGCCGGTCAAGTCACCGCCCGCACCTGGCGCTCCAGTCCCTCCATCTGACTCGCAAAGCAACATTCCTGAGCAAAAGAAAGCCACTACTGGGGCCGGTGCCTCTTCTACCGCTACAAGATTACAGGCCCAGAAACGTAAAAGCACAAGCACCTTTACCAAGCTCCAAGCTCTCTCTGCCAGCGGCACAGGCGGTATACGACAGAAACCGAGCGAACAAAGTAGCGGCGATAACGATGCTGACAGTTTGAAATCAATTCTGGACCGGCTAGATACCAAACAAGACGATGTTTATGCCGCCCCAGAAGAAGTCGAGATGGATTCTTTGTTTGGGCAGGGAAGCTTACTGTCACCACCTGAGGTGGCAGAGCCAGCAATTCCTCAACCAGCGCAGGCTGTTTCCAAACCATCTACGCCCAAGCAATTTGAATCGAATTCAGGCGCTTCTAAGAAAGGACCGGAGCAAGCGCCAAGTCTCTCATCTATGCTTGACTCGTTGGATGTTGCGAAGAAAGATCCGCCCTCTGCCTCATCCAGCCCTGCCGCCAAAACATCGACGCCCGTAACTACAGGTGGTGCTCAAACAGCTCCCACACCGGCTACGCCAGTTAAGCCTCAGCCGGTCACTCCGACTCCACCGGCGGTGACGCAACCTAAGACTGACTCAGGCGGCACGAGTAAGCCAGCTACACCGGCTCAGCCTGTGACGAGTAAGCCGTCACCGACGCCAGTTCCTAAATCGCCCACGCCAACTTCGTCTCCTAAAGTCGCACCGAAAGCGGAAGTCGAGCAGCCAAAGCCAGTCGTAAAAGCAGAGCCAGTCAAAGAACCAGTCAAGATCGAACCGCCGAAAGCAGAACCAGTTAAAGCTGAAGTTGAATCGGTTAAATCTGATGGACTTTTTGAAACCGGGCTAGACAAAGAAATTGATGACATTTTCTCCAGCCTGGTACCAGCCGAAGCGCAAAAGGTTGTTCAGCCGACAAGCGGTCAGCTTGAGTCATATGCTCAACCCGATCCACTAAGAGAAGGTGAGGAAAGCGAGTCAAATGAGTCGTTAGCTCCGGAAGAATCGATTGGCCATGTGACCTCATTAGCGCCGGAGCCAGAACCTGCCGAAGCTGAAAAGGAAGGGATTTTCGAAAGCAAGATCGACCAGGAGCTCGACGACATCTTCTCGAATTTGGTGCCTGCCGAAGCTCAGAAGGAAGTTTCTCCAGCCGCCAAATCACCTTCGAAACCTGCCTCTGTCGAACAAAGTAAAGCAGTTGAAGCTAAACCGGTTGAGGCTAAACCCCTAGAAGTTAAAGCAGTTGAAGCAAAGCCACCAACTGAAGCGAAACCAGTTGTTGAGGAAAAGAAGCCAGCGCCGAAAGAAGAACCCAAAGTGGTCTCGGTGCCTGAGCCTGAAGCTGCAAACGACAGCGCCTTGCTTGAAGAATCAGGACTGGATAGAGAACTCGATGATATTTTCTCAAGTCTAGCTCCTTCTGAAGCCCAACGCAGCGTCACTCACGAGACGCTAGCCCGCGTTCGCGCCGCAGATGTGACCGGAGATCATCCCGCGATTACTCCAGAAAACACCCTGAGAGAAAGAAGCCAGAGCCAGGAAGAAATTTCATTTGCACCTCCTTCAGAAACCGAGGGCGAACTTTCCCGCGAAGAGAAGAACAAGCGCGATATCGAAAACATTAAACCTGGCAAGTTCAATGAAACCTTGCAAGCGATGCCAAGTCTTCAGTCAACTGTTGAAGGGCTCTTAAACAACCTAGCCTCGTCTGAAGGCGGTCTTGCACCGGACACGAAAAAAAATGAGACAGAATCCTTTGCACCACCAGAGACACCAGCAGAAACTTTTGAACCACCTGCTTCCAAAGAACCAGCTAATGGTAGCGGAGTTGCTACTAAGGTTATGGACTTGCTTGAGAGCTTGGAGTCCGGACAAGAAGAAAAATCAAAACCAGCCGAAGAGAAAAGCATCAGGGAATCACAAGCTGAAGAATCATCGGCGGCGGTGGAATCATCAGGTTCTGGCGATGTAGTAAACGATCTTTTTGCAGATTCATCCAAAGAAGCGGCAAAAACTGCAGAATTGGTAGCTTCTTCTGAGGAAGAAGAAGAAGCAGCTGAAAAAGCAGCCGCAACTGCCGAAGACGAAGCAACAGCTGCAGCTGAAAGAGCAGCCGCAACTGCCGAAGATGAAGCGGCAGCAGCGAAAGTCAAAGAGTCTGACGCGACCAAAAAGACAGCCAAAGAATTAAAAGAATTTGGACGTCTCTCGAGCAAGCAGGGCACAACTGATTTTGCTTCCGAAACAGCCGGCACGATGAAGACGATCGGCAAGCTATTGATCGAAGTTCAAGCCGTTGAAAACATAATCAAGGCTGGCGAGAGCGGTACTATAGGTAGTGGCTTAACGACCGCCAGAGTGATCTCCGCTGCCAGAGGCGAAGGTATCAAAGCACTGCTGAGCAAAATTGATTCTTACGCAGGCGTAGATGGCAGCGTAATCGTTGGTCACGATGGACTTGTGATTGCGTCAACGGCTGGTCCCGGAATGGATAAGGATACGCTTGGAGTGCTTTCAGTAGCCTGTCTCAGCACAAGTAATTTGGCAACTAAGAAACTAGAAATCGGAAAGCTCCGTCAAATGGTTTTGGTTACCGACGCAAAAACAACTGTTCTAACTGATGTAGATGTAGGCATCCTGGCAGTATTCTTGAATAATAATGATATCGACAAAATCGACGGACTGCTAGAAGCGATTCACGACACGATTCACGGCTAATATCGCTGTTAACTGAAAGAATCGGTCTGTGTGCGTGGGGCTCCTGCCCGCCATGAACTGCTATGCTTTGCGCTTCTCAACTTTGGGTTCGAAAGTTGAGAAGCTATGGGAGTTTGAATTGTGTCCGTATGGGACATTTTAGTCAAATATCAGAGCGCCTTCGCAGGAGGTCTGGCTACCACCTTCAGATTGGCTCTGATTGTCTGGCTAGCCGGGCTCTTGATTGGTTCAGCACTGGGTGTATTAGGAGCGAAGTGGAAGCTTGCCATTGGCTTTCCCAGCCGCTTTCTATCATTTGCCTTGTCCGGAGTGCCCATTCTCGTTTTTCTTTTCTGGTTGCATTACCCGCTGCAAACAATGCTTGCGGTGGTTGTTGATCCATTTATCACGGCTACAGTCACTCTCACTATCATCAATACCTTTGCCGTCGCAGACGTAATCAGAGGTGTCTTGTCGGATTTTCCAGCACAGTATGTGACGGCTGGAACGGTTTGCGGTATGACTCCTTTCCAAATTCTGCTTTACATTCAGCTGCCAATCGTACTGCGGCAAACGGTGCCTGTTTTACTGATGATCCAAGTGAACATGCTACAAGCAACTCTTTTTGCGAGCTTGATTTCGGTGCCAGAGATATTCCGAGTAGCTCAGCAGATCAATTCTCAGATATACAAACCAGTCGAAATTTACACCGCTCTCGGTCTTCTCTTTCTAGCCATCTGTCTGCCCATGAATGGTTTAGCCCTCCTGTTGAAAGCCAGGTTCACACGCGACTTTTCAGAGAAATAAGGAATACGGAATGCTGAAAGGCACGGGTCTAAAAAAATCGTACCGCGGTCAATGCATCCTTGATGGAGTTGATATTGATCTTGAACCCGGACAAATTTCAGTAATTATTGGACCAAGCGGTTCAGGCAAAACAACCTTGCTGAAAGTACTGTCCATGCTCGATCCACCGCAATCTGGCGCAATTTCAGTTGATGATTGGAGCGTCCGGTTTCCGCTGGAAAAAGGCAAGAAACTTCAACCGCCGTGGCCTAAAGTGACTGTGGTCTTTCAACAACTCTTTCTTTGGCCGCATCTAACGCTTCTGCAAAACATCACATTGCCAGTGTATTTGCATAACGGAAAAGAAGACGAAAGCAAAGTTGCTGAATTGATCAAACTTTTCGACATGGAAGGTTTTATTCACCGCTATCCAAATGAAGCTTCACTGGGACAAAGGCAGAGGGCGGCACTTGCACGTGCTCTTCTTCTCAAACCAAAATATTTACTTCTCGATGAGATCACATCGTCGTTGGATGTAGAACAAGTGGCCATTATTCTGACTCATTTGAAGAAATTAGCTCAGGCTGGCATTGGAATATTGACGGTGACACATCTGTTGCACTTCGCACAAGAAGCAGCGGATCGAGTAGTTTTTATGGAAAATGGTCAGATTATCGAAAAGGGCGGCAAAGAAGTACTGCTCAATCCGGCTCAAGAACGTGTTAAACGCTTTCTATCGGTGATTGAGGCGGCCACATAAGCTAGACGATTACTCAAATACTTCGTTGTATAAGCAGCGCGGCTACTACAATTTTCTGCGAATAATTATGGGAAGCCAAGCAAGTATACTTTCTGCTTAAGGTTGAGCAAAGCTCCTTCTAGCTATCCATTAATCAATCAAAGAGAACGCCAAAATGAGCATTCCATTTGCAGTTATACGTAGTGTGACCATGATTACTGTCGCCCTATGTACTCTAACAATTCAATCATGTACTTCGCCAACTGCCCAAACTGTAGCAAAGTCAGATTCTGTCTACGAACGTGTCATGCAAAATGGAACCATTCGCTGTGGCTACGTAATCTACAATCCTGGCTGTCTTAAAGATCCGAATACCGGAAAGTTATCGGGAATAGGCATCGATACCATCGAGCAAGTGGCAAAAAATCTCGGACTTAAAGTTGTATGGAGTGAAGAAGTAGGTTGGGGAACTATGCTTGAGGGATTGCAAACCAACCGATATGACATGATCGCCACTCCTATCTGGACGAACTCCAATCGCGCCCGCCTCGTCGATTTTAGCGCTCCTCTCTATTATAGCCCAATCAACGTTTGGGTAAAGGCGGGAGACAAGCGCTTTTCAGAGACAACGCTCGCATCACTAAATTCACCGAAGTACGTGATTGCCACCGTCGACGGTGAAACTGCTGAAGTGATTGCAAATGAGGATTTCCCACTGGCCAAGAAGCTTTCCCTAACGCAGTTATCTGGCGTAGAACAAGTCTTACTCAACGTTTCAACCGGTAAGGCGGATGCATCATTTGAAGAGCCTGCGGTGGCAAAGGCATTTCTCGAGCATAATAAGGGAACAATCGAAGCTGTAAAAATGGCTCGACCACTTCGCGTCTTTCCGAACTGTTGGATGTTCAAGAGAGGGCAGCTAGAATACAAAGACATGCTCGACACCGCTCTTGCCCAATTGATTAACAGCGGCGCTGTGGAGAAAACAATTAAAAAGTACGAAGTGCATCCAGGTACGCTTTATCGTGTAGCTCTGCCATATCAAAAACCACAGTCAGAAAACTAAATGGTAAAATATGGCACCAAGATTTCATAAAACGTATTGATAGTTTCGATGATTGTCACTAACGATTCTCGTGAGACTAATAGAACTCAATAGCTCCTGTCTCCTGTGGACAAATTCAATACCTCCAGACATTTTAAGGAATGCGATATGACCTCACCTACAGAAACAGCATCACCTATGCCGGTCGCAGGCGATCAGGCACCTAAGTTCAAGCTCTCCGCGTATCCAGAAGGGGAAGTATCGTTAGACGATTATCTCGGCAAGAAAAACGTCATTCTCGCTTTTTATCCACGCGACAACACACCAGGTTGCACCAAAGAAATGTGCGCTTTCTCGGAAGATCAAGCGCAATTCGAATCAGCCAGCACAGTCATTCTTGGCATATCTAGTGACACAATTCAAAGCCACGACAAATTTGCTAAGCAATTTGGATTGAAACAAAAGCTGCTTGCAGATTCATCCGGAGTAGTTGGAAAATTGTATGGCACCATCGCTGAAGGCAAGACAACATCAAGTCGCGTATTGTTCATCATCGACAAGTCAGGAGTTATTCAATACGTAATCCAGGGTATGCCAGAGAATCCCAAGTTGTTGGAAATGTTGGCTAAGATCTAGCAGAACTTCTCGAGGCGTTAAAGCACGTTGGATGAGCCGAGGGAATTTCTCGAACGATCACACAACTGCGTCCACTGCCTGGAAACTTGCTCTCCGGCTTATCGACCGTCGGATCTACCAGCTTCTTCTAATTTTTCCAGCATCATTTGTTGGTTGATCACTTCAGGCAAAACAATGGGCTGGGTTTGCTTGCCAGCTGGAAATATGACGTAGAGAGGGACGCCCGAACGGTTGAATTTGTTGAGTAGTTGCGTGATAGTCGGATCTTGCACCGTCCAGTCAGCTTTCATCGGCACCACATTTAGTGCCTTAATTTTCTCAACAACCGGTTCACTTTCCAGCACGGTTTTTTCGTTGAATTTGCAAGTCAAACACCAATCCGCAGTAAAATCCAGAAGCACAGTCTTATGTTCAGCCAATGCCTTGTCCAGAGCTTCTACAGTAAATGGCTGCCACTTAATCGGTGATTCTGCATCTGACTTCGCAACCGGTTGTGTTTTCAGTCCAATTCCAGGCAACGGGTAAACAAAGAAATAGAATGAAGCAGCGACAATTGCTGCCGCCAACGAATAGACAATAACCTTTCGCCCTTGCTCGCTGGTCAGGTCAGTGAAACGCCCGACAATCCAAGCAGCGAAGGCAAGCGCAATGAGAAAATAGGTCGTACCAATGATTCCTTCGATACCTAACTCGCTGCCTAAAACGCCCAGCAACCAAGCCACAGTGGCCAGCAAAACAAATCCTAATGATTCTTTGAACTTCTCCATCCACACGCCAGGCTTAGGCATGAAGCGCATCCACTCAGGCTTTGCCGTGAGCACCAGATAGGGCAGAGACATACCGAGCCCGATCGTGAAAAAGATCAACGTCACCGTCCACCAGGGCTGCGCAAACGCGAATCCTAAAGCCGTGCCAAGAAATGGTGCAGTACAAGGCGTCGACAATATCGTTGCCAGCACTCCTTTGAAGAACGTTCCAGAATAACCTTCTTTGTTCGCCAACTGATCGACTTTGGTTTGTCCCGGCACCGAGACGTAAAACAAGCCAAACAAGCTCATTGCAAATAGAAGAACGAGGGCGGACATGGCGATCAAAAAGCCGGGATACTGGAATTGAAATCCCCAACCAACAGTGCGGCCGGTTGCTTGAATGGCAATGACTATAGCCGCGAGCACTAAGAACGAAGAGATGATTCCTGCGGTGAAGGTGAGACCCAGCAGTCGGACGCGAGCTGGTTCGTCCCTTGCTTGTTCGAAGAAACTCAATACCTTAATAGCGATTACTGGCAGCACGCAGGGCATAACGTTTAGAATCATGCCACCAATAAGCGCCAGTGCCAGATAAGCAAGAAGGCTCTGCGGCTTTTCCGCAGAACCTTCGACATTGAATTTTTGGTTTAGGATCGACGCACCGCCATCAGGAGCTCGTGGCCTCGTCGCGGATGAAACCGCCCCTCCGTCAGTTGAAGATGTATTAGATGAACCAAGTTCTTTCACGGATCCTTCAAAACCGAGCTTCGAAAATTGCTCAGCATTGGCAGCAGCAGCCATCGAACCACTTTTCTCTAAAGGCATCGATAATGAAACACTTGTGCCACCAGGCACACATATTTCAGCGCAAGACAGCCATTTTACGTCCGCTTTAAAGTCGACTTTCTCAGCGTTAAATGTCGGAGGGGGCGTAATGGTGGCACCAATTAAAGTTTGATCCTTATAGCCGTAGGTAATGATTCCGCTATCGTTGAATTTCTCAGGTTTCTGCCACAATATCGGTCCCGCTGTAAACCCTGCAGGTAGATGCCAGGTGATTTTTGAGGGCAATCCGGCATCACCACTTTCTTTGTAATAAGTATGCCAGCCACTTTTCATGGTCAATTCAACACCGAGTTTGAACGGCTTGCCTGGTTGAATCGCCGTCGTATCAGCTAGCAATTTAGCGGTGACATAAGGCATTTCATTGGAAACCTTTGCGTGGGCAGCTTGAGCATTGACAGGTTCGCTGACAACCACAATGCAGGCGAGCATTAGGAGCAAGCTGAAACTGGCAACCAAAAGTCTTCTAAAATGATTCATGCACACCCCGAGCTTAGTGCCCTTGGATCTTAGCGTATTACTTGTGAAAGTATTATGGATCGTCTAAGCCGTTCCGCTTGGCGATGTCAGCATAAACCATTGCACTGTGCCGCATCGTGCGCTCCTGACTTGGATATGCGATGCGAATCAAACCGAATCGCGGTCGTAAACCTTCAGCCCATTCGAAATTATCCATCAAAGACCAATAAATATACCCTTGAACGTTGGCGCCATCCGCGATCGCATGGTGCAAAGCGGTCAGATGTGAAGTCAAATAATTGATACGTTTGTCGTCAGCCAAAGACCAATCACCCTCATTCAAATCGTGGGAAAATGCGGTTGCAAAGCCATTTTCAGTGATGATGATCGGACGAAGAGTTCCATCAAGATTGTATTTGAAGGGACTCACATCATAACTAAGAGTGTTGTACAAGCCGTCAGGAAAGTGCTCCCAGCCCATGCAATTCACTTCTAATTCATGTTCTGTTGAGGCAACGCCGAAAATATCGATTGGCCATTTATAGCTAAATTCAGATAGTTCACGCGTGTAGTAATTAATCGCAAGATAATCCATCGTGCCTTTCAGACCGGGTATCGGTCCACTAAGTTTTTTCACTTCTTCGTTACTGCTGAGCGGATATGGAAACTGCAAATCACCCTTCTGTACTGCAAGCGGAAACATCAGATTGAATACATAGTCACGGTAATACCGCACCATGTGATCCAATGGATTCCAGCGATGCTTCGCCGTAAACGGTCGCCAGTGCATCGTAAAACTCACTGGTTTGCCCGGTGTGCGTTGATGCAATGCAGCATAAGCCTTTCCATGCGCTTCCAACATATTGCGAATTGCTTGGAACGCCTTCAAATAATCATTGCGAAAACCAGGTGGCCACGCCCCATTTACATAGCTCTGGTAGGCGTATGCTAATGGCTCGTTAATGGTAATCCAGTAATCAACTAAGTCACCGAAAGCATCTGCAGCAAGAGCCGCAAATCGTTCAAACTCTTTGATCGAATCAGGCGAAGTCCATCCACCAGCCCCAGCCAACCAGCGAGGCAACGTAAAATGGAACAAGGTAACAAGGGTCGTAATGCCCTCAGCCTTAAGCCCAGAAAGCATTCCTCTGTAATAAGCTACGGTCTCAGCATTGAAGGTGTAGGGCTCACCTTCTTTAGGTGGATCCGGGCAGAGCGCTGGCCAGTTAAGACTAATTCGAAAACAGTTTAGATTAAGCTTGCGACATATTTCGATGTCGGAAGCATAACGATTGTAGAAATCACAAGCTTGATCGGCTGTGGTTTGATCCGAGATTTTTCCATCAAGCGTGGTCCACTCTGACCAGTCAGAAGTTCGTGCCGACATCTCTTCAGGGTGCCCTTCCACCTGAAAGTGCGAAGTGGCAGCGCCCCATAAAAAACCCGCTGGAAAGTTGAGAAATCGCCGGTCCGTCAAGTTGTCCCTCATAAGCCTGCATTTGCGGAGCTGGGCAGCTTTGAAAAGTCGAGCAGCTTTGCTGCGTAGACCCCTCTAGAGTGCATAGACCCCTTAGGGTGCTTGGCTATCCCTCGGATAAATAGATCGACATAAATATCGGGAAAGTGTTCCCGGTGCCCATCCAAGACTGCTTTACGTACCTCAGTCTTAACAAGGTTCTGCTGGCATGGCAAGCCTATAATAGGTGGCTGTTCACATCAGTACCTCTAACTTAGCAGAATAAGTAAGTTTGACCACAGCCACTGGCGCGCCGATCGCGTCTGACAACCAACATAACGCAAGCCTCAGCGCTGCCATTTTCGAGCCCTTTAAAAGCCCGATTGTTCGCGATGCGGGTTTGTTCGTTGCTTTGCTGCTGGTCAATCTCTTCTGTTATCACCGCACTTTGAATGGATATTTTTTAGCAGACGATTTTGTTCATGTGCCCTATTTGGTAAAGGTTTTTAACGGACATCCGGACCTTTTGCTGCAAAACTTTTACAGCAATTGGGTTCAGGCTCAAGGCACGCAATTTTACAGACCGTTTATTTCGCTAACTCTGGCTTTGGATTATGCGCTATGGAAGGCAAACCCAGCCGGCTATCACCTCACCAACTTTCTCTATCAAGTCGCTTCAAGCATTATGCTTTTTCTGTGCACGCGCAGATTGTTCAATTACACGAACGAAAGAGAAGCGAACACGGTGGCATTCTTAGCAGGGGCATTATTCGCCGCGTCTCCTCTGCATCCAGAAGTTGTGAGCTGGATCATAGCCAGAGTGGATAGCGTCCAAACAGCATTTCTATTAACCAGCTTCTGGTTGTATCTGCGCGCACGGGAAAATGCGGATCGCGCTCTGAGCAAGATTCTCAGTTTGGTTTGCTTTGTTACCGCCTTGTTTTCCAAAGAAATGGCAATCACCTTGCCACCCACCTTGTTTTTACTGGAGTTACTCAAGTGCGAAAAGGGAAACCTGATCGAGAGATTCAAGTTTGCCCTGAAGCAGACATGGCTGTATTGGCTAATTCTTGCTATCTATCTGGGAGTGCGGACTGCTGCGCTGGGAACCGTATCTGGTGGCTATGCCGGATCCATCGGGCAAGGACTTAGCTCGTCAATTTTTAAGCGCTGGTTCCAAGATGGATCGTTCCTAAGAGTATTGCTCCCGCTAAATGCTGAACTGCCAGCGTCTGCTCATCGCCTTGTGCGAACACTGAAACTACTCTATGAACTTGTAAGCGTCCTCGTAGTGGCAAGGATGATCGTGCTTGCACGGATCGGGATGCTGGCCAACTACACACGCTGGCTTTCCTTTGCCTGCGCCTGGTTCGTGATCGCGATGCTGCCGACGTATCAAGTCTGGAACCTAACGGAAACCTTGCAGGGTAGCCGCTTCATCTACCTTGGCACGGCGCCCTTGAGTTTAATGCTTGCCTTACTAGTCGCACCGCTGCATTTTCCTGCGCCCGGTCGATTCAAAAAGATTCTCAATGCGGCAGCCGGAGTGCTTGCAATACTCCTCGTTTGGACGTTCATGCAGATGAGCTATCAAAACAACAGCGCTTGGGCACAGGCTAACAAGGGTGTACGAGGATTCCGCGCCGCAGTCGAAAGTTGGTTCGAGCATAAAAAATCGGATAGAGGATCCTCGGACAAAAGTAAGTTGGTCGTCCTGAACATACCGCAGCGCTATTCAGGCGCCCACATGATTTACAATGCCGCAACGTTGAGTGTGCTGCTCAGACCGCCGCTTTGTTCACAGGATCTGTCAGATAAGGTTGTCACATTCGAACCAATTACCTTTGGCGACGCGGATTTGATCAATATCTCCAGACTTCGCAGACTTCTTAATCAACAAGACAGATATCATTTTGTTAGATGGGACAATAACTCACAACACCTAGTGCCACTAAATCTGGTACCGGCGCAGTCCTCCATGAAACTAAACGGCTCAGAGATCACCGACTCCACATCTGAGAAGTTTCGGTCGTTCTTGGTCTCTCCACCGATCGATATTGCCTCAACGTCAATAGACTTCGTCGACATCGCCCTAGACCGTGGTCAAAAATTAAAGCCGTCCGATGTAATAACGATGAGTTGGAATACAATCGACGATCCGAATTTTCGAGGCCAACACACACTCACCCAAGCGATCGAAGACGCTGATCCAGTGCGCTTCGATGTCTCAGAGCACAAGAACTGGGTACTGAGCGAGACCATTCATCAGTTAAAATTTGAATTGCCGAGCGGAGTGGCGATCAAGTCCGTGCTCATGCAAAACGGAACCACATTAATCCCAACCTTGACTCCAGACACGAGCAGTCCATCGGCAACAGGACGCACAGTCACCGAAGACGTTGGCGGCGTTTCCAGACCGGGTTCCAACATCGGCTTTTTCAGCTACGACGCTTCCAAGATACCCGGCGCCGATCATGTTGTCATAGAACTTTCGAAAGCCGATTCTTGGTTCGAGCACTACTCAGGCACGTACAGAGACAAAAAACTGTCGCCTGAAACTTCTGTTGTGCTTAAGGAACCGGAACTGAGAAAAGAGCATTTCAGCACACCAGCAAAACAGCTAGACAGACCTGGCTTTTACGAAATCAGAGTTTCTGCCGTCGACAAGAATGGAAAGTTAATTGGCTATCCGTCCGACCCGATAAGTCTGCAATTCTCAGCTGAGGATATTAGAAAGTGAGCAGATGACATTGCAAACCACGACATCTATCGACGCCGGTCAAGGGTTCATTCTGCCGGCGAACAAGCGCGACTTCACTTCTGTAAAAATACAAATGCTGCTCGGCAGCATTTTGATCACTGTTGTCTGCTTTTTAAATTATCTCCCAAGCTTGCACATAGGATTGTTGCTGGACGACTTCAACAACGTGGACTATGCCTTCCGAGCAATGCATGGGGACCCTGCGGATTTTCTGGCCAACTTCTATAGCAACTGGGCACAACTGGATGTTATGAAGTCATACCGTCCTTTTATCTCGTTGAGCTTCTTCACCGACTATTTGCTTTGGGGGCTAAATTACGTCGGCTTTCATCTAACAAACGTGGCGATGTTCACAGGCTGCGCAATTTTTGTAAGCCTAATAGCTCTGGAGTTGACTGGGATGTACGGCAACAGATCGCGAGCCTCTGTGGCAATTTGGTCTGGTTTGTTATTTGCGGCAGATCCACTGCATGTCGAATCAGTGACATGGATAATTGGCAGAGTTGACCTGCTCTGCTCTTTGTTTTATTTCGCTTCTGTTTTTTGTTTCTTGCGTTTCAGATTGATACGCGAACGAACCTACCTCGTCCTTTCCCTGCTATTTTTCTTCATCGCCCTTGGCAGCAAAGAGATGGCTGTCACACTGCCTTTGGTACAGACCATGACGTGCCTGCTTCCTGTTCAGAAGGCGCAGCGCACCAACGAAACGCTGATCAAGAGATTGCGATCTAGCGATCTGAAATTCGCACTTCTGTTCTGGATTGAATTGGCTGGTTTTTCCGTGATGCGCAACGCCTTTCTTGGATCCGCAATCGGTGGCTACGGCAGTACGGATGCCAAAACTGTTTTAAACAGCTGGCGCAATTTTGCCGATCGTTCAACCATCTATAAAATATTTGTTCCGGTGAACGAAGAACTTCATTTCAATTCAAAATTCATCCAGGTTTGTTGGGCTGGCTTTGGCATGATCTTTGCGGGGAGCTCAGTGCGTCTATGCCTATCTCGCCAGCTCCTCATACCTTTATCATTCCTGATTTTATGGGCTGTTTTAGCCGTCTTGCCTACATTCCAAATTTGGCACATTTATCCCAATCTTGTCGGCAGTCGATTGTTTTTCACTTCCTCCGCGCCATTTTGTATCGCTCTGGCGTTGTGCGCAATACCAGCAACAGACGCCTTGTCTCGCTTCGCGACTAAGATATTGACTTATTTTGGCGCGGTTGCGTTGATAATTGTTTTTGTTTGCTGGTCATTTGTTTTACAAGAAAATTTAAAGCCATGGCAAACCGCCGCCACACAAATGCAAACTTTCAGGCGTCAGTTGACGTCACTTGCATCTGATCTCAAGCCCGGCCAACGTGCTCTACTACTCAATCTTCCGCCCGATTATCAAGGTGCGGGAATGGTTACTCGCGCCTGGTACGTAGAACAAATTTGTCGGCCGCCGTTTGCAGCTCGTGACACATCAAAAAGATTCATCAGCATTGAGCCGGTTGTTTCAGGCAGCCATGACTTTATCTGGCCTGGCGAACTGGAACACCTTCTTGGGGACAAGACGATCACCAAGAAGGTGATCTGGAACCCGGCTCAGGGGGCATTTGAAGCCTTCACAAAGAGTGTTTCTCCGTCACCAAATACAGTGACAATCAACAACTTTCTAGGCGCAACAATCGACCCGGCAAATGCCTGGACCGGTCTGGAGAAAGACTGGCGATTACAATCAGACAACCAGCCGGGTATGGAAATACATAAAGACTTTCGCCGCCTTTACCCGGCCAGAACCAGCGTCAAGAAGGGTGCACCACCGGTGATGACTTTTTGGCTTCCTGCAGACGGCATCAATCCGCTTAGTCAGAATTATGCCCGACTCAATATAAAGCTACATGGGGGCGAAGCGGACTTAGGTCGGTGCAGATTTGTTTGGAAATCGACAGGACTGAATTTGCCCGGACAAATCGATCACGAGGCGATGATTCAACAAAATAGCGACGGAACATACTATGTGTGGTTGGGACGTTACAGAGGCTGGTCCTTAAACGATGCACCAACTGCGGTGGGACTGAGAATGCCTGCCGGTGCTTATTGCATCGATTTGAAGAACATCGAATTATGCTCAGACGGTCCGTACAAAGCAACGGTATCTCTTGAAGGTAGTGAGTCAAGCTACCCGACTCCGGCAACGGCAATACGGCCAAAATCACAGGAAGCGAAAATCCACTGGCACGCAAAAATGCCTCTGGTCAGCTCAGTGGTATTAAGGATCAGCAAGCCAAACCTGGTATTTGATCCATACTCGGAGCTCGATGTTTTAACTGGACCAGCAGGAAACTTGGCAGAAGAAATTCCACGCTCTGAAATAGAGGGCTCCATCGCGTTTTCTGAATTAAAATTGCACGAAGGCACCACTCAAGTGCAAGTGATCGGAAAAGATAAGAACGGCGATACCGTCGGATTAGCATCCGAACCGATCAGCATAAAGTTGCCGCCTGCTCACGGGAAATAATTGTTCGAAAGGGAAGTGAACGAAATGGAGAGCGCGGCTGTCTAAAACCGCCCAACCACGGATCAGACGGTCTGGAGATCCGCCCTCCATTTCAGGGCTAGATGCCGGCAAGGATGCCGGCGCTCCCAGGCTTTAGAAGCGCACCATGAATGGACTTGTTGGCTGTACGACCGGTATTCTAGCTGGCCGAATTATTGTGTTGGATGAATTCTGAGGCATCCAAGTGGAAACCATCGGCGGGACATAAACCACAACCGCAGCAATTGCAACGATTGCCATCAACCCCATTATGGTTGTGACCATAGCCTTCTTGATCCACGCCTTTGCCGTCTTGGGCAGGTGCATGTAGCCGAGAAGCGCTAACGAGGTGACCGAAGCCACACCAAACAAAACCACTGAAATATCTTGAACGCTAATGGACGGCACGTCAGAAATACAGGCATGAGCAGGGATCGCTCCTCCTAAGAGAGGCATTAAAGCGAGGAAAGTAGTTTTTCGCATGAAACTCACATAACCAAAATCGAGGGGATTGATCGATCATGAGGGCTTAAGCCGAAGTTGTAAAGAGGAAAAGGCTAAATAAATTTAGTGTTTTCCCTAAGTGTCAGATCTTTTTGGGAAGTTTTGTCCCGAGCACAAGTGCGGCAAAGGCGACGAGGTTGATGGTCAGAGCGGAGAGCAGTGCCCGCCATCCTAAATCGGCACCAGCGCCGAACCCGTCCAACCCGAGCGAAAGAATGTTGCCGACGAGGTTAAGCGCATTGCAGACGAAAATCGGCGAAAGCACCAAGAGTGCACTCTCCAGATCAGCCCAAAGTGAACGCTCTCGTGACCTGCACAGATAACTAATCAGAAGAATGCAGCCTGCATAACTGCAAATTTCAACTGGCAATAAGCGGTCAGAAGAGCTGACTGCGCAGATTGCCGATGAGATGAACAACGTCCCCAGAATAGGCACGTTCCATAATTCAGGCAAATTCAAATTTGAAATTCGATTCCTGGATCGATTCCAGCGCGTCAAAGCGTAAGCAACCAGGCCGCAAACAGCTGCCAGCAGAACTTCGGCGGCGCGAAGAAAGAGATCATCGTCCACAAGCGAATCCCAAACCGCTGCACCGGCGATGCTCAACAACAGTATCCATTTGAGTTTAAAGGCATGAGTGGCTCTAACGCGACCGGCAAACAAAATGCCCACACAAACCGGAAAGACGACATGGGCAATAGAGAAATTGGCTATGATGCCTTGATTCAAAGCACTTGTTTGCTGAAATAACAGTGCCACTAACTTATAGCCCCAATCATAGCCAGCTCTGACGAGTAAAACCGAAGAGACAGTCATAGTAGTCAGCGCCGCTGCCGTTTTTATGCTCGATATTCTGCGCGCTTTAGCCAAAATGGAAGTCCGTGCTTCGCTCTTCGCGACTGGCTGCAGCGACAATGCGGCATCCATCCATTCCTCCTCAGGAGCGAAAGGATCGGACACAATTCGGTAAGCCGAGCGGCTTGCCGCGAAGGCTATCTTCGAATAAGCTGACTTCTTTTTATGGCGCATAAGGTCCCCCGCGGTGCTTCAAGACAGTTACGGGCGTCGTCAAAAAATTAGGAGGATTATCAATAGACCTTGCAAAATAGAAACATCTACAGTTAGATTACA
Organism: Candidatus Melainabacteria bacterium; assembly: GCA_003153555.1. Taxonomy (GTDB): domain Bacteria; phylum Cyanobacteriota; class Vampirovibrionia; order Obscuribacterales; family Obscuribacteraceae; genus PALSA-1081. Next base: position 120,618 of record PLZS01000115.1, on the reverse strand, counting down.
TCTGATTTTAGGTACAAGCAGCTGAGCCCGTGGGATTTGGCGTATCCGGGGGCATATGTTAAGTGGCTACATCGTGCCGCCGACCTGCGACGGTGTTGGTGAGAGTGCTCCCCGCAAGAAGCGTTTGAAGTGGAAAAAAACGTTGGTAAATCATGCATTACGTGTGGTCAAGTATTTGACCCGAGTATTGCCTTTTGCCCGAGCGACGGCACCAAACTTTCTGATGAATTGATCACTGCCAGTTCGCACGAGCTGATTCAGGTGACTAGCCGGCATCTCATCAAAAATAGAGCTGCCCAGTCGGCCGACGCACAAAATCCACACTCATCCGGGCCCATCGTCTTAGACATACCGGCGACTGAGTCGAGTTCTAAAGGCAAGGACAAACGTAAGGCTATTAGCGCTGGTACACGAGTTGAGAAGCTCGCTTCGACTGGCGATGAGAATGAGGAGGACCGGCCTCACTTGGTACCAACTTTAATTGGCACCACTCTCGACAATCAATACGAAATAATTTCAGTTGTTGGCAAGGGCGGAATGAGTTTCGTCTACAAAGCCACGCATTTACTGCTTCGAAAAACTGTAGCGATCAAAACGCTACTTCCGCACTTGACAGTTCAAGCGACTAGCCTGCAACGCTTTCAACAAGAAGCCCAAGCAGCAAGCAATTTGAAACATCCAAATATCATTGCCATCCATAACTTTGGCACCACGCCTGATGGCGAACCTTACCTGGTGATGGACTATGTCGAAGGCTCATCGATCGCCGAAGAAATTGACAAATACGGATTTGTGCATGTCGACCGCGCCGTTGAGATCTTTATCCAGGTAGCCGACGCGCTTGCCCATGCCCATCAGCGGGGAATCATCCACAGGGACCTCAAGCCGAGCAACATTCTGCTTCTGGAAAAGGAAGGGAAAAAGGATTTCGTCAACATCGTCGACTTTGGTATCGCAAAAATGCTGCCTCAGGATGGTAGCGAAGCGATCAACTTGACTCAAACAGGCGAGGTGTTTGGCAGTCCTCTATACATGAGCCCCGAGCAATGCCGCGGAGAAAAGCTGGATGCACGTGCGGACATTTACTCGATGGGTTGTTTGATGTATGAGACCTTGACGGGACGAGCCGCTACGTCGGGCGATAATACTATGGAAGTTTTATACAATCATATCCATGAAATTCCGGCACCAATGAAAGCACCACTAACTTACATTCCAAGTCAGTTAGAAAAAATTGTTTTCAAAACTCTGGCTAAAGATCCAGCGCAGCGCTATCAGTCAATGGAGCAACTGCGTGACGAACTGAAGGCATTTAGCTTGCATCGCAAGACCAGCATGTTTAGCAAGGTTGCAAACGCATGGTCGTTATTTTGGCTGCGCCGAAAACCACGTACCAGGAGAGATAAAATCATCGTCGGTATCGCCTTTGGTGGCATAGCTTGTGCGCTATTTCTCGCCTTCCAAATGATCTCGCTCTATTGGAGCGCGGCTGACTCGCCTGCTTCTAAAGTGCCGATCATTTGGGACGAAGACCGCGAAGCACTGAGGGTCAACAAGGAAAATGTCGAAGACGCTAAAGGCAGGTTCGATGTTATGTACCATGGGCGCGTAGCTCGGTCCATGGAAGATCACCACAGTGATACCGCAGAAATCATCAACTCACTGACTGGCCCCGCTGAATATTTAGCGAAGAGGCACTTGTGGAAATCAGCCATGGAGATGTATCAATTGGCTTACGATTACAGCCTTAAGTACAATGACTTTTTGGCGCTGCGAACAATTTCGCTGCGCATGGCCATGGCCGAATGTTATGTAAAGCTACAGCAGTACGAGGAAGGCGCTCGCATCTACAATGAGATGCTTACCAAAATGATCAAAGGCCCCGCTTCCAGAGATTTTGTCGATCAATCAGTAATTGAATCGAAACTTGGCAGCACATTCTACCTCGAAGGCAGATGGAAACCGGCTCTCTACTATTTAAACCTGGCCTATGAAACGTGGACACATCCGCCTACAAACTCACCGGCCTTTACGTTTTACTCACTACCGCGTGATTTGCAGAACAATTACGAATACACATTACTGATCAGCCGTTTGGCATCCACTTATCAGCGCCTGTATGAAAGCTCCGTCGCAAGCGGACAACCGGATCAGTCCGCGCTCGTGAATTCGGTTCGCTTATACAAACTCGCGAGCGAACAATGGAGACACTTAGCCGGAGAGCACGAGAACAATCGCAACGCTACCATCGCTTTGGCAAACTATGCTTATCTCGCTCACATTTTAGATAAGAGCGCCAATCTGGATGAAGACTATGCGCTCGCTGCCGACCGGATCAAACAGTTCGGTCAGGAAAGCACCTATCAAGGAATCATCCTTCAAAATTACTCAAACTACCTTTTCGACAAAGGGCATTTGATTGGCGCAGCAGAAAACCGCATTCATGCCTGGCACATATTTGCCCAACAAGCAAAAGACGACGCACCAAGTAAAAGCAGCTCAGAATCTGCCGAGCATGCCACCGTCGTCGGAAAATAAGATCTCGCCTTCATCTTTGACTGGCTTGTAATCATTACCCATTTCAAAAATGGAGGGATCGATCATCACGTTTTTGCAAGAGAGGGTATCGAGATGAACCAATCGATCGTTCACTTCGGGCACAGGATTTCCTCTCTTAAACACCTGCCATATCGCCACGCGACGCATACCAATGCCTTTCATCATTTTGAATTCTTTGCTGGTAAGCCTGGCAAGCGGAGCCATCAGTTGATCGATATATGGCATATCGAACATGGGTGCAACCCAATATTCCTCATTGAAAGAAGTGTAGCGGAACGCATCTTGCTGAGGATTCAGCATTGAACGCCTAAACTTTACGCACTTTCGCCCTGCCACTGTGTCTTCGCCAACCTTTTTCCATGGCGTGTATTTCCATTTCAGTCTTTGCGTTGTGCCGCCTTCCATCATCATGCCGATTCGCTCAAAGCCGGCTTCTTTTTTGAAGGTTTTGACCTTCTTGGTTTCAGTGTTATAGAGAAGAGTGTCGAACATAGGTGGTCTGCACACTATTGCCAACATTGGAGAGGTTAGGCGTGCGCCATCAGGGCTTACGGACCACTCGATGCGCCCAAAGTAACTCGCCTTCATGACAAGCTTCCAGCCCATCTTTGGTGCTAGTTTTGCACCAGCACTATCCACTGGACGGCACCACGTCAGACTCAGCGCCGTTATAAAAACGGCGGCAAGCGATATAGTTTTTATACTTGCGCTGGTTTTTCTAATGCTCACAGTAAAAAGATACTACCCGCGAGTAGAAACGTACATAGCCTTAATGCCTTATCGATCCGACCACATCTGTCTTTTTCCCGAAGTTGGAATCAGGAGGCTGTGGTCGGTTAAAGAAACCAAGCAGCCACTTTTGAAAGTCATCCACATAAGTGAAGACTACTGGAATTACCACCAGAGTGAGCAGCGTCGACGTTATCAGTCCTCCGATAACGGATATCGCCATTGGTGCACGTGCTTCAGACCCAGCTCCAATCCCAAGAGCGATAGGCAACATGCCGGCGATCATTGCTATGGTTGTCATCAAAATAGGTCGCATGCGCGTTTCACCAGCCAGGATAATTGCCTGTTGACGCGGCACTCCTTTGTTGATTTCCATCAAAGCGTACTCAACCAGCAAAATAGCGTTCTTGGTCACTAATCCCATCAGCATCGTAATGCCAATTAAAGCATAAAGTCCTACCGATTGGTTGAACATGACCAGCCCCATGAGCGCCCCGCACAAGGACAGTGGGAGCGACATCATGATTACCAATGGGTGCAAGAAACCACCGAACAGAACAACCAACACAGCGTAAATCAGCAACACCGCTGCACCGATGGCAGTGCCAAAACCGGAAAAGACATCTCGCTGAATTTCGGCGTCACCTAAAGGTTGTTCCTTGACTGACGCCGGCATGTTTTTAAAGGCAGGCAGATCGTGCACCTTCTTCAAGGCCTCACCAAGAGCAGTGCCGGACTGCAAACTTGATTCAAGCGTAACTTGTCGTTGACGGTCGAATCGATCTACCTGGAAAGGTCCAGTGCCAAACTCGATCTTAGCGACGCTATCAAGGGGCAACAATCTATTGCCGTTACCTAGCACTTGCAGGTTGCCGATTGTCTGCAAATCCTTACGATATTTTGGATCAAGTTGGACGCGAATGTTGATTTGGCGATCGCTCAAATTGAACTTAGCCAGATTAGCGTCGGAGTCACCCAAAGTGGCAATCAATGCGGTTCTAGCTATGGATTGAACGGACACACCTTGTTGAGCAGCCTTGTCGAAATCTGGATGAACAAGAATTTCTGGACGCAATAAGGCAGCACTCGTTGTTACATCGCTCAGTCCGGGAACGGATCGCATTTGATCTTTTATCGCATCGGCAGTTTGATTCAGGATCAACGGATCCTGACTTGTCAGAGCCACGCGCACGGGTTTTCCGCCCATACCGCCAGCCCGTGAAAAGGTCAAACGAACGCCCGCAACAGAAGTAATCTCAGATCTGAGCTTGTCCTCAAATGCCTGTTGCGACATTTTCCTTTGACCCTTGTCCACGAGAGTGATATACATCGTGCCTGTGTTGACAACGCCACCACCCGCTGTTCCTCCACCTTTGGTGGCGGCGGGAGTGCCGATGAAAGCGACCACTTTCTTGACTTCAGGATGGGCCTTAATTATCTCAGTCAGTTGTTCGGAAGCCTTGCGTGTGTCGGCGATTTCCGAGCCGGGAGCCAGCTCCACATTGAGAATCAATTCGCCTCTGTCGACGTTGGATATAAGCGACGTGGGCATAGAGCGGAACAAAACAATACTGAAGACAAACAAAATAACTGCACCAATAATGGTGACGACACGGTGCCGTAAAGCCCACAACAACATGCGATCGTAGATGCGCATGATCTTCGTCGACCCAGTTTTGTGTTCGACAGAATCCTTCATTAGATATGCTGCCATCATCGGTGTAATCATTCGCGCCACGAGCAGCGAAAACAAAACCGCCACTGTCACTGTCAGTCCGAACTGCTTAAAGAACTGCCCAGGTATGCCGCCCATAAATGCTACCGGCACAAAGACAACAACGATAGACATTGTCGTGGCGATGACGGCCATTCCAATTTCTTCAGCTGCGTCAATTGCCGCCTGTAATGGTGGTTTACCCATCTTCAAATGACGCACGATATTTTCAATTTCTACAATCGCGTCGTCTACAAGGATGCCAATTACAAGCGCCAATCCGAGCATCGACATACCGTTGAGCGTGAAACCAGCCCATTGCATGACGGCAAAGGTCGGGATGATCGAAAGAGGAATGGCTAGCCCTGAGATTAGAGTTGCGCGCCAATCACGCAAGAACAACCAGATCACTATAACTGCCAGCAGTGCACCCAATACAAGTGACTCAAAGGAGGCATGGTAAGCCTCTTCGACGTACTTTCCGTTGGAACGAATCTTGGTAAACTTGATGCCAGGCAGGGAAGACTCAAGCACGGAAATCTTTTTATCCACAGCGTGTTCGACATCGACGATGTTGCTGCCTGTGCTGCGCACGACCGAGAACGCAACTACCGGATTACCGTCCAGCAAAGCCATCTGGCGAACCTCAGACGTGCCGTCGCTGACGGTGCCCAACGTGTCAAGTCGGGCATGTTTGCCGTTGGGCAACATGATTTCAGTGGCACCAAGTTGTTGAACCGTTGCCGCACTGCCGAGCGTTCTAATCGATTGTTCAGCAGAACCAACTTTGCCACGACCGCCTGGCAGATCGATGTTCAAAGCTCTAATCTGGAGATTAACCAAATCTGCGGTGATACCAACCGCTTGCAGGCGAGTCGGATCTAGGTTGACTTGAATCTCTCTCTCGACACCACCAGAGCGTTGTACCTGCCCCACACCTGATACCGAAAGGAGCGAACGAGACACATCATTGTCGATTAACCAACTCAACTGCCCCGCGTTCATATTGTCCGCCGCCACCGTGTATGTCACAAATGGTCCGCCAACAAAATCCAGACGCTGAATAATGGGTTCGTTGATTTGTTGCGGCAGATTCTGACGAATCTTGGCCACAGCGTCCCGGACGTCATTGACGGCGCGGTCTGTGTTTGTGCCCAGGACGAATTCAATACTAGTTGTGGTGGCACCATCGGAAACAACTGAGCTGATGTGTTTAATATTGCCAATACCGGCAACTGCGTCTTCAACTTTCCGAGTCACCTGGGTTTCAAGCTCGGTGGGAGCGGCCCCCAACTGCGTTACTGTCACCGAGGCGATCGGCACATCGATGTTCGGATTCTCGTCGATTCCGAGCCCGACAAAGGCAACAGCTCCCATCACCGTTAGCACCAGAAAGAGCACGATTGTTGGGACAGGATTTTTGATTGACCAGGTTGAAAGATTCCAGCTATTCATAAAATTCCCGAAGACTATTGCGCGGTGCCCACTCTTACGTAATCACCATCTTTAACGAATCCAGCGCCCTTAACAACGACAATGTCATTGGCGCTCAAACCGTCCACAATTTCAACCAAGTTGGCATCCCTGGTTCCGGTCTTCACGATTCGACTTTGGGCCTGATTTTCCGGATTGAGGACAAAGGCAAACGACTCATCATTTTTCGTCAAAACTGCCTGGCTTGGTATCGTCAAGGCAAGGCTATTACCAACACGGATGTCTCCCCGCACAAAGTTGCCCGGCTTAAATCCAGCCGAAGCTGGTACATCGATTCGTACCGTTCCCAACCGTGTGTCTTGATCTATCAATGGGCTGATCTCCCGCACTGTAGCCTTTACAGACGCACTGCCGCTGGCACTATCCGTGATATCAACGATCATGCCTGGGTGTAATCTATTGAGCTCCAATTCAGCTACTTGAGCGCGCAATTCAAGCCGATTGTCTCGAACAATTGAAAACAGCGATTTCCCCGATGAAGTAATGTCACCGAGGTGGGCATCGCGTTTCATAATCAATCCATCGACTGGCGAGCGAATAATTGTTTGGGCGATTTGCGCCTCTAACTGGCGGACAGTCGCTTGGGATGCGCTGACAGTAGCGCGGGACATCTGCACGTCTTCTTTTCGACCACCAATTTCTGCCATATTGAACCGTTGTGTGGCTTGAGAATGAGAAAATTGAGCAGCGCGAACTCTTTGTTCTGCGCTTCGCACATCAGCTTCTGCCAGCTTTGCGTCTGTATCTCTGTTACCTGCATCCTGAGCGCTCACAGCACCTTGTCTGACTAGGTCCGTATAGCGTTGTGAGTTTTGCAAAGCATTATTCAAATTTGCCTGTGCTCTCACCAAGCCGGCCTTCTCTTGAGCAATGCTGGCATCAGCTTGAGCTACAGCGGCCTTAAGCGAGAGGATGTCTTCGATTCGATTAGGCTGAATTGCTTTAGACAAAGCAGCTTCATTTACTTGAAGACGAGCACGTTCTTGATCCAATTGCGCCTTCAGAACTGATGAATCCAGACGCGCCAACACTTGACCCTTTTTGACCAGCTGTCCTTCATCCACAAGAATAGTTTGGATAGTCAGTCCATTAACTTGCGAGCCTATACTCAGCGGGTCCCAAGGCCAAATGGTGCCATTCACTTTAATATTACGAAGCACGGGATGCAGAGCAACTCTTTGAGCAGTGACCGTGACGACAGGAATCTTTGTTTTTGCAGTAACGACGGGCGCTTTATTCAGCACCATAAAACCAACATAACTGGCAACGGCAGCGAATATAATCACGAGCGCAATCACGATCCCTCTTTTATTAGACGGAGCGTGCCAGAGATGAGGCTTGTGCGGCTTGTGCAAAAGGGGAGAAGCCGGGAAGTCAAACTTCTCCGACTGATCTTCTTGTTTTTTTGCGGTCGTATCAACTTCCATTGATCGGGTCTCCGTTTTGATCCATCAGTATGCCGTTAAATACAACGTCCAAGATATCGTCCGTCTGAGCCTCCAGAGACTCGTGGCGGCCGGTGAAGTAATTCGAGAAGATGGTGCCGTAAACCAAATTACTCAATACGTCCGTAATTCTTTTCACAGGCACGCTGCGCATGCGACGCACTCGTATCTGTTCGGCAATCAACTGCTCCCAGGGATCATCCTCGTCTTTGTCACATTGAAAAAAGTAGGTGTGTTTATTTCGATCACGAAACTCAGCTCGTTCTTGAATGATCAACTCGACCAACTCCGGATGGGCATCGAAAAAAGAGAAGAACGCCCGAATTGCTGCAGCAATTCGCTTTAGGGGGTCTTCAGCGTGCATGACACTGGATTCAACTTGCGACTGCAGTCGGCTCCGTCCGTGATCTACACACGCTAAAAAGAGGTCTCGTTTACTCGGGAAATATCTATATAAGGTACCTTTAGCGACTCCGAGCTCATCTGCGACTTCTTGCAAATCCGCATTTTGATAGCCATCCGCAGCAAACGTTTTGGTGGCCACTTCAAGTATCTCCTCCTGACGCCGCGCTGCCAGAGAATCATCCTTCGGCCTACCAGGGGCACGTTTCAAGGTCTCTACTGCGGTAGGATTCTTCACTTGGATGGAATTCCTCATTATTAACTCATTTAAATGACTGACGAGTCAGTCAATAAATTATAACAGGAACCTTGGCAGGTCGCTTCGAAATTATCAAACCGTGTAAAATTCCACTTAGCAAGGCATTACACCCTCAAGAGATTGCCGGCTGGAATTTAAACCGATATCGGTATAAATTCGAAAACGCTGCATTTAATGAAGCGAGTGGCTGGAAAGAAGGAGCTTTATGGTGGAAGTGGAATTCAGCCAACCATCCAAACGCAGCTATGCTGCCATCCAACCCACACCACCTGTGGTGCAGCAGTCATCTAGCTCGATTTCAGCCGGCATGTTAGACTGAACGAACTTGCTTGCGATATTAGTGCAAATACGCAAGCTGATTTGATTCAAATGATTCACCAAAAGCAAGCTAGGGCTTGTACAAAAAATGAGAAGACATACTCAGCGGCGATTCGCAGAGGAGGCGGCTCGGTTTATGGTTGAAGGTTCGGAAAACGAATACCTTCATGCTAAAGAGCGAGCGATGATGATGTTGGGACTTTCCAATCAGACGCGCCTTCCTTCAAACAAAAAGATCAAAAATTGGATCGGGCGAATCACCAAAGAGGAATTGGGTGCAGACGAAGTGACTCGCCGTGTCAAAGAAATGCGCGAGATCGCTCTAGCCGTTATGTCAATAATTGAGGTATGCGATCCATTTTTGATTGGGAGCACACTGAGCGGACAAATTCGTCACACCTCGGATGTTGATCTTCACGCTTATAGTGATGACTTCGATGAAATCAAAAACTTGCTAGCAGAGTGGGGCTACGAGGGCATTGAAGAAGAAATAGTGCACAACATGAAGGGCACATTCATACACCTCAAATGGCTAGAGCGAGACTATCCAGTCGAAATTACAATTTATCCCTGGAGCGAACGCGATGTGATTCCGTTTTCATCAATAACCGGAAAGGCAATGAAAAGAGCGGATCTGTTTGCAGTGCGAAATTTGTTGCGACCTTAATTCCTCAGGTCGGTTAAAATAGCGCTTGGTACTAGCTCCTGAGGAACTTCCATGCAAAACGGATCAGCATATTTACTGGCTGCAACTTTGGCAGGGTTTGTTGCCTGCACAGCGTCTAGCTCAGCCGATGAATATAGTCAGGGAGCGAATCAATACTCAACTGGCGATTATGCAGGAGCAAAATCGCATCTCCTAAAAGCGACTCGGGCAAAACCAAAATCTTGGCAAGCTTATTATCAGCTCGCTAACACGTACGTGCAGTTAAAAGATTCAGCGAGTGCCAAGAACAGTTACCTAAAATGCATTGCCTGTCATCCACCTGCTGACATTAAGACTAATTGCACGACAGCCTTGTCTTATATCGCCTCAAATCCCAAACTGACTGCGCCAGCAGCTCCCTATGTTTCAAGACCGGTTCAAATGATTGCACCGAAACAATCAACTGCGACATCCAGTACAAGCACTACGAGCACAAGCACCTCTGAAGCGGCAGTTAATCCCGAGTTAGCAGCTCGAAGAGCGCGCATCATTCAAGATGGAGAAGACGAAGTCACAAGAATGAAGGCCCAAGAGAAAGAGCGCCAACAAGATATGGAAGCTAACGCCAATCAACGTTATCGCTACCCAGATGGCACAGTTAAAACGTCAATGTCGCCGGAGGATGAAGTGCAGCTTCAGCGAGAAGTGGAACAAAAGGCAGCGGCGATCAGAGATCGAGCCAAGAGAAGAGCTGCCGACGTGAGGTAGTTCAAGTTCAAGTCGGTCCCGCCACGATTTGTTCGTAAGCTTGTTTCACAGTTTCGTACGTAATGGGTGTGTTTGTCACCGTGGATAAATGCATACTGGTGCACGTAAGCATATGGCTTAATCCATTGACGGCACGATAACCTTGGTCATTCAATCGGCTCAAAAATGGAGTGTTGGCCGGCGTATAATTGGCATCAAATGCGACACCACATTCGCCCAGCAGGTCAGTTGAATTTATCGGAGAGTTGTTATCTGACTTGCCCAGACCGGTTCCGTTGTACAAGTACTCAAACTGGCGAAAATCCCTAGCACGACCAGATTGCACGATTTCGATATTGAGCATTTCGTTTTGGCGAAGCAAAATCTTTTTCAATTCATTGGCTCTTTCTGAATCTACATCAACCAGAGCAATTTTTTTCAACACATTTGCTAAATGGGAAGAGACAGCGCTGCTTACGCCTCCGCAACCGAAAAACACCATTTTCTTCCGATCAAATGTAATTCCTTCTTGCTCAGTAGCACCAGTGACAAATGCTTCGCCATCAAAATTGTCGCCTTTAACTATATCCCCTCGCTTCCACAAAACATTTACAGCGCCGCATGCCAGCGCTCTTTCACTGATCTGGTCAGCGAAGGATTGAACCTTTTGCTTGAAGGGATCGGAAACCATAATCGATCTAAAATTGCATTCTTGCTTGAGCAAAGATATCAAATCAGACAATTTTTCTTCAAGATGCGGTGAGTCACGCTCAGAGAGCTCGAATGGCACCAGCTTGCATTCCAAACCCGATGACTTGGACAGGGCTGCATACATCTCAAACGTTCGAGACATGCGCAAATATCCGGACAAGAGCACATGAAATGGAGCGTTTTCCTTAGAGAGTTTCTCTAAGGACGGTAGGAAATCCAAGGAATCGTTAAACGCCATGCTGTACTCATATCGCAAAGTGAGGATAATATCCGAACCTCCAGATTTCTGCCACCGAAATTGGTGCGAACCCGAAACGCCTTACTGGGGTTGAGATAGCTTGATTCGGACAGCCAAATTTCCAAATAATGACATCTCTCGAGAGAGTAGCCCTTCACAGAAATGCTGAGTTTGGGGTACAGTGTAATAGTGGGGTGCTTTAATTCCGCTTCTAGTTCTCCTGGAATCCAACTTACCAACAATTTTCTCGGTGATGGGGGCGCCCGCGTGGCGAGTACCATGCACCTTTAGTGGGGTGTACAGATGAAATTTGTGGACTCGTTTCTCTCAAAATTTAAGAAGGTTGACGAATCAGATAAAGACCGTTTGCGGACCTCACGCAGTCATTTGCCAGCTGAGACGTCCGATATCGTAGCCACAACCCCGTCAACTCCGATTGGTGTCGAAAACACAAGTCTAGGTTCAATAAAGTCCAGGTCTGGACCATCCAAAAGCATTACTCGTCTAAGAGCGTTCGTAAAGAAAAAGAGTGTGGAAGAATTATCCGCCGAAGATGCTCAGAGGCAGCAAGCTCGGGAAGAATATACCAGCAACGCTTTAAATGACATGGGCAACGAAGTTTAAATCAGAGCTCGCTTAAATTAGTGAACGTGTATATTCGCAGTCTTGCGGTACTCTTCCATTTTTTCCCAATCCTGGGTCACTTCAGGCTTGGATTTCATGATTTCGTTCCAGGTGATGTGAGGGCGGCCGGTGTCGATTTGCACCATCGTGATGCAATCATCGACGGGACAAACTGTCGAACACAATGCGCAACCGACACAGTCCACTTCGCGCACAACTGGCCAAAGGCGCTCGTTTGCTTCCTTCGTCAGCTTCGCGTCTTTGAGGTCGATACATTGGTGAGCAGCATCATTGCAGGCGATAAAACAAAGATTGCATTGGATGCATTTGTCGTGATTGATCTTCGCCACTGATTGGAAACCGAGGTCGAAATCACCAAAAGTTGAAATGCGTGGCAAAGATTTGCCAATGAAGTCAGTGCATGATGTAAAACCCTTCTCGTCCATCCAATTGGACATACCTTCAATCATGTCTTCAACTATGCGGAATCCCCAGTGCATTACTGCGGTACAAACTTGCACACTGGTCGAACCTAGCAACATGAACTCGACTGCGTCCTGCCAAGTTTCCACGCCGCCCATGCCTGAGATCAGCAAACCGGATTTCTGCACTTCGGGATCTGCTGCAACTGCACTGAGAAGATGAAGAGCGATTGGCTTCACCGCTGGCCCAGCGTAACCGCCGTGACCGCCCTTTCCGCCTACATTCGGACGCAGTTCAAAGGTGTCCAAATCAACACCCATGATACTGTTGATGGTGTTAATCAAAGAGATCGCTGAAGCACGACCTTTTACGGCTGCTCTTGCCGGTTGAACAATGTCGGTGATATTTGGTGTCAATTTGACGATCACTGGCTTGGTGGCAACATCCATCACCCATTCGGTAACCATGCAGGTGTATTCTGGGACTTGCCCCATGGCTGAGCCCATGCCGCGTTCAGACATACCGTGCGGGCAGCCGAAATTCAACTCAAAACCGTCGCAGCCAGTTTCTTCAGCACGCTTGATCGTCTCTTGCCAGATTTCCTTTTTAGAGTCAACCATCACTGACACAATCACTGCATGATTGGGGAAGTTGCGCTTCGTCTCGGCGATCTCTTTCAAATTCAATTCGATTGGACGATCGCTAATCAGCTCGACGTTGTTCAATCCGATAATTTTCTGCCCTTTGTAATCGATGGTGCCATATCGATTGCACACATTCAGAACCGGAGCACCGATGGTCTTCCATACAGCGCCGCCCCACCCTTGCTCGAAAGCCTTTTGAACCTGGTAAGCAGAATTAGCAGGTGGCGCCGATGCCAGCCAAAAAGGATTAGGCGATTTGATACCACAGAAATCGATCTCTAGATTTGCCATCTTTGTTTTCCTTAGGCTTGTGCTTCTAAGCGCAATTAGCGCACTCTCTTAGTTCCAACAGATTACTGCAACGACTGTGCTCGGATGAATCAGTGAACGTGAGCTCCGGCTACTTCCTTGCAACAGCCAGTCTTCGCATGTTCAGTTTGAGCCTCGAGCTCACCGATGAACTGACGATACATCGCTTTAGCCGCTATTTTTCCATCTTGCACTGCCATCACAGTCGATGCCTCTCCGTGACTGCGGATGCAATCTCCACCGGCGAAGATCTTAGGATGAACAGTGCGGTTCGTTGCAAAGTCGACTGCAATATAGCCTTTGATGTCTTTGACGTCGAATTTGGAAAGCGCAGTCATCATCTCTGTATGCTTCTTTTGTCCAATCGCTTTGATCACCATGTCGCATGGGATAGTGAACTCCGAACCTGGTATCGGGATTGGTGACCGACGGCCAGACGCATCGGGCTGTCCAAGATCCATGCGCACGCACTTGAGTGCTTCGACTTTATCCTTGCCAATGATTTCGACCGGTAAGGTCAAGAACATGAAGCTGACACCTTCCCGTAAAGCGAATTCATATTCAAAGTGGTAGGCAGGCATTTCCGCTTCCGAACGTCTGTAAATGATATTGACGCGTTCTGAGCCGAGCCGTCTGGCGATGGTGGCACAGTCGATAGCTGTATTGCCGGCGCCGATGATACAAATCCGATTGCCGAATTTGATCGACTCGAGGGCCTCTACCTTCGTCTCCTCAATGAAGTCCAAACCATCGAGCACACCGGCAAGTTGTTCGCCTGGAACTGACATATCCGGCACGTTGCCCAAACCGACTGAGATAAAGACAGCGTCGTATTGATTGACCAATTCATCCAGAGTAATGTCTTTGCCGATCGTAACGTTGGTTTTGATCTCAACGCCGAGCTCTTGAATCATCTTTACTTCGTTCAAGCTCACTTCAACGGGCTCTCTGAATACGACGATGCCATAGGTATCCAGTCCACCAGCCCATTTCTTCTTCTCAAAACAAGTGACTTCGAAGCCCAGCTTAGCGAGTTCTCCTGCACAAGACAAACCTGCTGGACCGGCGCCGACGACGGCGATCTTATGCCCATTCGGTTTTCCCTTCTCGAAAAATTTGATCTTCCGATCGGTGGCATAGTCCATAGCATAACGTTGCAAGCGGCCAATCATAATCGGCTTATGATCGTGCTCGAGAACACAGGCGCCCTCGCAGAGTTCTTGCACTGGGCAGACCCGAGAACAACTTGCTCCCATTAGATTCGACTCGAGAATTGTCTTTGCTGATCCCTTCACATTGCCAGTCGAAATTTTCCGAATAAACGTCGGAATATCGATATGGGTAGGGCACGCCACCATGCACGGTGCATCGTAGCAGTACAAACAGCGATTAGCTTCGGTCACGGCTTCGCGCTCTGCCAGAGGCGGAAAGACTTCCTGAAAACGTTCTTCCAGAGTCATTTCCCAAGCTTTATAGGTGTTTGGTTTATAATGTTCAGCCATGTTTTTTCTTGCCTATGTCTGTCTCGTTGGGTCTGGGGCGCAGCTACTAGGCGCCCACTACTGTTAGATCAGAAATTGAGTTTGTGATTAGTTTGAGTCAGAGTCGAGCGCTACAACACGCGAGATTAGAGCTTGACCAACGCTTCGTATGTTTCTGGGCGACGGTCTCGATAAAACTGCCATGTGTTTCGAACTTCCTCGATCTCTTCCATGTTCAAATCAGCTACCACAAGTTCTTCCTTGTCCCGGCTGGCCTGGACGATGATTTGACCACGTGGATTGCAGAAGTAACTTGAACCATAGAATTCACCTATGTTCCATGGTGCTTCGGTGCCGACGCGATTGATGGCGCCGAGGAAATATCCATTTGCCGCAGCATGAGCAGGTTGTTCCAATTTCCACAGATACTCGGACAACCCAGCAACCGTGGCAGATGGATTAAAGACAATTTCCGCACCGGCAAGACCTAATGCCCGAGCGCCTTCTGGGAAGTGACGGTCATAGCAAATATACACTCCGATGGTGGCGTATTTGGTTTTGAAAATTGGATAACCTAGATTGCCTGGACGGAAGTAGAACTTCTCCCAGAAACCGGGAGCAACTTGAGGAATATGATTTTTACGGTACTTGCCCAGATAAGTGCCATCGGCATCGATCACGGCAGCTGTGTTGTAGAGAACGCCTTTACCTTCTTTCTCGTAAACTGGAACGACAAGCACCATGTTGTATTCTTTGGCGACTTCCTGAAGCTTTTTTATGGTTGGACCGTTTGGCACTTCTTCAGCCGCATCGTACCAACTGTTGTGCTGCTCTGCACAGAAGTAAGGGCCATTAAAAATTTCCTGATAGCACAGTATTTGAACGCCTTTGTCTTTGGCTTCCTTCGTATACTTCAGATGTTTTTCAAGCATGTTTGCTTTGATTTTTTCAATCGTCGCTTTATCTGTGCCCCCGATCTTAGGCACGATGTCATTTTTCGTCTGGATCAATCCGCAGCGTACTACGTTAGCCATGGCGTTTGCTTCACTCCTCAGTCAATGTGCGCTTCAACAAGCGCTTAACCAATTACGATTTTTCCGTCTATTTATTTAGCTGCAGGAACCTTAGTGGTTACTTCAAGTGCTTTGCGAAGCACTTTGAGCATCGTGTCAACGTTTTCCTTTGTGATCGTCAAAGGAGGTTTGATGCGAATGACGTTGCCGTAGAGTCCACCCTTACCGAGAATGACGCCATCATCTTTCGCCATTTCAACAATTCGCGCAGTTTCTTGGGTCATCGGAGTCTTGTTCTCATCCGCGATTTCAGCGCCTACCATCAAGCCCTTGCCCCGAACATCGGCAACGCTTGGGAAAGTCTTTTGCAAATCTCGAAGTCCTTCCATAAGATACTCGCCCACAACTTTCGCATTGTGCATCAATTTTTCTTCTTCAATGGTTTCGAGAACAGCCAGAGCTGTTGCCGAAGAAACGGGATTGCCACCGAAGGTATTGATTTGTTGCTTTTGACCGGCTTGAGCAATTTCCGGAGTGGTGATGAATGCACCAATTGGCAGTCCGTTTGCCAAGCCTTTGGCCATCGTAATGAAATCAGGCTGCACACCCCAGTTCGTAATGCCAAACCAATGATTGCCCGTGCGACCAACTCCAGTTTGCACTTCGTCTGCGATAAAGAGCACGCCGTACTGTTCTAGAATTTTTTTCACTTCTCTGAAATAAGCATCCGGCGGAGTGATTGTCCCGCCTACGCCCTGAATTGGTTCGGCAATCATCACTGCTGGTTGGCCACTTGTTTGGGTTTGGATAACGCGCTCAACGTCTTTAGCGCATTCAAGATTGCAATTGTCTGGAGTTTTCTTGAATGGGCAACGATAGCAATAAGCGTTTGCCGCAAAGACAATTCCTGCCGCAGGCATGAGGTTTGGACGCCAGTTGTGATTGGCGGTCAAGCTGGAAGCCAGATGCGATTCACCGTGATACGAATGCTGAAGCGCGATCACTTCGTGTCTGCCGGTAGCCAGACGAGCGAGACGAATTGCTGATTCATTTGCTTCGGTACCAGAGTTGGTGACAAACGTTTTGCTCAGATTTCCGGGTGTAATCTGAGCCAGCTTCTCAGCCAGGTCTACCATCGGTTGCGTCATGAACACAGTTGATGTGTGCTGAAGCGTTTGCAGTTGCTCAATCGTTCTTGCCGTCACTTTGGGATGGCAATGCCCGACACTGACCGTGACGATGCCGGCGAACATGTCGAGATACTCTTTGCCCTTCTCGTCATAAAGGAATTGACCCTTGCCTCTAACAAAGTGAGGAGGATCGCTATAAAGCTGCTTTACCCCTGGCACGATGTACTGATCGCGCTTTTTCTTTAACTCTTCACGGCTTAATACAGCTGTCACGACAACCTCCACGGGAATGAATGCGGCAAGCCTACGCACGATGATCCGGCGTTTGTGCTCGCAGCCGACTGACTAACCTTGGAAAACTTAGTAAGAAATAGTACTAATCTATTATTAATAGCGCAATAGATCTTGATTAATGGTTGCTCATAGCGAGTAGATATTGAGCAGAGCCGCATCAGTATATCGATCCGGGTATGAGTTTTTGCTTAGACTTCGGATTAACAGTCTCATTCCATGAACATTAACAGGGTTGCCTGAAACTGGCGATTCTTCCGCTTGTATACTTGCCTGGTCTTTGCAATGACCATTCCTGGGAACCCCTTCGCATCAGTTTAATAGCCAATGATTTTTAGCAGTATCCAATATCTACTGTTTTTGCCCGTCGTGGTCTTTTTGTATTGGCGCACCAAAGGTAGTGTGCGAGTAGCGCTCGTCGTCGCCTCCAGTTACTTCTTCTATATGAGCTGGCTTCCAGTTTACGGTCTGCTTCTCCTCGCGCTCTCATCCATCACATGGCTGCTAGGACTTGGATTGGCGAAAGCCTATAAAGAGAATCAGAAAACCAAGGCAACTGTGCTTCTGACTCTCGGATTGCTCCTCAACCTTGGCTGTCTCTGCTATTACAAATACGCCAACTTTTTCATTCTCAACGCACTGCAAAGTGTCAACTGGCTGCGTGGGCTGTTTGCCGCCAATCAACCCACTCCCTGGGACGTGCCAATTTTAAATGTGGTTTTGCCGCTCGGCATATCCTTCTTTGTCTTTGAATTCGTGCACTACCTGGCAGACGTCTACAAAGGCAACAAGCCGATCAACTCTTTTATGGAATTTAGCGCCTTCGCTTCATTCTTTCCTTCTCAAATTGCTGGACCGATTAAGCGCTATCAAGACTTTCAAGACAAATTGAGAGTGCCTGAAACTTGGAGTGCGCCACTTTTTTTCGAAGCATCAGCTCTTATTGTTCAAGGTCTCTTTAAGAAGGTAGCGATTGCCGATCCAATCGGGGCGCTCATCTTTCCCGCCTTCAGCACGATGCAGTCTCTATCGGCAGCAGACGCAATGATCGCTGCGATTGGATTCGTCATTCAGGTTTATTGCGATTTCTCAGGCTACACCGATATCGGTCGTGGTTCGGCGCTTCTGCTCGGCATTAGACTGCCTGAAAATTTCCAGCTTCCATATCTATCCGTTGATCTTGCTGAATTTTGGCGGCGTTGGCACATGTCACTTTCGTCTTGGATGCGTGACTACGTTTATATCCCGCTTGGTGGTTCACGCGGTGGTGCTCTTTTAAGCTCGCGCAATTTGCTTATAACCATGGTGGCATGCGGCTTCTGGCATGGCGCCAGCTGGCATTACCTCATTTTTGGAGGATTGCATGGTATCGGGCTGATCGTCAATCGTGAATGGACAAATGTGCTGAAGCGATCAGAACCGCTGAACTCAGCGTTAGACAATTGGTTCGGACGAGGACTGGGAATATTTCTGACGCTACTGTTTATAGCGGCTACCGACACTGTATTCCGGTCGCCAGACATGCCGCACGCCCTCAATATGTTCACCAGCCTTTTACATGTGAATGCACCATGCACTCTGATGCCCGCAATTCAGAAATCGGGCATCATTCAATTTTTCAGTCTCTATTTCTCGTTCTGGCTACTTCTAGAATTTATCTCGCGCCATCCAGACAAGTTGCCATGGCTGAGAGATTCCTATCAAGACGCGCGCTTGAGATTTGCCACTCCTGTCCGATTAGCTTCATGGACCGCAGCTCTGATTTTGATGTTTGCAGCTAGACCCACCGAAGCTGTTCCGTTTGTTTATTTCCAGTTCTGAGGCATCCTTGACCAATGGTTGTATCCGCACCACAAAAGAAGACAGAGGTAGTAGTCGCGAAACCGACCAGGCCTCGGCATTGGCTCAAGACGCTGATGCTGATAGTCGTGTGGCAGATCTTGGCATTGCTCGTTGTGGAACTCGTTATGTACAGTGCAGGTATTGGTGAGGAAGAGATCTTCCGCCTCGACAAGGAAATCGGATTCACTCACATTCCAAACAAACGCATCTATTGGAAACAAGAGGGACCGGGGGTCCTCTCATACTTTGACAGCGATGGCATGCGCGAACCAAATTTGAAAATTGCCAAACCAGCAGGGACATATCGAGTCGCTGTGCTCGGGGATTCACTCGTGGAAGGGCTGCAATCGCCTATCGAAAAGACTTTTGGCTATTGCGTCGGCAACGATCTATCGGAAAAATTACACCGTCCAATTGAAGTGCTTAACTTTGGTAATTCAGGATATTCAACTGCACAAGAGTATCTGCAACTGAAGAAGGTCTGGAAATACAGTCCAGACCTCGTTGTCCTGGGTTATAGCAATCGAGATATTTACGAAAATTGGTCACCGCCAGATGAAACTATCACCAACGTTCGCCCTTACGCACTTCATCTACCGGGTTCACATCTGGTTGTCGACAATTCGTCAGTGACCGGTTGGATGCGCAGTCCGCGCGCAAAATTCTTAATGCAGATTGCTTGGATCCGAGAGTACAGCCACATCTGGGGGCTTATCTCCGCCGCCGAGACTCAATTCGGACACGACAATCCAATCTATATAGCGATTAGCGAACTCTGCACCAAGCCTGGAAAAACAATTAGAGCGGCTTGGATTGCGCTCCCAAAACTTATCGCTGAAATTCCACAGAATCTGCTCAAATCGCTCAGTGCACTTTCAGTTTCGGTAAGCACGTCGCCCACTGCCCATCCTCAAAAGTCCGCGCTTTCAGCTCCGGTCGGATCTGCGCCAGGCACACATCCGCAGAACCTCCAACCTTCAGTTCAAACAGACACCGCGAGCGGATCGAACGAATCGACCGGAGCAGCCGGTCAATCGGCGATCACCAAAGCACCAGATACGATACCGACATTGCCAGACACAAAAGGGTTAGCGACAAAACAACGAGGCGTGTTTGTAGAACTCCTGACTCGCACACTCGGATCTTTGTTTGCAGAAATGAAATCGGAATGCGCCAAGCACGGCGCCAAATTCTGTGTAATTGCTATGCCTTGCAAGGCAGCGCTCTGTCCTTCGCCTGGCACAGTAAGCGATCACTTCGCTCTTAACTATCCAGAGGAAGTTGAGGTAGTCAAAAAACTCTGTCTCAATAATTCGATCCCAATCTTCGATTCGGAAGCAGCGATGGCTGAACTTACCCCATTCATGAGAAGTGGAAACTTTTACACTAATCACATGACCCCGCGAGGTCACGCGTTTATGGCAAAGGCGCTCGGGCCATTTATCGAAAAGCAAATTCAAAAACAGCCAAATCCTTGACACGTGCGATAGTCCATTGCTAGGATTGCTATTCGGTTGTCTGCGTCCGTAGCTCAGCTGGTAGAGCACTCGGCTTTTAACCGATTGGTCGCGTGTTCGAGTCACGCCGGACGCAAAATTTTTCATTCTCTGGCAGAACGCCAGACACAATCAGTGCTCCAAGAGACGCAGGCAGGATGCCAACGCCTCATGGCAACGACGCGGCTAGCTTCAGCGTTCTTCCGCTTCTATAGAACATCAGAAACACTGGCTTGCCTTGTATACCTAAGGTGTACGATAGTTTTACCGTTAACTGCAGTTAAATTGCTGACTTCTAAGTGATGACATGGACAGCAAAGGTCTTGCAGACATGGCGCGAGTGAATTTTCGTTGGAGTAAGGAAGCGTTGAGGTCGTTAGGCAAGCTGCAAAACTAATGGTTCACTTTTGTTGCTTCGTCAATTGTCCGGATGCGAGTTTTTGGAGCATCGAAAAGTTATCGTCCTTACCCGCCATGCGGCGACCCTTATCCAGTGCCTTTTGCAAATAGCTCAAAAATTTGTCAGGATTGTAGTTAGCTGCACTCTTCCACTGCCAGAAAAATCCGCTTCCAGATTCAGCGAGAAGTTGGCTGCCGGATGGGTTTACGACCGCACTTGTAGCTATGCCCCACTTATGCTTTTCAAAGAAATGCCACATCTTTCTATATTTCTCAAGGGCTGGCATTCCTTCAGGAAAGCCATAAACATCGACATCGGCAAGTATGGGAATAAACTGGGAATTTAGCAGACCGATTACTGCAGGCTCGGAGAGCGAACTGCCCTCCATCAGTCTACCGCCAAGTCAAGTTTTGCCGAAATCGTTTTGCGGCCCGACCCAGCCGGATGGCGACGGTGCCCGTTGTTTAACGACAAAGAAAACGAAAATTGGTTTAGATTGTGTTTGTGCTTCCCTCAAGGCTTTTTGCACATCTGTGCGCCATTGGATCTTGTGCCACTCATGCGATGCTTCACGAGCTAAACCCGCATCGATCGCCTCGCGCATATTTTTATACTGGCACGTGCCCTGTGTAGAACAAACCTGGGCAGTAACGGACAAGATGCTGACTGAGAGCCAAATAGATAACAGGGAGATTCTCATCGTTGAAGTCTTCATTGGAAAATTCCTCGACTCGAGAAAAATAAATTCGGGAGACAATGTGCGTCTCAAGGGGTGCCGTTGATAGCTGGTTCCTGGCTCAATACCTCTAGTTTAATTCTTGCATGGGCAAGTAACAAGTAACCGAGAGAAATTTTCTAGCAACGCGCTTACCAGAAAACACTGGTGACTTCATCGAAGCTTCCCGAAGTCAAACATAACGTTGAGCATATCGAACAGGGGCTATCCAGTCCGATGAGTGGTTCGGTGCCGGCAGGATGCCGGCGCTCCCAGGTGGTTGGCGCTCCCAGGTTTTACCAGGGGAAGTTGACGCGGAAGAAAAGCGGTACGCCGCCTGTGCTTAAGCCTTGCGTAAAGTCGAGCACGCCAACTTGCACACCGCGGTCTTCGAATGAATCAGGATATAGATAGAGCGCAGCCGAGAACTGATCGACAATTCCGCGGCTTGTTAAACCGGGTCCGAGCATAAATACAACTTCTAGACCACGCGGCGACTTGATCGGCGTTTCGAGTTCGAAGTATTTCTCAAGCAGTACGTCTTCGCTATACGGTGGCGGCTCGTCTTCGTCAATTGGCAAGGAATGTGTTGTCCACTGCCACAAAATGTCGTCTGTTCCGGCTTTCTTCAGAGTCACGTTCAAGCGCGGAAACCAATGGTCGTCCCCGCTTGCCTCGCGGTAAACGCTAAGGCGCCCCCGACTCAAAGCTGGTCGATCAACTAGAAGTTGCCTACCTTGTGCGTCAATTTCATCCATTTAGACCATCCCCTTGCCGGACCGGACCTGTAAAAGCATATCATCACAGGGCGAACAGCCTGCCTATGTGTAACCAAGCTGCCGTTGCATCTTGATAGCTCGGAATCTCGTGCAGACAACGAGTTGAGCCAGAAGGGTACAAGAGTCCCGCTCGAAATTGGACTAAATCATATTGATGGGATGCAATTGTCAGGTGAGACAATTTTGTTTTGTCTCATCGCTTTAAAGACGAAATGCGGCCGATAGTCGGATAATAGCGGCATGACAATTCCGCAGAAAACGGTCAAGTTTCCACACCGTCGTTCAATTGGCAGTTTGTTCGTCGCCGACGAATCTCAGCCTGAAGAATGGCAGCTACTAAGCCAGGTTCGTGGACTGATAGTGACGCCCGAGAATCAACCGATCAAATGGGAGTGGTTAGAAGAAGCGCGTGCCAACGTCAACATTCCAGAAGGCAAAAAGCTAAAACTGAAAATGAGCGGCAAGGGTTCGGGCAGTCTTGCGCCGCTCGCTGAGCTTCACAGCGATGATCTGCACACTTTGGATTTAAGCAGGTCCGAAATCACTGATCTTAGCTTGTCTCACATCGAACATTTATCGGGAATGAAAGTTCTGGAACTTACATCCACGAACGTAACGGATGCAGGACTTTTGCATCTGAAGGATCTGACTTCGCTTCAAGGGCTGGGCCTAAGTCACTGCTACATTACCGGCAAGGGCGTCAGCAATCTGGTGCGTCTGCAAGAATTGCGCGAGCTCTGGTTGAGCGGCGCGGATCTGAGTGACGTTGACCTTGAGCACATAACAGTATTGAACAACCTGGTCCAATTGGGATTGAGCGGAACAAAGATCACGAACGAAGGACTCTTGCATCTGGCAAAAATAAAATCACTTGTTCGCTTGTACGTCTTCAATACCGGTGTTACCAAAGAGGGCACCGAAAAAATGCGCGAATTGTCACCCAACTGTCGCGCAAAATGGAAACCCGCACAGGCTTACAGCCCAGAAGACTATTCGGAAGATGACACCAACGGCGGTGACGATCTTTCAATATTGTCTGATGGACTGCGCTCTATGTTGGATCTGCCAATTGAAAGAACTCCATCATCGGCAAACGGCAAATTCAGTGACGCTGATTTCTGGGAAACAATTGAACTTCTTGATTGGGACCATACCGGTGAAGACGAAGCCGTAATTGAACCCGCCGTGGAAGCTCTTCTCAAACGCTCTGAAAAAGACATTATCGCTTTTGCCGACATTCTCTCTGAGAAATTGCATCGACTGGACGGCGAAGTATTTGCCAAAGAAATTGGTGAAGATGCATACAAAGGTCCGGAGCATCGCTTTTCCAGAAATTGGTTTTTGAGGGTGCGCTGTTGTGTTGTCGCCAATGGTAACGAATTCTTCCAAGAAGTGCTCGCCGACCCGCAGCACATGCCGAAAGACTTGGAGTTCGAAGCGATCCTGCGTATTGCCACAAAAGCCTATGAACGTAAGACGGGACGAAAGCTGCCATTGAGGACAAAATACAATTACGAGACTTTCGGCAACAAACAAGGATGGGCTCATCATTGAAATCAGGAGCATCGATCGACGAGGTTCACGTTACCCTATTTGACACACCTATAGGTTTCTGCGGTATTGCTTGGACCGATGATGCCATCTTGCGCGTTCAGCTCCCGGAACATTCTCCTCAAGCGACGATGAAGAAGCTTCTTTCCTACATCCGCATCGCAAGGGCTCTTGATACAGATGCACGCGGTTTGGCTGCAAAAGCCATCAAGATGATTCAACTAGATCTAAACGGTACGCCGCAGAATTTGGCCAAAATTCCAGTCGACATTAGCAGATGCCCACAATTCCATCAAAAAGTTTATCAAGCACTACGCCTGGTGCCCCGAAGCAAAGTCGTCTCGTACGCAGAACTTGCATACGCGGCTGGCTCACCTCTGGCTTTCCGGGCAGTGGGTGGCGCCATGGCTCGCAATCCATTAGCCCTGATCATCCCCTGCCACCGCGTCTTAAACTCTGGCGGAAAGTTAGGCGGCTTTTCGGCTTACGGTGGTGACAAGACAAAAAAACGATTGTTAGAGATAGAAGCACAGAAAGTAGAATGTCGCGCGTAGCGAAAAACATAAAGGAAGCCGAGTTCGATGCCGATCTTGAAAGAGCGATCAAGGCGTTGAAAAAGGCAGACAAAAAATTGGCTCAGGTGATGAAACACGTGGGCGCTTGCACGCTAAAGCCCGATGATATTCAAAGTCCTTTCGTGGCTCTAGCTGAGTCTATTGTCTATCAGCAGCTCTCGGGCAAAGCTGCGGCTACAATATTTGGGCGAGTCAAATCGTTATTCGATCAAGCCGGCGGATTGAGTGCAAAAGCGGTAATCAACACACCGGTAGAACTCTTGCGAGGAGCTGGATGCTCAAATGCCAAAGCACTTGCCTTAATTGACTTAGCCGAAAAGACGGTATCTGGGGTGGTGCCATCACTGACTCAAATGCATACCATGTCGGACGATGAGTTATTAGAGCGGCTCGTGACGATCCGCGGCGTCGGCAAGTGGACTGTGGAGATGCTGCTGATATTCAGATTAGGAAGGATGGATGTAATGCCGGCGACTGACTACGGCATACGTAAAGGGTTCGCGCTCACTTATGGACTTCCTGATTTACCCGCACCAAAAGTCATTATTGCTCATTCTGAAATTTGGAAACCTTATCGCACATTAGCCAGTTGGTATCTCTGGCGCGCCCTTGAATTGCCGCTCGAGCTCTGGTGAAATAAATGCACTTCCGGTCGAGTGGGACGTCGCAAGAAAGCCAAAGTCAGGATCGCTCTGTATCCCTGGACCAATTAGCCTGGACCAATCTAATAGGAAAAACAATGTCTGCAAAAAATCAATTAATTCGCTCCCTGCCAATTCTTCTTTTTGGGAGCTTGCTCAACGCTAACATTTGCTTTGCCGATAGCCCACTCTACGCGAAGGGCGTTGCAGCGATGGCGTTGAATGATTTACAAGCGGCGATATATGATTTCGATCAGGCAGTCACCAATGACGGTACCGACTGGCAGTCGTTTCTCAAGCGCGGTCAATGCCTGTATCAGCTTGGGGACTATAAGTTAGCGATTGCGGATTTCAATCAGGTGATCTCATCAAAACCGAAAAATGTAGACGCTTTTCTTTGGCGCGCGAACTCGTATGCCAAGTTAGGGCAAGCTGACAAAGCGGCAAATGATTACAAGCAAGTGCTGGCAATCGATCCGATCAAACTTGCTGTGATAAGTCAACGCGCTATGTTTTCGTCAAACAGACAAACACCGGTGGATCCTGATGCCAATCCAAGTAGTACGAATGCTAGCGCAACGATCAGCGCCGCCGCCGGTGCTGCCACCACGGCACCGCCCGTGGCACAACCGCCTTTGCATTTGCGAGCTGCATTATTTGCAGCTGGAGCTGATCCAACAAAACAAATTAGCGAGTTGAGTTCAGCGATTTCTCTTGATCCCAAAAATCCACAGTTGCTTTTCCGAAGAGCACGGGCATACATTCAAATAAGAAAAAACGAGAACGCCGTTAACGACTTGTCAGACGCGCTGATGAACAATCCAAACAACGCATCATTTTATTTAGCAAGAGCCTTTGTATATCACCTGCTCGGCAACGACGTCCTCGCAGACGAAGACATCAGACAAGCTCAATTCTGCGATCCGGGTTTGCCTAAAACGATTGACTTTGAAAACCCAACCACAAAGTCAGCCGTGCCAATGCTGGACGTGATTTTAGGCTAAGATCTGCTCAAGCACCTCAGTTCATGGCGCCTGCAATGTCCAGCAAACCAAGCATCTACCCAAAAACTCAGCGGATATCAGACTCGTCAGTCACCTCGCGCAGGTTCGCCTGGTATTCATTTATCAGCGCGCTGATATTTATCGCTATATCTGTAGCGACGTGGCCGAGTGCCTATTCAGCTGAAGATTCAAGTGCTGAATCACAAACGAAAAGACTGGCAGCCGTAAATTCGATTCCCTTCTGGGCTCACGATGCGACCGGTTATCACCCATCACTTTGTGTACGCATTGAGAATCTAAGCGGCTCCGATCTGACAGGGAAAATGATCAAGCTGCAGTGCAGATTTGTAGACTTGCGCTTGGGACATGTCATGATTGCCCGAAAAGAGCAGCGCTACGAATTAGCACCAAACCAAGGCATCAACCTCATCTTTCACGGTCCGGAAGCATATGAATTACCGATCGACCAATATCAGTGGCCCCTGGTTGAATGCAAATTGATGAGTCGTATTGGCGATGTTGATGATTCAGGCACCGAGGATTTGCTCGTTCAAAAATTGGAATCAGTGACTATGACCGACGAAGAGTCCCTGCAAACTCTGTCGCGTGGATTCTTTCAACATGCCGCTAGTAGCAAACGCGCACATGCCAAGCCGGCCCGAAAGGAATATACAAAACCGGAAGAACCACTTTCAGCAAGAGCTCTGTCCCTGTCAGGAGGTGGAAGCGCCAAGTCGACCCCGCAACCAAGCAGCGACCTCAAACCGTCTCTGGCAAGATTTTCCGCTCAACCGAAGGTACCTGGGCTGGGAGGCGAATTTTTAGAGTTCGAACAATTGTACGGGCACCCGGTTGGCGCTTCTCTCAAAGATAAGGGATGGTCGTGGATACGCTATACAAAGGTTGACCCAGGTATGGATGTATACATCGGGGCCAAGGGAACGAGCTCACGAGCCGATCTAATCGTGGTAAAAATTCCAGCCGAGGAGGTTCAGCAAGAATCCCAGCTTGTAGGAATCGCTAAAGCTATGAGTGGAAAGTCACGCGGGCAGGTTCTTGACCACCCACACAAAACGGTTAAATATCAGCAGCTTTCCGAGCAGCGCATCCGCCGCATATTAATTACAACTATGGACGCTCCCGGATATCACCTCTCTTACGTCAATCCAAGAGGAACTTCGGCTGATGACAATAACTACATATTGATCCTCTCTCGATTCACGGGCGACACAGTGCCAATGATCCCTGAACTGATCCGCAAGGCGCCGATGATGCGCTTTCTCCACTCCGCATTGGGCCTACCAGACCAAGATTGATGTAATCTAGACAACAAAACAAAATGGAGACCTAAACAAAAACATATAGAGGAAGGCTATCAAGCGTCGAGGCCATATAATGCGTTTGCGTCTCAGGAGCTTTAGCAATGCCAGTGCAATCACCTTCGATCGAGTCAACATTAGCAATGGAGCAGACTCACACGCCACCGCCAATAACTATCTTCGATACGATCCCATTAGGTCTGGTGCTAACCCTGGCAAAACCATACCTTGCAGGACAGAGCGCCGAAGAAGCGATTCAAGTTGCTCACAAAATTTATGCCGAGCACAAATTTTGCGGCACGCTCGATATTCTGGGCGAAGACGCCCCTACTCCTGAACACTGCGAAGGTTACATCGACGCTTACAAGCAGTTGTTCGATGCAGTTCAGGCAAGTCAGATAAAAACCAATAATGCTCGAGAGCAGCTGACCGTTTCCATGAAACCTTCAATGTTCAGCACCATGGCACCACAACATGGCAGTGCGAGCGAAAAGGCACAAGAAGATGCTTTTGACAGAATTACACGTGTAGTTGATTATGCTTTGAAGAAGGAAATCAATGTCACGCTGGAAGCCGAAGATCATCGCTGGACGAACTTTCAACTCGAAGCATATTTCGCCTTGATCAATGCTGGATATACCAACTTGGGCACAGTTATTCAAACCAGACTATTCAGAACAGAAAACGATATCAAACGATTTGACGAACGCATGAGAGTGCGGCTAGTTATCGGCATCTACAATGAACCGGCACAAATTGCCCACACCGACAAAAGAATCATGAAAGATCTACTCGTTCAGTATTCTGGGCATCTTCTTTCCCAGGGCGTTTACGTTGAACTGGCAACGCACGACACAAAATGCATTGACACTTTCTATCAATATGTAGCGGTGCCGCAAAAAGTTCCATCAAATCAATTCGAGCATCAAATGCTTCAGGGCGTACCTCGGCAAAAAATACAAAAACCGCTCAGGAACGGTCAATACTTTAAAGACCTGCAATCAAATGTACCGGCAGCAGACGTTCCCTATTTGCAGCAACTGGAATCGACAGCTGTGCCAGTTCGCATGTATTTACCGTTTGGAACAGCTAAAGTTTCGGGCGCATATTGCCGCAGAAGACTACGCGAAAATCCGAACATGATTACTTATGGAATCAAAAACTTCTTCGGCGTGCAGTAAATCCGCGCTTTGCCGTAATCAACAATTTCTTCGACGGGCGGTAAATAACGCTTTGGAGCAAATCCACGCCTTCTTTGGCATGACATAGCCAGAGCGGTACTTCAAAATCAGCACGTATGAGCTTCACACTTTTATTAAAGGGGAGGGGCATTACTCCTTCCCTTTTTACCCCAGCTCTTCATGAACAAATATTACATCAGCGTTTCCGGACTTTTTGATTTTTGAAACGTTTGCCCCGCAGGTGTTTCCGGTCCTCTGATTTTCGCGATTTTTGCTTAACACAAAAGTGGGTTTTCAAAAAGAAAATAGGAGAGCCCCTCAGTGTGTCAGCCAAAATAGAATGTGATCGGCTAAGAAATGCTGCGAAAACTGGAATCCGTTGACTTGATCAGCGCGGTGCAGCCTGTTTGCAATATTCCTGCAAAAATCCAAGTATCTCTTTTTTGGGATTCAAGTGACTGACTTTCACTTGAGCATCTGGAACACCGCCTGCCACCAAGTGCTTGCGAAGATCTTCATAAGCGCCAACAATTAAAAATTCGACAGTGGTTTCGGCGAGTCGATCAGACTGTCGTTTAGCATCGTATTCGATATTCATCAGGCCCAAATGTCGATCAAATGACTTTCGCAAATTCTCAACCACTTCAGGCGTCAGGCGCTTAGCTGTTTCCTCACTGAAAGATTCGCACCAGAGCTCATAATGAGGCTCCGGACGAAATTTCGGAATGACAGTGAAGAAGCGTAGTTTTAGATTACATTCGAGAATTGCCGCAGAAACCGCATTTGTTACTTGTGATTCAGTTAGCTTCTCGCCGGTAAATGAACTGATGTTGCCACCCTTGTGTTGAAACTCAAGCAATGGTGCGCGATTGTGCCAACCAGCGACTTTGACTATGTCATTGATGTTGTATCGATATAGTCCACTCGATGTTGTAAACAAGATGTAATAGCTTTCACCGACTGTGAGCTGCTCTGCAAGCAAGGGTCGCTTTCCTGAGCCGAGTTCATTTTCAGGAATGAATTCAAAGAAGTGGGAACGTAACGCCAGTACTTGCTTACCCTGTCCAATTGAAACCGTGCCCCGCCCTTCACTGGCACCGTATGTAATATCACAGACAGGCAGGTCGTCAAAGAACTCCGGTAAGTCTTGAAGATAAAATGCAGCAGCTGCTTTAGTCCAACAACACATCAAGCTGAGATTTTTCCAAATCTTGGTTGGCTTAAATTCGTCGTTTTCGATCAGTTTTCTCAACTCGCGAGCGCGTCCTGGTTGCGGTTTCAGGAAATGCCGCAGCGCCGATTGAATATCTTTAGGGAGCGAAACCGGAGCAGTCAACGTACCACGCTCAACATCCTCGATCAGCCGACTCGCATATGTCTGCAATCTTCGGGCCAACACCATAATCGTGCTTGGGTTCAACGTATAAATAGAACTGATCGGCAACACAAGCGCACAACGCAGCAATGTGTAGTAGCGGCTCTCATAATCTTTGATTAAGAAGATCTCGTAGGGAAGCGGAGAAACATACTTCTTAATCAGGGGCGGCTCTTCTAGATAAAGTCGACCTGAAATCGCTCCATAAGGAATTCCGGCGGATGTGCGCCCCTCTTCCGCTGGTGAAAAGACCGATAGACTGACACCTTTGGCCACTCCAGGAAAACTTCTGAGTAAGTGATACCCAGAAGAAACTGAGGCCTGACGAAATTCTTTTACATAACTACGTGTGATCGGAATCAGTTTTCGAGCGCCTGTCGTACCGCTTGTGGTAGCGAACATGAATGGCATTTCACTGGTCAGTACATTTTGTTCACCTTCCGACACCCTGGTTATGTAGGGCTGCAGATTGTCGTATTCGTTGACGGGAACGGCATCTTGAAAATCCGAAACAGTCTTTATCGAGGCAAAACCATGCTCTTTGCCATACACAGTATCGGCATTGGCAGTGATGATTGACATCAGTTTCGCCAGCTGCGTGGCGCCGGGATCGAGACTCGCCTTTTCGAGAGCCTTGGCCTCCCGCGAACCCAAAATACCGAATGCTGAATAAAGCAGATTGCGAAACATGCTCAAAAATAGAGTCTGAAATGTTTGTTAGCTCAATACCACTGAGCATCCGAAAGTCTAGCACTATACTTGACTATGAGTTTAACGACTGAGCTGCCACGCCTTCTTTCCATCGCCTCTATGTGACTCATGCTTTTCTTATTAGGATTTATCACTCTGGCAGCAACTGTTGCGCAGATTGTCTCATTCAACCGAATGTTCGCTTACGTAAAGCGCGAACTCGCTTTTACGCCCAAGGATTACCTGCCCAAAGCTTCGGTAATCTTGCCCTGCAAAGGACTGGACCCTGGTTTCGAAGAGAACATTACTAAACTGCTCGCCCAAAGATATATAGGTATCGATGGCAAACCCAGATTTGAAGTCATTTTTGCGGTCGCTCAGGAAAATGATCCGGCCTACGCGGTGCTGACAAAAATTTGCGCTGCACAATCTGCTGTACAGACAAAAATCGTCGTAGCAGGGATCAATCAAGGCCGAGCTCAGAAAATTAATAACCAATTGTGCGCATTGCAAGAAATTTCCGATGACTCAGAAGTGCTTGCATTCGTGGACTCTGACGTGATCGCGCGCCACGACTTCATTCAATATTTGATTGCTCATTTGCAAGATCAGACCGTGGGTGTCACTACCGGATATCGTTTCTACATCCCTTTCAAAGGCGATTGGCCCTCCTTGCTTCGCTCACTCTGGAACCGTATGTCCGCATGGGAACTGGCCGACCCAAATTACGCCTTCGCCTGGGGAGGCGCGATGGCCATTCGCAGAAAAACATTTATCGACGCCAAAGTTGCACAGCACTGGGATAGAGCCGCCGATGACGACTTATCTTTAACAACAGCGGTGAAAGAATTCGGACTTAAAGTTCGTTTTGTACCCCAATGCCTGGTCGCCAGCCACGGCGACGCCACTATTCCCGAAATAGTCGAATGGACCAACCGCCAACTGATATTAACTAAGGTTTACTACCCCAAACTATGGCGCCGAGCCATCCGCCGAGCCATCATCCTGACGGTCTGGTTGCTGGCTCTAGCCGGCTCGACAGTGGCCGCAGCCCTGACAGGTTCTACAGAATTAATCGCGGCTAGCATGGCCGGCTTGATTTTGCTGCCCGTAGAGATCCTTTTCTTACTGAAAGCTCAGCACTTGTGGTATCGCGTACTTTCGTTAAGCGCAAAA
This sequence comes from Candidatus Melainabacteria bacterium, assembly GCA_003153555.1. Lineage (GTDB taxonomy): Bacteria > Cyanobacteriota > Vampirovibrionia > Obscuribacterales > Obscuribacteraceae > PALSA-1081. Next base: position 88,697 of record PLZS01000115.1, on the reverse strand, counting down.
GAAGAGGACTTTAATGCTGCCAATTCAGAGCAAAAATCAGAAGAAAGGGCTCTGATGGAGCACGCCTTTCAATTATCACTTTTGCGTTTTTCCCTCGTCCTACCCCTGGCACATATCGTTCTGCCGTGCATGACGCTGTATTCTGTATTGACGAATAGAATTCGCTGGCGTGGAATCGAATACGAATTGCGAAGCCCAAGCGAAGTCGTAATTATTTAATTCACTTAAGACAGCCGCTAGTGCCCGAAAACAATGGGCTTTTAGCAAGAGGACCTTGTTAAAAACTGTCCAATGGACCAGTGATGCAGGCCCTCTATACTTCTTAGGTTTATTACCTGGCCCCCTTGTCTGCTGTCATCAAAAAGAGATCACAAAGGCTTGACCCAATCTAATCCCAGTTATGAGACCCACAAGAGGCTAGAGCAGATGTCGACCTTTGGAATCATCGCCATTAACCACGGCGCCTTAGGGCTGAGTGGCGTGGCTGACAGCAAACGCCCGGAAGAGATTCAAGAAAGCTATTTGGCTGACGCTGCCATAGCCGCCGCCGCAATTCGCTCAGGCGAAATGGGCGTGCTCAATTTGGATTTCCTCGATCTTGCAGATATAAGCAAGCGTAAGGCAATTGCTGAAGTGTTGGTCAAATTGATTGAGTCCGGCGCTGGCAACAGTGGTATCAAATATGATGCCAGTCAGAGTGCCGATATTGAGAGCCTGCTAGATCTCGTTCAAGCTAAATCAAATCATCGCCAGCTCACGGCAGCGATCACCAATTTGCCAGCCAAGCTAGAAGAAGCTGCAAAAGCAGTTAAGGCGCTGAAAAAGCGGAACCTACAGGTCATTGTCGAAGCGACATCTGTCCAAGAAGCACTGCTCGCACAGGAAGCCCTGGCTGATGGCGTGATCGCAAAAGGGCATGAAGCAGGTGGACGAATCGGAGACGAGACATCGTTCGTCATGCTCCAGCAATTTGCCCAGCAAATCAAAATCCCTTTTTACGCGCAAGGCGGAATTGGCATCCACACCGCAGCGGCGGCGTATGTAGCCGGGGCGGCTGGTGTTGTGCTCGACTCACAATTATTGATGGCCAAAGAGTCGTCACTGCCATTGGAACTGAAACAAAAAATTGCCAACATGGACGGCACCGAAACTTCTGTTTCCACCGGCGACGGGGAGTCATACCGATTCTTCGCTAAATCGGCTTCCGCAATCGAACAAGCGTTAAGCGGGAAAGACCAAGTCTGCAGCCAAGTGGCAAAACATAATCAAAGCCGTCGAGCCTTGGATCGAGTTTGGAACTTTGGCCAAGATATCTGTTTTGCATCTGATTTCGGTCAGAAATATTGCACAGTGGCAGGAATTGCTCAGGCGATTAAGAGTTCTGTTCAAGAACACGTTAAGCTCGCTGCAGAAAAGCAACCGTTGCAAGAAGGCGCACCATTAGCAGTATCGCACGGAACCACTTATCCAATCGTGCAAGGCGCGATGACCCGAGTCAGCGACACTGCTGAATTCGCACTTAGCGTATCCAAAGATGGTGGTTTACCGTTTCTTGCGCTGGCGCTGATGCGCAAGAACGAATGTGATCTGCTCGTCTCCGAAACAAAGGCAAAACTTGGCTCACTGGCTTGGGGTGTCGGTATTCTCGGATTCGTTCCGGCGCAGTTGCGTCAGGAACAGATGGAAGTTGTGAGCAAATATCGTCCACCATTCGCTTTGATTGCCGGCGGTCGGCCAGATCAGGCCAAAGCGCTTGAGGACATAGGCGTCAAAACTTACTTGCATGTGCCTTCGCCGATGCTTCTCGAATCATTCATCGAAATGGGCTCGAAACGATTTATCTTTGAAGGCAAAGAGTGCGGCGGTCACGTTGGTCCTCGCGCTAGCTTCACCTTGTGGGAAGCGATGATCGAGAGAATTCTAGGGGCGCTCGGCCCACGCGATGACGCCTCCGTCTACCACGTTCTTTTCGCCGGTGGTGTGCATGACGCTTTGTCATCGGCGATGGTAGCAGCAATGGCTGCGACCTTGGCAGCGCGTGGAGTGCGGGTAGGTGCGCTAATGGGCACAGCCTACTTGTTCACGAAAGAAGCAGTCGAGACAGGCGCAATCGTCGAGAAATTTCAGCAAGCAGCGATTGACTGCAACAAAACGGTATTGCTCGAAACTGGCCCCGGCCATGCAATCCGCTGCATCAATTCACCATACAAAAAATTCTTTGACGACAAGCGCCAAGAACTGACTCTTAAAAATACAGGCCGAGACGAGATCCGCGAAGAACTGGAGCTGATGAATCTTGGTCGTCTGCGCATTGCCAGCAAAGGACTAACACGCGCTGCTTCTACCAGCAAAGAAGAGGCAATCGCTGAACTAAAAGAACAATCGAAGAGTGGTGCAAAGCTCGAGCAAGTGTCTGCCGATCAACAGTGGGCCGACGGCATGTACATGATCGGTCAAGTGGCCTCGATGCATAATTCAGTCTGCACGATTGCTGCTTTGCACAACACTGTTTCAAATGGCGGCGCTGAGTTGATTGCCAAACTGGCAGCGAAAAACGAAGAGCGATTCGGCACTGAATCCAGTGGCAAAGCTGCGTCAGAGGCAATTGCAATTGTCGGCATGTCATGCCTATTTCCAAAAGCAAATGACCTTGAAACTTACTGGGAGAATATTCTCAGTAAAGTTGACACCATTACCGAAGTACCTATCGATCAGTGGGATTGGAGAAATTACTACGATCCTGATCCACTCGCTCGCGACAAGATCTATTCAAAATGGGGCGGCTTCCTTCAAGACTTAAAATTCGATCCAACCAAATATGGTATTCCGCCAAGCAGCCTCGCTTCGATTGACCCGATGCAAGTCTTGCTTTTGGAAGTGACAAGAGCAGCAATTGAAGACGCAGGCTATTCGCAACGAGGCTTTGACCGCGAGAAGACATCCATTGTTCTGGCCAATGCGGGACACGGACCGATCACCGCGCTGTACTCATTGCGCTCAATGCTGGGTTGGAAATTAAACGACATTTCTCCGACTGCAAAAGCAGAACTGCAAGATGCATTGCCTGAGTGGACAGAAGATTCATTCCCCGGCTACCTCGGCAATGTCACCGCGGGACGAGTGGCAAATCGGTTCGATCTTGGTGGCGTCAATTTCTCGATTGATGCTGCTTGTGCTTCATCCTTAGCGGCTTTATATGTAGGCATGGGCGAGCTGCGCAACAAAAACAGTGATGTGGTGTTCCTGGCTGCTGCCGACACGCACAACCAACCGGGCGACTATCTGAGCTTCAGCAAAACACATGCATTTTCGGGACAAGGAAGATGCAGAACATTCGATATCACCGCTGACGGTATCGTAATCAGTGAAGGCATCGCCATGCTGGTCCTCAAACGATTGAGCGATGCAGAGCGCGATGGCGACAGAATCTACGCCACAATCAAAGGTATTGGTGGTTCTAGCGACGGTCGTGATCTGAGCTTAACGGCTCCCCGACCCGCAGGACAGATGCTGGCATTAGCTAGAGCCTATGCAGATGCGGGCGTTTCACCTTGTTCCGTCTCGTTAGTTGAAGCCCATGGCACGGGCACCGTGGCCGGTGACAACGCTGAGATTGAAGCACTAAAAACAGTGTTCGAAGAACACGGCGCCGAAAAACGTGGCTGCGCTGTTGGCTCCGTAAAAACGATGATTGGTCATACAAAAGCCGCTGCTGGACTAGCCTCCCTCATTAAGGTGGCCAAAGCGTTGCACCATAAAGTGCTTCCGCCGACAATGGGCGTTACTCAACCAAACCCATCGTGCGATTTCGAAAACAGTCCGTTCTATATTAATAGTGAGTCGCGCCCATGGATTAATACCGGCGACGACATTAGAAGAGCAGGCGTGAGCGCCTTTGGTTTCGGCGGCACTAATTTCCACGCCGTCTTAGAAGAATATGTTCCTACCGCTAGCAGCACGCCTAAAGCAGGCACTTACAGCTGGCCCGTCGAATTGTTCTTACTGCACGGCAAGAACCGTCTTGACCTGATGAAGTCCCTCGAAGCAGTTTCAGAAAATGTGAGAAGAGCGGCTAAAGTCGAAGAAACAGTCAACCTTCGAGAAGTGGCTCAAACCGTTCACCTTAAACAATTAGAGCGGCATGCAGATGCGAGCGTTCAAGAGCTGTGCCTGGCAATCGTTGCTTCATCCGTAGAAGATTTAATGGAGAAGGTCTCTCGCGCGAAGAGTGACTTGCTCAACGGCAATTGTACGGAAATCAAAGATCCACGCGGAATATACTTCGTCGATTTGGAGCAGAAAACAGAAGTAGCCAAAGGCAAAGTAGCTTTCTTGTTCCCCGGTCAAGGTTCACAGAGTGTCGACATGCTGCGTGAGCTGGCCACTCAGTTTCCGGAGATTCGAAACACATTAGAACAGGCTTCGAAAGTGCTGGCACACCGATTTGCTAAACCTTTAAATGCTTTAGTCTATCCACCGCCTGCGTTTACGGAAGAGGAAAAAGCAGCGCAAGCAAGCGCATTGACAAACACGCACATTGCTCAACCGGCAATCGGTGCGGCTGATTTGGGTATGCTCAAGCTGTTGCGTTCGTTTGGTCTGGCACCAGATATGGTTGCGGGACACAGCTACGGTGAATACGTTGCTCTTCACGCTGCAGGCGTGTTCGAAGAGTCAGAGTTGTTCAAAATATCGGAAGTTCGTGGACGACTTCTCTCTGAGAAAAATGGCGGCGGTAAAGGCACAATGGCGGCGGTCGCCGGTCAGGTAGAACAGGTAAACAAGGTCCTGCAAGAAACTCCAGGCGTCACGCTAGCTAATATCAACTCGCCAAAACAATGCGTTGTAGCCGGCGAAGAAGCGGCGGTGCAAAATGCTCTTGAAGCATTCAAGAAACACGGAGTGGTTGCAAAACTGATACCAGTCTCGCAAGCATTCCACTCCAGTCACATGAAACACGCACAAGCTCCGCTCGAGAAAGCGCTTGCTGCAATCCCTCTGCTTGAGCCAGCCTTGCCGGTTTACTGCAATACCGATTCTGAACTTTATGCCAAATCTTCAGTCGTTCAAAAACTGACTAAGCACATCGTTGAACCGGTCGATTTTGCTCGGCAACTGCGAAAAATGTATGAAGACGGCGCACGACTCTTCGTTGAAGTCGGACCAGGATCTGTTCTGGGTGGACTGACAGAAGCGACATTGTCGGAGTCAACTGGCAGCAACTATGTGGCTGTATCGTCTGGACGCGGTGGTCTGGCAAATCTGTTGCATTGCCTGGCAATTCTCGCCGCTAATGGACAGAAAATCGACATTGGCAGATTGTTCAGCGCCAGAACCAAAGCCTTCGAAACTGCGCGTAAGTTCGGACGCAACTTGACTGCCCATGAGTCCCAACGCAGCCGCACTCTCCTCTATCTAGTCAACAGCGCTCACATTAAGCGCGTCGGGGACAATGCACCGACTAAACCTTTGACCAAAACTTCTCCATCTCCAGCGCAAGCCGCTTCTGCAGCAGCCAAGCAACCCCAAACCGTCAGCAAACCTGTTCAGGTATCGAGCTCTCAAACCGAAACAAGGAACCCAATACCCGCATCCATGAATACATCTAAACCAAAAGATCAGCCAAGTGTAAATCAGGCCATGAGCAACAGGGCTGTTCAAGCACCTGTCCCGCCCACGCCAACGACGGCACCGACACAGGGAGTCCTGATGCCGACAGCGGTCTCCGGTAAAAATGTCGACCAGGTGATGTTGCAGTTCCAACAAACAATGCTGCAAATGACGAACAGCTTTCTGCAAACGCAGCAGCAAGTGATGTTGGCTTATTTGCAGACGAAGGGCGGCCCAAGTGTTCCAGCTCAAGTACAGTATCAGGCTGCACCACAGGCGCTGCCGCAATTGTCGCCACCAGATCTGCCTTACTTACAAATGCCTGCGCCAGCGCCAAATTATGTTCAACAACAAACACTAGCGCAACACGTTCCTGCTGCACAACTGCTCAATACATTGTCCCAAGTGGAGGCGAGTGCTGTTGTACCGGCTCCTGTTGATGCCGAGACATCAGTAAAACAATTGTCTGTGTCAGCTCAAACGCTTCTAAACGCTTCGGGAAGTGCTCCGAGTCAGGAAGATCCTCAAACACTTGTGAATGCGCTCTTGGATATCGTCAGCCAACGAACCGGTTACCCAATTGACATGCTTGATCCAACTCTCGATCTGGAAGCAGATCTAGGGATCGACTCAATCAAGCGCGTAGAAATTCTGAACAGTTTCCGCAAGATGCTTCCTGAAGAAAAGCAACTGGAGCTTGAAGGCGGTCTTGAAGAATTAGCCGGCACCAAAACATTGCAAGGCATCATCGATTGGATCTGCAAAGCTCCAATCAGCAACGCACCGACCGACAAGCACCACCATGGCAGCGGTAATGGCAATGGAAATGGCAATGGTCATGGCAACGGAAATGGCAATGGACACGGACCCGAGAACGGCAAAGGTCAACTGATTCACCTGCCTACTCTTTCCAACAATGGCGGCAATGGTCATAACGGTCACAATGGCAATAATGGTCACGGTGGTCTTCATTTGGTCACAGAGCCTGCTCCTGAGTTTGTTTCGGGAGGAGTACTGAGACGAGGTCTGGTTCAATCCTATATATTGCCGTCTCTTGAATCAAAGAAATTACAGCTTCCAGGCGTTGTCCTCATCGCTGCTGACGCTGCTGGATACGCCAAAGCACTAGCTACTGCACTTACTTCGCTGAAGCAAAAAGTTGTTTTGATCACAAAAGATAAGAGCACCACATCTGATCTAGCGGTAAAAGTCTCGGACTTCAGCAAACTAGATCAAGTAAGTGCCGCAGTCCAAAAAGTACAAGCAGAACACGGAACAATTGGAGCTTTCATCGATCTTCGCTCTTTCGACATCAATGAAAATGCTAAAGATGTTGCGATGCTCAGCCAGTTGTTTGCGATCGCTAAAGCACTAGAGGTTGAATTCAATCCCAAACACGCTGAATCTAAGAAGCACTTCATCGCCGCCGCCAGAATTGATGGTCAGTTCGGCCTGACAAAAGCCACTACCTTCTCGCCCCTTCAAGCAGGTCTGGTTGGGTTGATGAAATCGCTGGCAAAAGAGTGGACGCAATCAAGTTGCCAGGCCATCGACTTCTCCGCAAACTTAGCCCCTGAAGCCGTTGCCCAGATACTGATCAAGGAACTGGCGAGCACAGATCCTTATGTTGAAACTGGTTACGATGAGGAACATCGCTACGCGCTAGAGGCTGTATCTACGAACTTAGAAGATGCCGAAAGAAACAGTGTGTTGATCAACGACTCCAAAGTGGTTCTAATCACAGGTGGTGCACGCGGTATCACCGCCGAAATCGCATTGGAGATCGCAGCAAAGTATCAACCAAAGTTGATTCTTGTTGGTCGCCTGCCTGAACCATCAGCAAAGGAAGCCGCCACGACAGCCGGTCTCGACTCTACCAAAGAAGTCAAAGCGGCAATTATGGAAGAGCTTAAGGCAGAAGGTAAGACTGTAAACATAGCCGCTGTTGAGTCGGTCTATCAACGCTTGCTCAAGGAGCGCGAGGTCCGACAAACCCTTACGGAACTCAGAAACCTTGGCTCTTTTGTTGAATATCATTCATTGGATGTGCGTGACGCGAAAGCTTTTGGCCAACTGATTGATGAAATCTACAAACGCCACGGCAACATCGATGGTGTCATTCATGGTGCGGGAATCATCGAAGATGGTTTTACCAAAGACAAAACTGTCGAATCATTTGAAAAAGTTGTGAGCACAAAAGTAGACAGCGGCTTCATCCTGAGCGAAAAACTAGACCTGAACTCATTGCAGTTTATGTTCCTCTTCTCGTCAATAGTCGGTCGCACCGGAAATGCCGGACAAACCGATTACGTTGCCGCAAATGAAACAGTAAACAAACTGGCAATGCAGCTCGATAAAAAGACCAAAGCACGCGTAGCATCGATCATGTGGGGACCTTGGAAAGGCGGCATGGCGCAGCCAGAACTTGAAAGCATTTTCGCAAAGTATGGTTGGGCGATGATCGATGCTTCGGCCGGAAGATCTTACTTTATAGATGAATTGGAGTTTGGTAAAAAAGGCGACGTCGAGGTATTGCTCGTCGCGGAACTTTTGGGAGACGCAGCGATGCCTGAACCATCAGGACCACGCCTGTACCAAGCCAAACCGTCAATCGTCGAACCAGGCAGTTACCAATTTGCCTTTGAATTGAACCCAGAACACGATCTCTATTTGAACGATCATACGTTCGACGGAATCCCTGTTATGCCAATGGCCTTCGCCCTAGAGATGATGGCCGAGGCAGTCATATCCGCGTATCCTGGTTACAGTGTGCGGAAAGTGCACAGACTAGATATTCCATCAGGAATAGTCTTCGACGCACCGACCAAACAAATCACTGTCGTGACTGAGGAAGTTAGTCGCTCAGAGATGGGCGTTCGTGTGAAAGTAGCGCTGAACACAGGCGCTCCTTTGAAGAGGACCAATTTCAAAGCGGTGATGGAATTATCACGCAGTGGTTCTGGCGAGACCCAGCGTCTCGCACAATGGCCACCAGATGTGGTGCGGCACTTCGCCCAACTAAGCGAACTGTCCGTAATTGCCGATAAGGTCGACGAAGTTCCATCTCCATCTGACATTTATGGAAGCTGGTTGTTCCACGGTCCGATCTTCCAGGGCATCAAAGATATTCATACTCTCGGTAGCAGTGGCATCCTGGGCACCGTGCAAGCGGCGGAAGAAAGCACCTGTTTCGCCGAAACCAATGGCGATAAGTGGGTTATCGACCCGGTTCTCTTTGACAGCTCAATGCAACTGGCGGGCGTTTGGGCACGCCACAACCTCGATATAACTGTGCTGCCAACTGGCTTTCGTACTCTCCACATTCTTGGCACCATCCAAAGTGGCGAGGAGCTATACGGTCGCATCTTCATAAATCCCGGCGCAACGGCAAGAGAACTCACCTGCGAGTTAGCTATCTACCGAAAGAACGGTGAAATGGTGATGTTGGTGGAAGGACTTGGCGGCGTAGGCAGTAAGTCATTGAACAGACTAGCTAGTCAGGCTAGCCCGCTCGGTACGATCAAATGACACGGACAGGAAGGCAAGCGAATGGATCGCAAGCCTCCAGTCGTGCAGATAAGTCGAGCAGCTTGCTGCCCAGACTATCCTCGGATAAGTCGAGCAGCTTGCTGCCCAGACTATCCTCGGATAAAATTGCAATCGTAGGCATGTCGTGCTTGTTTCCAGGCGCGCCAAATCTTTCGTCGTTTTGGATGAACATCGTCAACGGTGTTGATGCCACCAGAGATGCCACCGCTGCCGAGTGGGATCCAAGCAAGTTCTACAATCAAAATCCAACTTCTTTCGAACAAATCTATTGCAAGAGGGGTGGCTTCATAACAGAGTTGGCGGATTTCGACCCCTTGAAATATGGCGTCATGCCGAACAGCATTTCAGGCTCTGATCCAGATCAACTCCTTGCACTACGTGTGGCCAGCGAAGCTTTGGCTGATGCTGGATACAGCAACAGGAAATATGACGGCAATAGAGCCGAAGTAATTCTTGGGCGAACATCCGCACCAGGCGCCGGCAGCATGAATATGATTCAGCACGGCGAAACAATCAAGCAAATGGTCGACGTCGTCAAGGCGCTTCATCCTGAATACACTCCAGAACAACTGCTATTACTCGAGCAGGGATTGAAGTCTTCGCTGAATAATTGCAGCTCAGATACGATACCAGCGGTAATGCCCAATATTTTGGCAGGCAGAATCGCCGGGCGATTGGGATTTAAAGGTAAAAGCACGGTCTTAGATTCAGCCTGCGCATCTTCATTGATAGCAGTCGAGATGGCTGTGCACGACCTACAAGCAGGATTGTGCGATCTTGCCTTGGCTGGAGGAATTCACGTCAACGCGTTCGCCGTCTTCTACCAGATGTTCTGCGGGCTCGGTGCGCTGTCAAAACAAGAGCAAATTCGTCCGTACGACGACAAGGCTGACGGCACTCTTCTAGGCGAAGGTCTGGGAATGGTGGTCCTCAAACGACTTGACGATGCCATTGCCGATGGTGACAGAATTTACGCGGTCATAGCTGGTGTGGGCAGCTCAAGCGACGGGCAGGGAACCAGCATGCTCGCTCCCTCAATAGAAGGAGAAGCACTCGCGCTCTTTCGCGCCTATGAAATGGCCGGAGTCTCGCCGTCTACAATCGGACTCCTCGAGGGTCATGGCACAGGTACACCATCTGGTGACGCAGCCGAGATGATGGCGGTGCAAAAAGTATTTGGTGATAGCGAACCAGGGTCAGCATGGTGCGCGATCGGTTCCGTAAAATCAATGATTGGCCACACCCAGGCAGCAAGCGGTGTCGCAGGTTTGATCAAAACAGCACTAGCTCTCTACCATCGCATCCTGCCCCCAACACTCAATGTTGATTCTCCAACCTCGCAAATCGATTGGCAAAAGTCTCCGTGCTATGTGAATTCAAAAACAAGAACTTGGGTGCACTCAAAAACCCCATCGACGATTCCCACTGAGGACCGCCAAAAATGGGCAGCTTTCAGCTCGCCAAGGCGTGCTGCCGTAAGCGCCTTCGGCTTCGGTGGAGTAAATGCTCACACAGTTCTAGAAGAATACGACGAGGAGTTCGAAAGCGAAAAACCAAGCTTGCTTTTGGCATGGGAAACAGAACTCTGTCTCTTCGCGGCGAAAACACAATCGGTTGTGGTCCAAGAGTTGGAAGACGTGCACGCCTATCTTCAGCTCAATCAAGGGCAACCATTAAGGAACGTCGCCTACACGCTCGCTACAAAAGCGCGAAAAATACAAGGTGAAAAAAAGACAGTGGCCATCGTGGCATCAACTGTTTCAGATTTGCAGTCTAAAGTTGCCGGCGTTTTGAATGCCCTCAAAGCTGGCAAATCCCCACAGCTGTCCGATGTTTATCATGTGGAAGATGCGACCGTCGGCAAAGGTAAACTGGCCTTTGTCATGCCGGGACTGGGAGCAGCTTATCCAAACATGCTGCAGGATCTTTGCTACCACTTCCCTGAAGTAAGAATTGTCTTTGATTACATCGACTTGCTGGCTCGTCAATCTGAAAGTGATTGCATGCCCAGTCGAAGAATCTTTCCGAGAAGCGACAATCAAGCACAGGAATCAGTAGCTTCTTTAGCTGCTATGGATTCGGCTGTAGTCAATGTGCTGATGACCGAATGGGCACTGTTTACAGTGCTTCAGAACGTGGGCGTTAAGCCAGACGCTTTACTGGGCTGCAGCACCGGAGAATTTGCCACTCTGGCCATGAGTGGTGCGGTCAGTATTCTAGACGCCGCACCAATGTTCTTTCGCCTCAGCACAAACGTCGCCCGCTCGATCTCCAAAGAGCGACTAGCAAATCTGCGTTCCGTCATGATCATGGCTGATTACGACAGCATGAAGGATGCTCTCTTGGGCATTCCAGGCTTGTATTTGAGCGCTGCTCTTTGTCCATCTCAAACCATGCTTTCTGGATCAAAGGAAGCCATTGCCAGCGCGATCAAGGCGTTAACAGCAGCTGGCTTCGACCCGCAACAGCTGCCTATGGCCATTCCTTATCACACACCACTAGTGGAAGGCATGGTCGATCCAAATAACAAAGAAGTGCAAGACATACAATTGAAGCTGCCTTTGACACCAATATGGTCTTGTTCAAGAGTCGACATTTACCCCAACGACATATCAACAATCCGAACAATCACAACAAAACTTTTCACTGAGCCGATAATGCTCAAGAAAACGGTGGAAGCGATGTACGAAAATGGCATCACAATGTTCATTGAAGTTGGGCCCAAAGGCATTCTAACACCTCTAATTGGTGATACCCTGCAAGACAAACCTCACTTAGCTGTGGCCTCAAACACCTCATACAATTCCTCGATTACGCAACTAAATCATTGCCTCGGCGAACTTGCGGCACATGGCGTGGATATGCAGTTAGATTATCTGTTTGCCAGACGTGCACCGGAATTCATCGAGTTTCAGGAGCGCTCAAAACAACAGCCACGTCAACTAGTGCGGCTGGATCTTAAATATCCGAAAATTGTATTGCCGGAAGAAATTGCAAAACAGCTTAGAACAGAGGTGCCTGCTGAACGCGCAGCAATCAAGCGCGATGAGACAGTTTACGATGACGAAATCAACGAAATTGAACAGTCGGAGCAGCCACTGGATGTGGTGCAAACCTATCTGAGTAACATGGCTGAATTTCACCAGAATTTGATGGGCATGCAAGAAGAAGTGATGCGCGCCTACCTGTCCCAAGAGCAAAGTGAAGAGCCGACGCCGGTTGAACTGCCACCATTTCTTCGCAATGGCTTACTTCGCTGCGAAGTTTCGGACCAATATGCTGAAGTCGAAGTATTTGTCAGTCTGGAAAATCATAAGTACTTGTTGGATCACGCAATTGGCGGAAACGTGTCCTCGTCAGAGCCTGAACGAGTCTACCTGCTCCCTCTCACCGTGGCACTGGAAGCGATGTCTGAGATCGCCAGTCTACTGATTCAGGGTATGCCAGTGGTGCGTGTGAGTGGAGTGAGAGCGGCGCGAAGAATTCGAGTTGGGCGTGAGGGCTGCTTAATTAAATTGCAGGCTCGCCAAGTTGATGATTACGCAGTCGAAGCAACTATTGATCTGCTCGGCTTTGAACAATCAGGCTCACCAGCCATGTCATGTCGAGTTGAATTTGCCCAACAGTATCCGCTTTCGCAGATGCTATCGCCCTCATTAGCGCCGAGCCGCGTACCATTGCTAGCACCAGAGCAGCTCTACCAGGCTAAAACGATGTTCCACGGACCGCGCATGCAGTCTGTTGTCGCATTGGACTCAGTTGGTAAAAGACTTAGCAGAGGTTTTGTGCAAGCACGCTCTGCAAGCGACTGGTTTTCAGGCGACGATGACCCGAGATTTTTGATCGATCCACTTCTGTTGGATAATTCGACTCAAATTGTGCTTTTCCACCTTTTCGAACAGGAAGAAGAGGTGAGCGCACTGTTGCCATTTCTTGTGGAAACACTGGAAATTTATACGGATCTTGCTGATTTGCGTGGCACGTTAAAGGTTACAGCGATGCTCAACTCCATCACATCGCGAGGCACCGAGGCCGATGTTTACATCATGGACAGTAATGATCTGGTGTTGGCAAAATTCATCGGCATCTCCAGCAGAAGAATTATTCTCAACGATAGTTGGAAAGATTACATTGCCCAGCCGCAGACAACATTTTTGTCAGAAACGATGCCCCTCATTGAGGACGCCTTGGGGCGTTCAGATCATTGGAGCAATGCCATTTTTCAATCGGGTCAGCTACCGGCAGACGAATCTACTTTAACTTGGTGTCTTGATTATGTGCTGCACAACAGTGAGAGGCAAGAGTATCTTGCCCTGACCAATTTACCCAGAAAACGAGAATGGTTTTGCGGGCGGATCGCCGCGAAAGAAGCCGTTCGTAGACTACTTAAGACCAGCTATAACTTGTCAGTTTGCTCAGCCGATATTATTGTCGAGGTCAACGATCAAGGGCAACCATTTGCGACAGGAAGATGGTTAGATGTTGTCGGGTCACAACCATTTCTTTCAATCAGTCATAAGGCGGGCATTGCTGTTGCTATTGCGGCTCATCGCCGCATCTCCCGCGGGGTCGGCATCGATGTGGAAGTGATAGAAACAAAAGAGTCCGGCTTCGAAACGCTCGCCTTTCTGCCAGACGAAATTACTGAGTTGCAAAAAGTGACTGGCTTCTCAAAAGACAAACTTGTAATCCAGTTTTGGTCTGCCAAAGAAGCTGTTGGCAAAGCACTTGGAATGGGTCTTTCCGCGAATCCTCGCTCACTTAAAGCACAGTTGCTGGACGAACGTGATAACGAAACCCGTGTACTTGTTTCAGCACAAACGGGTGGACCATTCCTTGTCCATTGTCTAACGCAAGACAAAACGATTATTGCAGTGACAAATCTGAAGTCCGAATTCTCACTGAACGATGAGGCGACCTTAGATTGAAATGGATTTCCTTTGGCTCAATGGACGGGAGTCTCCATTTCTCTTCAGAAAGTAAGTTGTTGATTAGAGCCTGCCTGCATGCTTAACTGCTACCTGCCTAGCAATCCGCGCAACCCGGAGTTGCCTGAATTGCCAAACATGCTGCCATTGTTATTGAAGTGTCCATTCTGAAATTTTCCAAAAAACAATGGCAAACTGCTGAACAACCGACTAAGCCAGTTACGTTTCTTTTTAGTTTTGTGCAGCACGTTGTTCAGCAGACCATTGTTATTTGTGCCAAGGATACCGTTGCTGTGACCGAACAATCCGTTGTTCGTGAGATTGTTGGTTAGGGAATTTGTAATCGGAGAGGCACCGGCGGTTATGGCGCTGCCGTGACCACTAAACATTGACGAGCCGCCACTCCCGCCCAAGATCGATGAAGCTCCGTTTTGGATTATGCCAGTCGAATTTCCGCCACTTAAAATAGAGTGGTTTCTGCTTAAAGCCGCACTCGGCACGAGCATCCCGAGCAGTGCTGCTGCTGGTAAAATTGTCTTCCAATTCATGCGTTCCTTCCTTTGATTGTTCAATGGTTCGGTGTGAGGCGAAATGCGCGCACTATAAACCGAATGACGATGGCTTTGAACAAATGATTCCGTGAATATTGCGTGAAGCGCGCTACAAGCGAGCGACGCGGGGAATCATTAGCGGAAGAAAGTTTGATGAACTTCGGTCAACTTTGTCGACTTGCGCTAGCTGACTGAAGAAGTGCTGATTGCTCTTCGGCATGATAACTGCTGCGCACAAGCGGTCCGGCAAAAACATTGGAGAATCCCATTTCCATCCCAATTTCATTCATGCGATTAAAGGCTTCAGGCTCTACCCATCTAGCCACGGGTAAATGTTTCGCAGTCGGTTGCATGTATTGACCGAGAGTAATCAGATCACAATTGACTTTCCGCCACTCTTTCAAGACTTCGACGACTTCATCGTCTGTTTCTCCAAGTCCCATCATCAATCCAGACTTGGTTACGAAGCCAGCTTCATGGGCCCGAGAAATCAATGCAAGACTTCGTTCAAATCGACCCTGTGGGCGCACTTGCAAATACAGCCTAGGCACTGTTTCGATGTTGTGATTGAGCACATCAGGACGAGCCTCAAGCACCACATCTAGTGCCTCCCAATTGCCGCAGAAATCCGGAATTAGAACTTCTATTTTAGTCTGCGGAGATAACTTGCGAATCTCCGTGATTGTTGCCGCCCAGACTGCAGCGCCGCCGTCCGGCAATTCGTCTCGATTAACCGATGTGATCACTGCATACTTCAGCTGCAACTTCTGCACCGCTTCTGCAACACGACGAGGCTCATCAAGGTCGAGTTCGGTAGGCTTGCCCGTAATCACATTACAAAAACCGCAACTTCTTGTGCAAACATTCCCCAAGATCATGAATGTTGCAGTCGAACGCGACCAGCATTCACCGCGATTTGGACAAGCCGCAGATTCGCAAACAGTGTGCAACTCATGTTTATCAATTAATTCTTTGACGCGCTGATACGGTTCGCCTGTGGGCAAACGGACTTTTAGCCAATTCGGTTTTGCAGATGCTCTGGTCATTGCGCTCTAGCGACGTGGATAGCGAATTTTAGCAGTTAACGGCGCTGTCACAAAATAGTCACTGTCATCCCTTAATCTTAAGGAGTCGGTCCACCACTAAACCCTCGGTACCGAAGAAGGCTCTGCAACAATCTGGCTGGCGTTAGATTGATTATCAGGCATTGACACATCCCTGGGAG
The DNA here is from genome assembly GCA_003153555.1 of Candidatus Melainabacteria bacterium. Taxonomy (GTDB): domain Bacteria; phylum Cyanobacteriota; class Vampirovibrionia; order Obscuribacterales; family Obscuribacteraceae; genus PALSA-1081. The sequence continues at coordinate 72,834 of PLZS01000115.1, read as the reverse complement.
CTGCACTTGTGGCTCCCTTCTTCATTTCAGAACTAATCTTGCTCGCCCAAAAGGGAAACAAGCCTTTATGATTCATTCAGCTTTCCGCTCAGCAACAGAGGTTTAGCCATTTTTACTGCCATTTTTGTTGGCAATGGTGGCACTGATGTGACATACTTTTGACGGTCTTCAAAAGACGNNACGTCAAGCTGCCCAATTTGCAAGACTTTGCATTTAAGTCAGAAACGTGAAGATGCGCCAGCACTCATGGACCGAAAGGTCCTCGTCAGCGGTGACTAAGCCATGCCCAGAAAACCGATCGATATTCCTTTCAAATTAGAGTATTTGTCCATCCTCGACGAAAACGCTGAGCTAGACAAGAAACTGGAGCCTAAACTCAGTAACGAAGAGCTGAAAACGTTATATCGCTTCATGTTGAAAGCCAGACGGGCTGACGAACGCATGTTGAATATGCAACGCCAAGGTCGAATCGGCACCTTCCCACAAGCTTCGGGGCACGAAGCGATCAGCATGGGAGCCATCTTTTGCCTGCAAAAGGAAGATTGGCTTGTTCCGGCTTACCGCGAACTTGCGGGCATGCTTTATAGGGGATGGCCGCTTGAAACTATCCTTCTTTACTGGAATGGATTTGAGGAAGGAGCCAAGGTCCCTGACGGCGTCAACGATCTGCCAATGTGCGTTCCTGTGGCCAGCCAGCTGCTGCACGCTGCCGGGATCGGCATGGCGATGAATATTCAGCAAGAGAAGAAAGTGGTTTTGACATTTTTCGGAGACGGTTCATCCTCTGAAGGCGATTGCCATGAAGCGTTAAATTTCGCCTCGGTTTTCAACGCACCGGTCGTCTTCATTTGTTTAAACAACCAGTATGCAATCTCCGTGCCAATCGCCAAGCAAATGAAAAATGAAACGATCGCTCAAAGAGCAATTGCTTACGGAATGCAAGGCATCCGAGTTGACGGCAACGACGTTTTAGCTGTCTACACCGCCACTCAAGAAGCAATCGAAAGAGCGCGCAAAGGCGAAGGTCCAACCCTGGTCGAATGCCTGACATACCGCTTCACACCGCACACAACGGCCGACGATCCGAAGCGATATCGCTCCGACGACGAGTCCAAGAAATGGCATCAACGCGAGCCATTACTGCGCTTCGCTAAGTATCTAGCGGCCAAAGGCATCATGAATGAAGAGCAAAGAATTCAAATAGATGCTGAATTGGATGCTGAAATAAAAGCAGCCGTTGCTAAGGCCGAAGAACTCGCGAAGAGCGAAGAACTAAGCGATCCGCTGCACATGTTTGATTATCTCTACGCTGACATGCCTCCGTTTTTGCAAGAACAACGCCAAGAATTGGCTGACCATATCAGCAAACACAAAAAGCATAAAGCCGAACCAGCTGAAAAAAAATCGCCAAGTCCAGCTAAGATTTAGTTTTCACAACATCCTAGAAGAGCCTGTGCAGCCAAACTGCTCGGCATAAGCAAACCGATCAAGGAGCGCAACGATGACAGAAATGAACATGGCAAAAGCGATCAATCTGGCGCTGCATGAAGCCATGGCCAAAGACAAACGTGTAATTGTGATGGGCGAGGACGTCGGTCAAGACGAAGGCGTATTCCGAATCACAGAGGGACTGCATGCCAAATACGGCGACACGCGGGTGATCGACACACCGCTGGCCGAGTCAGGAATTGTCGGCACCGCAATTGGCATGGCGCTCTACGGTCTGCGACCGATTTGCGAAATTCAATTCGCCGGTTTCGACTACTACAACTATCATCAGCTCGAATCTCACGCAGCTCGATTCAGAAATCGAACCCGCGGCAGGTTAACAGTGCCGATGGTGATGCGTGCACCTTATGGCGCTGGGATTAGAGCTATCGAACACCATTCTGAAAGTCGCGAAGCAATTTATGCGCACACGCCGGGATTAAAGGTAGTGATACCATCGGGTCCAAGAAATGCTCGTGCACTATTGCACAGCGCCATTCAAGATCCAGATCCAGTCATCTATTACGAGCCTAAAGCGGTCTATCGTTTGTTCAAAGAAGACGTTCCCGAACAGATGGAAACTTTGCCGATTGGCCAAGCTCAAATCGCACGCAAAGGCAAAGACATTACATTGGTATCTTATGGAGCCAGCTTAAGACCGACCATGGAAGCGGCTGAGATGCTGGAAGAAGAAGATGGCGTGCATGCGGAAGTTATTGATTTGTTGACGATCTCTCCGTTCGACGCAGCGACAATCGTAGATTCTGTGCGCAAGACAGGCAGATGCGTTGTCGTACACGAAGGTCCTCGCACTTGCGGTCTGGCCGCCGAAATCATCGCGCGTATTAACGAAAACGTTTTCCTCTATCTGGAAGCGCCCGTTAAACGAGTGACTGGATTTGATTGCCAGGTTCCATATTTTTCAAAAGAACGCGCATACCTGCCCGATGCAGAGCGCGTTCTTGATGCATGCCGCGCTACACTGTCGTTCTAAGGAGAGGGGATACACCATGGCGAACGAATTCATACTGCCCGATCTCGGAGAAGGCATTCATGAAGCGGAAGTACTTGCGATCAGGATCGCGGAAGGCGATCAGGTCAAAGAAGACCAACCGATCCTAGAAGTGGAAACGGACAAAGCGGTTGTTGAAATTCCATGCCCAGTCAACGGCACGATTGAAAAGATCCACGTCAAAGTAGGCGAAGTCGTTAAAGTCGGCATGGTTATGGTCACTTTTGGTTCATCTGGTTCGCCAGCAGCAGCAAAGAAAGAAGAGTCAGCGGGAAAGCTGCAAGCGCAAGGCGGCTCTCAATTACCGACCGCATCCGTCGCTACTTCGGTTATACCTAATGCACCGGCTCGCGACAATGGCAAAAGTTCCGTCGAAACCAAACACAACGGCATTGGTCCAGTCCCAGCGGCCCCCGCGACACGCAGACTGGCCAGAGAACTCGGTCTGGATCTGCGTCTGATTAAAGGCTCCGGTCCTTCAGGTCGAGTTTCCAAAGAAGACGTGCGCAGCTTCGCTGCCGGTTCTCTTGAAGGCACCATTGCCGGTGCCTCAAGCCAAAGCCACCCGATCGAAAGCAAAGCCAGTACAACACCAGTGGCGGTGCAATCGCTATCGGCAAAGTACGGCGAAAGCGGCGCCAAAGCGGCTCCTCTCAACGAGCTTGGCGGCATGTCAGCCCCACCTGTGGATTTGCCCGACTTCACAAAATTTGGACAAGTCGAACGCGTTCCACTAAAAGGAATTAGAAGAAAAATTGCTCAGAATATGACGCAATCGTGGACGCACATTCCTCACGTAACCACTTTCGACGAAGCAGATGTGACTCAACTAGAGGCTCTGCGCGCCAAGCATGAAGGCGAAGTGAAGCAGCTTGGCGGAAGACTGACATTGACTGTGTTCGCGCTCAAAGCAATTGCCAGTGCCTTGAAGAAATATCCTCAGTTCAATGCCAGCTTAGATGAAAAAACCGGCGAATTGGTCTTCAAGCACTTCTATAACATTGGCGTCGCAGTGGCTACTGATCGCGGTTTAATCGTCCCGGTGATTCGCCACGTCGATCAAAAAGGTGTTGTTGAATTGTCCAAAGAACTGGCCGAAATTTCAGAAAAAACCAAAGCCGGCAAAGTGGAATTGGATCGCCTCCAGGGTGGAACATTCACTTTGACAAACATTGGCTCGATTGGCGGCACAAACATGGTGCCGATGATCAATCATCCAGAGGCAGCCATTCTAGGGATGGCTCGAGCTGCGCAAAAGCCTGTGGTGCGCAACGGAAATATAGAAATCGGACTGATTATGCCCCTTGCTCTCTCATTCGACCATCGCATCGCTGATGGTGCTGAAGCTGCCTACTTTATGCAACACGTGGTTAAGCGGTTACAAGAGCCGTTCACATTTCTTTTGGAGGCCTAAGAATTATGGTCGTTGGCGAAATGGTGCAAGAAATTGAGCTGGTCGTGATCGGGGCCGGACCCGGTGGATACACGGCTGCGCTGCGAGCTGCAGAGTTGGGAATGAAGGTCATCCTCGTCGATGCTATGCCTAAGCCAGGCGGCGTTTGCCTTCATATGGGTTGCATTCCATCAAAGTCTTTGCTGCATGCAGCAGAAGTAATCAACACGACTCAAAGCGCGGCAAAGTTTGGCTTGCATTTTGAAAAACCAAAATTGAATGTCGACGAACTCAGAACCTGGAAGCTAGGCGTCACCGATAAGCTCGCCCAAGGCATCGTCGGCATGTGCAAAAGCGCCGGCGTAGAAATCCTGCACGGCAATGCCCGATTCGAAGACAACCGCAGCGTGCGTGTCGAAAAAGATGGAGAGAGCGCCACTCGGATCAAGTTTAAACACGCCATAGTCGCCACTGGTTCCCGCCCCACAGCGCTGCCAAAACTCTTCAAGAAAGAAGCCGACATGCAGAGCCCACGCATAATGGATTCGACAGGCGCCTTAAAAATTGAAGAAATACCAAAAACATTGCTTGTCATCGGCGGCGGTTACATCGGACTGGAAATGGGCACTGTTTATGCGGCGCTTGGCAGTGAAGTGACCGTAGTAGAAATGACCGACGGATTGTTGCCTGGAGTCGACAGAGACCTCGTCAAGCCATTGGCAACACACCTACAAACAGCTTTCAAAGCAATCCATCTCAACTCAAAAGTCACCAGTCTTGAAGATACGGGCAGCGGTGTGAAGGTCGGGCTGGAAGGCAAAGACCTGCCAGAATCGCTGGCATTCGATCGGGTTTTAATTGCTGTCGGGCGAGTGCCAAACACCGACAACCTCGGACTTGAAAATACGGCTGTCGAAATCGACAAACAAGGTTTTGTTCAAATAGACACCAGTTGCCGAACCGCCGATAAACGAATTCTGGCCATAGGCGATATCTCGGGTCAACCAATGCTTGCGCACAGGGCGATGCGACAGGGGCAGGTCGCCGCCGAAGTCTTGGCTGGTCGCAAATCATCATTTGACAACCGGGCAATTCCAGCAGTCGTCTTCACTGAGCCAGAAATAGCCTGGTGCGGTCTAACTGAAACCGAAGCCAAAGCGGCAGGACGGGAAGTCGGCGCGGCAAAATTCCCCTGGTCAGCATCCGGAAGAGCGATGACGCTGGCCGACCCGCTCGGTCAAACCAAAGTGATCTATGACAACGAAACCACACAAGTGCTTGGAGTTGGCATGGTCGGGCCACGTGCCGGAGAGCTGATTGCCGAGGCTGTGGTGGCAATCGAAATGGGCGCAGTTCTTGAAGATTTGGTGGTGGCCATCCACCCGCATCCAACATTATCAGAAACAGTCATGGAAGCTTCGATGACTGCAATTGCACGCATCGAGCGACAACGAAACAGAGAAACGGAAAAGCAGCCAACACGAGGCTAATCACTGTTAAGATTATGCCTGTAACGCTCTGGATGGGGAGTGCTATGGTTGGGCAGGGAAATGCTTAGCCATCCTTAGAAGGGGGCATAAACTTCTCGGCGTTCCAAAAGAACTGTAGTTTGGCTCAGGTAAGGCGAACAGGAGTAGTAATGGCAGACCAAAATGCCCCGGCCGCAGAAAATTTTGGCTCGGCGGCGAATATGATGGCTGAAGCGTTGGACAAAGCCAGCGCTGAACTTGACAAGACTGTTAGAGCTTGCATCGACCAATTAACAACATCAAACGATGCTCTTGAGAAATCGCTGAGTCTGCAGCTGATCAAGGTTGTTGAACAGTCGAAGAACTTCATCGATGCCAACATCGAAGATCTGACGAGCCATCGAGAGGAGCTTCTAGATAGGCTGACCGAGTTTGAGCGCACAGAAATTGAAACAATGATGTCGGCTGCCCGCGAAGTTCGCCAGCAGGTGGCCGGACGCGGACAACAAGCCAGTGAATCAATTACTAAACTAGTTGAAGAACAACTAGCCGAACTGCGTACTTTAATAGAGAATCCCGAAGCTCGCTTCGCAAACTTTGCTGGTCGAGGTTTGGAGAGCTTGAACAAATTCTCGGGTGAAAGCTGCAAACAGATAGAAGACAGTGAAACAGCGCTCGAACAAGTTCTGACAATCAGAGCCCAAGAGCTCGATTTGGCAGTGCAGAAAGTGATAGCCGACACTAAAAAGGGCATTGAAGAAACGCTAGACAATTACAACAGCGAGATGGAAGAAAAGATTACAAGCGTGGTCTCTCATCTGACAGAGATTGTTGCCGAGACGGTTGAAGAACTTGAAAAGGATGCGAGCAAGGGGGCGAAATCGGTTGAAAAAGCTGGAGCAAGCGGTAAAGCCAGGCTAATCGGGCGGCTTGATCAGTGGAGAAAAGACTCAGCTGAAATAAGTGACAATTTTCGCAATACGATCACATTTGAAGCGACAAGCTCACAGCAGAGCCATTCAACTAAACTGGAACGCAAAGTTGTCGAAGTCAAAGACGAAATAAGTCACATCGCCACAGATGCTAACGCCAAAATCACGGCAAGTCATAAGTTATTCTTGAGTTCGCTCAAGCGTCTCGAAAAGAAATACAATGACCGATTGGAGCGCTTGCTGGCTAGGTTTGAGACAGCTTTGGCACAAGAAACACGCCTGACCGGTGGATCTGATGGTTTAGCAGCGCACGAGTTGAGAGAACTTTTGCACGCGCGACTTCAAGCTCGAGGCGCCGAAGTGTTGAAGTCATTCCAGCGCACGGTCGACCAACTCGAGTCAGAATATGCACGCACAAGTGGTGGCTCAAGCGAGCGACTAGAAACTGTAAGAACGGCAGCGACTGAAGCTTTGGACAAACAACTTCGACTGATGAAAAATGAGCTTGAGCGAATTTCGCGCAGTTTCTCAAGTGAATTGTCAGAATTAAATTTGCAGGTTCCACAAATCGAAGAAGCTGGAAGAGCGGCTGCATTGGCCGTGATGGCGTACAGAAGCGCGATGTTGCAATTCGAGCGAGACTAGATAAGGAGCGATCGGTTAGATGACCTTTGCAGGCAAAAAATTTAAAAATCTCTTCGACAGCGGACAAGAACGGCTGAAGGAGATTGAAAGCACAGTTTCGGACAATCTCACCAAGACTGCCGGCGAGCATAGCAGCACCAGGAAAAATGGAGACACTAGCTCGGTTACTTTGATTGAAAACCGATCGAAGGAACTAGAAGGTGACTTAAAAGCTTTCATGGACAAGAGCATCGAAAGATTGCAGAAAACTATGGATGTTGAAGTTAAAGAAACTGAAGAGCACCTGAATACAGTCAAACTCGATTTGAGCAACCTTTCCGACAAGCTCAAGCACTCTATTGCTGAGCTGAAACGATCTTACGACGATCACGTGCACCATATCCGCACCACTTTAGCGGATCAGTATGAAGGCGCGATCGAGAACACCAGTGTCGAACTCGAAAAGCAGGACTTTGCTACAAGCAAGCATCTAAGAGCTCATGGCACTTTCGTGATGAATTCACTGCAGCAGAAGCTTGATCATAGTCTCTGGGAATCGAGGGGCGAGGAAAAGCAATACAACACCTCGTTGTTCAAGACGTTTATGCAGAAAGCCAATAGCATTGACACGCATTTTTCAACGCTGATGCAGAAACTCTCAGACGACTTCCAGACCCATTACAAGGCTCTAGAAATAGTAAGCTCTGAGACTGAACTTGACCTAAATCAGCAATCGCATGCTCTTCTGTCGCAAATTGGCCAACATTCCTCTGAGTTAGAGTTGGAGATTCAAGAGTTCTTCAAAACCACAATGGAGACCCACAGCCAATCTTTAGATGGCAGCCTGACATCGATCGCCCAAGATTTGAGCAGTGTGCATGACGCCACTACAAGAAAACTCTCCGAACAGACGCGCGAGATGACTGCAAGTTTGCTTACAGCCTCAGGTGATGCGCGAACAAACCTGGGCACAAAATGCAGCACACTGCGCGAGCAAGTCGATGAACGCTTGCAGTCTTTCCTCTCACGCCTGACCGACAAAGTGAGTACCAGTGCCATTCTGAAGGACGCGCTGGAGACCGAAAAAACAAATATCTACCAAAATATCCGCAGTGAACTGGCGGAGATTCGCTCCGGTTTTGAGACACGAATGAGTGGATTAATGGCGGCAGCCGTCAAGCGGGTCAATGCTATCGCAGAAGAAGCGGAGCGCGAAATCAGCACAGCTCAACATGGCTGCCAAAATCAACTAAGAGCGGACAGTGTCAGCAGCAAGAACGAAATCGATGAAGCAATTTCAAATTTCCTCGAACTTCTTTCTGCTCAACGCAATATTGCGCTGGAAGAAATCAGCAAATCAGCAGCTGGCTCTTCCACTCCACCGACGCGAAAACCTGGCGAAAACCGGGTCAGAAAAGTCAGAAAACCTAAAGAAGAGACCCCAGAAACCCCGTAAACAAAAGGCAAGTTGAAGTACATCTATGAGTTCAATGCTTCGTCAACATCACGTTAAAATCCAGGATCTGGTCAACTACCTGCGTGGTTACGATCCGGTCAAACCGCAGACCGCAGAAGACTGGTCAAAACACGAAAGTTCTGGTTTCGAACCTGGCATGTTGCTATTTTGCCTGGAGAGAGTTTCGGCACCATCTGGTCTGGCATTCGGCAAGAAGGACTCGGAAGGCGAGACTTATCGCGTCAAGGATCTTTGCGTAGTGGTTGGCCGAGACAGCAATCGATCGCTTGTCGTCAACATCACTGCTAGCGCCTTTGAGCTTCGCTACTTGGAAGTATTGATGCTTGAAAAAGCGCGCAAGGCAATTTTAGACGGAAAAGACTTTCTCTACGTTGCGGTTAAACCATCACACCCCCTCTCGGAATCGAAGCTCCGAGAAATTGAAGAACTCGGCGCGATGTACGCTCAAGGCGGTTCCAGACGCAGCTTGGTAGTAGATGCCTCAGGTCCGCAAGAACCGGCGGTTGCACTTCTGGCCGCGCTCGGCGTGAAACTGAGTATTGGCGGCATCGGCAAGCAAGTGCTCGACATCGGTTCCATCTGCCATATGCTGTTCGCCCCTGAAGGCAGACAAGAAGACAAAAATAAAACGTTGGTCAAGAATTGCTTCACCGCCATTCCTAACAATGAGCCAATCGGAAAAGGCGGCCAAACTTCCCCAGTCACAACATCGGCTGTCGCTCCACCGCGAGTCAGACCGGCGCAACCGATGCAAGACTGGAGTGCGGCGCCAAGCAGTTCCGGATGGGCACAAGATTTGCCACCAGTGGAGGAGGCGCCGCAGACATCAACCTTCGGTTATGACCAGCCTGCTGCGACTGCGCCTCCAGCACAAGGCTTCGGGTATGAGCAGCCCTTAGGTGCGCAAGCACCAGGTTTTGGATACGATCAAGTGCCAGCACTTGGTGGCGAACCTACACCATGGCATCAAGCAGCACCCGGTGCCACCGCTGGCATTGCAAAAGATCTCTCAGGGTTGTCAGGACTGAATCCATTTGCACCACCTGAAGAAGCAGCGCAATTTGGACAGGTAGATTTAGCTCCACCAGATTTTGCCAGTCAATTTAAAGATGACCTCGAAAAAGGCTTGGCCGGCGAAGGTGCCATCAGGTTTGAAGAAAGCCAAATGTCTCAAGAGCAAGACAAATGGGCCGCGGATGCGCCACGTGAATTCTCGCAAGAAGATTACTCACAAAAATTCGCCCCGCCGCCCGATCTGATTTATGGTCAGCCATCGCCAGCCCAGCAATATGCCGAAGACCAGTTTCCGCCATCGACTGTGTTCACTGAGCAGCAATTTAACGACGAACATTTCAAAGCTCCCGATTTTGGAGAACCAACCGACCTCAGCGGCGCACCGCCGGCGATGACTGACTTGACGGGACCGCCTCAAGAGGTTTTTCAATCGTTTCCGCCGATAGCCTCGTCGACTCCAGGGCCAAGCGAAGATCTTTTCAAACCCCCTTATGAAAATTCGATGCAATCGGATGATCCGCAACTGCCACCAGAATTGACAGCCCAACTAGATCCTCAAAATCAGCTATTCCAAGCTGCTGCGGGAATGGGCGCCAATGAAATTGAAGCAGCTCAAGGCGAATCAGGAGCAACAGCAGCGATTCCTGACGTCAACTTTGGCTTCGACGCATTTAGTCAGCAACCACCATCGGAATTTGTTGATTCGATCTTTGATACTACAAATGGTGCCTTTGAAAAGACATCTCGGGCTATGAGTTTTGAAGAAGCGGGCGAGCAAGAACAAGAAGCTTCTCCTGGCCTGCCGACAGTTCCTTTCGGAACGTCCGAGACCATCGGCGCGACAGAGCAAGCAGCATGGACACCAGCGCCCGCTGATGGATGGACACCAGATTCACCGACCGACGCTGATTGGGGAGTCGATGCAATCTCGACTGGCGAAGGCGTACCTTTGACGCCAGAGTCTGGCTTGCCCGATTGGATACCACAGGCACCTGTCACAGAAGAAGCTGCTACAGCTCCAGCCTGGAACTTCGAAGGAGCATCGCAAGCTCCTGCTTGGAACCCTGAGCCAGCTCCAGAGGTGTCGTCGTCGCCATCATGGATTCAAGTACCTCAGGCGCCGGAACCTACGCATGCACTCACCACAACAGGGCCAGCACCATCTGGTACAACTGCCGGAGCGGCCGATGCGGAACCGTCAAGTTCAACCCCCTCTTTGTTTGAAAGACTCAACCAACAACTTCAAAAGGGTTCGCTCTCTGAGATTGAACCTCCGCCTGTTGCCCCAGGAATGCCGCATCTAGAGAGTGAACAAAGCACAATTACTGAAGCAATAGGATCCGCTAAGCCCAAGACGGATAGTGTAGCCGTCCCAGACTCTTCACAAGCACCAGATGCGGGACCAATATCGGAAACGCCACTGCCACCTTTGCCTGTTGCGGAAGAGCCACTCAAAATTCCGGAACCGTTGCCCTTGGGTGTGAGCAAAAGGAATGCCCCACTCATTTTGGACTGGCCATCCGCAGCGACAGACGAACAACCAAGAAGGAAGGCAGATGCAGCAGCTGAAGTGCCTGCTGCAAGTACTGTGGTAACTCCTGCAACAAGCCCCGCTCAGAGTTCGGACACAAGTCCTGCAACACCTCCTGCAACAAGTCCTGAGACAATTCCTGCAGCAAGTTCTGCCACAACTCCTGCAACAAGTCCTGAGACGACGCCCACAGTCAGTGCCGCCCCCGGCGTAGTGACAGGCGCTGGTGACGGGATCAAACACCTGGCCGAAGCTCTTTCTGGATTGATGGGAGAAGAGTCAGAGCCTCGATTGATGTCGCCTTTTGCGAAAATCACACCTCCAGTCGCAGATCTACCAGCACCATTTGAGCCACCAATCGCAGAGGCTCAATCTGAACAAGTTGCTGCTGTGGTTGACCAATCGACTGTCGCTGTAGACCAAGCGGAAGTCGCGCAAGCACCAACAGAAGCCATAAAGACCGCAGAAATAGTTGCTCCGACCTTGGCGGCAAATGAAGCTGCACCAGAGGAGGAATTCGAGGAAGAAGAGGAACTCAGCCCGAGCGCGATTCTCGCGGCCAAAGGCTTCCAAGAGCCGCGGCTGGTCATGAACGAAATGGCAAGCTTGATGAGCAAGCTCGAACAACAAGTTCAGAAAGCAGCCAAGAAGCTGAATGCGCGAGCCGAAGAAATCAAGCAAAGACTGCTCACTCAAGTAGACGGTTTGGTGGCGGAATGCACTCTGATCGAGAAGGAAAGTCAACGATCTACGACCAATCTTTCGCAACGATTGAGCAAACAACTCGATGACGTCTGCGAGGAATCAAGGCTGAAAGTATCTGACGTTGCCGCCAACGGCCGATACACGATCAAGCAACTTCTCACGGCCAATCAACAGCACGTCGATGAGAGCAAGAACACACTTTACGAATCTCTTCGCGAAGCTTGCAAACAGTTCCGCATCGAAACAGAAGCTTTAGCGCGCACGGCTGAAACGGACTTGAACGAATTGGTGAATTCGCGCACTGAAGAATTGAACAAAGTCGTTCAAGCAATGAACACTCATCTCGATGACACCAATGGTGGTTTCAACGATAAATTGACAACACGATTTGAACGATTCAAGGAACGTATGTCGGAAGAGGCTAGTTCAGTGGTTCGTTCTCTGGAACGAAACGTGCGTTCGATGGCGGAGGAAATAGACGGTTCGTGGGATCGGGCCTCAGAGAAACTCAAATCTAGCAAGAGTGATTTTGAACAAACAATCCAGCATTCAGTTAAAACCGCAGAGTTGAACCTTTCACAGAGCACACGCTTGATTCTCACCAATGTTTTAATTCCTAAGCTAAGAGAAAGACAACAAGTTCTGCGCATGACCTCAGTTGAGCTGAGCAGACGCTTTACTGAAGAATCCGAAGGACAAGTTAGTGGACAGATATTAGGACTAGAAGCCAGTCTTGCGGCGGCTCGCCAACAACTGCAAACACTGGTCGACGATTGCATGTCGAGCATCGACTCAGTCGGACGTGGTCAGCAAGCGGGTTTGGAGGAAATCTTCAAGGAAACGAGCTTGCATTCAGAGCGTGCCACCACAGAAGTTACCGAATTCCTCAACAAGATTGAATCGCAGATAACCGAAAACGAGCTGACCTGTAAACGCCTGGCTGAAACCTCGAGCATCGACAACGATCCAGAGCTTTCTAATGAGCGTAACTCTGCAACAGCGCGGGTTCAGCAACTGAGACTGCAAGCCAATGCCGAACTGGGCTCTGCTATCGACCAAGGTTGCGCCAAAATAGAACTACTGAGCAATCGCATCCAAGCCGAGGTGAGCGCCCAGCGCGTTGAACACACCCAAGCGGTTCGAGACGCAGCTGAAAACGGGCTAACCCGCGTTAGAGACGCGATCCAAGAAGCCTTTAGCGCCATTCAGGCAGCGCGCGAAAAGTATATGGAATAGCCTCGCGAAAATTTTATGTGACGCTTCTGGGCTGCATTTCCAGCAGCTGATATTGCCGAGTTCCTGCTCCTAACCTGCTCTTGCCTATCTGCTAACGATGGGGATGGCAGACTGAAGCGCCTGGCTGCCAAGTTTAGATTTCGAGAAATTACGGGCATAGGGTAGACTAGGAGGTTATTGTCAAGCGGGCAAGATACACATATATGCTGAGGACCTCATCCTGGACGTATTTCCTGATCACCAAGTACCCCCTCCGCTGCCGCAGTTTGCGAGCGAGCGGTCTGGACTGGACTACGATTCAGCCCAGGAGGAGATCTATCTTTACCACGGAACCAATTGTTACAGACGCTGGGAAATCAATCGTGCAGGCGGCGTAGAGCCTGGGCGCAGCAATTACAGCTTCTTCTGCACGCGCGCCTCTGATGCCTATCGCTACGCACGAGCGGCTTCCATGCGTGACATGGCGCCTGGATCAATCAATTCTCTAATCTGTGAGCCCGTAGTTTTGAAAGTGCGCTTCAACGCGCGCACCTGGGTGCAAGTCGATTTCATCCAAGAAATTGGCTTCGTCGACGATGATGAGAGCGCTGGTCTTTCAGTAGCCGTCTTGGGACCAGTGCCGTTTGCCAGCATTGTCGACATATTGCACTGCAGCCATGGTCGAAGGCTTGGATGCGCCTCTGAGTCTATCCGAACCTTCGAAGACGGCACCCTCATGGAAGGCATTCGCCATCTTCGAGAAAAGCTGTGCAAAAAAAGAGCCGACGCCTGGGTGCTTAAGAAACTCGGAATTCTCACCCAACAAGTAGGGACCAAGCTGTTAGGCGGCGAGGTGCCGGAACTTACTTTCGAAGATAACTTGCGAAGATTGAGACAAAGCCAAGTTCGCGCTTGAGGTCTTGATGAAACAGTCTGCGAACTTTTCCGGAATGCTGATTTTGCTGACATTCTTGGCGTGCCAATTGGCTGTTGGAGCAAAAACTCTAGATTCACAGCAAATGGAGCAAGCTCTCAACGCCTTTGATCGACCCGGATTGTTTGCTCAACCGGGTGCATCAAATCCGGTGCCAAAGAAATACTCAGGCCAACCCGCTTTCCCGGGCTCAAGTCAGCAAGGACAGTTTAATTATCCTCCGCCACAACAACAGTATTCACGCGCACAACAACCACAAACCATGGCACCACAATATGGTTATGGTTTTCCCTCGCAACAAGCCGTTCAAGCACCGGTGCAACATCAAGCACCAATGTCTCCTTTACAAGCATTGTTCTCCGGTCAATCAAAACCGGCAGCACCACCGCCGAAGCCTATTAATCCTCTGCAATACGTTATGCAGCAGTTTCTTGGCGGCGGTGGCACCACTGGCAGTGGCGCTGGCAACGATCCACAGAAGCTATCTAACGCCCAAGAATATTTGCAAACCGCCAACGATCAGGCGTCGAGAGCATACAATGCATGCCAGAGAGCCAGCTATGGCTCCGATACTTACGCGAGGAAAGCCGCATCTTCAGAGGCGTACTACGCAGCTCAAGCAGCGCGATATGCAGCCAACAACGCCACCTCCGCAGCAGCGGGTGGATCATCTGCAGCAAACGACGCGGCTGCACAAGCTCGTGACGCCGCTGACAGAGCCCAAGCATCGGCTGACCAAGCCAGTTCCAACGCAAACGGTGGCGGCGGCTGGTAGATCAAATTCAGGATGTTAGTACCCGTATGAGCTATAAGCTCGACGATGATGAACAGCTTCTTTGGCTACCTGATGGGTGCTAGCGCTGCTGCTGTGTCGCGCGTGAGTGGGGCGGGACTCGGTTTTTGCGATTCGAGGCGCAGGCGTTGTGTGGCTACCTGTCACAGTTGTTGGTATCACAGGCGTAGCTATCGCGGTATTCGATGGATGCTCGACTTTTACAGGAGTAGCTATGGTTGCCGTAGATGGATGCTCTATCTTTGCAGGCTTAGCTATTGGCGTCGTAGATGGATGCTCTATCTTTGCAGGCTTAGCTATTGTCGTCGGATGTTCTACTTTCGCAGGTGTCACAGCTGACGCTGTCGGAGGGTTGATGCCGATGAACGACTGAATTTCCGCAATTTGTGGATTGTCAGCGCTTAGAGACGCCTTCTTAATTGCCAGAGCTTTTTTGCCAAAGCTCTCAGCCTCTTTCGTTTTTCCACCTTCATGGAGCGTCTGGGCGAGCGCAAAATCGAGATTTGCTACGGTCAGATCATTTTTGTTTTTACCGCTCGCTTTTTCTTGAATCGGAAGCGCTCTTCGCAAACTGCTTTCAGCAAGTGGATATTTATCAAGCTTTCTATATACCGCCGCCATTTCTGTCAAAATCGGCACCAGTTCGCGACTTTCCATGCCGGATGATTTTTCAGTGGCAGCAAGCGCTTCTTCGAATTCGATTTTTGCGTCATCGTACTTTTTAGAGTTGAACGATTCTTTGCCAGCCATGAACGCAGCTTGAGCGCCGGCATCAGGGAGATGCACAGTTGCCTGGTCTGGTGTTTTGGTATTCGGATCAGAGTCGTTCGGCTTAGAGTTGTGTTGAAAGATCAACGCCACAATAACTAACACAACAACAGAAACAGCAGCAACCGTAATCAAAAAAACTTTGTTGTTGTCCGCCATTCTCTTGCGCAAGTGCGAAGCGGCACCGTGCTTGGTATCAGGCGCAGGCATCGTCTGTGATACCGATCGCGGCATCGGTCTGCTGACTGGCTCGTCGCGACCAGGAAGTGGGGCAGCAGGGGAATCGATATTTCGCCCTTTCGGCTCTAACTTCCGCACTGGTTCAGCTACCGGCTCAGAAGCAGGAGACGCCGCCTCCGATACAGAATTCGGTGATGGAGTGGGTTTAGGTCGAGCCGCTGGTGCTGGAGCCTCACCATGACGCTTCCATAGCGGCATCGGACCTTCAACGGTCGGCGTAGCAGTGGTTTTTCCGGCCCGCTTCTCAACATATTTTTCTAGAGCTTCTTTAAATTCCCCCATATTCGCATAGCGATCAGCGGGATCCTTTGCCAAAGCTTTAAATATAGTCGTCTCGAGTTCCTGCGGTATATTCAAATCTGCTTCAAACGGAGCGGGCGGTTCAGAGACTTGCTTGAAGAGCAGCTCTATAATGTCATCTCCAGAGAACAAGGGGCGCCCAGACAGTGTTCTGTACATGACGCAGCCCATCGAGTAGATGTCCGAACGAGCATCTGTGTCCTTACCTCTACACTGCTCTGGGCTCATGTAGGAAGGGCTTCCATAGACTTCACCAGTCTTGGTCAGCTCGCCCACGCCCTGATTGAGCAATTTGGCGATGCCGAAATCCACAATTTTTACGAAGTCAGCCTGGTCGCCAAAATTAACGAGCATGATGTTGCTTGGTTTAATATCTCGGTGAAGTACACCTTTTTGGTGCGCATGAGCCAACCCCGCACATGCCTGAACGAAGATATTTATTGCCCTGTCTGGAAGCAGATGATGCTCTTCTTCAAGAACATCTGCCAGACTCGTGCCTTCCAAGTAGTCCATAACCATGTAGGGTTGACCTTCATTGGTCAACCCAAAATCATAGACAGTGAGGATGTTCGGTAAGCTCAGACAACTGGCCGCTTGAGCTTCTAACTGAAACCGTTTCAAAGTATCCTTGCTCGAAATCATGTGCTTGTGGAGCATTTTGATCGCCACAATGCGGTTCATGAGGCGATGTCGAGCCTTGTAAACCAACCCCATGCCACCGCCACCGATGACTTCGAGAATCTCGTAGCGATCGGCCAGAACTGAACCTACAAGCTGGTCCTCTTCTCCCAACGCAGTAAGCGGCGTGTTATCGTCAGGACAAGTCAAAGTGTCCCAGTCGAATTCACGCCCGCAGTTCATGCAAGCTCTCTTAGTGCCTATTTTGTCTTTTTGCTCCACGATTCAAATTCCCGCGGTAGCGGTCGTCGCAAAGGCTATAAGTTCATTGTTCAGAGACGACAGCATTCCACTCATTTGATAGATCATTTACCCGCTCGCGCATCTCTTTTAGCTTAGCGCTTCGAATAATTGTTCGCTGGGCACCTGGCATATCTTGCGCTTGAATAGTCATCGTGCCAATCTTGGTCAAACTATCAACCTCTAAATCCATTCTTTGCAAAAAGTCAGCAAGGGCAGATTGGATCATCTGGTTGTTGCGTTCGAAGGCTTGTGAAACTGTGTCAGTCTCTCCATCGCCAGTGGGCATCGGGCGATTCTGTTGAACTTGCGGTCGAGGCTGTTGTTGACTGATCGATTGCGATTGTTGCGGCTGATATTGTGCCTGGTTTGCTTGTTGAAATTTTTGCTTGAGCTGTTCTTCTTGTTGCAAAACGGCATCAGACAAAAGCTGAACGCGATCAGACTCATCCAACCGTTTCGGCATCGGCGCCGCTTCCACTCGAATGGACGGGTCCATCACGAAAACGTCGGTATGTTTCGCTTCTTCGCGCTCAACCTTAATCAGTGAGCCAAAAAATCTCTTTGCCAAAGCCGGCAGTAAGCCGCTTGAGATCGAATAGCCGTCAATGCGCCAGTCGGTTACATTCCTTTCGGAAATTGCCTTCATTTCCACAAATGGCGCGAACTCTTTTTGACTAGGTCGGAAGCCGACGGTGTACTCAACAGGAACAACGAACGCCTGCACTTTGCCAACAAATCCAACGAAGATCATCGCCCAATGAGTCGTTGACACATGCCCCTGACAAAGCACTGGAACCTGACCGTACTGAGGAGCTGACGGCGCATCGTTGACTTTCGGCGTGCCGACGTTGATAGCGAAATGCTGACCTGCTGCGGGGGTCTGCTGATACTCGTAAGCGTATCTCTGAAACTCAGTAAACAACTTGTCGATCAGGGCCACACTGTTCAAGTTGAGGCTGTCACTGGGAGCGGCGTTTGTGATCTCCGTAGCCAGGGCTTCATCATCCATATTCTTAATCCAGCGTGAGGTTTGCTCACCTTTGTAAGGCTTGGCAATAGCCCCAAGAATTTGTTTGTTCAGGTCGTCGGAAGAAAGTTTTGAATCCTTGTTTTCGTCGCTCATTTTTAAAGACCCTTTTAAGTGAAAGACAAGCCTTTCACGCCCCACCACGCCGTTGTTATTGAATAGTACACCAGTAAATCAGCTAGGCCTCATTGATGAAGACCTCAGTCCGCAATTTCATCTGATTGCCCTGATTCAGCTTCAGGGTTTTTACGGATTAAACCTACAAGTGACAACGCTTCAACGAATGAAAGAACAGCTTGCCATTTGGAGGAAGTATGAAAAATGCTCGACTAATGGGATCTTTAACGCTTTCTCTCGTCACACTTTGCACCGCAACAAAAACTCTGGCAGCCGGACCCGTCGGGCCTGTGACAACCGGCGTCAAGCCAGGACAACCAGTGCGGACCATTGAGTTGAATCTGGATAAAGCCATTCCCATACCAATGCAACGACCGAAATTTGAATTGAAAGCTACGGTTTTCAAGACTATAGACAACAAAGAGGGATGGGCAATTAGCATTCCGGGCGGCAGACCAATCGCCACCCCGGCCTTCTGGAATGGCATGCTCTTTGTCGGAGGCGGCTATGGTTCTCACGAATTCTACGCTTTCGATGCCCAAAGTGGAGCTTTAGCTTGGAAATACACAACTGGAGATGACGGTCCGACGGCTGCAGTAGTCGAGGATGGGCTCTGTGCTTTCAACACGGAAAGTTGCACCGTTTATGTTTTGGATGCGAAGACCGGCAAACTTGTATGGCAAGAATGGCTAGGTGACCCGCTCATGAGCCAACCAGCGATTTACAAGGGAAAACTCTACATGGCTTACCCGGCCGGACAAAGTCACGGCAACAATCAAATTTCCACTAACAGCGTTCATGGAAACGGCAACGGAAAAAATGAATCCATCAATGCCAAATATAGTCACAGACTGCTTTGTGCAGATCTTAAAACCGGCAAACATTTGTGGACTCATCCAATTACTGCCGACGCAATTTCAGCTCCAATCATCAATGATGGTCAGGTTCTTTTGACATGCCAGGACGGCACTTCATTTTGCTTAAACGCAGACTCCGGCGCCGAATTATGGCAAAAAGCGAACGCTGGCACTAGCGCACCACTTGCCACTAAACAAGGGATTGTTTTCACACAACGAGAAGATCGAAAAAAATTAGCTTATGAAAGTCTGCAGGTTTATGACAAAGAAGGCTATGCGAGACAGGCTATGGCTGCGCCTTCTAGCCCGGCGCCTTATTTGGAAAAAGGCAGCGCTATGAATGGAATGGGCAAAGCAAGCATGGCTCAACTCGATTCCTCAGTTGGTTTTTCGACTGCTCCAATGAGCGCTCAACTTCAGAAGGCATCAGGCATTCCTGTCGACAACGTTGTTGGCGGCTGGGCCTATCAAGGTTCGAGAGTAGCCACCAAAGGAAATACTTTCTTCTACAATAACGGCACAAACATCCGTTCAAGTGCAAAAGACAGCAACCTCAGCTGGACAGCAAACGTTAGCGGTAAGGGCATAACACCTAACTCTCAGCTGTTCTCACCACCAGCTGTCGGCAAAGAGAACCTCTACCTCGCCAGTTCAAATGGTCACATCCTTTCGGTCAATCAAAAGAATGGCAGCTTGAATTTTGACTACTCGACGAACAATCCAATTACCTTCCAACCGGCTCTGGCAAACGGAAACGTCTATGTTGGAACTTCCAACGGCATCGTCATATGCTTAAAGACTGGCTTGAAAGACGCGATTGATTGGACAGCGTGGGGCGGTAATGCACAACACAATAAGGAAGAATAGCCCGGGAGCGCCGGCATGCTTGCCGGCTTTTCATCCGCGCTCAAGCAAAGAGGGTGAGGCACCAAATAAGGTGCCTCACCCTCTTGAGAATCCAGGGTCAACAAATGTGTCCACGATTCCTAAACTATGCAATCCCAAAAGCGCCACTACGGATTCGTCCAATCAAAGTGGGCGTGCTGTCCGAGTTGGTGCAAGGGGACAGGAACCGACCAGCCACGATCAATGGCCGCGATTGCCTGACTTGGATTCCGAGTCCTCGTGATGACGGCAAGGAGGCCGGCGCTGCCAGACCAAACATTTAGTCCCAGTCTTGCGACCGGGACTAAATGAATTATTGCTTTACATGTTCTGTTTAGAGAACTGTTCAGCGGGCGAGTGCTGGTGTTTACCAGCGGCCTCTGCCACCGCCACCGCCATCTTTTGGCTTTGGAGTGGAAACGTTAACGGCGATCTGACGACCATCTAGGTCGCGACCGTTGAGCGCTTTGATGGCTGCTTCGGCATCTGCCTGATTAGCCATTTCGACGAACGCGAAACCGCGCTGTCTTCCGGTGTCGCGATCTTGCGGAATCGCAACCGAAACAACCTCACCGTATTCAGCGAAAAGGTCTTGAAGCCCTTGCTGAGTCGTTTTGAACGAAAGATTCCCTACAAACAATTTGTTATTCATGTGCCTTATTCTCAACCTATTTCGACCGCAAAATCTCAATACATTGAGAACCTTGGTCTGAATTGTACGCCACTAGTATGGCAGGTCTTGGCAGTTTCGTCAGTCACCTAACAACATTTTTCGTCAAATCTCTTTATATGGATTGCTTCGAAATTTCAGAGCCCGCTAAAAACCACTAATTTGCCACTAAAATCACCCAGAAAAATTGTTCGACCAGCAGTTGAAAACCCCTAAATTAGAAAAGTTATAGCTAACATCCTGTAACCATCGTATGCAGGTGCCCGTGCCCACGACGCTATTTGCCGCGCCAGGGAGGGGCTATCCTTCAATTGTCAATTGGCTATCTAACCGATATTCTGATGAACGACTATTTACATTCCCAGGAGGAATAGGCGATGGCAGTGGCTGAAAGTAAGGCCGTGACTACCTGCAAGTTGCTCGTAGGCGGCGATTGGGTGGATTCCGCTGCAACGGAGTTCGGTGACATTAACAACCCGTCAACTGGTGAACTTATCGCAAAAGTGCCGATGGGAGGAAACCAAGACGTAGACAGAGCCGTCAGAGCCGCCCAGGAAGCATATTACGATTGGGCTGAAACACCGATCGTTGAGCGAGCCCGAGTCATGTTTCGCTTCAAGAACAACCTTGAGGCGCGTTACGAAGAAATTGCCAAATGTGTCACCAGAGAGCACGGCAAGACTCTGAACGAAGCCAGAGCATCGGTACAACGAGGCATTGAAGTCGTTGAATTCGCCTGCGGTATTCCCAGTTTGATGACCGGAGAATGCCTTGAAAACATCGCTCGCAACGTCGATTGCGAAACGATGCGTCATCCAATTGGCGTTTGCGCGGGAATAACTCCGTTCAACTTTCCGGCCATGGTGCCATTGTGGATGTACCCTCTGGCCTTGACTTGCGGCAATACCTTTGTCCTCAAGCCCTCGGAAAAAGTACCGATGAGCAGCATGCTGATTGCGGAATGTTTGATGGAAGCTGGCTTGCCCAAGGGAGTGTTCAACATCGTTCACGGCGGCAAAGACTGTGTCAACGCTTTGCTGGAACATCCACTGATCAAAGCGATTTCATTCGTCGGTTCGACTAATATCGCAAAATATGTCTATGAAAAAGGCACCGCCAACGGCAAACGCGTTCAAGCTGCCGGCGGCGCAAAAAATCACATCATCATCATGCCTGATGCTGACATGGACCACACCGTTCAAGCCCTTCAAGCTTCCGCTTTCGGTTGCGCAGGCGAGCGCTGCATGGCCGGAAGCTTGGCAGTGCCGGTCGGCAAGGCGGCAGAGGATCTGATACCGCGCCTTGTGGAAGCCACTGCAAAAATGAAAATCGGGCGCACCGATGATGGTGGCAATCCAGATATGGGTCCACTAGTATCAGCTGAGCACCTGAAAAAGGTGACTGGCATGATCGACAAAGGTGCAACAGAAGGCGCCAAGCTTGCCCTTGACGGCAGAACAGTTAAAGTTCAAGATGCGCCAAAGGGATACTTCCTCGGCCCGACAATCTTCGATCACGCCAAAGCAGAAATGAGCATTGTCAAAGAAGAGATATTTGGACCGGTATTATCTGTGGTGCGTGTAGAAAATATTGAGGCTGCAATTAAGCTTGGCCAAGAATGCCCCTACGGCAACGGAGCTGTCATCTATACGAACAGTGGACGTTCAGCCCGTGAGTTCAAGCGCCACTTCAACGCAGGTATGATCGGCGTCAACGTGGGAGTGCCAGCCTCCATGGCATGGTTCCCTTTCACAGGCTGGAACAATTCCTTTTATGGTGATTTGCATATACAAGGAAAAGAAGGCATCCAGTTCTATACTCAACAAAAAATGACGATGACCAGATGGTTTGGTGAACCAACCCAGAAGAAATTCGTCGATCCAGTCTGGAAGACGAAGTCCTAGAATCTGGACCTGTCTAGCTCGCTATTAAAAACTCGACTGGCGCGTAGCCGGTCGAGTTTTTGTTTGATCAGAAGCTCTGAGCAATTACTCTTGCTTGACGAGAATGTGTTCGGCGCCTGTATCGAAACTAAATGCAGACTCGACTGACTCAACCGCTTTACGCTGAAGGGACTTCGGTGGACGAATAACAGCCTTAGCCAAGCCAAGTTTTTCCAGCAGCCACACTGCATACCAGGTCACATCAACTTCATACCAAGCCATGCCATGGCGAGCAGACTTCGGAACGGCGTGGTGATTGTTGTGCCAGCCTTCGCCAAGCGCCAGCAAACCTACAAACCAAACATTGCGGCTCTGCTCGCGTGTGTTGTGCGATCTATAACCGACATTCGGCAAATGACACACGGCGTTGACGAGTTGAGTGCTCCAGAAAATCGTCGCCGTGGCGAAGATGTTCGCAGCCAAACCAATTGGTCCAAGCACCGCCCAAATTATCACGCGAAAAACAATACATAGACCCAAGCAAAGTTGAGCTTGCCATGGAGAGTGATCGTCGCCGAGTTTCCGGAAGAGCGGATCAGCCATCAGATCTGGCACCTGAGCGCGCATCTCTTCATCTGATTGCACCGATCGCATGTCAAACATCCATTCATACAACGCATGCTTGAATCCATCTTTCGGTGAATGTGGATCTCCGTCGACGTCAGATTTTTGGTGGTGCAAGCGGTGCACACCGACCCAAACTATTGGTGAGCCCATCAAGCCCAAATAACCACCTGAGACGATAAAGTACATCAACCAGCGAGGAACTCGGAGGGATTTATGGGTCAAAAGGCGATGATAACCCAGGGTTATGCCGAGTCCATGGTAAAGATAAAAAACTACGAACCATGCGACGAAAGAAAGGCACGCCCACAAAGTCGCCTCACTAAAGATTCCCAAAATTCACATCCCCCACATTGGTGCAGCTGCCGCGTCCCGGCAACCTACAGGATTACATTTATAGCACGTACGATATCGATGACAGCCCGCACAACCTATAAACAAAGTATTCAGCATTCGCGAGGTTATCAACAACCTCATACCTACAGTTAATCAACCGTATGGACGAGTAGATGAAATGTCATTAACTGATAAGAATTGGTGCGGCGCTTGCTACTCCGCAGCAAACTGCAGTGCCTTATACTGTCGCGAAATCTCTCGACCGGTATCGGCAACTTTCAGCAGGCTTTTTGTGATCAACTTATTTTTCGCTTTAGCAATTGCGCTCTCACTCGCTTTGCCTTCATATGCAATAGAGCCTGGCGCTCCTCTTCAGGGTGCAGCGCAGACAATAGAGAGCGGTGCGCGCAGACCTAAAATCGCCCTGGCGTTAGGCGGCGGCGGCACGCGAGGCTTCGCGCACATCGGCGTTCTGCGCGTTCTGGAACGTGAAGGCATACCGATTGATTTTGTAGCAGGAACGAGTATGGGAGCTATTGTGGGCAGCATGTACTGCGCCGGACTTTCAGCAGACGCTATCGAAACAAAAATGCTCCACAAATCGTTTAAACACTCTTATTACACGGTGCCGATTCCAGTAAGAGTAGCCTTAATTCCAGCATTTTTTATCCCGCGCCTGATTGGCTATCACCCTTATGACGGACTTTATGTGGGCAACAGATTTGCAAATTACATGAACGATTCCCTGCCTGCAACGCTGCGCGACATCGGAGAACTGAAGATTCCATTTTGCGCGGTGGCGTCCAATCTTCTCGACGGAAAAGCATACTCAATTACTACAGGTAACTTGGGACGCGCCATTCAAGCCAGCGCGGCTGTGCCTGAACTTCGCCGGCCAGTTGTAATTGATGATAAGTTGTTTGTTGATGGTGGCATCGAGGCAAATCTTCCAGTCAAACAAGCCAGAGAGATGGGGGCAGACCTTGTCATCGCCATTGATGTGGACGAAAAGTTTGATGCCAAGCCACAATCGTTCCGGAAAATCTTAAGCGTTGGACACCGCGTTATCAACATGATTTTGTCCAAAATCGACGAGGAACAAGTTAAGGCTGCAGACCTGGTTGTCCAGCCAGACGTGAACGGAATTCATCTGCTTTCAAGCAAAAAATCTGATGGCATGAAAGCAATTAAAGCGGGAGAAGTGGCAGCTGAATTGGCCCTGCCTGAGATCCGCAGTCGCATCCAAGCAGCTACTATGGCTCTCACCCCCTAAGAAACCTTGGTTTTATTTAGCTTGCCGGATTCCAAGAAAGTACCTAAAGTTGTCTTTTAAGCAGCGGCACATTGCCGACTGACGCTTCTTCAATTAGCCGGGCAGTTTGCGCGTTCAAGCAGCATGCCCAGCTCCTAAGATGCCTAGACTGAAGTAGAGACGCTTCGTGTAAACACAAGGGTATGCGCAGATGAGAGCAGTGATCACAGGCGGACCTTCGGTAGGCAAGACAACGATAATTGCCATGCTGGCTGAATTGGGTTATCCGGTGCTCCAAGAGTTCGCAACTCAAGTGATCAAGGAAGGCGAGTTTCTTCCTTGGGTCGATAGAGCAAAGTTTCAAGCAGAAGTACTGCGCCGACAAGTGGAAGCTGAAAAAGGTCTCGTTGACAGCCATGAGCCAACCTTCTTAGACCGAGGTCTATTTGATGGCGAGGCTTATTACATCTACGACAAAATCGAAATTCCCGAGGCTTTTTCCAAACTGGACGCATCGAATTACACAATCGCGTTTCTTGTCGAAGAGCTGCCATTTTTTGAAGTCAATCACGTTCGCAGAGAAAATCTCTCGTTCACAAAAGAAATCAGCGTCATTCTCGAGAACTGCTACCGCAGCCGTAATGTGGAAGTGATCAGAGTTCCGGCTATGGATCCGCAAGAGAGAATTGATTTTGTTGTCGCCGAAACAAAAAGACTGCAAAGACGTGAATTGCAAAAAAGATGGTCTATTCGAGAGCGCATCTCAATTGTGATGACAACCGAAATGGAACAGTCAGTCGCGGCTGGTTAACCAATTTTTGCCAGTCCTCATAATAATACCCGAGCAACGTCATACAATGTGCTCTGGCATTTAGCTGGCAGGTTGACATAGCCGGAGGCAGAAGTGAAAGAAAACGAGCCGGAGTCTTACGCCACTCCGTTAGACGCAGAGAGGATGACTGTAGCCGGGGAAGGCGTCGGTGTTTGCACGGCGGCAGGTGTAATAGAGCCCCCAGATCCTAACGCTGTGCTTCATGGCCACATGACCGACGAAGAGTGGTTCCGCACGGTTTATCAAGGCGACAAAGTGCCACAGCTAACTCTGCGGGCGGTGCTCATGGGTGGCATTCTCGGTTCGCTGATGTCCATCTCAAACCTGTATACATCTATTAAAGTCGGCTGGGCCTTTGGCGTTGCCATCACAGCCTGCGTTCTATCTTTCGTAATTTGGAACAGCTTTAGAGTTTTGCTTGGCCGCGTAGGCGTAAAAGTGACACCGATGTCCATTCTTGAAAACAACTGCATGCAGTCGACCGCTTCGGCGGCTGGTTATTCGACTGGCGCCACCGTGGGCACTGCATTCGGTGCCTTGCTTTTGATTACCGGCGTTCACATGGACTGGAAAATTCTGCTGGCTTGGACGCTGATTACTGCAGCGCTAGGAGTTTTCTTGGCAGTGCCAATGAAGCGTCAAATGATCAACCACGAGCAGCTCGCCTTTCCGAGTGGCATCGCGGCAGCAGAGACGCTGAAGAGCCTTTACAGTGAAGCGAAAGAATCCATTCAACAGGCCCACTCGCTGGTTGCCGCTCTGGCTGTCGGTCTTGTCGTGGGCTTTCTGGGCAAAGCTGAGTTTGGCTGGGTTGAAAAACTACATATAAAAATCCCGGAGCTGCTTCCTTTCAAAATAATGAACCGGGGCATCGATATGTCAAAGATGCCTCTCTTCGGGTTTGAGCCCAGTGTTCTATTAATCGGCGCCGGAATGATTGTCGGTTTGCGCGTATCAATATCTATGCTTGTCGGCTCGTGCATCTTGTACTTTTTTGTTGCTCCGGAAATGATCAGCATCAACGAAATTCTCGCTCCCGAGAAACTGCTGAGATGGTCGCTCTGGTCTGGAACGGCTCTAATGGTCACATCAGGGCTAACATCGTTTGCCTTACAATGGAAGACGATCGTCAAAGCATTTACATCCGTAAAAAAGGTTGGCGAAAAAGAAACGATAGATCAAAAGTTGGCTGACATAGAAGTGCCAATGAAATGGCTGGTCATCGGTCTTGTGCCTCTGGCACTAGCAATGGTGGCATTGCAATACGTCGCATTTTCGATTGCTCCGCCATTAGGGCTGCTCGCGGTCGTTATGAGTTTTTTCCTGGCCCTGGTAGCCTGCAGGGCAACTGGTGAAACCGACGTAACGCCAATTGGCGCAATGGGCAAGTTGACGCAGTTAACCTACGCAGTTCTCGCGCCATCAAATATCACGACCAACTTAATGGCCGGGAGTGTGACGGCCAACATCGCCTCCAGCTCTGCTGACCTGTTGACGGATCTTAAGAGCGGTTATTTGCTAGGTGCCAACCCACGCAAACAGTTTATTGCTCAATTTGTCGGTCTGTTCTTCGGAACGGCTGCAATTGTGCCTGCTTGGTACTTAATGATTCCGAATGTGCAAGCAATGGAACACTACAACGCGCCCTCTGCCAACATGTGGAAAGCGGTGGCTGAAGCTCTGTCGAAAGGAATTGAGTATGTGCCTATACACGCCAGGGAAGGTCTGCTTATAGGGGGCGTGCTCGGTATCCTGCTTTCAGTAGCAGACGCTTACGCGCCCAAAAAGCTGAAACCGTATATGCCATCGGCGATGGGGCTAGGGCTATCATGGGTAATGGGCTTTGCAAATTCTTTTTCGTTTTTTGTGGGCGCGCTTATCGCCTTTATCTGGTCCAAAATCAACAAGCGCACAGCCGACCTATTTGTCATCCCAGTGGCATCCGGCGCCGTGGCCGGTGAGTCACTTATCTGTGCGCTTCTAGCCATGTACAACGCCGCTATGGCAGTCAAGCATTGAGTTCTTAAACCCAACTCATTGAATCTATTGCGGCTGTCACGTCCGTCACAGCCGATCGAGCGCTCACTGTTAAGCTTCCTTTTCCGCAGCAAGCGAAGGGAGTATTAGTGCAGCGAGCGGTCCACCAGGGAAAGCTAACGAATTGGAGCCGACTCAGCGCATAACTGGATTCCTACAAGAGGTTGTTATTGGATATAATTCCGCTAGGCGCACTGATCCCAACAGCGCCAATCAAACAGCGTCATTGAAAAATTTATGGTTACCCAAGAAAAAGATTTAGTAATAAAAGCAATTGACGACCTTGGCAGGCGGGTGACGGCTGCCGACGTTGCGACGAAGACAGGTTTGCCTATCTTGAAAGCAACATCAGAGCTGAACAAAGTCGCCTCTGAAACCAATGGACATCTGCAAGTTAGCACCACAGGTGATATCGCCTACTCGTTTAACGTGGGATTTCAAACTGCTTATCTAGCACAAGGTCTCAAGAAAACCTGCCAAGAAATAGGCGCCAAAGTCTTCAAAGTCGGTTACTTCCTTCTGCGGATTTCCTTCGGCGTCGGTCTGATCCTATCTTTTCTAATAGTAATCGCTCTGATCATCGCCGCTGTGCTGTTCGCCCAGAAAGGCGGCGATAATGACAATGACGGCGGTGGCTTTGGTGGTGGCGGCTTGGACTTCTTCGATTTTATGATTCTGCGCAACTTCTTCTACTGGGGACCGAGCTACCCCGTGTACACAAGTTATGGATACAACGATTACGACCGCCCCTACGACCTGTACGATAAATCAACGACACGGCAACCGGACACGAACAATAACTTCATCATGAACTGCTTCTCGTTTTTGTTCGGCGATGGTAGTCCAAACTTGAACCTGGAAGATCGTAAGTGGCAGTTAATCGCTCAAGTGATCAAGCAAAACAACGGTGTGGTCACAGCTGAGCAGTTAGCACCATTTACTGGTGCGGACCCCACCAAGGAAGACGGTGTGCTTCCAGTTCTGGTGCGGTTTGATGGTAAGCCTGAAGTGACAGATACTGGGAACATCGTCTACACTTTTCCGACTTTGCAAGTGACCGCCAAAACGCTATCCTTTGCGCCTTTACCAACCTATCTCAAAGAGTTCGATTGGGAATTCACACGCGTGCCGACGAGCTCATTAGTGCCGGTATTCATTTTAGCGGGCTTAAACTTCTTCGGCAGCTTCTTCTTAACTACTCACACCGCCACTGTCCCAATCCTGCACGCATTTGCGGGACTAATTCACTGGTTGTTTCTTTATGGATTGCTGTTCTTAATTGTGCCGGCGGTGCGCTATGGCGTTTTAAAATGGCTGAATGCCGGTATCGATAAAAGAAACACTGAGCGCAGCAAATACTCCGACGCTATGCGTAACCCACCAGCAAATGTGTTGAAAAAATTGGCGGAGGCTAAGCATTATCGCATCGGCGAAAAGAGAATCAGAAAAGATGATGTGGTCTACACAACAGACAAGGATGTAATGGACCAAGACTTTAACCATGAAGATCGAAAATTTGATGCAGAACTGAAAAAGGGCAAGTATGCGGGCAATGCCGGAAATGCAGAAGCGGACTCAAAGCTATCCGCACCGAAACCGACTCCTCAGATCTCCGCCGAATCGCAAGACGCAATCGACCACATTATCTCAATCAAGCCCAAAGAAAAATCGGATGTGAAGCAAGACATCAAATCAAAACGGCCATGGTCATAAAAGTATCCGAGCTAAATTTTTATCCAATCAAATCCTGTGGCGGCACCAGACTCGATACCGCTGATGTGGCTCTTCGCGGGATTGTCCACGATCGCGAATGGTTGATTGTAGACGAGTCAAACAAATTCATTACGCAGCGAGAAATTCCTGCGATCTGCCTGATCAAGCCTATCTTGTCAGACGCTGCTGGTGGCTTGTCCTTGAGCGCTCCAGGGATGTCATCGATAGAAGTTCCGCTGACAAAAACATCTGGTCAGCGCCGGGTCACTGTTTGGTCAGCGACCTGTCGCGCCGACGATCAAGGAGACGCAGTAGCCGCGTGGCTCAGCCAGTATCTCGGCGTAGAGTGCCGACTTGTGCGCATGGCTGACGATTACAAACGCCAAGTAGACCAACGCTATGCAAAACGAAAAACAGATCAAGTGGGATTCGCTGACGGCTTTCCGCTCCTGCTGATTTCAGAAGAATCACTCGCAGATCTAAACAGTCGGCTCACAGAGCCGCTTCCAATGAATCGATTTCGACCTAACGTAGTGGTCAGCGGTTGCCAGGCGTTTGCGGAGGATGACTGGAAGACAATAAAAATTGGTGACATATTGTTTGACGTCGTTAAACCATGCGCACGCTGCGTGATCACTACAATCGATCAAAGCAACGCCAGCAAGGGCATCGAACCTCTCAGAATGTTGGCACAATATAGAAACTCACAAAACAAACTACTGTTCGGGCAAAACATAGTGCACCAGTCTGCCGGACAAGTGCAAGTAGGCGACTTGCTTGACGTTCTCGATTGAACAGATCACTAGTCTGGACTGTTCCAAGAGCGTGGCTTAGATTGTACTGATGGAACTCTGCGAGCCGTCCAAATCGCCGCCCCAATCAAGGCGGCGCTGAGAAAAATCGCCAGCGGAATATCACGGCTCAATCGATCAAGTGATTGTTGCAACAATCCTATTTGAACTTCAAGTTTACCGATTCGCTCGTTAAGTGCGTTCACAGATGGTGAGAGGCTGCTTAAAGACGGCTGCAGAGCGGCAATCGGAGCTGAGAGTTGATTAAGCGGTTCGGCGATATCACCAATCGGCTTTTGCAAACCTTTCAATTCGGAATTTACACCGCGCAACGGTTGGACGATTCCATCTGTAGACTTTCGCAATTCATGGAGAGGGGTGTTGAGGCGGTCAATCGGTTTAGATAGCTCGGAAACACTGCTGCCGACACTGTTCAACGGAGTGCGCAAATTGGTTAACGGGTTTTTAAGATTGCTTAATGGCTCCTGCAGTCCCGAAATTGGTTGATGCAGGCTATCGATTGGGTCGTGCAGATTTCCAACCGATTGATCCAGATCCGTGAGTGGGTTCTTCAACTTCTCAATTGGATTATTGAGTTGATAAATTGGTCGGTTCAGCGTACGCACAGAATTGCTCAGTCCATTAATATCTTCCCGCAGTCCCCTCATCTCCAGCTGCGTCTTAGCGCCCGTTTCAATGACTGAACGAACGGGGTGGAAAATACTTCGTCGCAGTGAGAACTTGTATTGCGGCAGGTCCGGGCCCATACGATTCTGAATTCCGAGAATATTATAAGAAGTTTTGATTCCCGGCTTCTCCTGGTCAGAATCTGCCTCAGCAGGCTCATCTATGGACGGCCGCGGTTGCGCATGTGAGTCGGATTTCACAGTTTCAGAGACAACTGCTGTGGCTTGTTCTGCTTGAGCCTGTGGTGCGTTGGCTACATTCTCGCCAGCAAAAACAGCGCTCACGGACAGAGCAATTGTTGTGACAGCTAGTGATAAAGTGATCGAAATTTTCATCAAGCAGGCGACCGGGAACCCAATCAGGCTGGAGAATGCTAACACACTCAATAGCATTTGACCTTGAAAAAATCGAAGCTCAGGCAGACCAGAGCCGACTGCATATACACCAGTGGCACTAAATACGGTGACATTAGTTCGAAATAGTGCGGAATCCGCCAGTATCACGCAGAGTCAACTTTCGCATAATCGAGTCGTCTTTAGCATTGGCAATAAGCCAGTCATAAATCAGATAAAGCCTATCGTCCTCAACTCTGAACAGAATTGGCACTACCATCAAACCGGGGAAAAGTGCAGAAAGCCGATTCGCTTCTTGCAGTACGAAATCAATTTCGTTGCCGATATCGTGACTACGAGCGTGATTGTCAAAGAAATCCAGCGCTTGCTCACGATTCCAATTATATTTTTGACTAAGCACAGTCACGAACGCCTTTCGGTGATCGGCGGTGTTGGACATTGCGCAAGAATTATGAGCGATCAAGGCCATGTGTCTGACCCCTTTGGATAAAGCCAAGGCGATAGCAAACTCGGCACCATCCATGTTTGCGCCCTCACGACGCAGAATGAAGGCCCAGTCTCGCGGAATAGATAATGACTTTCTGAAGTCAATGCACATGCCGATAACAATCTCGGCCATATTTGTAGGACGCACTTGGATTTCACCGAGATTCTGACCTAGTAACAAGGTCTCAATGGGCGTGTTCTGCAATATTTTCGGAATCTCACCAGGTGAGTCAACCGGAAACAGCCACTCCAGACCAGCTTCGTCAGAGCGAGTTGGAGTAGCCTTTAAGGCCTCCAACATTCTAGCCATTGGGCTTGACTCATCCAGTAACGCATTGCGAAGACGGCAGTCTTTGGGACCTTTACCTTCTTTGATCGCGCAAGATTTGCAATTGCTACTCAGCAAGTCATTATTTACAGTCAATACAGCTGTTTTGTAATCGCTGAAAACATTACTTTTGCCGATTGTTTCGAGCGCACTTGTTTTATCCAACAGAGCAAGTGGTTGCGCAGGCAACTCGGCGAGCACCAGCTTACCGCCATGTCGACGCAATTGATGTTGAATCGAGAGCAACGTCTCAACGCCGGTCAAATCCATTACCCGAGCCGCTTTCATATGCAAAATGATTACTTTGACAGTATCCAAAACTATGATGTTTTCGATGAAGCGTTCGGCAGCTCCAAAGAAGAGCGGTCCATCCACAACATAAGTACGAACGTAATTGCAGGTAGGAATATCAATAACCATTTCGTTGCCCGCAGCGCTCGGTGTGAGATTTACATCGCTCATCTGGCGGATAAATAGAGCACAAGCAAATACCAAACCAACGAAAACCCCGGCTGTTAAATTCACGGCCACGGCTGCAATAGTCGTGGCAATTACAACGTATCCTTCAGCGCGAGAGACGCGCCAAATTTCGCGAACAGCATCCCACTCAATCAATCGAATTCCGGTCAGCATCAAAATAGCGGCAAGGGCCGCTAACGGAATTTGCTCGGCTTGTTTGGCCAACAAGAAAATCAACGTCATCAAAACAAGCGAGTGAATCACCCCGGCCAGCCTGGTTCTGGCGCCAGCACGGATGTTAACTGCGGTTCTTGCGATTACTCCAGTAACGGGAATGCCACCGAAAAATGGCACCACCATATTTGCGATACCTTGCCCAACTAACTCCTGATTTGAATGATGCTTTGACGATCCAGTCATGCCGTCAGCCACAGACGCAGAAAGAAGCGACTCAATCGAGCCCAGCATGAACACGGTTATTGCCGTCGGGAACAGAACAAAAAAGTCCTGCCATGGCAATTGAGGCAATGCTGGCCCAGGCATCAAATTAGATATCGTTGCCACGTCCTTAATCACAGGCACGTTCAAATGCAAAAAAGTGGCCAGTATCGTAGTCACCACTATCGCAACCAACTGTCCAGGAATTGCCCGGGTTAAACGAGGCAGGAAGTAAGCAATTACCAAGGCCAGCACACCGAGTATAATCGCTTGCCAGTTCATCTCCTGGTGAACGACGCATCGATGCCAAATGTCAGATAAATCGATCAAAAACTGAGGCAGCAAGTTGTGTGCCGGTACTGGCATTTCACCTACGTGCGCAATTCGTTTCGATGGTAAGCCTAAAAAATCGTCGAGGGCATTAAAAAAGACAAGCGAACCAATGGCGGTGGCGAAACCCACGGTCACGGGCATCGGGATAAAGGAAATCAACCTGCCAAGCTTAAACATACCAGCCAGCAACTGCAAAGCGCCGGCGACCAAACAGACCATCCAGATGCCACCGATTCCATAAGTCTGAGAAATTTCGACCAGGACTACTGCCATCGCCGCGGCTGGACCAGTCACCGCTAATCGTTGTCCCCCAAACAGGGAACCGATAATTCCGGCGATGATACCGGTTGTGATGCCAACACTGGGTTCGACACCAGCCGCAATTGCCAAAGCAAGGTTGAGCGGAAGCGCCACAAGGGCAACCGTTGCTCCAGCCCAGATGTCTTTGACAACTGTGGATTCAGAGGCAAACATCTGTTTCCATTCAGAAAACAGATATTGGTAGTCGATTCCCCAAAGTTCTTTCTTGGGACTGGCTGGGACGGCTTCTTCCATAGAGCATCTCGTCAACGATGCTATTTTAATGGGTTAGCCTTTCAAAATCCTTTTAGCCCAAACATCGTTTCAATCCAACAAGTTAACTTATGAAGCCATTCTAAGAACGACGTTAACCACACAGCTGACTGTGTGGCTAATCGTTTAAAAGGGCAGAGGCAGTTCGGGAGATTTGGACCTGAATGACCGCTGAGGAAGGGGCGTCTCGGGCACAAGCCCGCTGGGGTACGTTTCATTCTCAGCGTTGGTCAACGTTTGAGTTGCTGATATTTATATTCCCCCAAAACAAGCTTTAAACTACTTTTTTCAATTAAAGGGTAGATTTAATAACAGCAGGCAATAGTAATCAGCGCGGGCGCTTTAGGGACTCGTGATCTATGGATAGCGAGTGGGACGAAATACGGTCTTCAGCTGAAAGAGCTGTTCGTCAAGGCAAATTAGACGAAGCTAGTCAGCTTTGGCTTATGGCTTTGACGCTCTGCAACGACTTAGGCCAGTACGACAGGCGTCGGATTATTACCCTTGAAGGTCTGGCACACGTTTATTGGCGCAATAATCAGTACTCTGACGCCTTGCCTATCCTGATCAAAACCTTTTCCTTGCATGAAGATCAGCTTGGTCCTGATCACGCCGATATCGGCGTCCTTGCCAACAATCTGGCCATGGTCTACCACACGCTGGAGCGATTTTCTGAGGCAGAGGAGCTGTATAGAAGGGCACTGCGGATTCGCAGAAAAGTGCTGGGAGTAGAGCACCCCGAAGTCGCAGAGTTGGTTAAAAACTATGCCAATCTCCTGGTCGCATCAGGTCGCGCCCTTGAAGCAGAGGATTTGAAAGCCAGTACCGTTAGCGTGAAGACTGGTGTCTGGAACCGCTCTGGACACTTTAAATCGATCCAAATCGCCAGTCCCGAAGCTCTCTTTAACCCGCCGGTCGCACCAGCTGTAACTTCGCCTGGCGAGAGTCAGTCAGTCGAAGAACGAACCATATCAGACGCCGAGATGACTGCTGAGAGTGCTCTATTGTCAAATTGGTTGAGTTCTCGACAGGCACCTGTAACACCTGAAAGGCAGGAAAAATGGGTCGAACTCGTGGCCAAAGGCATGGATGCAGTTCAACAAAATAATACGCTACAGGCCGAACAACTATTGAGAAAAGCGGTGGCCGCGACCGATGAATTTGATCCGACCGACCCGCGCATTGCAAGTACGCTCGAACTTTTCTCAGAGGTGTTGTGGAAAAACGGCAAATTGGCTGAGGCGCAGCCCATATGCGAGCGAACTCTTCGAATTTATGAATCCACGCTCGATGCCAAACATCACGACATTGGGGTGATTTCAAACAATCTGGCTATGCTTTATCACGCGCTCGATAAACACGAGGAAGCAGAGCCCCTATACAAACGAGCTATTGCTATTCGCACTGCCAACCAAGGCGCAAATCATGCCGATGTAATCATCCTTCTAAACAATTACGCAAACATGCTCTATGTATCCCATCGAGAAAACGAAGCTGTGAATTTGAAGAACTACATTCGCAGTGTTACATCCGGCAAGTGGAATCAATGTGGGCAGTTTAAAGCGATGGAACCCGTCGCCAGCAGCAATCAGAAAGAAGAGCAATTCAGCACGTTTTCACGCTTTAAGCCTGATATGAACAAAGTCGATTTGATCGCTCAGGTGAGTAGTAAAATTCCTGAAGAAAGAGCGGAAAAAGAAGAAGAAGAAGAAGAAGAAGAAGATTTAAACACCTTTCAATCAACAGCAGTAGGTACGAACTCGCTGCACAATATTGAACCGTTTGTCGATGATCCGCGCCCGGTGCTGGATCGGCTCGTGGATATATTCAAAAGAAAGGAATAGCTGCAGATCATAGGGCTTAGCAATGCGTAGGAAAATTTGCACATCTCTAGCTGTCTTCGCGATAGTGTCCGGCTCCATGGTCAAAGCACAATCGCCGCGCTTTCAAGCCGAATTGAAAAAGAGCACCGAAACAATAAAGACACAGCAAATCGAACGCACTCGTTTGAACATCGAGCAGTCAGAAAAACGCGCCCTGGAAATTAGTGAAGAGTCGGATCGCCACTGTGCCGCAATCAAGGAAGAAGAAACGCAAATGATTGGCGACGGGCGCGGTCCTGCTTTTCCCTTTCGCGCCTATCGGAAGGCGACAGCCGAAGAAATAACTGAAGCTAAAAAGCCCTATGAGGAGCAGGTGAAAGAAGTGCGCACTGACACCGAACGGAGAATCAGGGAAGTGCTGGACGAAGGTCACAGAGCGGCAGAAGCTATCGAGCAGTCAGCAGCGCACGTGCACAACGGAGTCAGAGAGCTAGCACCGAATCTGGTGCGGCCTATGAAAGTGCATCCCCGACAGCAGCAGTAATAGCAAGCAAGTCAGCATTGTTTAACTTGAGCCAAGTTCTTTACGAGATCAGCGCCTTCCAGCTTCATAATCAATTGTGTATACAACCCAGCGCAACCGGCAGCTCCTGCGCCTGTCACAAATGCATATACCGGCATTGATATGACGCATCTCAATAATGACTCCGCATCTCTAAACAGTTCTTTTAGCGCACCAGATGGTAACGAGTTTGAAAAATTTATCGCTGACGACAACAGCGTGCACAACTCAAGCATCAGCGATACGAGTGCAAACAGGGCGAAGAAACCTGCCATGTACCCCATAACATTTGCATTCGCGCATAAACGGGTGAAGCGAACAAAACCGTCTTGCACCGACAATCGTTCTTCGATAAGGATGACAATGAAAAACAGATTTAAGAGACTCAAACAGGTAAGTGGCACGCTGATAAATATAAGCAGTACAAAACCCATCGCTCCAGCACCAGCGAACATCATATTCTTACTTTCGCCAGGAATCATCATCCACAGCGAAAGCGCAGCCAGGAGAATTCCTACAAGATCAGCCAGAACAGTAGGCAAAGAAATCCAAAGGATAAACCAAATTTTTTCTCGAGACTCTGCAAGAGCGGTTTTCAAATCAGCATACTGCCCAAGTAGCAGAGTCACCAAAGCAAACTGAATGACACGGAGGGCAAAACCGCATCCCACGTTCACAAAAATCAACACGATTACTGCAACAAGAGTCCACCTGCCAGCATCTGAATGACCAAGTGACCGACCTAACATAGAGCCTGAAAGGGCGCTTACAAAAGAGGGAATAGCCGAAACGCCAACCATGATCTTCCAGTCCTTGCGGGCTAGGCGATATGCCCGACCGACCATATCCGCAGGCGACAGAATGCACTCGGCAAAATCCTGAGAAAACATTTCCGCAGTGTCAGTCTTCATCGGGTTGCTTGGTTAGCTCCCATTCTCCAAAAAGTCTCTTAGCCGCGTTTTTGCTAGCTGGAAGTGGTAAGGAGTCAACCCGAAACAAATCCGCGCCCAGCCTGGCGTTCGGGCCCACTGCTCTGGATTAACTAAGAGTCCTGCCTCTGTGGCCAATTGTTCGTACCGGTCTGCGAGTTTAGCGAGAACGAAAAATCCACCTCGGTAAGGTGAATCGATTTGATCATCCAACTGGTATTGCTTGAGTAAGTCTATGAGTTCGTCTCGTTGTGAGGATAACTGTTTTCGAATCGTATCCATATATTCTTGGATGTCGCGTTTTTCACTGACAAGATTGACGAATCTGTGCGGCGGTGAATCCAGAAACGGTGAGTAAAGTGCGTCCCAGGCGCGTAACGTCGAACGTGGCGGCAAGCAGACTGAAGCGCGCAATTCCTGCGCCCAGACATCATCCGGGCAAACCATAAAGCCGCAGCGCATTCCACCGGCCGCAAATATTTTGGAAATACCATCCGAGATGAAAACATTTTTGCTGGCACTACCATTGAGGGCCGATGCGAAACTCAAATACTTTGGAGTTGATGCACCCAGCCTAAAGTCACTGATCAAGAAAAATATTTCATCGGCCAGCAGCAAAATATCCCTGTCTCTGCAAGTTTTGACTATGGACTGAATCTGATCTGAGTGAAAATACAAACCACTCGGATTGTTCGGCTGCGTCAACCAAAGCAAATCCGGTTTAGGATCTAAGCGATCCAATTGATCTGCAGAAAGTAAGAATGCTTTACTCGGGTCGGTAGGAATTCGTTGCTCTATACCGCCGTGATATTTTATTGCCGCATACACCGGTCCGTAACTGCCATCGGGCAAAGCGACAATTGGAGCACGTTTCAATCGCTTGCGCAGGGTGGACAGCAAGGCACCAAAAAGCGGAAAGACGCCCTGCGATAAAACTATCTGGCTTGGCTCAACATCAACCTGTCGAGTTGCTTTAAAGTAGGAACAAACTCGCTCGATCATCAATTGTTCAAGGCGGTCCGTCGATTCCTCCAGAAATCCCTTAAACAATCCCTTTACCAGTGCGTCCGGAACGGGAGCCTCCATTTCTCCATAGTCCAGCCTGATCACCCCGACCTGTTCTGGGTTTATGGGTTTAGGATTGAACACAGGATCGGTGGCGGCGGCAAGAAAGTTAAGCGAAAAAGTAGACTCAGTTTCATTTTCGTGCGAATCGAGAGATTGTGTTTGTTGCAAAGGGAAAGGAAACGACAACAGGTCGTCGAATAACCATTCATAATAAAGTTGGCTCGGATAGGCAATCCGCGAGTACGTAAGTTCGGCGCCCACATCGAAAGCATGAATCCATTTA
This sequence comes from Candidatus Melainabacteria bacterium, assembly GCA_003153555.1. GTDB lineage: Bacteria > Cyanobacteriota > Vampirovibrionia > Obscuribacterales > Obscuribacteraceae > PALSA-1081. The sequence goes on along the minus strand of PLZS01000115.1, from coordinate 34,672 downwards.
GATGGAGCATTCAACAAAAAACTAAGTTCCAAGTCAGGAGATACCGTGTTTTTGATCAATCCATAGATAAATATCAAATTTCCCGGCAGCTTGAGCTGAGCCGCTAGACGAATGGTCATGTTTGAATTTAAATCAGAACTAATATCGAAGTGCGCGGAATCATCGACCAAATACCAACGATGTGGATTCTTGCTCGCATGATCCCGCAAAGCCTGAAGAGTAAGCGACGATGGATGAGACAATTGACTTGGAGCGATTAGAACCACAGCCGGTTGGATGATCTCAACGAGCTGAAGAAGTTCAGAGAGATCATCATTTCCTTGAACCAGACTAAGCTGCATCTGCTTTGTGACTGGAGAATAAATTGATGAGATGGATTGAGATATTAGAACTTGGTCACCGGAACTGGTCACCATATTCAATACCATGGCTAAAAGCTGACTTCGTTCGGGTCCGACGAAGAGCTGCTCCACGGAAATCGGATAATGGCAATAGAGATTCAGAAATTTAGCTAACTTAGTGCGCAATCCTGAATCGCCTCTTTCGTGCGGATATGGAATTGCCTTGGAAGTAAGCATGTCAGAGGAAAAGCGGCTCAAGAAACTAACTTGCTCTTCTGTCACTCTAGAAAAGTCTAATTCATTACGCAAAGAATCCAATTTCATCTCATGCAAGTTGCGCACAAAGAGTGTTGTCGGCGTCTCCCATCGAGTCACAGCCTGGTAAACAAGCAAGTCATGATACACATCCTGATTCTTTTTAAGCAATTGAACGGCGGTCTCGGCGGAAACTGCTTGTTGCGAATCACGCGACATGAAGAAATGAAATTGGATAGAGTGCGTTCGTTCCAACCTAACGAGAGATGCTAAATCAGTATCGTCTGCTTGCTGAATCCTTCTGCTCCAAATCAATTTGGAATCGAATCCGCGGCGACTAAACATCGACTCAATCGCGCCGGGGCCTGGACGTCCACCAAGCACTAGGGTTACTTTTCCGCCCGGATTTAAACAAAGTTGAGATTCTTCCAAGGCTCTGGCGATGAGCGGCAATCCGAAACGATCTTCCAAAATGCCTTGTTGAAAGCAGTAGTTACTCAAATTGTACAAGTCTTCTTCGGAAGTCCTGCTTTTAACTTCCGCACCCTCTTCATCAGGATGAAGAACTTGAGGTATGCAGCCAATTACATGGTCAAACCTTTCGTTTGACTTGAAGGCCTCGGCAAGCAAATCTGACTCGGCAAAGCGAAGTGCATTAATGATCGGAACGCCGTATTGACTGAATACAAGAGTGCCATCACTCGTGGTGCCATTCAGCCAACAATTCAGACGAGCCAAGGTGATCGCCACTGGATTTATATCGAGCGCCAAAAGTTCCGCTACGCCAGTGCGTAGCAACAGCAGCAAACTGATCCAACCAGACCCAGTGCCTAACTCAACAACCCTTTTACCGTAGAACATCTCAGGAGTCTTCATTAATCCTTCAGCGAACGTTCTACCCCACTGCTCAGGCGAGAAGACAGCGGGAGACAAGATCAGCCGAATCGGTTTGGTCGTACCTGGAATTTCAAGCGATTTGAGCGATAGATTGGCCGCCGGTCGCTCAGATAAGCACTCCGCCAACGAATGCAAAGTCCGGCAAGCTTCCGTGCGAGAAGCGGGATTATCAAGACAAGCAAGCAAAGTAATCAAAGCGCTTTGATCGCTGGCACTGACGCTTGTAAGAGCGTCCAATGTTGGTATGACAGTCGCACTGGCCACTTGTCTAGCTTCGTCGTTGTCTAATTTTGCCACTTGTATAGACGCATCCACCGGTACACGGATCTAAGCACATCTAAGTGGCAAGTCTCAAGCTTTACATCGCCTTAAAGCCTAAGAAATCAAGGGCTTCTCGCTTTCTCTGACGGGGTCATTATCCATCAAGGTCTAAGACTGTTATGTCATAACGGCAAATCGATTTGCGAAGCCAAATTGAACATGCCTTTGGCCTGGACTCTGCGCTAATACGATTCGCCCTGTTTCAAGTCAGAAATGTCTCCCCGAACGGTGTGAAACGTTACTGGCAAGGATTTTTCGTGCTCACCGTCGAGAGTAACTGAAACCTCGAAATGCAAATGTGGAAACTCCGCATAGCCTGTGCTTCCAGATAGACCGATTTGATCCCCTTTACGTACAGCCTGCCCCAGTCTCGCCAGATTACCGTGCGGTTGCAAGTGCACATACCGAGCGTATGTTCCGTCAGAATGTTTGATATATACATAATTGGCGCAGGTGGAGTATTTCTTATCGCTGCCACCAACTGTGGAGTCACCATAAGACGCAACCACAATCCCCTCTCGGGCAGCGCAGACCGCAGTACCCTCCGGCATGCTGAAGTCAATTGCGTATTCGGCTGGGGTTCCTCTAGCATGACTAAATGAGCCGAAATAGCCTTGAGCCACTACATGGTGCTCGCCTTGACGATAGGGCAAAGAGTAAACATACCAATTGTCGTGAACGCCTCCAGGAAGGCCGCACAGCCACATGTACTTCCAGTTAAAATAACAAACTCTGTCCGGATTTGCTTGAGAAAAATAAGCGATCTGAACGGGGTTACGAAATGAATGTTGAAGTCCATCCACTCTATATACAAAATGATTGGGCTGCGATGCGGTCATATTCTGAAGGTTTAGCTCGACGCCGATCGTAGCCTCAAGAGTCGTCTTGGGTGGCATTAAAGTGAGTATATAATTTTTGCCGACGTGCTCTACCTGCACAACTACCTGCTCTTGCGAGCACAACTCTGCTGCATCACACCTTTGCGCTATAAGAAAGCTAATCGTGAGGAGAAGCAGCGAGCTACTGATTAAGTGAGAATTCGAGTTTCCGAATTTCATTCTAGTGCGTTGTTTGACCTGGCCGCATCCCTTCAGCTTCTGGCTCCAGTCCAGCGGATGGATTTACAGCCGGTGCGCCGATCACAAGTTCATTGCCTTGCCATTTGCTTTTCAACACGGGAGTTTGCAAGACACCGCGTTCGCGCAATACTTCTTCTTGGACCTTATTGCGCATGAAAGCAAACGCTTCGCCAAGGTTAGGTTTAGTCTTCAACCCTTCCATCAAGTATTTAGTGAAGACGCTGTTTTGATCTTTCTTCGATTCCCAAGAAACTTGATTAGGCAGACTTGAAGAGATAACGAGTTGACCAGTGCCTTGAGCTATTTCGTCTGCATTGACATTGGAGCGCCTCGTCAGTCCCTTGCTGTCAGCAACTGTTGTGGCGCCACTATGACAGGCATCGAGAACTAGCACGATACGATCGGCGTGAACACGACCTTTGATGATTCGCGTCAAATCTTGCATCGGCAAGCCCGAAGCGTATAAGTTATCTACGTCAGTATCGTGCGCAAGAAGATAATTTACTCCGCCCACGTCCATATCAGAAGCGCTGCCATGGCTTGAAATGTAGATGACAACGAGGTCGTCAGGATTAGCTACACGCGGCAACCATTTGTCGCCAAGCTCTGAGAGAATGCGCCCTCTTGTTGCTTCTTCATCGACCAGTAATTTGATGTGGTCTTTTTTGAAACCAGCACTAGTGACCAGAAAATCATAAAAGTCTTTGGCGTCTTTAGATGGATAACGCAAGTTCAAACTGCCATCCTTGAACTTACTGATTCCAACAATCAAGGCCCATTTGTCCCGGATCGGGCGGTTCACAGGCGGCGCAGCTGGTTCTTCCGCAACTGGTGGCTCAACCTCTTTCGTTTTTGCGACATGAGTGGAGGCAGAGCGCTTGTTTTCTTTGACCAGATGTTGCTGCTCTGTTTTCGCTTCAATTTTCGCTTCAGCCAATTGCTGTCTTTCAATGCGTTCCTTCTCGAGCTTAGCCTCAACAGCCTGTTCCCGAGCTTGCAACTCAGCCTGCTTCTTTTCGATGGCACGAAGTTGGGCTGTGTTTGCAGCATTGTTTGCAACAGGAGTCACTGCCACCGCCACCGGTTTCTCCGAAACGGTGTGAGGGGTTCTGCCCTTTTTAGCGGGCACAGGTGGATTCAGCGCTAGCTGTTCTGCTGCTAACTTTTCCGCAGCCAGGCGATCGGCGTCAGCTTTGGCCTTAGCAATCTTTTCTAGCTCGGACTTTTTCTTATCAGCAATTGCTTGAACACAGAACTTCTTATTCGTAGAAGCCATGTCATTGTCGGGATCAAGCCGCAAGGCCGAATCAAAATCCGCGATCGCTTCATCATATTCATTCTTGTTGGAGTAAAGCAGACCGCGACCGAGGTAGTACTTAGGGTTGTTGGAATCGAGCGATATGGTTTGATTGAAATCTGCCAGCGCTTTTTCAGGCTGATTAAGACTGTTGTATGTAACACCGCGCCAATAGTAGGTCTCAGCAGACCTGGCATTGGAATTTATACAGTCGGTAAACATGACACGCGCTTCGTCAAATCTTCCCGATTGATACATGCGTTTAGCTTTCTCTAAAGTCGAATGTTCACTGTCGTACCATTCAGCGTGTACAGGAGCTTGAGCTGAAAGCATGCACAAACATAAAAGAGAGCTAAGAAAAAAGCGATTCATTTTCCTACCAATTGAGTCTGAACCTTCGAATACCTATTTTACTGGATCGCGCCCGCTAATTAGGAGGAGGTAACGCCATGATGCGTCACCTCCTTAAGGTTTAGTTGGAGCTCATCTGTAGCTTTTTGGGTCCAAGGCTGTTGTCGAATTGGCTTTTGATGACCTAAAGGCGTTCGTACTGCTCATCCGAGCCCAAAGGCCCCCCCATGCCTCTATGTCCAAGCATTCCACCCATGGTCCGCCTGCTCGGCTGCTACAGCGAAGCTGCCCGACTCCGCAAGCGGCTCGACTTATCCTTCGCGAATAGCGTAAGATTTTCAGCGTCTCACCCAAAACGCAGCAGGCGAAACTGTGTTCGGTTTGACGCTAGATCCCCGCCGCATCCAAGGCAACCATGGCACAACTCAACATCGAGGAAATTTCTCAAAATTCGTCGGCAGGTGTAGCCTCTGTAGGCAACTTTCGCTGGGTCGTGATTGCACTTGGGTTTGCCATAACTTTGATTTGTTACCTCGATCGGTCGGCAATCTCTTACGCCATCACGCCGATCAAGGCAGAGTTTGGATTCAATGACCAAGATTTCGGCTTTATCGCCGGTGCGTTCGGCATCGGCTACATGGTGATGACGGTCGGGGGCGGCATTTTGGTGGACCGTTGGGGGGCTCGTAAAACCTGGGCATCAGCGGCGATTCTCTGGTCTGGCTGCACTGCTTTGATGGGATTGGCTAGCAGCTTTTGGATTTTATTCCTTTTTAGAACATTGCTCGGCGTGGCCGAGGGACCGCACTTCCCTTCGCTAACGCGCGTGGTCGCAGACTGGTTGCCGAATTCAGAACGAGGGCGAGCAACGGCAATCGTCCTTTCAGCCGTGCCTGTTTCAGCAGTTATTGGTGCGCCATTGCTTTCAAATATGGTTGCTTCTCTGGGTTGGAAGGCGATGTTTGCCGTGCTCGGTTGTTTAGGTATTGTTTGGGCGATCGCTTGGTACTTAGTGTTCAAAGACTATCCTGAATCTTGCAAGCGTGTGTCGGATGAAGAACTCAAACACATTCGAGAAGGAAGGACATCGGATCGCGAAAAAACGGAAAAAACTCTACGTCACGAGGATCTAGCTGCAGGCAAGACAACATGGCGTTTTATGTTGCTCAATCCATCACTGATGTCGAATAATTTTGCCTTCTTTTCTTTTGGCTATTTGTTGTTCTTCGCTCAAACTTGGCTTCCAGGCTATCTTGAGCAGACGTATGGATTGCATATCAAACAAGCCGGATTATTCCTCATCGCCCCCTGGTTAACAGCAGCAATTTTGTTGCCCGCTGCTGGCTGGCTTTCAGACTATCTTCTCCAGAAAACCGGCAGCCGCAGAATCTCACGCTCGCACATGATTTGGATGTGCCAGTTGGCCTCAGCAATATGTTTCATTCCAGTCATGTTTACGCACTCGCTGGAGGTGGCAATCACGATGATTTCGCTAGGAATGGGTTTGGGATTGATGCCAAACGCCGCATTCTACGCACTCAATTGTGACCTGGCCAAAGATCGAGCTGGCACCAGCCTCGGTATCATGGATTGTTTCTTTGCGCTTGCAGGAATTCTCGCTCCTTCATTAACAGGCATCATTGCCAATGCAACGCACAATTTCACTGCCGCATTTGGCTTGCTTATCTTCTTTACTCTGGCATCCGTGATCGGGGTGATTGTTTTCCAAAAACCGGATGCAGAAGCGATAACCTGATTTAGTCCATCATATATTGAACAGCTCTATTGGATTTGAAAATTTGGCAGGGGTATACCCCTTATGCTGGATGTACGGACTCAATACAACCGCTACATTTGAGCAGTTGGAAGCGGATGCGATTTCAGGACGGGAAGAAATTATGAAGGTCAAGATAGAAGTACTAGCAGAGAACGTCGACGAAGCTCACTTGGCGGAAGCGGAACTCGAGCACATTCTAAGTCTGGTAGCCAGTAATCATGATGCTCCCAGCGATATCCTCAATGTTATGAGCAAAGCCAAGTCCACTGGAGTTCTTATGGAAGTGGCCGAAAATCCCAACACAGATTTGGAAACACTGGAAAAACTAATAGAAGACAAGAGCCCGGAAGTGCGTGCCTCAGTGGCTCAGCATCCTAACGCGATTACTTTCATGTGGAGGTTGGCAACCGATCCAAGTCCGTTGGTTCGATATTGTCTAGCGATGAATCCTAATTTCCCCGAACACATATACCAAGCACTGGCAAAGGACGAGAACTATCGAGTTGCACGTCGAGCTAAGAGGACCCTGGCTAAGATCAAGGAAGCAGACAGCTTGATCAGCAACATCGCTCACTTCTTTGTCACTAAAAAAGCAAGCTAAATCGGACTACGGGCTTCAAGACGTACAGACTCCATGGACGTATAATCGATTGAAATGTCACTTCTGGTCAAAGATCCGGCCGACGATTCGTGGACGTAAGATCATTTCTTCAAACCAATCGACCATAGCCATAAAGATCACGAGTTGCAGAAAGCTTAGGGCCGAAGTAGTAAAAAAAGCTGCCATCGCAGCTGCTTGAAGTGTGAAAGCGATTGTGGTAGCTCGTCGCCAGTCTGGTCTCACATGCGACTTATCACTAAAAAGTGTAAAAGTCCGGCGCGAAAGAAAGACTAAAATCGCACCGGAAATTCCTACTGCTAAAGCAAACACTACAAGAAACAAATTCCTTTGATCTTCATGATTCACAGGCACTTTAAATCCTGTTGGACTGACGTCCCAGGGTCTAACCGTCTCTCCCCACAGCGATAAAACATCAGCTAAAAGACACTGACCGTAGAAGTATGTTTTTTCTCCAGTTGGCGTCCAGAGGGGAAAACCCAGTGTATTTAGCGATCGCAACAACAAATGCGCCGAGGTATAATCTCTATTTGCTCTGCAGGTACCGATACCAATGCCGGTGGCAGCAGCACCAAGTCCGAAAACAACTGGCCCGGCATGGAATTGGGTCGGCTTATTATGCCCTTGCTACCATTCGTAGATGCCGAGCATTCCAGCAAATGGAACAAACCAGTCTCTACGAAATCGAGCAAATTGACTAGCAGCGAACTGAGGATCAATGTTGGGTAGAAAGGCTAGAGCCCATGACAAAGCGCACTGTTGCTTGCGATCCAGATTGAGATCCTTCGCTATATGCTCCATTGTCTCATCGCGAGAAACATACTTGCCTGGTACCAGAGCCTGGTCAAGCTGCTTGAGCCTGAAGGCTACTTCTTTCTGATCCAGGGTACTGAGAACACCTACCGCCGCTTTATTCCATTTGCGAGGTCCGCCTTTATGGAACTGATAAGTTGCGGCTGCAGCCATGATTGCCTAAACCAGAGCCGCTTCTTTATCCTGCGCATTTGAAAGTTCCGCTTGCGCCGCTTTCACCTGCTCGTCTGTCACCGTGTTCCCGTAGTTGAGGCAATGTTCCAGAGTCTCTTCTGCCGCGATTACCGCTGCGGGAATGGGCTTAGACTCCTGCCGTCGGACATATCTGAAGGCTCTTTCCCACGCCTCGATACCGCCGATGTCCTGCGGGCTCTCGTAAATCTTGCGAATCAAGGGCGCCAGGTCCGTCCATCCCTGCTTGTCCACCAGGTCTATCGCTTCTTTTTTCCACAGTCCGCTCCATGTCAACATGTGCCCCGGCCTGGTCAGGATGTACTGGCAGATGGGCTTCTGATAGGCCCGGCCATTCTGATCGAGCTGGCCCCATTCGCTGTCAGCTCTAAGTTGCCACATAATCTCTTCTTTTTTTGAGTCCGATAGCCGAGCAAACCCTGAGGAGTCATTGGCAACACAGCAAGGAGAGGCAATGGTGCTCCCAACAGACACCAGAATGGCGAATCGAAGGACAATCATTGGCTGAATTTTCACGCTGGCCACCCCCGCACGTTGCCATCTGCAATCTGAAGGGTATGTCGATTCCACATGAAAAGCACTGGCTTTTTCCCTGAAATTTCCCGATGCGGAAGCTGCATTTTGGGACGGGCGTCATCCTGCCATCATCAATCCGGAAGCAGACCGTTTTATCTGGCCACGATAACTAGTCGCGTCTTTGTCAATATTATCCCTGCCTCAACTACCAAGCTGGCCAACAGCAAAACTGCCTGTGTATTTTAGCTTGCTTATCAGTTCACTCAAAAGTTCTCAATCTATTAAATGAGGATGGCTTACGAATTTTCCCTATAGCGAGCGATGCTTTAGGGCAAACGCTGGTGTTGGTCTCGTTTCGGTTTAGATTTCGAAATTAGTCCGTTGAAGCACCACCATAAAGCAAGCAGGATCGCGGGAAGAACAAAGATTCTTACTTGAATTGGCATTCTCGTGTAGACAGTGAAAAGCACCAGCAGCAGTACCGCTCCTAAAACCACTCGCGTGAACTTCAATCGACTTTTCTGCATTTAATCGCCACCTGATCCATACGGCCTAGCCTGTTGGTCTGGAGGACCGCCACTTGGATGTCGTCCGTCGCCGTTCCCTTGTGGTCCGCCGCCTGGGGGCTGTCCGTCACGATCAATTGGAGGTCCACCACCTGGAGGTCCTCCGCCGGGGAATCGTCCGTTGCGATCAGCTGGAGGTCCGCCGCCTGGAGGTCCGCCACCGGGGAATCGTCCATTGCGATCAGTTGGAGGTCCGCCACCTGGAGGTCCTCCGCCGGGGAATCGTCCGTTGCGATTGCCTGGACCGCTGCCAGGAGGTCCTCCTTCGCGATCGCCTGGTCCGCCACCGGGTCGACCATCACGCTCGCCCTGACTTCCACCTCCACCGGGTCTGCCAGTGTGCCCATGTCGTTGAAAACTTTCGTCCGGAGTGCCTTTCCACTCTCGTGGAATAAATGGGAAAGCATCAGTCACGACGTAGTGATAAATTCCTTTCGGATATTCTGAGGTGACACCAAAGCGTCCGTTGCACTGATCCAAATCACCCAACTTTGGCACATATTCGTAATCCTGAACAAACGAACCATCATATCTGCCACCGGGTCCAGACGGGCGTGTGCCTTCCTTAAGGCGATAGCTCGAACGCAATTTGGTCATTGACGATCTGTTGTTATTCGCATCTCGATACCCAAATGGTGCGTACATCGGAAAACCGTCAGCGGCGTATCCAATTAGCACCGGCTTCGGTGACTGAGCGAGCCTATCTAAAAGTCCCGTTGGAATACCGTGGTAATGATAAGCACCGTTTGGCTGGACGTGTGCGTTACTTTGATCGAGCCCAAGACTGTGATGGAACATTGGCTCATATTGCCAGCCAGAATTCCGATCGCGATTCCAAAACTCATTTGCTCCTGGATCAAATGGAATACCATTTACGGCAACACCGAATGGTGCCATGAACATATGAGTTGTCGATTGAGCTGCCGCAGGTTCTTTCGGCATGCGGAATTTGTATGACTGCTCCGAAATCGTATTTGGATTTTCCGCATTCGGAAATTGACCCGTTGGATGATTGGGAATACCGTTTGAATCAATAACTCGATACGGACCATCAAAATAAATCCGAACATTCGTTGAAAGAGCATAGGCAGGTGTCAAAGCGAAATCGAGCAAATGCCACGGATCAATACTTTCTTGCTTTGCAGTTTTCGAGGATTGTTGATGTTGGAGATGATCGTCTAAATCGTGATGCGCAAAAACAGGCTGGGCAACACATCCGAGCAACATCGCCGCAAAGACAACTTGAATAGACTTCATACTCACCCTTGGCAGCACTCTGACAGATGAGCCAGTATCCCAGTAAGGCTGCTTCACTTCAACAAATTACCGTAATCGAAAAGAATTATTATCCCTTCTGCCATAAGCAACCTGGAGTTTTCTTGGCGTTCTCCAAGTCCTGGCACAGACGACAATGGTATATTGCTTCACGACTGGGCTTTGCGGAGGATATTGAGATGTTTGGCGGCGATATGGAAATTCCTGAACAGCTGAAGGAAATTGTCCGGCACTCCAGTGAGGCGGAAGTGGTTGAGATTGTTTTGCAATCGCTTAAGGAAGCCATGAAAGATCCGGATGCCTTCGCCAGAGCTGGAAACATTCCACCAATGCTGGCAAATGGTCTTAAGATGCTGCCCAAGACAGATCAAGCGCTTCGTCCGATGGCTCAAACAATGGCCCAAATGCTGATCAAACAAATTAAGCATGGACAAACACCGAGCTTTGCGGATCTGCAGCAAGCACAAAATTCGCTCGGTAGTGCGGGTTCCTGGATGTCGAACCTGATGGGAGGAGGTCAGCCGGAGCAAGAGCAAGCCTCGGTACCGCCAGAAGTAGATCAGCTGATCGAACAATCTATTGCCTGCAAGAAGCGCGACGACTTCGCTAGAGCGGAAGAACTCTTGAAGGAAGCACTGAAAATATGTGAACGTGATCAACCAGAAAGTGCGGCTACCTGTCAAGTTCTTAATCACCTTGCGACCACGCAGTTGATTTTAGAAAAATACGAAGACGCCGAAGCAAACTTAAAACAATTTCTAAAGTTGTCAGAAAAACAACTGCAACCTGACGATCACCACATCGCCAGTTCGTATTTTGGATTGGCGATGGTTCGTGAAACACAGGGCAAAACTGCAGATGCAGACTTGCTTTACAAGAAAGCTCTTTCGATTGCAGAGAAATCCTATGCAGATGCTCCTCTCGAACTTGCACATATGCTTGAAACACTCGGCAATTTTTACGAAGGGCAGAAGCTGTATCGAAAATCAGATCCTCTATTTCAACGAGCCCTAAGTTTGCGAGAAAAGGCACTGGGCAACGAGAATCTCGAGGTAGCCGAACAATTCGTGCGCTACGCACTCATCCTTGAAAGCCGTGGTCACTTCTCGGAAGCAGAAATGTTTTGCTACCGATCATTGACAATCAAACATGCGCTGCTTGAACCGGCTGACCCAGACTTAGCTCGCAATCAGGCTTTGCTTGCATCCATCTATATAGGACAGGATGAATTTGGAAAGGCGGAGCCAATTCTCAAACAATCCATAGCGACATTAGAAGAGTCTGGCGATCAAGAAGATTTGATTTATCCATTGGAAATTTATGTGCGACTGCTGACTGCGACAAGCAGAGAAGATGAGGCGAAAGAAGTGGCTAGCAGAGTAGCCGCCTACAGCACCGAAGACTAGGCGGAGAACTAGGCTTGAGATAATTTTCTGTCGGCGCGAAACTTTTTGCGCCGCCTCGTGTAATGGAGTTTGTAAGAAACTTCAAGGGTACATGAGATGGCATTAAAAAATACAAAATAAGCGATTACAATGTTGATTGGCAAAAGGGTCAGAAGCCGGTAGTTACCCCCGAGTAATTAAATATGCACATCTACGCCAAAACTCACAGCATTGGAAGCTTGCACCAGATATGGTGCGCTCAGCTTTTCACCTGGAGCAGTAAAGTACATGAAGAAACCAAAGCACTGACCGCGCCGCTCTCGATCTTAGTCATGACTGCATTCATGCTTTTGATTTTTCAACCGACAGCATTCGCAGAAGCCGATCAAAGTAAGGAGCACCAATTAGAAGGTGGTGTGGAATTTAACGACACATCCTCAACCAAGGCTGTGACCGATGTTACTGGAACTTGGAAAGGGCATGTAATCGAGTTTAGAAGGCACCCAACCGTGCTGATATCCGAGCAGAATGGCAACGAGATAAAAGGGACATATAGCGGGCTTTTAGGTAAGTTCCCACTGAGCGGAGTGTTTGACGAAGCAGCTGGAACTATCCAACTCTATGTCGATTTCTCCAAATCCATATTAACCAGATGGAAAAAGAACAAGGAAGCGATCGCGGTTTTCAACGGTTCATTTAAAGACGAAATCATTAGCGGTACGGCAAGCATCCCCGAGTTCGGCGAGCGAATGGTTCACTTCGAAGCGCGCAAGCTACCTAAAGTTGGCATGTCAAAATCGCTCCCAGACCAAAGTCTACAGTGATTACCAACGAGCAAAACTGCAACCTGCAATGATGGAACTGCAAAAGCTCATGCCGCAACCACTTGCAGTTACTGTGCCATCATATGCAGTGGCGCACGCAGAAACCTTCAAGACTCATGCTATGCCAAAGATGTGTATGGTGATAGCCGCTGCTACCCAGAGCAGAGACAGGCTCTGTATCTGGCCAAGTGTTTTGAAGGAAGGACTGGACTCTTGCACGAGCCAAATGCTTTGTGCGACGTAGGGAATCAATGACAAAGCGGCTATTATCGGGCTGGCGGCAGTCAGACAAAGCCAGAGCACAAGTGAAAGCAGCGCCGCCGGTATCGGGTTAACCCGAGTTTCTTTCCGGCTTACTCGGATCAGGGCAGAGCCGGTAAAAACGGCAGCTAGTAAAGCTGCGGCTGCTGTTAATGGCAAGGAGTGATCGCCGGCTACAAGGTATGAGACCATCAAAGGTGCCAGGGCTACACCAGACATACCAACTGCCTCCCTCCACCAGAATCCGTTGCGAGCGTGGGAAGACTTTGTTGCTTGAAGACCGACCCAGACTATCGCGATCAAGAGTGCCAGTGGCGCTCCAAAGAAGAGCTGCAGCACTAAGATACCCAGCGCGGTCACGACCAATAGCTGCCTCGGCTGGTGCATTGACAGCACCATTGCCCAGAGAACTATTTCACTACAGGCAGCAACTGTTGGTTCTGCGCGACACAACAAAAGCGAAATAATACAAGAAAGAGAGAACACGACGACAGCGCCATGTTCCTTTGGCAATTTGAATGAGCATTGCTTGCCAGCGAATGGAAAACTACTTGCGTAGGTCATAGCCCTGCCTCCGTTTTCTCTATGGTAGGAACAGAAGAGCGGACTATCATCGTCCTTTAGATGGATTCGCAGGCAGACTATCAACGCTGTTTGACTGTTTCAGGCCGCTTGTCATCGTGATAGCCGAGACTGAGTGGCCGTCGCAGCATGAAAAGCATCGTGGGTGATCACATCCTTCGCACTCACTGAAAGTAAAGATTGCTCGCCACATCGACTCAATGAACGTTTGGTGTGTTGCTAAAAAACCGCGCTAAGCTACTTGGGAAGCAGCATTTACGAAATCCAAGATTGCACAATAAAAGGCATTAGAATTTTCAATCATCGGAAAGTGCGCCGCATTGGGGATCTGCCTTGTCTGTGTGATACCAGCTAACCTTTGCAGAACAGGAAGTTTCTCATTCATTTCTCCGTAGACATATATCGATGTCTTTCGCCACTTCCTGAGCACCAGACATAAGCCGATCAAGACGGTGAACTTTAGTATTGGAACGTGTGAGCATTAATTGAAACTTCTCCGACAGCCCGCACATAGATAAGTATTCATTCATGCGCTGCCGGAAGCAGTCTGGTTAGATAGCACTTCTTGTAATTGGCACTAGCCAGCTTTTCAGGGACCGTGTTTATATGTTTAAGAGACTGGGCACCATATTCAGTGCCGCTGCAATTTGCGCAACTTTATCGACAGCAACTGCTTTTGCCGTTCCTGCTGACAAAGGTTTCTCAGGCGTCGCCGACTATTACGCCGAATATTATCACGGCAAAAAGACAGCCTCTGGCGCTCTCCACGACAAAACAAAATTGATGGCGGCGCATCGCACTTTACCTTTTGGCACAAAAGTTCGTGTCGTTAATCGCAAGACAAAAAAGCAGTGCATCGTCATCATCAACGACCGCGGACCGTTCACACCCAACCGAGTCATTGATGTGTCCTACGCTGCGGCGCAAGAGCTGGGAATCGTTTCCGGCAAAAACAAAATAGTGGACTGTTCGGTGGTCGAAGAAGACTAAACCGTTACCACTCCACTGTCAGTTCGTCTTCATCCTGTTTCAATTTTGCTGTCTGCCTTATTTTTGAATTCACCACTGTGAATGCAGTTTGCGCTTTCTCGCGCAGCGACGGTTCAGGACAACGGTCGCGCATATGGGCAAACTGAGATCTGGCATCATCATGACGGCCAACCATGTAATAACTCATGCCAAGATAGAGCTGGGCATCCCATTGATCCGCAGCCGCCTCCTTCAAAAGCTCGATTGCTCTGGCGTATTCCTTATTTTGATAAGCCTGTAGCCCAGACAAGTAAGATTCTGTACTCATAATGTGTAAAAGGATCTGTTAGGGATGACGTTATAGTCAGTGAACCATACTAAGATTTATCGATCAATGCGCGTTTAGTGAGTGTCGCACAGAATTTTGAAAGTAATCAAAATAATCCTAGTCGTAGCGCTGATCGGCTTTTTGCTTGCCGGAGCAATTTGCACTTGGGCTTGGAACGACATAAACGCACCAGTTCAACACACTATGGCGGGCAAACCGGTCAATATCGCCCTGGGCAGCTCAACCGATCAAATCGTGCAGAAATTGCAGGCGGTTGGGATTATTCAACATGGCTCGACTTTTAAGCTCTACATTAAACTCCAAGGCGTTGGATCGCTAATTAAAGCAGGTGACTATTTATTTCCGTCACCGATTGCGCCCAAAGACGTGCTTCAGAAACTGGTGGAAGGTGGGGAGGCTGCAAACAAGCTGACCATCATTGAAGGATGGACGCGCTGGGACATAGCCCATGCCATGGCAGCAATTCCGACACTGAAACTGAAGAATGCGGATCAGGCTCTAGCCTTGATGAATGACACGTCATCAATTAAGGACCTCGACCCTAGCGCAACCAGCCTTGAAGGTTACATGTTTCCTGATACTTACTTCGTTCAATCGACAACGACAGCAAAGGAAGTTCTCGAAAGCAGTGTTGACCATTTTCACCAAGTCTGGAAAAAAGATTTAGCGGAATTGGCTACTTCAAGCAAGCAGTCTGCCCACGACGTAGTAACGGTCGGTTCGATCATCGAAACTGAAGCCAAACTCCCCGGCGAGCGACCAGTGGTGGCGTCGGTTATATACAATCGGCTGGGCCAGCATATCGCATTAAGTGTTGATTCAACGATTGTGTATGCATCGAAACTGGCTGGTAAGTGGAAAAACAATGGCATCGTTTATCTGAGTGATGTCAATCGAGATTCGCCATACAACACCAGGAAGGTGGCCGGATTGCCTCCGGGACCCGTCAGTAATCCCGGCTTATCTTCACTCAAAGCGGCTCTAGAGCCGGCTAACACGGGTTTTATTTATTACGTGCGTGAACCTTCTCGAAACGACGGTGCTCACAACTTTTATGTTGATGCAGCCGGGTTTGAAACTGGTGTTCAAGCGCTGCGCAATTGGGAGCGACTACATCGAGGTGGCGCTGCAAAGCCTACCGCTTCAACTAAACCTGCCGCAGCCGTGGTTTCTAAGCCGATCACAACTGCGCCGATTAACCACCACCCGGCACCAGTTGTGGCACCAGTGCAACTGAAACCACATCCACCAGAACCTACCGACCACAAGAAGGCTGACACGAAAACTCACTCTGGTGCAACCTCAACGTCGGTGCACAAGCCGCAAACCGTCACAAAACCAAAAGCGCAAACGCACAAGCCTGCACAAAAATCAAAATCGAAAACGATGGCTCACCCAAAACAAAAGCAAACAAAGCACCAGAAGTCATCACGTCATAAAAAGTAAGTTCTGAGCACGATTCGCGCACCGCATATAGTGCACATATGCGTCCATACCTGTCTCGCCATATCCGCACTATTTGGTATTGTGGGACAATAAGTAATAAATTTGACCTGGAAATCTGCGATACTTTGATGTTTCATGCTGTTTCCTGTGAGATGACGACGATGATAGATTCTCTGCAAGAACAAGAGCGCGAGCAGCTGGTGAAGTTTCTGAAAGAAAGCTCCATCCTGCGCTTGATCGACGACAGAATTATCCACGGGCTGAGCCTCAGCCTGGTGGAAAAACATTGTGGACCGGGGCACATCGTTTTCCGTGAAGGCGATGCCGGCGATGGCTTGTATATTATCAAGCAGGGTTCAGTGGAAGTGAAGCGTAACGCCGATGCCAAGCCCATCGCATACCTAACTGCCGGCGAGTGTTTCGGTGAGATGTCTTTGATTAACAATCAACCTCGCACCGCGACGATTCGAGTGCCGGAAGAAGCAGTCATACTTAAGCTTTCCAAGCGCGCTTCTATGGATTTAAAGTCTAAATTCCCCCTCCTCTCGGATGAATTGGAGCGTCTTGCTGAGAAACGCGACGGTAAAATAGCCTTTAAGGCGCCGGGACTAGAAGGCAATACGGCATTTTTTGATCTGCCCACTGTTATTCAAGCGGTTGCATCGTCGCGCCAATCTGGCACCTTAAACATCTTCGCAACTCATGCTAATCCGGGAGCCAAGCTGGTTTTCGATAGAGGCAGTTTAGTCTCCACTAAGTTCAAGCATCTGTCGGGAGACTACGCAGTGTTTGAACTACTGGGTCTTCAAGATCCCGCTGACTTTGCGTTTGAGAGATCGTTTGATCTGGATTCGAAAGCACCGGAGTCGACGTTAGAACGACCGATTGAACGACTTCTGGTTGAAGGGGCGAGACGGTCGGACGAACTGCCAAAGCTCTTGGAAAAGGTGGGCAACACTGAGACGACGTTTACGACTGCTCCACATATACCAAAGTGGAACGATTTACCGAACGAACAAATGCAAACGCTTGCTCCTAAAATCTGGAAGCTTGTCGAATTGGATTTATCCGTGGAAGAAATTTTACCACTGCTTCCGATCGACACTTACAGCTTGCTGCAAGCGCTTGCCGAGATGATTACACTTGGGTTAATCCAGCCGCTAGTTTCAGAAAACCAGACGGCGCCGACTGCTGTAGATGAGGTCGCTTTCAGACGAGGTGATACAGCAGAAATTGATTTGCGCCGCATACTCAAGCAATCCACAAAATTAGCGAGAACTTTGTACGCATTAAATATGGTGGCATCGAACTTATCGAACATTGTTGACACAAGCACAGTACAAACGTGCCTGGACGAAGCTCTGCGCGATGCAACGCGAAAGTATCCTCAGCTTGCCTGCCTAAAAGTACATGCGGGTGGCAAGACTTTGGATGTGCGCGGAGCTTCATCTGAACTTTCCAGCAGAGTCAATTCAGCGGAGGCGTTGATGATGCTAACGCACAGGTTCCTTCAGCTCATGGGCGAGAAGCAAACACCAAATCAGCCTGCCGTCTAACCGCCCTCATCAATTTGCAAGCGTGACAAAAGAGCTATTCCGTGGACTGGGAATACACAAAAGGCATGGCGAATAACTAAGCAGCCTCTTAATATCGGATTTCAATCACTTGAAAAAGATTACAAACACGAAGAGCCATATCTGTGACTACTGGATAGATATATGTTTGGAAACTTTTGGAATCCGATAGACATGCGTATTACGATTGACAACAGGGGCACTCTTCGGAGGTACTTATGAGACGTCCATATCGAAGAAGTGCGAACGGCAGCAGCATTGTCGAAGGCACAGTCGGACTTTTGCTCATTGTCCTAGTGACCATGGGGTGCTTGGTCGTGGTTACAGGTGCCGGGCTGGCCGCGTACTACAAATACAAACTGGGTTGCGTTACTGACAGAGCTACCCTTTGCGTGGCTCACCATCTCTATGCCTTGGGTGCCGACAATAAATACTTTTCGGCAAAGAATGTCCCAGTCTTGACTGCAAATGTAAGCGCTCTCGTCAACCAAATGCTCACGGATATCGGCTTGCCGAACACGTCCCAGGGGGCGACAGTGACAGCGCAGATGGTAACTGGGGCGACGTCCAGCCGTCAATTCCTGGTAGTCACCGTGACCGAGCCTAGCCTGCCAATAATCCAAATACCCGGAAGTAGCGCCGTCACGATCCCACTTCAAGACACTGCGGCTGCAACGGCATACCGATTCAGCTTGACACCGCCGGCGGTGTAACTTTGCGCACCTTCACAGTGCCCGTCAGCTCCAATGTGCCATTGATATTGACCGGTTGCAGCTTCATTCCTAATTCCGCCAACCTGCAGGAGTACGGTGCTGGAGTTCTGACAATAGATGAATTGCCAGGTGCGTTTACGACAATCAAAGCAGCGCAGTCAAATCTTCCCTACAACGCGGGTTCGGTGCCGCCAACGTTTGGCAGCACCTTCTCTGTCGCTGCCAAAGCTTATCAAAGTGCCACCGTAGCTGGTGTGCAGTGGTATCCAGGCATAGCAGTTCCCCCACAATACACGGTCACTTCCGGCAAACCTTGTGTTTTCACTTCAAATATAGCGCCACCAACACCCAGTTGGATTGATATGAATCCTGTTGACTGAATCAGGTTTTTCAAATTCGTTCTTATCGGCACAATCGTGCAGCATATCCGTGCGCATTGATCTCGGCTAAAAAAGGGACATTTAAAAATCAGCGCTCTTTGGAGCCCGAGGGAATGGAATCACATCTCGAATGTTACTCATGCCGGTGGCGAATTGCACGGTGCGTTCAAGACCCAGACCGAAACCGGCGTGCGGCACTGTGCCAAATCGGCGAAGATCGAGATACCACCAATATTCTTCAGTGTCGAGTCCAGCATCCTTCATCCGTTGTTCAAGCACATCCAATCGCTCTTCTCTTTGACTGCCGCCAATAATCTCACCGACTTTAGGAACGAGAACGTCCATAGCTCGGACCGTTTTGTTGTCGTCGTTGAGACGCATGTAAAACGCTTTGATGTCCTTCGGATAATCACAGACGATTACTGGCTTCTTGAACTTTTTCTCGGTCAGGTAACGCTCGTGCTCTGACTGCAAATCGATCCCCCAAGAAACAGGAAACTCAAAAGTTTCTCCACACTTCAGAAGAACATCCACAGCCTCAGTGTAGCTCAGGCGCACAAAGTCGCTCTCGACAATTCCCTTCAGCGTTTCGATTACAGTCTTATCAATGCGCTCGTTGAAGAACTGCATATCCGTGCCGCAGTTTGTCAGAACATCATTGAAGATCGTTTTCAAAAACTCTTCAGCGACACTCATATTACCTTCGAGATTGCAAAATGCCATTTCGGGCTCAATCATCCAAAACTCCGATAGATGCCTGGAAGTATTCGAATTCTCGGCGCGAAAAGTTGGACCAAACGTATAGACATTTGTAAGTGCAGTTGCATAAATCTCAGCTTCAAGTTGTCCACTGACAGTAAGATTCGTCGGTCGCCCAAAGAAGTCCTGTTCAAAGTCGATAGATTTATCTTCCTTGCGCGGCACATCCAGCAAGTCAAAAGTAGTCACCTTGAACATCTGCCCTGCGCCTTCACAGTCACTGCCCGTGATGATCGGTGCATGCACGTAAATGAAACCGCGTGACTGAAAGAAGTTGTGAATCGATTTGCAGATTTCATTTCTTACCCGCGCGACTGCACCGAATGTGTTAGTGCGTGGACGCAAATGAGCGATGGTGCGCAGGAACTCCATCGAGGTTCCCTTCTTTTGCAGCGGATAAGTGAGCGGATCGGCATAACCAAACACTTTTACACTATCTGCTTTGATCTCGGTCGCCTGTTCTTTTCCCGGCGAAGCAACAACTGTTCCTTCGATCTCAACACTACTGCCGATACCAATCTTGAGGATCTCGCTTTCGTAGTTCGGTAATTTGGCTTCGGCTAAGACCTGAACATTTTTGAGCGTCGAGCCGTCATTAATTTCCAGGAAAGAAAAGCCAGCCTTCGAATCTCGTCGCGTTCTAACCCAGCCGCAAAGCCGAATTGACTTACCAATGCTGTTTGCGTTCAGCGCCTCAACGACCTTAGTTTGATTCAATTCCCCAAGTTTGGTGCTCATATGTTCTCCGTCAATTCAGTCACTTACTTCTTCTTTCGGATGAAGAAAACGCCATCACGTATAGTCAGCAATACTTTGTCGACACGATTATCTGCCGCAACATAATCGTTAAATGCGTCGATCGCCTTATCATCAGCTGTTTTAGGATTGAGAACCGCGCCGCCCCAGAGCACGTTGTCGACCAAAATAACGCCACCACCTTTCAATTTAGGCAGCACAGCGTCGTAATAGTTTTTGTAATTTGTCTTATCGGCGTCAATAAATACCAGATCAAAAGGTCCATCCAGTTTCTCGAGAGAAATCAAGGCTGGTCCCTCCTTGACCGTAATCTTCTTACCGTGTTCGCTCTTCGCAAAATATTTGCGAGCCATCTCGATACACTTTGGATCACTTTCCAGCGTCACTAATTTGCCATCAGAGGGTAATCCTTCTGCCATAGACAGCGCTGAATAACCAGTGAACATACCGATCTCTAAGACGGACCTAGCTCCAGAGACCTTGACCATAAGCCGCAAAAACGAACCTTCCAACGGTCCGGTGAGCATCTGCGGATACTCCATCACTTCGTAAGTCTCTCTCAGTAATTCTTTAAGAATGGCATCAGTGGGCTGCGTCTTCGACGCCGCGTACTCTTCAATGCCCGGTTTTGTCAATGTCAACATGGCAAATACCTCCCGCCAAGTTTAGCTTTATAGCAGATCAGAAAAGCCAGTCCTTTAAGCTAAGGCGCCCCGCATCCAAGTTTTAGGATATCGGCAGCGGCGTCTTTTCAAAAACCAGGCAGCCTCACTAACACCAGGCAGTTTTTCTCGAGCCGGGGCTTGGAAGAGAACTTGGACTTTTCGATACACATAAGACAACATTTCCGCCCTGGACACGCCCAAAAACTAATGACATCTTTAATTTGAGCAAATAAGTGGACGCGGTAGACTATGAGTGACTTAAACTATCCAGAGTCACATCCGAACTTAAAGTCGTCACTCGTCAGGGAAATGCTAAAAGTGGATACGATTGGAATCATTGGTGGCATGGGACCTGGTGCTACTAACCGCTTGTGCGATTTGATAACAAGTCTGACGCCTGCTACATCTGACCAGACGCACATTCCAGTGATTACATTTAATAACTCGGCGATTCCAAGCAGAGTCGATGCAATATTTAACGGCGGGGTTTCGCCTCTGCCGGAATTGGTCCGCACTGCCCGCATCTTGCAAACAGCAGGGGCCGACTTTCTACTTATGCCGTGCAACACTGCTCATTACTATTTCGACGAGATCCAAGCTTCGGTCGACATTCCGCTTTTCGATATGATCGCCGAAACAGTTCGGCATATCGTAAGCGAATTCTCGGATCTCGAAACGATTGGCATTCTAGGTTCGAGTCCGACACTTGACTGTGGATTATTTCACAAGCATCTAACAACGCAGGGGAAGAAGGTGATCGTGCCTGATCCGGGTGTCCAAATCGATTTAGTGATGACTTCGATTTTTGGAGCACGTGGCATCAAAGCTGGGCATCGAGATGAGCCAAGAGCCCATCTTTTAGAAGCAGGATGCCATCTAGCCGAAAAAGGGGCCAACGTGATTATTGCCGGATGCACTGAGGTCTCCCTGGTCATAAAGGATGGAGACCTGGCTGTTCCTCTGCTTGATCCCTTAAAGATCATCGCGCAGCTGGCAGTGAAACGTTCAATGATCGGCAAACTAAGAACAGCCCAAGAACAGATGTACGTGGTCACGGCGTAACAAGAACACTGACTCAATGAGCACGATATTGATCACTATGGCCGAGGATGTGGCAGCGACTTCAGCCACTAATTTTGGCATTCGCTTTCCCGTAGATGAACATGATTGCTTGCATTTCGCACAATCACTGAAAGAGTTGGGTCATCAGATCTACTTCGTCAACTGGATGGATTTAGGAATCAACGAATTCGAGAGAATGTTCAGTTATAACAACTCGGAATTTGTTCGCCCAATCAATCTCCGAGACATGGACATGATCTTTGTTTACAAAATGGAAGGATTCTACGCAGACATTCCGCGTTTCAAGCGAATGCTCGACAGATTTGCCCAAGCCAATGTGATCAATGATCTTGCCACTATTCGACATAATTTGGATAAGAGTTATCTGTGGCAACTTGAAAAATTCGGCATTCGCATCATTCCCTCATATCGAATACCAGAAATATCTGAGCGCATCGAACAAGGCGAAAATTTCGTCATCAAGCCCTTAAAAGGCGAGCGCGGCAAGGGCATCTTCCTAGCGCGAACCAAGGCGGAACTGGCTCCAATTCGAGGTGAAGATGAGCAATATTTTGCGCAGCAATTTATGCCCAGCATTCGCCAGGGCGAACGAAGTCTGGTTTTTTTAGGACACAAATATCAGCATGCCGTGATCAAACACCCTTCTGCAGAAAACAAAGCCGAATTTCGATGTAACGAATCATTGGGCGGTACGGTCGCAATATACGAACCGACCAGTGAGGAGATTGATTTTTGCCAGAGAGTGCTGAAGACTTACGAGGATATGGGTTATCCAGTGCACTTCAGTCGCATCGATGTGATCAATTCCGAAGCAGGTTCGATTTTGCTGGAAGCCGAACTGCTAAATCCCTCCATCTACGCGAACTACTCCAATAAAGGCAAGCAGTTCGGCGATCGACTTGCTTTGTACTTCGATCAGTACATGAGCGTCAAGAAAAAGGCATCACGCCTGTGAAAAGAGTTCTGCTTTTAAGTCCAACTTCAAGAGAACGAAAGAACTTACCCAGCGTGGCCGAGCAGTTGGGTTGCGAAGTTATCTATGATGATTTTGACGAAGATTACTTCGACAACTTCCTCGGTGAAAACCCCAATTTCAAAGTAGCGCCCCTAAATATAGTCGAACTGATTGAATCAACCGTCAACAAATATAAGAATTCGAATCTTGCCGGCGTCACTTCGGCAGTTGGGTATCCTGGTATGTCAGCTTCCAGCATCATCGCCAAGAAGCTTGATCTGCCTGGACCTTCCCCGGAAGCAATAATACTTTGTGAGCACAAATATTATTCGAGACTCTATCAAAAACAATTTGTCCCGGAAGCCACTCCCGATTTCCATTTAATTGACCCACGAGACAGCGCCACCCTCAACGGTATCATCGATTTTCCTTCATTTCTCAAACCAGTTAAGTCCTGCATGTCAAAGAATGCCAACATCGTGTTCGACGAGAAGCAGCTACGCGAGCTCGTCAAAACCTCATTGCTACCCGACCAATTTATTGATCCTTTCAATGACATTTTGCGCTCTTACACACATCTTCAACAACACGCAACCTGCCTGTTGCAAGAGGCTCTATTGCAAGGTGTTCAAGTTTCGTTGGAAGGCTATGTCTTTGACAAACAAGTTCACGTCATGGGCGTCGTCGACGCTGTCATGTTCCCGGGCACGCTTTCCTTCAAGCGATGGCAGTATCCTAGCCGCTTAAAACAAGATGTCTTGAACAGAATGAGAGATATTGCCACTCGCTTTTTCACTGGCATTGGTTATGACAATGCCCTCTTCAACATGGAACTTTTTTACGATATCGAAACTGACAGTATAGGGATCATCGAGATCAATCCGAAGATCGCTTCTCAATTTCCGAAGTTGTTTGAAAAGGTGGATGGCTTTAGCACATACAAAACCCTGCTAGAAGTGGCTATGGGTCAGGAGCCGAACACCTTGCACAGAAAAGGGAAATACGCTGTTTCCGCAAGTTGTGTGCTCCGAATATTTGAGGATCAAAAAGTTCATGCGGTTCCAGACGAGAAGCAAATAAACTCTGTTGCAGAAAAGTTTCCGGATACACAAGTGCAAATTTATGCACGGCCGGGCAAAAAGCTCTCTGACGAAGTACAAGATGCAATCAGTTTCAGATATGGACTAATTGATCTTGGCGCTCAAAGCGAATCTGAACTGGAAGAAAAATTTGAAGCGTGCAAACAGATGCTGAAGTTTCATTTTGAACCAATCGAATCTAAGGTTGGATCCTTATAGTTGATTGAGGATTTGCAAAAATGAATCGACCATCTGCTTACGAAAATCCAAAAGTAAATCCTTTTCCTGAAAGTAGGTAAACACAGTTCCACAGCCATTAATTTCATTGATCATTGGCCCGATAAAATCGACAGATCCAACTGTCAATTCAGAAAGCTTTAATAGATTTTCTACCGCAGCTCGATCGCGCGCATATCCTTCCGTTTGCTCGTCATAGAGATAGCCCTTTTCCTTTCCCTCGGTTTCCCAGGGCACACGGCGGCCAAACAGCAATCTCGCGCCGACAACCTTTCCGCCAGCGATCCAAAATCGTTTTTCTGAGCTTGCTGGTGCATAATCCTGAAAACAGTAATCATTGAGCGCCGTGTAAGGAGCATCCTCTTTAAGTTCATTCTCGAAGGCATCAACATCTTCATCGCTGGCTAATTTCTTGGTCCCGATCATGGCACCACCCCAGGAAAGTTTGGCGACGATGACATCCTTCAACTTCCTCAGTTGACGAACTTCGTCAATATTTTGCAAGTTGACAGTCGGAATTATCCTTGTTTTCTTCGCATCCAGTGAAGAAAACCAGCTCTTCAAAGTTTTCTGCTCCGTTTGCGGGCTATTAACGATCAAATCTACGTTGTGATTGGCCAGATGATACTGATGCAACTCTATTTGACTGTTGAAAAAATCGCTCCTTATCTTAAACCCCAGCGCCTTAGCGTCAAGCCAATAACCGTCGCTGTAGACAATCCACAAATCTGCCTTCGGCGTAACCATGCCGATTTCTTCAAACTTGCCATACTTGATTCGTCTATAGATCCGCACTTTCTTTGAACTGAAGTCATAATCGCCAACCGTTGCCACCATTAAATCGGTCGTTTTGTCCAAAGCTGAGACCAGGCTCCTAACCGTAGGAAACCACTTCCCGTCAATCAAACCGGGATTTATGGTAATTAGAACTCGCTTATTCTTGATCGCCATGGAGTGATGTCAGCAAGCAGTCATTTTTGTCTAGCGTATCGTATTACAATCGCCTCAAGGTAGTACAATCGCCCTTAGAGACAAGCATGGTTCGGCTGCGCCTTCATTGACAGCCCAGGCGGTATGAATCCAACTCGCGCAGATCAAATTGGTCCTCTGGACATGTTCAAGATAGGCATTGGCCCTTCCAGTTCGCATACTGTGGGACCGATGATCGCAGCTCTTGAGTTCAGAAAATATGCCCTGACTAAACTATCAGAAAGCGTGCCTACCAATGATCTGAGACTGAAAGTAGAGTTGTTCGGCAGCCTTTCGGCTACAGGGCGAGGCCACGCCACAGACGGTGCTGTGTGTGCCGGCTTGATTGGTCTGCATCCAAAATCTGCTGAACCAGAAGAGATTTGGGCAGCGATGCCTGCTCTCCAGGCTCAACCAATTGTTCAACTCGGGCAGCATAGAGCACGATTTCTGCCTGCCGAAGACATTCTCTGGCAAGGATGGTTTTTAGATGATGGACCGTTGCCGCATCCCAATACGATTCGCTTTCGTCTATTGAATGCAGACAAAATAGTTACCGAAGAGATCATTCTGTCAGTGGGCGGTGGCTTTGTTGAACCAGTTGATATTTCAACAGGTATGCGGCGCCTTCCGCAGGCAAGCGACGTTCAAAAATGCGTACCATATCCGTTCAACAGCGCCGCCGAGTTTGTCGAACAATGTAAAAGAAATGGCATTCCACTCTGGCAACTTGTCATCGAAAACGAGGCTGCCAAAGGAATGGATGAAGCCACTTTGCGAAAAAATCTTTCAGATATTTTGCGCACATTCGACAAATGCATTGAAGCCGGTTTGAGGACTGATGGGATTTTGCCAGGCGGACTGAACGTAAAACGCAGAGCCAAAGCCTTATACGAACTAATGAAAGCAGGCAAAGCGCCGGGATGGAGTGGGAGCGACTTGCGTCCATCTGTTTTTGCGATGGCTGTTAACGAAGAAAATGCAGCTGGCGGCCGTGTCGTGACAGCACCGACTAATGGCTCCTCCGGACTTATACCGGCAGTATGGCGCACCCTGCAAGAAACCAATAATCTTTCAGACGAAGTTTTGCAAAATGGATTGATGGTTGCCTCCGTAATTGGTGCACTCGTTAAAACACATGCCTCCATAAGTGGTGCTGAGGTCGGTTGCCAAGGAGAGGTTGGAACCTCATGCGCCATGGCCGCAGCTGGGGCTACAGCAATGCTAGGTGGCACCCCCAGTCAAATTGAGAATGCCGCGGAAATTGGAATTGAACATCATTTGGGCATGACTTGCGACCCAATTATGGGACTCGTTCAAGTTCCTTGTATAGAAAGGAACGCAATGGGTGCGGTCAAGGCGCTCAATGCCACCATGCTGTCGCTCGCTTCAGACGGAGAACATTTGGTCAGCCTTGATCGGGCTCTGGAAGTGATGAAGCAGACCGGTTTAGACATGAATCAAAAATACAAGGAAACGGCGACAGGCGGGCTGGCGCTTGGTTAACAGTGATAACTGAAGCCATTTTAAAAACATCTGACATTTCCCGAAAATTTCACTTGACATCTTGTTTTTTTGCCATTACTCTTGACCTACCGTAGGAGTATGATCTCCTCCCCCCTGCCCTGCCCCCTTCCCAGCCAATCAGCGCCTATACCAATAGTTTCACGCGTTGGAATATCCGACGATATTCGCGCGGAACGATTTTGAAAACATGGAATCTCTTATGACACCAGATCACGGCGAAGACCGCCTCTTAGACGTTCAGCCACCCTCATGCGGGCAAGATTTAAATCTGGGCACCCGCATTGATCGAAACGGGCAAACGACCTATCACGTTGTATGCAGCGATCGACGAGTTGGCGTTTTCCTTGAAAAAATTTACGACAAAGAGCACAAGCTGATTCGCCTGCAAAAGCGCTCGAGAGACAGCCGATCTGAGACATTCTTTGATACCGTTAACGGTGCAATAACTCATATCTTCGAAACGTCGACGTTGCCAGATGGTGACACTCTTACTAAGAACACTGTCTACCTAGACTCTGAAAAATCAAGCGAAGACGTAATTGTTGTCGCACCAAACGGCGAATTGGTGCGCCGCGTCGCGCGAGAAGTTGTGGGCTTGCGCACAGTATTCCAGGGACAAACTGAATACAATGCCGATGGCACTCCCGCCACCACAGTTAACCACCGCATGGACCCGGCAACTGGCAACTTAATCCACCGCGAACAAATTCAATGGCTGTGTGAGCAGCAGCGCTCACTGACTGAAGATTTCTTTTTCGATGGTGTCGGCAATCTTGTCAAATACAACAAAGTTCTCTACAACGCCAAAAGCGGTCCACTTCTTGAAGAGATGCAAGAATACGATCCATCTAATCATGCTGTCTTGAAACGAGAAATTAAAGGCTATAGTTTAAATGGCAGACAAAACTGCCTTGACACGCAGACATATAGGTCAGATGGTCAAGTTGCCGAAAGACATTCCACGTTTTTTGACGAGCAAGGAAATACAATCGGATCCAGAGACTGTGTATGACGTTGGACAAAGGGGAAAACTTCAAACAACAAACTTCCAAACTTCAAAGGTATTACCGTTTGGACCTAGACGAAAATTCAAGCTTTCCTCTATGCTTTGTTGTGGAAGTTCTGGCTTTCTAGGGAGTCTATGAGCAACAGTGAACGCTGATTGGTATCAATATCAAATAGCCGGAGAAGAAGCTCTGCAGGAGGGTGATTACGCCTGCGCCGAGACTATGTGGCTGGCGGCCTATGAGCAAGCCAAGAAGTTCAAGAAATTTGACGCGCGCTTTGCCGTCACACTGGAAGGTCTCGGGGAAGCACTTTGGCATCAGGGAAAGTATTCCGAAGCAACTGCCCTCTGCGAACAAGTCTTGGAGATTTTCAAAATCACGAGAGGACTCGATCACCCAGACGTGGGTGTGACGGCAAATAACTTGGCAATGTTATACAAGGCTCAGGGGAAATATGAGCAAGCCGAGATGTTATATCAGCGGGCGATAGAAATCATGACCCGCTCGCTCGGACCGGAACATCACGACGTTCATTACTTACTAACCAACTACAAAGATTTGCTCCGCACAATGGGGAGATCGTCCACTTTGGAATCGAAAGCCTCGTCTCCGGTTACCGCCGAACAACTAACCAAGTCTGGACAATATCAAACCATCTCGATCAAACCTCAAGAGAAGCTAATTGACACGATGTCTCAAGACAGACTGATGCCAGTGCAAGTTGGTGAAACAACGTGGGCGCAATATCGCCAGTCTGCAGAAAATGCTCTGATCGTCGGCGATTTTGCAAAAGCTGAAGAGATGTGGCACGGTGCGATGAAGCGAGCCGACAATTTCAAAGAGAGTGATCCTCGATTAACGATTACTCTGGAAAGTTTGGCGGAAGTGCTTTGGAAACAAGGCAAGTACGCCGAGGCAGAAGTTTTATGCAGACGAACAATGCAGATCTATGAAGATACCCTGGGTATGGCACATCCAGACGTCGGGATCATCGCCAACAATCTGGCAATGCTTTATCACGCGCAGAGAAAATATGCGCAAGCAGAGCCTCTCTACAAACGCGCCTTGCCGATTAGAACGCAAGCACTAGGCGCAGATCACCCCGCCGTCACTAATTTGATTTCAAACTATCAGAACCTGCTTAGGGCGACCGGGCGATCGGCTGAAGCTGAACGAGTCAAGTATGAAGCGCAAAGCATTACCTCTGGTAGGTGGACAAGATCTGGCTCATATCAAGCGATGACCATACCTCTGAGCGAAAAGCTGCACGAGATCAACTGAGCACCATCTAAGCACTTTCGGTTCGTCTAAACAGATTTGGTTCATGCGATCAGGGTTTGAATTTAAGGATGGTCGCCTCGCCGCGCTTGCTGCGATTCTTTGCTGCGTTAGCGGCTCCAAGCAGAGTGCCCAAATCGCTGCAATCACCAGGAAGACTAGCAATCCCCATCGCGATGGCGACGTCACCTTCAGCCTGAGCACCATCCAAATTGGCGCGAATGAGCAAGTCAACCAAGCTCTGAGCGATTATATTAGCCGAGTCAGATGTGGTGTGTGGAAGTAAGAGCGCATATTCCAAAGTTTGGAAATGACCGACAACGTCGAAACGATTTAGAATCGAACCGATTACTTTCCCCATCCGGCTAATTGCCGTGTTGGATAGAGGCTGGTAGCCAGTGTCCTTGCGCACTAGAATATCAAATACAATGACTGAGAAAGGCAATTTCGTTTGCCCATAACGAGCGTATTCCTGTTCCAAAAAATACAAAAAACAAGGATAGCTGAAGATACCAGTTTCGGTGCGCACCATTCCTTGATGCGCGTTTTCTATTACCAGACGATCGACGCCAATAGACTCAAGATTAGCTCTCTTAGCTGATTCCGGCTGCACATTGGATAGCACCACGAGTTGGGACGTAACCAAATTGAAAAGAATTGGAAGCCATTGTGCTCTCGGCATCGGATTGCTGCGCAAAATATCCAGAAGTGTGCTTACTTCATCTATTCTATTGTAAAAATCTTTTTGGGTCTGAAGATTGATGGGCAGCGCATCGGCGAGTTGGAGTTCAAACTCGGATTCCTGCAAATCTGGAAACTTACGGCTAAGATACGACTCCATTTTGAGACCGCTTTTCCTGGTCAGATGCTGATTGTAATCAATCAAGGTGACCCCTTCCATAAGCATGGCATCGAGTCGTCTAACAACCGTCCGCTCGGTCGGACGTTCATCTGGATGAAAGCCAAACGTGCCCTGTTCCCAAAGCAATACTTCAATAATGACGTCATCACCTTTCAAATCGGCTGCTGATGCATGAATAGGCACACCTTCTAGCAGATAAATGTCCACTGAATCTGTTCTGTAGCGAATCGAAAGACGACCGGTTTTCTTACTCATCGCGATCGTTTGCAACAGGCTTGGCAGATCGAATTCCGATAGTTCACCTGACAAGTTGAAACCCGCGTGCTCTGCAGAAACATGATGAGTAGGCTTGGCGACTTCCTGAAATGAGACTGGCGCCGCGGCACTGATTGCGCCTGAAACTGGCTGTGCGGGCTGAGCGTAGTTGCCTTGCATAATGTCTTTCGTAGCTTGTTGTCCTCCACACTCGGAAATTGCCAGATTGAAAATCAAGCCAACATCACCTGAATTGTGAGTCCACAAGAGAAAAGTTCTTGGTTCTTTACCGGTGCGCAAAGTCCATTCCGGATCACCTTTTATTTTGGAAGTGACAGAAATGCTGTGATACTTTTCGCCGACCAGCCAGGGCAACTGAATGATGCTGTCTAGTTTTTCTTCAGCCATTTGCAAAAGATTGACGAAGTCTTCGTAGACAGGAAGACTATTGATTGGTTGCAGCTTTATCAGCGTTTTTGATTTGTTAGGTCTGTACATGACCCTACTGTAACCCCGAGCCCATCACTGACTTCATGCCCCGTGTAATCACGACCAAACATCCAATGAGTCGAGAAACCGTGTTGCCTGCTCGGAGGAAACACGCTTAGGTTTACCCACGACGCAAACACAGAACATGCGCTTGTTCTGTTGGTCAAGAAACAGACGCAACCGGAAGGCGTTCTTGGTATTGCCGAAAGTGCCTTCTGCAGCTCTTCCTGGATAGGCGCCGCCACGCAAAGAGAGCGCTGTTTTGCGAGAAATAACACCTCCTGATTTACTCACAAGTGACTCGCATTGCGAATCTAGAAAGTTTTGAATTTCAATTGGATCGATGTTGTCCAGGTTGTGCGTGATCAAGTCGTTGTTAGATTGCCCTGATGGTCCGCGGGATTGCCCCGATTGTGCGACAACAAAACCAAGCGCAACAGATTCAGGGTTCTCTTTTGGAAGTTGGGAAGTGCTCAAAGTTGGTGCGGAAATATTCTCAGCCCAAGTTGACGCGTAATAACCAAGATCCTGATCGGCGAGAAAAAAATGAGGCAACGGCAACGGGCTTTGGCGCAGCCAAGCGTTGTTATTGTTTAACACGCCCGGCTGACCTGGAAAAGATACGCGAAAATTACCCTTCGGAGGCACAAAGGCAACTAATTGTTCTTTCTCAAGAGAATGACTCGATCCAGTTATTACCGAAAGAAATTCGAAGATTTTGGATTTATCTGCACCAGGTCTGAGGACAAAGCAGTACAGCAGAACCAACGCACTGACAAATAATAGAAAGAGAATTGCACGCATCCTTCAATTATAGACCGGACAAAAAATCAGGACCAGTCGGGCAGAGGAGGGATTTGGCTAATTCTTGCGCGTCCCGCATGACAGCCACTCTGCAGCAATTGCCCTGTCATTTAACGCTTCTCAAGTAGTGAATCATTGAACCAGGCTATAATCGCTCACCTCAAGACTCTCAGGGCGACAGATGATTACTATAGAAAAATATCTTTCGCCAGCTGTTGCTAGTGTGTCCAACGATCGCCCGACGCTCAGCAAATGGTTCCCCGTTTGGCTGCTTCTGTGGGCTCTTAACGGTGTCTGCTGTTTGGTTGTTTGGACACACACATTTAATGCCGACAATGTTCGCCCGATTTTAGCCGGCACACTATCGGTCCTGAGCGCATATTTGATATGGAAGAAAAGCGCATCCGCAGTCGACAAGCCAAGTCAAGCCGGCGCGTTCGTTCTAATCGCGGTGTGTCTTTTGATTTTCGCGAGCGGGTATCTTCACATCACTCGCATGTATTTGCTCGCTAACATTGCTCTATTCGCATGTTTTGTCTGGGCGTTTTTTGGTCTGAATCGCTGTAAAAAGTTCGGACCACCAGCCTTTCTGGCTTTGTTTACACTTCCTGATTTACCGGAAGAATTCAGAGCTTACTTATTTATTCCACTCCAACATATTTGCACTGTCACGGCAGGTGAAACCGCAAAGCTTTTCATTCCCCTTACCTACTCTGGACACATGTTCACGGTCAACGGACATCAAATGGATGTGGCTCCATCTTGCGCTGGACTTGGAATGTGGGCGTGCTTCCTCTTCGCTTTTGCAATTTGGCAAGCCTTTAAGCCTTACAAACCAGCCGCATACATCGCCGCCTTTCTCATGGACCCAATTTTAGTGGTGACACTGAATACGGTACGAATAGCGCTGACGGCGATCGTAGCCTACTACCAATCACTGCGGTTGGCGATGGACATACACTCCAACCTCGAATTTATATTGGTGCCAATCGGATTATTTATTCTTTGGAAAGTGGGAGCGCATTTTGCCGACAACACTTAGCTCTAACTTTCTCAAAGCACTGATCAGCGTTGCTCTTTGTCTTGCAACGTTCGGTTCATTTCGATTTGCCCAAGCCATAACTAGAGTGAAAGTTTCAAATGTAGCTACGATGAAACTGCCGAAAGAATTGGGTGATTGGAAAACATTTGAATCACCAACTGATATTTCGAAAGCGGATGTGATTGCTCGCAAGTATATGAACAAAGCCGGGAGCATGGCCGGAGTAGTTGTGAGAACAAGTCCATCCAATGCCGTTCTCCACGACCTGACAAGTTGCCTGATCAATGCCCAGGCAAATCCTGTTGTCGAAAACGACGAACACATACAAACACATTCAGGAACGCTGTCAGCTTCTTTGGTTTCTTTTGAAATGAAAAATGCGCAGAAACTGGCGCTGCTGTGGTTTCAGGCCGGAACTCAAACCGCTTCAAACAGATGGTCTTGGCGCTTAATTTCATCCACATCCCCAGCCGTGCGCGAAGCACCTATCTACTTTCAGGCGGAAGTGACGATTAAATCATCTGGCGACAAACAAACGGACATCACGCATTTACGAGAACTATCAACCTGCATATACGAAGAGTTAATCCACCATTAGTAAATTGCTCGTCCGCCGTATACTCCAATTGGCACTGCATTCAGAAGTCATACCATCGCTAATGAAGAACTAATTCTCGTTCTCCAAGCGACGCCGGAGATATAAGCGCTTCCGTTGCTCGTTGCCGCTTTAGATATGTGAGAATCGATGCTCGATTGAATGGATCGCGGAAGCGCCAAATAAACGCATCCAAGAAATAATGGCTGAGCGTGAAGCCGTAGACTAACCCAGCAAATATCCGAAGTTGCCATGCCTCTGGATTGATACCACCTATGGTGAGCAGCTCAATCGGCAGGGATAACGCCGCAAAAAGTACGCCAACAGCGCAAAAGAGGATAAGGGGCTGGTGACCGATCAGAGACCGTTTGTTGGTGCCGATGGAATATTTTCGCTTCACCAAAATTGCATTCAAACCGACATATTGAAACCAATGCATTACCAAGGCAACGAACAGTCCCTGTCCGTAATTCTTCGCCAAGGCGAAAGGAACGAAAGTAAGCAGCGAGATTACCCAGAAGGCGAAAGCAGGCGCATTGAGAGATTTACCTGCTTGTAGTTGGCTGACTAGACTGCCTATATAACGAATCAATAGCCAGACAAGCTCAATGGCCGTGACCATGATGACAAGATGCACGGCTAATGCGATCCATCCTGTTTGTTCGATAAAGCCATTCAAGAACAGAAAACTGAACATCGCTGCGGCAGTTTCCACGCTGCGGATTTCAGTGTCTCGAGCAACGATCGCCTCATCGCCATCGTAATTATGGTAAAGCAGCAAAATACCCACGTTTTGCTTGGCTATGTGTTGGATTGTCCAAATCACATAAATAAAAATCAGCAGCACCGGTGAAAGCCAGTAGGCTCCTACTGCCAGAACCACAATTAGAGCAGGGGCGACAAAAGCCCAAAAGAAATTTTTTCTGGATGCGTATTGCCGAAGATTGTTTCCATCAAAGTATTGAAACCAAGTCAAACCTTGATGAAATGGTCCCAATCCAAAACCTTGCAGAAGCAAGAAGAGAAGCACCGTAGACTGAACAATCGCATCTTGCCGAAACAAACTCGTTAAAAAGACTGCCACTAATCCGGGCGCAAAAAATAGCGCCATGTCGTTTCCAGCACTGGAAAGCCATGGCGTTGTGATTCTCAATTTGGAATGGCCAATTTGCATACTAAACTATTCGCAGAGTGGTCCGGGATGAGCCGAGAAAGACAATGTGCAGGCACACTGTACCACTTTGCAAGAGTCGCCCAATTAGCAACTCATAAACATAGCTTCGAGACTATTTATTCTTGGCTTTATAGATGCGGAAGGCTGCATAGCATCCGGTAAATGCTGCCGCGAGACTACTGAGCATGCCACCATCTAGTTCGGGTGTTGCAGGACTCCCCGCATAAGCTGGCACAACCATTGTAGTAAAGAGCAAAGCAGCATATAGAAACTGATTCATTGATAGAAACTCCGATTATTTTCGCTTGACTTGATAGATGCGGAAAGCCGCATAGCATCCGGTAAATGCTGCCG
>PLZS01000164.1 GCA_003153555.1 Candidatus Melainabacteria bacterium | reverse complement strand
TAATAGCTCGAGGCTTTTTGTTTTGGATTCAAAAATGAAAAGCCCGCACCAAACTTCCGAATTGAGCGACATTGTTCTTGACGCCGATTACTTTCGCTCTATTTTGAATGAGCGCGACAGGAAGACCCAAGTCAAACCTATTCAGACCAAGGTATCGGCACCACATGCGATGCGTAGCCGGTGACAACCAATTATTGTCGATGCAAACAAAATCAGCAACGTTGCGCTTACCGAGACTTGGAATTTTCGCAAACCCTAAATAGCGTCTGGCCTTTCTTCCCATGAATTGAATATTGACTGGGCCTTCCACTTCTTCAATCGGAATAGGCTGAAAACCCTGGTTCAATTCGCTCAAATAGGTTTCAACGGGCTGCACAACAAAAACTTTATTCTCATTGTTGTACTGTTCGACAGTGTCTGACTTTTCCTGCTTCCAGATAGAACCACCCATCTTACCCATGGTGCGAATTTTTGTCTGTGCAAGTTTGACTTGGAAGTCGACAAACAGATCTCCTCGACCTTTTATACACAAAATTTTGTCCTTGTTTAAAACAGGACTTGCCGCAAGTCCTGCCTGCGCCGCAAGAAAAACGAGAGGCATTACCCCTACAAAAACCCCAGGAAGCAACACTCTTAAACTCAGCATCAGCGCCACTCAATTGAGTAAAAACATTTTTGCGCAGCGGATAAATTATGCGAGAAACTCTTGCCTGATCCCTGAAACGCGATCATTTGGATTCGCGCATCTCCAGCGGATTTAGCTGCATCCCAGTAAAAAGACAGAATCTCACTGTCTGTCCCTTTGACTTTGCTCTGCAATACAAGCACCCGCTTTCCATTCAATGCTTTCGTTTTAGCACTCAAAAGTACGAGATCATCATGTAGGTTTGCAGTCAGAACGAATAGTTGCCTGAACGTTTGCGACAACTTGGGAATCTCCTCCGACTTTAAGAGATGTGCACCATTAGCGGTGACCTCGCAGAAAGCGATGTAGGACTCTTTTGAAATTAGTACTGCGGCATCCCAATAGTAAATGTGTGTTTCATGATCTGGCGAAGTGAAGAGACGCATCCTGCTGTTGCCCCTCTGTCGAGACCGTGAAGACAAGTCTTCCAACCAACCTGCGGGTAAGCGGATGGAATGAATTGTATCTTGATCTTCGATCTTAATTCCTGCCGCGTCATCGATCGCATCCTCTAACTCCAAGGCCCGAGGGTCACCGCCTGCGGGATCCAGCTTCAGAATGTCACTCATACGATCTGAGGTCGATTTAGGATGACTCTGGTCAACGTTTTTGGATTCATCTTTCGTAGCTGGTAAGTCGGGTAAATTCAAATCAATTCATCGCTTTTGGTGGAAAAATCGCGTTGTCGACATCGTCGGGTTGATGTTCTAAAAATTCCTTGAGATGCTTGCGAACGAGATTGGCTCTGGCGGGGCTGATCGACTTTAGCATTTTAGAAAATTTGTCCAGAGCGTCCGTCCGCTGTTGTTCGTCTACCGTTCCGGGAATTTGTCCCTTACTTTGGGCATCCCAACAGATAGAGTATCTTTTCATGATCGTTTCAAGATCTTTAGCGAATTGTCTTTCAGACAAGTGAACATGTCTCTGTTGAAGGCGATCAAGCCATTCAGTGGCCGGCACCATTTTTGTAGCATTATACAAGTCATCTACGGATACAGGCTTGTCATCGAGATGATCCTGACTGTTTCCCCACTGGTTGTCGTAAGTCACTTTATGTGTTTTAGGATCGTATCCTGTCACTAAAACGACGTGTCCATCTTGAAGTACTTGATTGGCATGTAAGACGCTGTGGGGTCCCTTATCATAGAATGGTTTATTGTCGGCATGCACACCAAGTACGACTGGAAACTTGCCTGCGTTCTTGAGCTCCAGGAGCTTTGCTTCAAATTCTTGTTTGGTTGAAAAAGAACTGGCGTTAGAGTCATCCGCTGTCATCGAATCTTTATGACTCAAGAAAGAATCCGCTTCCCGTCGACCGGTTATCATAGTATTAATATCAATCATGCCGTTAAACATGGCTGCGTCGGTTGGACTATCTGCAACCAACTCTGGCGGAGTTATAGAGTAATCACGAACTCTTTCACCGCTATCCTTCGGGTTAGTTGCGCGCTCTTGCGTATAACGAAGATTTCCGGGCGGCACCGTGCTTTCGTTGTGTTTCACACATAACAAATTGACTGCCGTTACGTCGAAAAGCTGGCTGGCATAATTGCGTTCGTTCGTACCGCGCGCGGCATTGTTTGCTTCCTCACCATAGGTGGAGAAACTGCCTTTATCCAACTTCACGGTGGTACCATCTGCGGCGACATATTTCCCGGTTGTTGCCACGTCCGCAATCAACTTCGCAGCTGTTGAAGGCTCACGCGTAAATATTCTGTTCTCAATCGTCGTAACGTTGCAAGTATTGTGTCCGCCCTGGTCATTAGAAGTTGGCTCCGCAGCCACTGCCATAATACCGAGCGCAACTCGGACTCTTTTACGATCATCCATAGGCTGAGTGCCTTCTGCTTCCAGCAGGTGCGAAATTTCCTTGTAAGTTTTAGCCACTTCATCAGGGCTGAGATGCTGTTCCTTGAGGCGCTTTTCAAATGCTTGCATGTCTGCCTTGAATTGAGTGCGTTCCTTGATCAATCCGATTTTGCTATCGGCAAGATGGTCTAATTTTTCTCTCTCATTATCTAGAGCTAGTTTGGTCGGTTGAACGCGAGTAGTTTTTTCTACATGTCCATCGGCGGCAACCGTGACGTCGAAACGATCTTCTGCTTTCGGGCCGAAATGGGAGTCGGTATAGCCCTTATCATTGGTTGGAGTTCTTAGATACCCGGTTCCATCTTTGTATTCGACCTTGTTCTTACCATCAGTGGAATAGGTAAAACGGGTGCCTTGAGCATCGTTGAAAGTGGTGCTGCCTGCTTTGTCGTGCCCGGGCAATGTTAGCTGGTCCCCCTTTCGAAGACCGTGAAAACCTGGCAGCATGTCTTTATCTTCATTGATACGATTCAGTACAGCAATTTCGTGCGCATGCTGCTTGATCTGTTCAGGTGTCGCTGCCGGTCCCAAATGCTTCTCGGCAATCCGCTCAAGAGTATCTCCAGGCTTGGCAGTATAGGCAGCTGGTTGCACATTCGCTTGAATCGGTTCACCACGATAGTGATTTATGTCATTCAGAACTTTAGAAAAGTAATTCGGATCACCTAACGGCTGAGAAAGCGATTCGTATGGGTCCCAGGCCTTAGCACTGTCGCGAACGCGCTCGTCGGGAGTTCGATATTGCTTATCGATGGCGGATTGGTCAGCGCTAGGAGGCTTTGGATGCTCCCCAACACGTTCATCAGGAGAACGAACTGCAGACCCACCATCGGACCCGGTCTTTTCATTGTCCGAGTAATGCTCAGTGGCTAGCTTAGGAAAACCAAGCGACTCTAGCTGAAAGGCGCTGTTTACACGGCGCTGCAGAGTGCCGTCCAACACATCATTCATCCATGTGGAACGGTCCTGGGTGGGCGCCAGTTCTTTAGAATCAGGTTTGTCCGATGCCATGGTATGACACGCAAACACTTATAGAGGGAGGGGTACTAACGGGTTGCCAAGCGAACCCTCCGATACTAGAGGATATTGCCTGCCAAGGCAAATGAAACCTGGAGGATTGTGCACCCTGGGCGCCAATGGAACGGTAGAAGAACCAACGTGTCAAGCAACGTCGGCAATACGACGAGCAAGGGAAACGCTATTAAAGAGGGCAACAAGCGCCACCAGCGACCCTCCTGTATCGCATCGAAAGAGAGTGCTCCTCTGATTCAACTCGACTCGAATACCCGGATGCCTAGAGGAATGCCGGTTTTACCTGACTTTATAGAGCGTGTTTCAATTGGCACCAAATGTAGTGCCAGCTGTTGAAACAAGTCCACGATGTCCAGAACCACTTTATTAAAGCTTGTTGACAACCGGCAAACAAGCTGCATAATGAGAGTTGCCCACACCTATATAGTTCGAAGCGAGGATCCCAGCCTTGGCGCTCATCCGACGCATACCATCCTTCAAGAGGGGATCGATTTTTTATGGCAAGTTTTGAACAAAACATTGGAAATGCTCCACTTACGGCACAAATAACGACCAACCCACAATTGCTCAATGAGGGTTATCCGGGCATAAAACAAGCTTCAAATTTCCAACCGCCAACCGACGGAAGTGCGATAAGTGCAGCAACCGCTCCCAATTCGCAATTGTCCTCTCTCCCTGCTGAAACTTTGCTCGGAGCCATTTCACATCTCCCGCAACAAGACGTGGCGGCATTTTTCCAAGGACTTCCGCAGAACGAGCAAACCCAATTAAGCACATTCATCCAACAAAATCCCAATGCTCAGCCTCAAGATCTCTTCAAACAATTGGCTGCTTTTCCGGCAGCAGATCTGGCAACGGGACTTTCGCTCCTGCCGACGGCAGATGTACAGAAGGCACTCAGCGATGCACAAGCAACACCTCAAGGCACCGCTTCCATTGGCACCGCTTCCACTGGCACCGCTTCCACTGGCACCGCTTCCATTGGCACCGCTTCCATAGGCACCACGCCTGGTGCTACAGCGACCGCAATGGATGCTTCGGGATCCGGGTCAGCCGGAACGCAGCCGGCCTATACTCCATACGCATCATTAGGTACCCCAACCCAGGCGTCAGCAGGTACTGATTCTACTCAATCTCCGCCGTTGAACACAGCAGATCAAGTAACTCAATACGCTCAAAACCCCGCAGCCATTCAAGCCCCCGGCGCCCCTGCTGCCACTGCCGGCTCGGCAGCCAAACCTGACGCAACCATGCTCAATAGTTTGACGAAATTGAGCCCCACTGAGCTAGTTTCCGTGATCGGGCGCTTGCCGCAGCAAGACCTAGCAACTTTCTTCCAAGCACTGCCGACTGGTGACCAGCAGCAAGTGAAATCGGCTCTAGCAGCCAATCAAAATCCCACCCCACAAGACGTAGCAACGGAGCTAGGAAAGCTTCCCGTGAAAGACCTAATTGCCGCAGCGGGTAGCGTGCCCGCTAGTGATCTGGGACCACTCTTGTCAGATGCCTCCAAGGGGCAGAATGCGAGCGCACCAAAACCGGGTGGCTCAGAATTCCCCTTGTTGTTTGGCGGGGCGGCTCTAGTTGGTGGTGGACTACTGGCAAGAAAATATGGAGCTTTTGATCATGTTCCGGACTTGTTCCAAAAATTGACCGGTAGGCTTGACGAACATCTTCCACAAAGTTGGCTAACTAAGCTCGGAAGAGGTGGCGCGAATGTTGCTGACGGTGCAGTTGTGCCTGGAGCAGAGGCTGGGATGGCGACATCTCTGGCTGGCGACGGAGTGAAGTTAGGCGGTACGGCGATGGCTACAGAAGCAGCCGCAGTAGCCAAAGGTGCTTCTGAGGTAGGTACGCTAGCAGAGCTTGGCGACGTTGGCAAAGCGATCGTAGTTGCAGAAGACGTCGCGAAAGTAGTGCCGAAGTGAGCACTGTGGGCAGTGGCTTCACGCGTACTCGATAACAATGAACGCGTTTCAATCAACTCAAGAATCTGCTCAAGGCTCCGTTTAGTTTCGTGAGATGGTTTGATTTGCAAAGCAAGGTCCACAACCTGCGAGAAAGAGACACTGTAAAAGTCTGCCTTCCTTATGTCCTAACAAAAGGATCTAGAGTCCCTTTAAAGCCGGGAAAAATTCGTGCAACGCCAGCAGCAGAAACTCCCATTTGCTCGCTGATGATCCGGCTCAACACAGATCGAAAGTCAGTGGTTGTCGGAAGATCGCGTGCTTGGTAAAGTGCGTTTGGTGACAGTCCTCCCCAGCGACCGTATACTTTACCGCCAGCGATGTCTCCACCCAGGAGCCACATTACGTTCCCATGTCCATGATCGGTGCCGTTGTTAACATTTTGTGCTGCGGTGCGGCCAAACTCGGACATAATGACAATAGTCGAGTCTTTGAAAAGCGGTCCAAGACCGTTGGCAAGATCTGCAAGACCACCTGCCAAAGGAGAAATTCGTCTGGCTAAATTGCCAACTCCGGTGCCTTGGTTGACGTGGGTGTCCCAACCGCCAAAGTCGAGAAAAACAACACGAATCGATGGTGCCTTTTTCAATAGGGCTGCAAGTTTAGTACCAAATGGATCGCCTGCTCGCAAAATTGGTGCACCATGATTAGCAGCGATCTGCTCTTGGTCAGCCTTCGCCCGGATCAATTCATCGTTTATTTCGTGATGAGCCGCCATGCCCTCTGAAAATGCTCTACCGAGTTCGTCTTTCTTATTACAGTAAAGTCCTTCGAAAACGCTGGCAATCTCTGGAGTGTCTAGCAAAGATTTCTGTGGTTCGATCCGATTGGACAAGCTGGCAAAGGATTCGGAGCCGGAGCAAATCCTGGGCAAAACGGGACCAATGCTCACTGCACGTACACCGGACTGTTTAGCTGGCACCTCTGCTACCAGCCTATTGAGCCAGCCTGTGCTTGCGGTAGGTTGGCCTGGCATACCGGTTTCCATATAATCTTGGGCCTGGAAATGAGAGCGCGACGGATCAGGCGATCCGCTGGCATGCACAAAAGCAAGCTTTTTATCGTGCCAATATGGCATCAGCGCCTGAGCTGCCGGATTTAAACCAAAGTGCCCGTCTAGATCTAGAAGTCCGTCTACTGCTCCTGGCGCAGGTATGCCGATTTTTGGTCTCAAATCATAGTAGATGGGATCTCCGTAAGGTGCGACAACGTTTAATCCATCGACAGCCCCTCTCAACAATATGACGATCAGCCGTTTGTTGTGATTCTCAGTCTTACCGTCGCTGAAACACCAGCCACGACTTCCAGGCAGCAGAAATGATAAAGAGAAAATTGAAGCTAGTTGGAGAAACTCCCTGCGATCCACGATCAAGACTCCTCTCAATAACGCATAAGCTCTGGACAGCCGAGCACCGCTCCCGCTTTGAGATGTTTAGGTGCTTTGTCCACCATAGCTATCGTGTTGGTTGATAGCGTGTCGTTACCCACAGTGGCCTCAAGCTGTTTGTAATCATTCGGTTTAATCTCAAAGCCTGGCACTTTGCCAGAGCCAACAGTCAAAGCGAATTCTATGCGATGCAAAAGTGCGTCAGGATCTAGCCACGCCTGCTTGGTATTTTTATACCCATCAGGTGTGAGGCAT
The DNA here is from genome assembly GCA_003153555.1 of Candidatus Melainabacteria bacterium. Taxonomy (GTDB): domain Bacteria; phylum Cyanobacteriota; class Vampirovibrionia; order Obscuribacterales; family Obscuribacteraceae; genus PALSA-1081. The sequence goes on along the minus strand of PLZS01000164.1, from coordinate 79,197 downwards.
CCATATAGTTTTTGACCTTGTTGGTTGAGAAAGCGCAAGATGAAGTCGCCGTTCTTGATATGAGCTCCCTCAGCTCTAAGCAGTGAAACAGAATAACGCAATGGTGTTTTGAACTTGTTATTTTCATATTTCGCATCCCAAAACTCGCTGCTCGAAAATAACACTTTTAGAGTCGCTTTTATATCGCCGTCAGAGCTTAGAAAACGTGCTTTCAATCTATTTACAAGACTCGCTGGTGGCTCATCAGCTGTAAAATACTGGGCCAGCTGGTAGCATATATGGTGCGCGGTGGAAGGATGCTTGGCCAATATATCCAAAGCCTGATCAATTTCCGCGGCGCCTTCAGAGCTTTCTATAGAGTGGCCCAAAAGTATTTTGGGGCCCATATCGTGCAACCTTTTGTCGAAGTAGGCACCATGCCTGCCAACCCTTTCAAGTCCCCGAACTTGCGCAAGTCCGCCCGTGCGCATATGTGTTGCAATCGTTAACCCGGTCAAGATGCGAGCCAACTCAATAACGTCCTTTTGCTTGTAACCACCATCCACCCCTAACGTGTGCAGTTCCATAAGTTCTCGCGCGTAGTTTTCATTGACGCTGCCACTGTTTTTATTCTGCGAATTGTCGAGATAATACAACATCGCTGGGTGGTAGCAAGTTGCTCGCAACAGGTCCTTAAATTTGCCCAGAGAGTTTGGACGAATCGCTTCGGTTTCGTATGCTCCCAAAAGGATACCGTCATACTCCTTGCCGGAATATATATTGAAGTGATTGAACCAGAACTCAGTCATTACGGCTTCTAATTGGCGTTGACCTTCGATAGCTCGGGTTAGCTTCGCTAACGTAGTCTGCCTTTGAGCGCGACGGAAGTAATCTATCACCGGAGTGGATTCGCGCGGTGCAGGTGGCGCTACTGCAGCCGCCGCCTGCGTCGACATCATGGTTTTATCAAGGGTGTCGGTGAATTTGTTGGTGCTTTTGTCTGTCGTCTTATCAGTGGCTTTGTCAGCGGATTTGCTACTGCCTTTGTCACTCGTTTTATCAGCGACTTTGTCAGCGGAATTGTTAATGTCTTTGTCAGTCGGACTTTCAGTCAATTGCTTCAATTCCTTTTTTCTGTTAATCCTGTTGACCTCGCTTCTATACGCGGCGAAAATCCGTAACAGATCCTCGTCGCTCTCACGGCGAGTCTCGGAGCTAAGATCAACTGCTTTGACTGCTTCTGATTCCGGTATGGATTCGGGATTGAGTTGCTGACTTATAAACGCTTCCACTCCCATATCGCTTACCTTTTCAATATCTCCCGGTCTGGGTCCAAAGGTCAGGCGATTGAGCACGTGCACAATTTTTCGGTCGCTTTTGGTGCCCTCCGTTTGATTATCGGTGCCGGTTGCCGGCAGCGGCTGTAAGGCAACCCAGAAAATCATTATTGAAACTGCAGTGAGCAATGGACCCTTCATCTAAGTTTCTCCTTTTCCTCATGCGGAGTCGCCATCGCGTTTGTTCCTGAATGATAGTAGAAGACCGCAGCTTCTTATTTAAGCATTCCACCGAGTTTTCATTTATATGTTAAACTCCTGCGCAAATGTCACCGTAGCAAGAGTGCGAGAGAAATCAATTGAAAAGTTTAGCAACCGCCAAAAAGTCGGCACGCAAATCATTCCTCGTAGAAACAACTCGCTTCCTGTTTTTAAGCGTGTCATTGGCCCTCACGACCCAAAGTGCATTCAGCCAAAAGGCTCAAGCAGCCAAGGATTACGTTGCTGATGAAATTCTGGCTTCCATCAAACCTGATACCGGTGACAGTGATTTGCAACAACTGATCAAGGAATGGCACGGCACCGTTGTCGAGCAATTTAGCAACCGCAATTTGAAATTTGTTCGGATCAAGATCGATCAACGTTACTTCAACCAGTCTTATAACAAAATGAGTAAAGATAATCATGTCGAGAAGGTGCAGCTCAATTATGTCGCACACCAATCGGGCTCTTCCGAAACCGTCAGCCATTTTCCGTCCACGGCTCCTAACGATCCTCTCTATCCAATGCAATATCAGTTTGCTCAGATGAACGTGGTCGAAGCTTGGGAACAAGGCGTCTCTGGCGATAGAACGTATTTTGGAAACTTAGATCAAGGTGTGCCTGCTACTCAAACAGATCTAACACCGCGCGTACTTGCCGGCATTAACGTCACCACAAAACAGCCGGCCAATTATCTCAACGGCGGACCACATGCGACTTTATGCACCACTTGTGCAGTTGCAACAACCAACAATGGAATACTTGGCGCCGGTGTTGCATATAAGGCAAAAATAGTACCGGTAGACGTCTCTCCCTTCACAGACGCCAATATCATAAAAGGATTGATGTACTTAGAGAGTCAACACGTTTGGTTTGCCAATATCAGTCTCAACTCGGCACCACCGAAGAGTTTAGCCAATCCCACAACCCATCCAGCATTATGGGCGGAATTCAATGATTATTACCAGAAGGGTGGTTTGATTTTCAATTCCGCAGGCGACAAGGCAGGTGCATTCGATCCCAGCCCGCGCACAAATCAACTTGTCGTTATCGCGGGCACTGACAGCAGCTCCGCATCATCCAACAGCACTTATGGAAATCCGGTTTGGTTCGCCGCGCCGTCTAAAGACGTAGTCAAAAGCGATCCGGAAAATCAAGCTGTCACCAGTACCGGCACTTCATTCTCATCGCCACTGGCTATGAGCGTCGCTCTTTTGATTCACGAAGCTAATCCTCATTTGAGTAACGCGAATATTCTAGAGGTGATGCAAAAAACAGCCACCCAACCACCCGGTTATAATCAAGCCCACTTTGGCTACGGCATTCCTAATGCCGGTGCAGCTGTCACTCTTGCGCGGCACACCAAGCGGCATTAGCATTTCGGATCTTGACAAGAACATATTTTGATAGAAGTCAGAACAGATTGATTTGCTGGACAAGGCAGAGACGCCAACTATGTTTTAGTCGAGTTTCTTAGAGTCAGATGAGAGATGTTCATTGGTTCGTAGCGGAACAGATCACGCGCCTGATTGGCTAGCAATCGTCAATGGGTGGTACATAGCATTCGGGTATCTATCTCTACGAGGCTCATGCTGTGGATGGCTCAATACTCGGCGCCCTGATTGGTGGAATATTAGCCACGGTAGGCGGTTTGCTCGGTGGTATCGTTACCGGCTGGTACACCCTTAGAGCTAACAGGCAATCTCTTGAGCACGCCGCGCAGAGAGAAGAGCGGGAACGCGGGCTCGCATTTCGAAGGGAGCAGCTGTCTGATTTTTATGGGCCGGTGCTCGCTTGCATGGAAGAGCTCGAAGAGTGTTGGCAACTTTTGTTCGAAGCTGACAAAAACGTCGAACAGTTTTTGCGAAAACAACGCGACGCAGGAAATACGAATGAGATGGTTCTCGATAAGCAGAAGGCTGTGCTCGAATACAAGCAATATCTTTATGGACGAGAGGTCACTGTCTTCAACAAAATCAAGGACATATTCATCTCGCATTTTGGACTTGCTGAACCGTCGACTAAAGAAAATTACCGCACAGTAGTCAGATTTATTGAGAATCGAAATATCATCACCGTCACTGAGCGAAAGTTAGATATAAGTTTCACAGGCGAGGACGCATCCGGGTTGCGCGACCGGCTTGGATCGCTGTTCCAAAATCTTTCAGATATTAATACGCAGATCAGAGTCCAACTGGAGACCGGTGAGCCTAAGCCGATTACACAATTTGTTAATAACGAACCGGCACCAAAACCGAGCTCGCCTGGTGAGCCTGAAAAAGAATCCGCTTCGCCACTCACTGCGCCTGTCTCCGCAAGGACGAGGCGTCAGACATTGTCAGATGCTCTGGTAGTGCACAGCGCTACCTTGACCGATGAACTTTTGAAACCGACCCAACCGCTTTCGCAAGATCAAAAAAATTCAGAGCGACAAAATTGGCCGGGGCGCTATACATTGCTCACCAACAAAAGAGATCTGGAGACGGAACAGGCAGAGTATGAGCGTAAGAAAAAGGAACAGTAGTGGGACAGAAGTGTCATTGGTTGTTCAAGTCCAAACCCTCAGTATTCAGCATTGACCTCGTTTTTTTTCTATCATAGCAACTCCGATCCTATGCGCTAAATTACGCAACGTCTCAAAAAAAATCGATCAGGAAACAGGTCCCAGGCAGCCCGGCATGACACCGAATACGGTGCCGCATTTCAGTTGGAGCTATATTGTTCTTCGCAGGCTTCGAAGTTAAGTTGGCTTTCAAATGAACGCACAATGGCAATCGCTTCCCGGTTGGAGCCTTGATCAAGCAATTTCTGGAGATGCGTCCAGTTATGCATAGTGGCTCTCCGGCTCATAATCGACTCGAATCCCGATTGCCATCCAGTCTTGGTCATTTGTTTACCCTCTCATCAGAAACACGGGACGTGTTCGTTTCTTGTTGCTCTAATCTAACGAGAATTTGTTTCTTTTTTGTTACCGCATTGGCAGGATTTATTAAATCTGGATTGAAGAACAAGGTTTCGCTGAACCTGATTTTCAAGGCTACTGAACCGCTGAGAACTAGTGCAGCAGCCCCTCAAAGCCCTCAGTGTCAGCATGGCTAAACCAGACCTCTCGAGGATCCCTACAAGTCTTGTAACCCCGAATTGAGGGCAAGCTCCTCTTTTTTACGATCGTCAACTTGGTCGCTTCCAACTCTTTGGGACCAGTATCCTTTCCACCAGAAAAAAGGAAAACTGAATTGATTTTGCTTGATTGTTCCGTATCCCATAAATTTAGCTGCACCGGCAAACCGTTCACTTTGGGAGTCTGAATCAGGGTCGCCACAATCTGACAGGCAGGCGCGGGTAGAATTCCTTCACCTAAGACCAGAAAGTCTCCGACCCGACCACGATTGAGTGGAACAGCCTTACCCTGTTGAGTTTTATAAGGTAGCGCGTAAGCCGTTGCCTGCCACTGCATAAATGGTTTAGAGCCGAGACGAATCAATGGCCACTCGGGGATAGAAGTTACTTTCAAGAAGTTCAACGGTGAGCCACGCCGCACCCAATCCTCAAAAGAGCTGACGCCAGTCAATTTGCGAGGTGGCGATATCGCTCGGACAGACCAAGTAGGCGCCTCGGCAACAATAATCATGTGATGTTCAGGTATCTCGACACAAAGAAAGTCATTACTGACTCTCAGGTGAGCGTGCCCTTGCAGACTAGCAGCGAAAGTAAGATCCAACTCTTCGTCTGGTTTAAGACTGAAGGCTTGAGCGCTCCCAGCGTAGCTGTATGGAGCGACAAGCACCATCAGGCATAACGACAGAAGTATCGTAAAGTAGCTCGTCGGCTCAAATTTCATCAATGGAGTGAATTCATTTTGGAACCAAAGTTCAGTATTTGCATTCTAGACGGACTAGAAGAAGAAAACGTATCGGGGTCAAGCGAACGCCAATTCACATTTAATAATTGCAGCTCCCCACACTCAAACATTTTTCACATTTGACCTTTAGATTGGATGAATCAAGCAGAGGACACAAAGAGATGACACAAATCGCACCCCAATCAGCGCAGTCCGGATTCGCATCCGCAGTCAATCGGAGAGCGGCGATGCAGCAGTGGTCATATCTTTCGCAGTTATCGAACCTCGCAAGCAATCGAGAGGCAACTTCCATCGTTGCGTCATTTCAACGACAAATGGAATTTGAATTGAATGCCAGCCAGACCCCCTCAACAATCGACCGGGCCGCTTGAGTCCTAATTAATGTTCAGCCAGACAAATGTCCTGAAATTGACACTTTCATTGTCTACATTAGAACCATGGCAAACGCAGGAGACAGACAATGATTCAGCTTACTCGCAGAACAGACGGTCAATCAGGCATTCAATCACTCTTGGAACAGAGAGGATCGATGCATAATTGGTCTCATCTGAAAACCTTGATGAATCACGGCAGCAACAGAGAAGCAGCGGCCATTGTCCAATCATTTGAAAACCAAATGAAGGAAGAACAGAGCTACCAGAGCTTTGATTTCAATTCCAATTAATCAGGTAATAACGCTTCCATTCCATCAATTACTGAGCCGGCGATAAGTCCGGCTTTTTTTGCGTTCAATATTTGAACGCGAATGCCAGAGCTGTCTTGAGGGAATTCTCAGAGCGATATCCCTGTGCATTTAAAGTCGCTTTGTTGCCCTACCTTATTTACCCAAAGTGTCCTTTCCGCTCTATCTATGTCACGGAAAAATCACGCCGCTGTCATGTTCAGGTCACGACGGTACTGCACTATGAATAGATGACTGAGTTTTTTTGCGTTTAATTCACTTTGCCCGAGAAATGCCAGATTTGATCGGTAGATTGAGTGAACGAAAAGCAAACAACGGAGCAAACACCAAATGGCCAAGGCAGAAATTAAACAAACCGGATTCCAAATGATGTTGGCTCAACGCTCTGCAATGCACAATTGGACTCACATTCGCACCCTGATCAATCAAGGAAGTAATCGGGAAGCAGCCGCTATTGTTGAATCGTTTGAGCTGCAAATGAATTTTGAAGAATCGGAATCTCAGCTGAAGGCTGCTTGAGTCCACTCCACACCGATTTCACGCCATGTCCGTTAAATGGAACCGTGCAATAAGAGGCACGGGATTACTTAACCAGTAGTAAATCCGCAAAGCAAATCCCTTCAACTTCGCACCACGTCAAGTGCACGGTAACCCCGTGCCTAGAGAAACACGAGTAACAACTTCGAAACAAATAGTAGGTAGATCTGTAGTCGACATTAAGACCTGAGCAACGCAAAGTCATCCCAATTAGAAGAACCATGATGCCACCTGAATTCAACGCAATGAAAAGTCCAGAATTTGTCCAACAGATGCCCTTTCAGCAACCAGAGAAACGTGCCGAGCACGGGTTGCTCACTGAGGCGTTGGATTTAGCCTTCGACACATTGCCAGGGAGATCCAAGCCAAACCCACAAGATCCGAAGGGCAAATCGGAATGGGGTATGGCAGACGTAGCCTCGGGGTTCATAAAATCAGTTCCCTTGTTCATGGGACCAGGGCGCGGCTTGGTGCTCTCCGCGGTTTTGCACGGGCTCGACGAAGTACACAGAGGTGATAGCACCGAAACACAAGTGGTAGATTTTGCTCTAGGAAGTACTAAGGGCGTCGCCACTAAAATGCTGATGGACAAATTCGGAGCCAGTGACATGTCCCTGGTTCGAAAAGGTCTAACCATAGGTGGCGGTAGCAGCTTTGTAGACAGCGCGCTAACTCGATCGACTTGGATTAATCAGTCAAACGGCGAACTCGATTTTAGCGCCGGTATACAAAAGACCGCCTTCCAAACCGCTTTCGGGGCAAGCGTAGGCATGGCCGCGTTCCCAATCGGCAGCGCTCTGGGCAGCAGAGTCACACCGGCAGTGCAACGCCTTCTCGGCACTCAATTCGACAACGCTATGGTAGGAGCTGTGACCACCGGCGGCGCATTCGGATTCACTTCGGGTGTGGTTGGAGAAACTGCCAGTCAACTTTACGCAGGTTCATTCGATCCTCTTGCAATAGCTAGACGCGGAATCGTGGAAGGCTTAAGCACAGCTGCAGCAGGCGGAGTTGGTCACAGATTCTCAGCGCAATATGCATTTAATCGAATAGCAACACAACCAGATCCTGCTCGCACAGACTTGAACCGCACCGCAAACACCGACTCGTCAGCCAAAGTAGTTCAGAGAACTCCAGAAGTTGATCAAATGGGCGCTGCTGTCGAGGCATTGATGGGCGTAAAGCCTGTTGCGCTCGAAGTTGACGGTCGGACAGCAAGCGAAAGTGACAGAGCCAGAGTGGCAAAAGAATGGGAAGCAGTTACCAAACTGACTCCAGAACAAATCACCGAGGCAAAGGCAATGTCTCGCAGTGATCTCGCCGAAATTCAAATCGAACCTGGCAAAAGTGCCTGGGACGTTATCGACCAATCCATAAAATCCGGAGCAATAGCTGACCCAGAAGTTGTGCTCACTACAATTGCCTTAGCAAGAGAACATTTCACGTCCTTGCGCACCGCAGACGGTAGCATAATCCCCGACCAAGCTGCCAATTGGGTTCACACTATGGGCGAACTGGCACGCGTAACTCAATACAGCGATCTAGTACGCAATAACGCTGTCAGCCAAAGCGGCGAAACAGATCCGGCAAAAGTAAGAGCAGTTGCCGATCAAGCAATGTCGCCTGAACTGACAAAACTGGCCTTAATCGCATCGGCAGGCTCGGACAGCACCAAATCACAAGCCGCTGAATATATGCGCCTCCTTGACGATGGAAGCAGTGAAAAAGCCAATCTGCCTGCCAACTTCCATACTCATCACCTGGAAGCAGTTCTGGCGGTCGACGGAATTCGTCCTCAACTTGGTCTAAATCAAAATGAATTCGATCTCGTAAAAAACGCGATGCTCGCTCATCAAGTAGCTCCAGCCGAAACGATTATGGGACTTCTCTACTTCTTTAAAGTCAGTGGCGCAGTGGGCGCAATTCAAAAAGCTGCCGAAGCCGGCGACACAAGCAAACTTGCGCCATGGGTGCAAGATGCTATAAAAGCGGATCCGGAATTTCCACAAAAACTGAGCGATGCACTAAAGCGCGAAACGCGAACAATGCGAGATCCAGCTGCTGAATCTAAAACCGGAGAAGTCACTCCTCAGCCGAAGGGCTTGCCTGTCATCAAAGCAATCGCTGATGCTGCTTACCTCCTGATGCCAAAATCAGAAGTGCCAGCTGGTGCAGAAATTCCAGCGGTCAAAATGACTGCCGATGGAAAGGGTTGGGAATTGGATCTTAACGATGATGCTCAGATGCTGATGAGACTAGCAGGCGACTCACATTGGTACGTTCCGCATCAACCTACAGCCGCAGAAAGAAGCACGATGACACAACCACAAGCTGACTATTTCGATCAGTTATGGAAAGTTAGTCAAGGTGTATTCGCAGGAGACAACGGTCAATACGGCGCCCGTGAGTCAGTCTACAAATATGTTGCCGCATTGCGTGGACCAGGCACCACATTCCACGATACTACTGTTTGGGATTCGATCAAGAGTATCGACAACAGCAGGACCGATGTCCGAAGAATTCTCGATCCGTCAGGAAGACAAATCCTAGATGACACACATGCAAAAACAGCGCAAGTATTTGACAGAAATAGCGGATCTTTCCGCCAACGTGCAGATCAGGCACTAGTCAAAGAATTCGGCATCACCGTCGATGGAAGAACACCCGAGGAGTTGCAGGCTGTGTTAAAACGAACCTCTATCTACGAGCCAGGCTTCCCACAAGTAGATGCACAACACCAACAACAGTTTAGAGAAGCTTACGGTAAATTGATGGGTCATGATGCTATGACCGTTGATACGCGCGCCCAAGCTTTGAACGCAGTTCAACAAGCAACGGGAATGTCTGAATCAGAAGCGACAGATTACGTTTTGGCCGCAAAGACGCTGGAGGCGCTCAATCAGATTCCATATTATGGACAAAGCATTACCGAAGCAGACTACACGAACAAAACACCAGCATACGACCAAGCAGTGCGTGTAAAAGCAGCGCTAGGCGACGCGGCCAGAAGAGAAGCAGCGATGAATCCTGAAAGACAATCAGACAATTTTGCATCGGTCCGCGCACGAACCGCAGGGGGGCACTAATGGTCATGACCGAAGCCGATAACAAGCTCATCAATCAACCTTTGGAAATGCTGCTCGCACGCAAGCGCGAGTTGGAAAGCGGACTAGCAGCCGCATCCATGCATGGAGTAGATGCGCCACACGACTTACTTGCGGAGCTAAAAGAAACCCAGGATGAACTAGCTAGGCGAACAAGCACCGACGCGAAATAGCGCTAATACCAGATGTGGTGCGAGCAATAAATCCCTCTTTTGAGGGAATTTGCAGTTTGAATTTTGTTAATAATGCTATGAAGTAGAGCAGTAGAGCCTTTCGGGGATCAGGACGCACTTGACATCCAAGGGCGGGGCGTGGAAAGATGCAATCAGGGCATCTATCCGATCTTTTATGATCGCTCGTCGTTGGCGCGGCGAAGCCCTGGGGGCGGAGAAAAAACAACGACAAGCTTTTGCTCTTGTCTATTACAAACATACGTTCACTGTTTCTCAACAGCGACGAACATCGGCATGCTGTGCGTGCACCAGGAGGGTGGTGATGATGGACGCTCGATATATTCTGCTGATTCATAAACAATTCGATCTGAAATTAACGGAGCGTGAGACGTACGAGCTGCAAGGATATTTGGCCGGGAATGAGTCCGCAGCGAAGTTGTGCGAAAACGTTGCACGATTGATTGAAGAGTGTGAACAGATAGAAACACCTGAACATCTTAAGCCAGTCGATGCCGACTATTTGCTGCAAGAAATACTGGCCGTTCTTACCCAAAATCAGTCCAGGTCATGGATAAAGTTTGTCAAACAGTTCGTCAAAGGCAAAGAGAAAGTAGAAAAACGACAAACCGATCCGCCCCATAAAGATGAACTTGAAGTGCTCAGGTCAAAACACAAGCACACGACCGAACGCAGTAACAAAACAATGGAAACGATTAGAGCTAGAGTGCTTGCTGAAGTGGCACCTGTCGCGCAACCAGATGCAGTGAGCCTTGCGGAGGCAATTAAACGACGCATGCTCAAAACCGATAGTGAGAGCGTCAATCCAAAGCCGATGCTAGTGGAGCTGCCAGCACCTCAGGTCATTGAAAAGCCTAGCCACCACGAACAAGCACTCCCGGCCGTGCCTACGTTCAACAACGAAGCACCTCCGCTTTCAGAATCAATGGACATGATATTCAACTCGAGCTCCGCATGGCCTGTAAACTCACCACAGGAGGTATCAAGTATCCAAACACAAATGGAGTCAGCCCGAGATCCAGTCAGGGATCCAAAACAAGCTCAGGTTCCAGAACTAACGCAGGATCCACAACTAGAACCAGCTCAGAATCTAGAAACAGCGCCAAATCTAAATCCAGGTGGGGATCTAAAACCAGTCTGGGCTTTAGAACCAACGCGGGATCTGCACCCAGTCTGGGCCCTAGAACCAGAGCGGGATCTACACCCGATCTGGGCCCTAGAACCAGCACCGGATCTATCCGCGATCTGGGAACCACAACCAGTACCAGATCTATCCGCGGTCTGGGAACCACAACCAGTACCAGATCTATCCGCGGTCTGGGAACCACAACCAGCACCAGATCTATCCGCGGTCCGGGAACCGCAACCAGCGCGGAATCTGCACAAAGTCTGGGAACCAGAAGTAACACGACAACCCCAACCACTAAGAGAGAGGGCAAAGCCGGAAAGTTTACCAATCGCACCCGAGCTAATCAGACCTGCATCGCTCATACCAGTTGACGAAATCATTGCTCACGTAAGCTATATGTTCTCAGAACACACACTCGAAGTAGCACCAAATATGGTGCAGAAAAAACTGATACCACCGCGGAATACTAAGCTTTTAAGCCCTTTTGAAGATCCTCTAGGTACGTCAGGAGCCTATCCTCAAATTAGCGCCGTTGATTTACAGCGCGCAAACGCCGCTCGCCTAGCCACCACTTACGATACCACTGAACAGAGCGGACACATCACTTCTCTGGGCAAATTCCTGCTAGACAAAACTTCAGAAGAAGCGATTGGCGCACTTGTGACAGCCAACGCAAACCTATCAGGTACCAGAGTTTTATCAGACCAGGAGTCCGAGGCCCTTCTGGAATGCTTGAAACCAATTGAAAATTTGCAGGGAGTAGCAGGCTGCATTATCCTCGGCTATGACGGGATGATCATTACAAGCTCGTTGCCCGAACATGCAGACAGAGATGCCTTATCGGCCTGGGCCTTGCTCACCTACATGAACACTCATGAGTTGGTGCAGGCGGTGGGCCACAGTAAACTGCGGCAAGTAGTTTCACGGACACATAGCGGATATCTACTGCTGGCGGACTTCGGGCAGGGTTTGCTATTAGCTGTAAGCGATAACGCATCCACAGAAGCAATGCTTCCACTTATGAAAAGTGTACGCCGCGTAACCGCTGCGTAGAGATGGAAAGCCTTACCAGATTGACCATTCGCGGTTTATAGCTGATCAGAGATTCGATCGCAACCTTCCGGCCACAGATCCGAATTTTGGCGCGGCCACCGCGTCAAAGTTTTGCGGAGTGTTTCATTTAGCAATATTTCTAAACCATGTAAAGCACATTACAAGAGCCAGAACCAGGCACCTGTTAACAATTCCGGCTTTATTGGAATTTGCACCCGATACAGCTGTACACCTTTCCTTTACTATTGCGGAAGGTCTGAGGAGGTCAAACGACATGAATAACGACGATAGAATGAACCAAGAAGAAGAACAAGAAGTCATCGCCGAAGGCGCAGACTAGCTTATAAATCGATTCCAGATCGGGCGAGGATAATGATGGCACCAAAGGCGGTACCGTCATTTTTTGCCTTGCTGTAACAGAACTCTTGCATCCTCAAAAGACATGGAGTCAGTGCATCATGAAGAACGTCGTTCTGAGCCTCATTTCCCTGTCTCTGTGCTGTGCTGGTTTGGCGCAACCAGCGTGTGCTGATTCCCTTTATGATCGTGTTTTGAAAACCGAAAAGATTAGGGCTGGTTATGCTCCCTACCCGCCAATATTCATGAAAGATCCCAACACCAAGAAGTTTTCCGGCATCGGATTTGAGGTTCTTAGTCTCGCGGCACGAAAAATTGGGCTTAAACTTGAATTGACAGAAGCAGTAACCTGGGGAACGATGATTGAAGGACTAAGAACAAACCGCTACGATATGATCGCTACACCAGTCTGGGCTGTTCCATATCAGCCTCCCCGAGGTCAACCCAGCAAACCATGATTGCCCACTGCAGCTACCTGCGATGTATCCAGTGTTCAGCTACCGTTATAGCGGAACTTCCGGAGGTTCCGTTATAGTGCCATTACGTATGGTGCCATACTTCAGATAAACCGACTTTGCCTGAGCTCAGCCCATTTGTGCAAAATCCAAATCTCAAGCTATGTCGGATTGGATCTCTAAACAAAAGGGGGCTCAATGAGCCCCCTTTTAAATTCTTTATCGCGGAGACGGTCACCGACCGTCTTAGATTAGCCTCCTCAGCCGAAGCCAACTCTTCTACCGCCACCGCCGCCTCCTCCTCTGCTGCCTCGGTCAAAGTTGTTGCCCTGACCGGCATATGTTCTATGGTTGCTGTAATAGGCGATAGTTTGGTTTGCGTAATCTGCGTACGACCTAAGTGTAGGATCTTTTGTCTTCTCTACCACCCAGTCATAATGCTGTTGAGCAGCGACTGTCTGATTTGTGTTTTGGTAGCATTGGCCAATGTAGTAATGAACCATGTCACAACAAAAACCGTTAGAGTCCAGCGATTGGAAACAAGTCAACGCCCCAGCATAATTTTTCTTCTGGAAAAATGCGACGGCTTCCTTATACATCGGGTTAGCATTGAGCATAGCCCGCGTCGGCTTCCCACCCTTTTTAACGGTGCTTACTGCTACACCGCCTTTGATCTGCTTGGCGCCAGCGTCACACAGCGGCACTAGAAAAATTACTAACAGGACTAGAAAAGAAAGGAGCTTATTGATATTCATGTTTGATCCTAACGTATCAACAAGATGCCCCAAATTCACTTCTTCAAACCTTTTCACAGATCGACACGACCGCTTCGAACCGCATCAGCGACTAGAATTAAGGGTTTCGAGGAATGTTGAAAAAGTCTTAAATTGCTGCACGTTAGGGGGGATGCCACCCTGTCCAATCTTATTAAACGTGAAGCGACGATTCTCGTATACGCGCTGCACAAGTTAAACTAGGCAATGTATTTCAGGAGGTTCGGTGATGGCGCTCTTTTACAGTTGGCGAGCGACAGGGCTAGCAGTTTTCGCACTGGCAATCTTCATTGCGCCAGAGCACGCAAAAGCGGCTCCAACAAGCGCGAACACAAAGCCTTTGATCGGCATTAACCTCGACCTCGAGGGAGCTGAACATAAAGAAAGCACGATATCTGTTCTTTACTATGAGGCGATCAAGAAATCCGGTGGCATTCCAATCTTAATCCCTCCAATATCAAAGCAAGACTTGCACGAACTGTTGCCTAAGTTGGACGGTATCATGATGATTGGCGGCGCGGATTACCCGCCCGCTTTGTACGGCAAAGAGACGGAACCAGCGACGAGTTTGATGGAGAAAGAGCGTTCCGATTTCGACATAGAACTAACAAAAGCTGCACTTGAAACTGAAGACCTGCCGATTCTGGGTATCTGCGCTGGTTGCCAGGTCCTAAACATTCAGCCGGGTGGATCACTGATCCAAGACATTCCCTCGCATCAACCTAATTCGACAATCATGCACGCCAGTCATGATGGCTGGAAAAAGGGATTCAATAAACACACCGTCCAATTCGAAAGTGACAGCAAGCTCGGCAAGATTTATGGCGCACCGCTGGCGGTGCCAACCGCGCATCACCAATGCATCGATAAAGTTGCGGATGGATTTCGTGTAGTGGCCAGAACTGCCGATGGGCTACCAGAGGCAATAGAAAAAACTGGTGAACGATTTGTGGTCGGCGTGCAATATCATCCAGAACGAGACTTTGAAGCAAATAAGGCATTGTTTGCCGAATTGATCCGTTTGGCATCCAAACGGCACCTCCAAAAGGAGAAACTGGCGCAGATAGATACGTCCAGCCAAAACAAGACAACCGGTGCCGCTCGCTAGATGGCCAAAATCCTTCTAGCTGAAGACGACAAAGACTTGCACAATATTCTGCGCACTTATCTTTTGTTTGAACACCACTTAGTAGAAAGCTCATTCACCGGCACAGACGCGGATGACAAATTAGGCACCTCAGAATACGATTTGCTTATTTTCGATTGGGACCTACCAGGTAAAACTGGCATTGAGCTGGTCACGGACGTTCGCACACGCGGTAACAGTGCACCAATATTAATGATCACTGGCAAAAGTTCCATAGCAGAAAAAATGCAAGGTCTGGACACAGGCGCAGACGACTACTTAACCAAACCTTTCAATATTCAGGAGTTCGGCGCGCGCATACGGGCCCTGCTTAGAAGAGGAGGTCAGCCGACAACAGCGGGAAATATACTCACCATATCCGGTATCACTTTAGATTTGGCGAAGTATCGAGTAAAAAAGGATGGCAATCCAGTCAACCTTCTACCCAAGGAGTTTCAGCTGCTTGAGTTTTTCATGCGCCACCCAAACCACGTATTCTCGCAGGAGGCATTACTGACCAAGGTCTGGCCCAGCGACACCGAAGCGACTGCAGAAGCACTGCGCAGCACGGTCAAGAGAATCCGCAAAAAACTTGATCCAGAAGGATTGCTTCTGCGCACAGTGCATGGAGTCGGCTATATCTTGGAAGTTCCATAAGAGAGCGTAATTTGGACGAGCGAAGCACTTTTAACGTTCTGAACCAAAAATGTCCGATTTCTGAACCGAATCTTTCCAATCTGAATCGTATGTTGATTGCATGCAGGCACTCCGACAAGGTGATCAACATGACAGAGTTTAAACCAGGAACAGAAGTCGTCCACCACCATGGTAAGCAAACTGAACCTCAAGCTGTAACGCACTTTCATGAGGAGTTGCATGATTTTCGCGGCAAAATGACCGGTGACGATGCGACAGTCTCGAAAAATCTTGCCCACTTCAATTTTAAGAAGCTGGATCAAGAGCTCCACCATGCGCACAATGGCAAACCGGCAGAGCTAGACGCACACTTGCATGCTAGTTCAGTCTTTAAAATTGATGGCAAAATGCAGCTTGTTTTTACCGATGACATTTACAACAAAAATCACAAATCTAAAGATCAAACACAGCACGCATACACAATCAACGAATCCACTGGAAAGATTGATGCGGTCTTTGATGTTCGCCATGCAAAAACCGGTGAGAAAGTTCTGGTGCGCCACAAGGAAGGCGACCAGATTCAAACCCCTCTCACTGTTGCCAAAGTGGATCACACAACTGTGCTGCGAAACGGGTCTGACTACACTGAGTACCAAACTCCTGATGGCCGCGTAATCAAGAGAATCGGAGACCTGACGACCATTCACAGCGGCACTGGGTCAACCGAAAATTACACACGTGAGCCGGGCTCAGGACGAATCTTACACAACATTCAAAACGATAAAGGCGTGTTAGAGAATCGAGGCGGCGCATACTCCAAAGTTACACTTGGAGACGATGGAACCCTCACCACCTCCAGAACCACGGGCGACTTTAGTACTACGACTTATCCGGATGGACGTAGAGTAGACCGCAACGGAACCGAAGGTAGTGGCAATATAGTGAGAGTTACAGAGCCGGGGGGACACGTAAGCCAATTGACTTGGGGTAGCAACGCTAGCAATCCGGAATCGATTAGCTTTAGAAAGCCGGGCTCAGTTCCTTATGAAATGAATAAGGTTAACAGCACTCACAGCGATAATATTTATCAAGGTCCCGACGGCATTTGGTGGACAGCTACTATTGATCGGTCGAAAGGAACGATCGACTATAAACAGACACCGGCTGATGTAATTGCTGCCGAAAGAAGGCAAGAATACAAGTACGAACCCTAACAATTCACGCCTCAAATAACCGTAAAATCCCTTGCTCAAAGACTAAGTAAATGGCGATTGCCAAGACGTTACTTATGTAGATGGCGAGGGATTTTTCTCGTAATTCCCAAGCATAATATGTTATAGACAGAAATAGAAGGTCCAAAGCGGACTCAAGACGGAAAGATTACGGGGATCGGGGATTGCCAAACTGGGTGAAAGAGGACCAAGAGCACGAAGAGGGTGTGCTTACCGAAAGTAAGCCAAAAGTTGAAAAACCGCCCATGTTCAAGGTGCTTTTGCATAATGACGATTACACGTCGCAGGAATTTGTCGTTTTCATATTGCAATCCATATTCCATAAGAGTTTCGCCGATGCTTTCAAGATAATGTTGGCGGTTCACAACTCCGGCATAGGTATAGCAGGCGTTTACACGCATGAGGTTGCCGAAGCGAAAAGCAACAAAGTCATTCAATTGGCTCAATCGGAAGGATATCCGCTTTTGTGCACAATAGAAGAAGCATAGGGCGTGGTAGAACAACAATAATGACTGGCAGAAAGAGAAAATGATTACAAAGGAATTACAGGATACACTCAACCTCGCTTTGCAAGAAGCTGTCGCGCGCAGGCACGAATTTCTAACATTGGAGCACTTGCTTTTCGCTCTTTTGAACGAAAAAACTACAAGTCAGGTGATCCGCCATTGTGGAGGCAACATTGATGAGCTGCGCAAAGAACTAGACCAGTTTCTCAAAGAGAGCATGGAAAAGCTGCGCGATGGGATGAAACAAAACCCTGAACCCAGCGCTGCCTTCGAGCGAGTGCTTTCGCGCGCGGCGATGCAAGCGGAGTCCGCTGCTCAAAGCACTATAGACGGTGGCAATGTGCTAGCGGCGATGTTCCAAGAACGAAGATCGCACGCTGTCTATTTGCTGGAAAAGCAAGGCATAACCAGACTTGATGTTCTCAATTACATCTCACACGGCATCTCCAAAGTCGGTGGACGCGAAGATGATGAAGATGGCGGCGCTGAACACGCCTATGGAGATGACGACGAAGGCCGCAGCGTTAAAGACCCGCTGGCAGAGTTCACCGTCAACCTCATTGAACGAGCCAAAGAAAACAAGATCGATACTCTAATTGGAAGAGACGCTGAAATACAAAGAACAATTCAAGTGTTGTGCCGGCGCCGCAAAAACAACCCGATCTACGTCGGCGATCCAGGCGTTGGTAAAACAGCTATCGCTGAGGGTCTAGCGCTGAAAATCTTTAGAGGCGAAGTGCCAAATGCGCTCAAGGGCGCAGAGGTATTCGCGCTCGATATGGGCGCCTTGATTGCCGGCACGAAATTCAGGGGACAGTTTGAGCAGCGCATGAAAGCGGTAATAAAAGAACTGCAGAAGAGACCTGGCGTCATTCTATTCATTGATGAAATCCACACGATTGTGGGAGCTGGTGCTGTTTCAGGCGGATCCATGGACGCTTCGAATATTCTCAAGCCAGCCCTTGCCAGCGGTGAGTTACGTTGCATTGGTTCGACAACATATCCAGAGTACAAATCCGCCTTTGAACGGGACAAGGCTTTAGCTCGGCGTTTCCAAAAAATTGATGTCGCAGAACCGACAACTGAAGAAACAATCAAAATTCTTCAGGGTCTGAAAATCTACTATGAAGAGCATCATGGTGTCACTTATACGGATGATGCGATTATCGCTTCAGCCGAACTGGCAGCCAAGCATATCAATGACAAGTTCCTGCCGGATAAAGCGATCGATGTTATTGATGAAGTAGGCGCCGCCGTGAAATTGATGACACCAGAGGAGCGACCTTCAAAAGTCATCACCACACATGACGTAGAGCTGGTTGTGGCTCGCATGGCTAAAATACCACCGAAGTCCGTGTCTGGCTCAGACAAAGAACGACTGCAAAATATGGATGCCGAACTGAAGTCCGTTATCTTCGGTCAAGATCATGCAGTCGAGCAAATGGTGCGGGCAATAAAGTTATCACGATCTGGTTTGAGCAATCCCGGAAAACCAATTGGTTCGTTCTTGTTTTCTGGACCAACAGGTGTAGGCAAAACAGAGTTAGCAAAACAGCTAGCAAAAGTGCTTGGCATCAGCTTCCTGCGCTTTGATATGAGCGAGTACATGGAAAAGCATACCGTGTCACGCTTGATCGGCGCGCCTCCGGGATACGTTGGCTTCGACCAGGGTGGGTTGCTCACCGACGCAGTTGCTAAGACACCACATGCGGTGCTGGTGTTAGACGAAATTGAAAAGGCGCATCCTGACCTTTTCAACATTTTGCTGCAGGTAATGGACCACGCTACTTTGACAGATAACAATGGCAAGAAAGCTGACTTTCGCAACGTTATATTGATCATGACGACCAACGCCGGCGCCCGCGAAATGACCAGCGGAGACATCGGTTTTGCCATGTCCCCAAGCCTCGAGGAGGAGCTGTTCAAACCTGCTTCTCGAGCATCAGACCCTTCCGGCAAAGGCAAGAATGCTCTTGAACGCACATTCAGTCCAGAATTTCGCAATCGCCTTGACGCGTCCGTAGTCTTCCATCAACTTGGACGTCAAGAAATCCTGCGTGTGGTAGATAAATTCGTTCAAGAAGTGAGAGTTCAGCTTATCGAGAAAAAGGTCGAGCTTGAATTGACCGACTCTGCAAAACAATGGTTCGCTGTCAAAGGATTCGATAAATTGTATGGCGCTCGGCCAATGTCTCGCCTCATTCAACAAAAAATACGCGAGCCGCTCGCCGAAGAATTGCTCTTTGGCAAACTTGAACACGGTGGCACCACGGTCGTCAATGAAAAGGATGGCGAAATCATCCTGGAAATAAAGTCGTCCGATCCCAAAGACCCAGAAGTGGTTATCAAGGAAACAAGCGATTCTGGGTCTAGTGTGAGCAAATCCGCTGACGAAGGGGATACGGTCATAAAACTAACGACCGATCCAGCCGCGGCTAATGTCGTTGCAGATACGGAAAAGCCATTTTCGTAGCTTAAACGACACCACCAGCTCCAGAGCAGAGCTAAAAACTACAAAATTCACAGGCAAACTTCCACTATTTGGAGGGAGATATTTTCACTTTTTTGCGAGGCGTAAACCCGAGAAGAACGGGAGTAGGCAATCATGTAACAAATTGTGAATTAATCATTAAGGCTGAGAAAATCGACCGATGCTTTGGTATAAAAATATAGTTGTACGGGTTACTTAGTCCAAGTTATTTGTTCGAGATATTTGTCCAAGATACTGTTCGAGAACTTGGTCCAAGATACTGGTCGAGATACTTTGTCCGAGATACTTGTTCAAGATACTGTTCGAGATACTTGGTCCAAGATAACTGTCCGAGTTATTTGTCCGAGATACTTGTTCGAGATACTGCTCGAGATACTGCTCGAGATACTTGGTCCAAATAACCTCCGAGTTATTTGTCCAAGATACTTTGTCCAAGATACTTTGTCCGAGAACTTGGTCCAAAATACCTGTACTTTGTTCGAGACTGCCATTCTGAGGGAGGGTTAAAGACCTAATCGAATATTGGTTTGTTTAAAATTCCCCCGGCATTCGCTGGGCAGAAAATCCAAAAGTAGTTGCGGCAGCCCCATTTAATGGGGCTGCTTTCTTTTATCCTTGCGGCGAACTTTGAGAATTTACGAAATCGGCGATGACCGCTCCCCAAAAGTTACGGTTGACTAGTGTGGGGCTATGAGGTCTTTTGCATAGCACCACAGGCGATACCAAGAGTACCCTACCGGTCAGCCTTAGCGGACCTTCAACTGCTGATCGGATTCAACTCTGGTTAGGCGATCGCCCACTCAAGTCCGCCAGGCAACTGCTCAGAGGCGTACTCAATATGAATGATTCGACGATGTCCATCGTTTAGAGACGGTGATGAACGGTGCACAAGCAGCGGTCGCATTAAGAGAATGTCTCCCCTGTTAGCAGCACAAACATTTAATGCACCCTTCTCGTCCAGGTCGTCAATCCGCTTTTTGGAAAGCACCCCGGCATAGTGCGAACTTGGCACAACTTCCAGAGCCCCATCCTTTGCTAAACAATCATCTAAATGCAAACGGACAGTCAGCATCCGGGACAAGTATTCAACCGGTGGTTGAACGTGCAAGATGCCATTCTTCACTGACCATGTGCTGAAACCGGGGAGCTCCACACGTTTTTTGACTCCTATGTGCAAGTCTTGATGCCATGTCATGTACCAATGCGCGTCGGGATCGTTGTCCAAAAGCACGGCACGAACGGGAAAGGCACCCCCGCCCAGAATTTCTTTTACCATTTTGAAAATAGCTGCGGATTCTGCCAGCTTCCGAACTTCATCAACTTCTTTAAGAAGATGCCGCATGGCGAAAACCCCAGCACCCCGCTTACGTACGGTGGCACTAACCTTCGCGTGGTCAATCCCTCGTTCGATATCCTCCAGCTGCGCTTCGCTGAGAAACCCCTTCCTTAATGAGTAACCTTCATCGGTAAACGTCTTGGTCATGTCCAGGAGGCATTCTTGTGTCATGGGTTCACCGTGCGCAATTGGCATAAAAATCTAAGAGAGTAAATTCTACAGGCAAACACGAAAAAGTCTCGGTTGCTGTGCGCAAATTCATCCACGCGTCAGACTGGAAATCGGGGACTTTCCGAAAGCCGAACAAATTTCAAAATCAGAGGATTCCAGAGATGCTCCAACTACCAGCCTTGAACGAGAGATCCAAAGCATATACGAGGCTGCTAAACTTCATTGGTTCCAAATTAGCCGAGGACAAGTATGTACTTTATGAAATTAGCTTCGATCGCTATAAGCGCTGCTGTTATCCAATCGCCGCTTACTGAAGTGAAACGCTTGTCTGATGAACCGATTCTCACACCAAGGGAAAATCTCTTTGACGATCTAGCAGCTTACAACCCGACTGCCGTGAAGCTGGGCAAAAAGACGGTTCTGCTGTACAGAGCACAGGACAAAAAAGGAACGTCACGTATCGGCTATGCCGAAAGTACAGACGGAATCCATTTTGTTCAAAGCAAAGAACCGGTTCTGGTGCCAGAAACGGATTATGAGAAGGATGGCGGAATTGAAGATCCACGCATCGTCAAGATCGACAATCTCTATTACCTTACTTATACCGGTTACAACAAAACCGATGCCCAGCTCTGCCTGGCAACTTCTATGGATTTAAAGAAGTGGGACAGAGTCGGAATTATCATGCCAGCCAACAAAGGCACCTGGAACGAAAAGTGGACAAAATCGGGAGCTATTTTAACAACAAAAGTGAACGGCAAATATTGGATGTACTATCTTGGCACCGCCAATGGTGCAGATCAAATGGGCGTCGCCATCTCAACTGATTTGAAGCACTGGCAGGACGCAACCAAAGTTCCTGTGCTGGCAAAGCGAGAGGGAATGTTTGACTCAAAGGTTGTCGAGCCGGGACCAGCGCCTATTCTCACTAAAGACGGCATACTCCTTATCTATAACGGTGCAGATGACAAACTTGTTTATCGGACCGGCTGGGTGCTGTTTGATAAAAACGATCCGACTAAAGTTTTGCGACGTTCTGAAACACCAATCTTTGCACCAGAAAAGAAGTGGGAAGTTGAAGGACAAGTGCCGAACGTTGTATTTGTAGAAGGGCTCACAAAAAACGGCGATCGGCTAAATCTGTATTACGGTGCAGGCGACACGAGCACGGGCGTCATTGAGTGCAAACTGAAAAAATGACTCGGTCGATCCTGCGGTAGAAGCTTACCTTTACAATCGCGTGATCCGTGGTACAGCAGGGCAGTTTAGCAATCGCGCAAACCGTTGGTGACTTCAAACAATATTGTTGAAAATAAAAAGAGCGCCCTTTAGGAGCGCTCTCTTTTCACCCCAGGGTTTACTTTAAGAAAACAGGTTCGCGTCTCGCGCCGAGGCGACAAACCAGTTGATCATTCCAGGCGTCGACAGACCTCCGACGATGATTGCAGCTCCAATCGCAACCATCACAGGCGCGGACATACCTCGCAACCCGAACCACTTTTCAGCAGAAGATCTGCTCACGAAAGTCATGACGATCAGCGTCAATCCAGCGACCATGCAAAACAACTCAAATCCATTAGCGAGCAAGTTCAGAAGCGCTTCGAGATTAGCGAGATTGTTAACTCGCACCGTACCAGCGGTGTTAACACCGGTAACGAAAGTTGCATCCGCTCCTTGCGGTCCGATCGTGCCATTGACTGCGCCAACAAAAATTGGAGCGCCCGAGTTTGGATCGAATGATTCTTCAGATGACCTATTGTTGTTGAATTGTTCCGCTGATTGTTGGCGGGCTTGCTGCATAACGGAGCTGGCGCCTTGACGAACGAAGCCTTCGGCAGATTGCGGCTGCTCTTCTCTTGCACCCAAGACGACAGCCGAACTAACTGGCGTTACAAGCTTATGCAGAACAGCTATTTCAGCTGCTTTGTGATAATTGCCTTGTGCGATTAACGATTGAGATTGCTCCTTTGCCGAGAGACAAGCCAATTCGACAGCCTGTTGTGCGGATCCAATGGTGTTCTTTGGCGCCGAAATCGTTTCTTCGAGCTTGACGACGTATTCAATGCCGCCCGGCTGCCACTTAGAAACGAATCGTTTCAAATCATGCTTGATCGAACCGTTGCGCGGAACTGGCGAGAATGGTCCAATCTCACGGTGATTCTTGAAGAACTCGTTGCCGTCAGTAACACTATTGTCGAGAGAGAGTTCATAGAACGCGGGTGTTTGTGTGTAAGGAGCCATGACATAGAGCTCTTTATTCAACGTTGGTTGCGGCCCATGAATCCAAAGTACCGCACCATTTTTGGTTTCACCAGCAGTGCTTGCAGCTTTAACAACAGCCTGTAAATTGTCTTGACCTCCGTCAAATACTTTTTGATCTAACGTCGGTAAACCAGTTGCAAGCGATTGCAATTCTTGCAACCGAGGAGATGCATCTGTGGCAACTATCAAAGAACTGGTCACGTTAGCCGGAAGGCTGGACAAGCCTTCTTTAATATCGGCGAGATCAGTTTTCACATTTTGGGAGCCATCCAGCACAACTATGAGATGGTTGGGCAGTTTCACTGGCATCTGCTTGATCGTCTGCACAATATATCTACTTGGTGTGTGAGGATCCTTCACTGCGATCGGTTCAAAGGTGGGCTTGCGGGTTGCAGTCACTGAGAGCCCTAAACCGGACAACTCCTCATTCTTTAAATTTCCTGATAGGACCTTCTCCTTTGTTGGAGATTGGGTTTCTTTCAAACCGTCCAATTTTAGAGACAAACGTTCCGGTGATCTGAGCCTGACTTGGTGCTCACCTTTGACCGAGAAATTTGTATCGATAAAGCGAGGCAGAGCCAATGTAGCCTCTGTCGCCAGGTCCAACTTCAATGGCATGATCATAGTCAGTCGAACCTTTAATTCGTCTTGAGCTTTGACCGGATAACAATGCAATAAAGTCCGCCCGCGCCCCAGATCGGACACTACAGCAGGCGTAGTGTGACCCACATCAGTCCAATTTCCTGTGGTCGGCACTTTCCCACTAGCTGCAAAGGAAGCGCTTACAGGCTGTCCATCTTGCCAGACAGTAACATTCGAAATCACCGCGCCTGGTGGCAATGAAAGTTCGGCTCGGGCCTCTTTGTCTTCATAAGCCGTATTTTTGAAAACAAAAGTCCAGCTGATAGTCGATGACAACGAGTCCGGATTGACCGCCCCATCCATGCCGGAGCGAACCAGCGACAGTTCCGGAATCATGGCGCCTACAACATGGCGATGTAAATAATCGTTAGAGAATCCAGATAAGTCAGCCGATCGGTCATCACGAAAAGGCTTTCCGAATGCTGCGAAATAAAGTTGTTGCTGCGTAGAATTATTGATCGGAATAAACAGACCAGGCAGGCCTACTGTGCGCGGATCCGCGCACTCCAAGCGCATATCCTGTTCTGGATTCAGACCGCGCAACATTGTCAGTCCGTGCACCTGTTCCTCGCGAGTTGCGCCTGCAAAAGCCATATGTTCTGCAACGCGCATGTACATCGACTTCGCTTCCGATCCGATGAAACCGAAAAGCGCCAGAACAACACCGATTGCAGAGTACACGACCGTTCTCAGTCGAGCGCTTTGGAATTCGCGCATTTCTCTCAATTGAAGCGTAAGGTAAATGCCGGCACCCATTGATGCTAAGAACACAAGCGCGATCACCGCGAATCCTTCTCCGAAAGCGTGCATTTGAGGACCAACGAAAATGGAAGCTCTTCCGGTACAGATCGCCGCGATAGAGATGATAGTAAAGAGAAGCGAACCACCAATTGCAAGACCGTTTTGCAAGCCACGTCTCATGGCGAAACGCGTGTCTTTGCGACAGATAGCAGACCAGACTGCAAAATTCCCGATAGGTACACTGAGGGCGAGAAAAGCTTCTATAAGGGTTTCAATCGGATGTTTGATCAGCAACATGCTAATTCTTTCGTGGCACGCAGCGGCAAATACCATCAAGAACAATGATGGCAAAACAACGCCAAAAATCATTACTAATATAGCTCTATAACCTTCCCAGAGATTGCGATGTTGAGGGCGCTGATTCAACTCTTCAGCCCATTTATCGACCGGTGTATCTTCGACCGCCTGAGCAGATTGGGAATTCTTTTCGACATCTAAATCGATCATGGTAATTTCTCCATAGATGGCTGAATATGCGCTTCGTGCCGATGCACGAAGCAAACACATTTTGCTTTCGGTACGCGAGGAAGTGCGCACCATGAGTAGTATCGCTATTGCGAAGAATTGGTAAATCGCGCAACCGTGTGGTTGAGCATCCCTAGTTTAGGTAAATGCCGTCGATGTAACGATGGGGTTTTCCCTGATCTTGCCTCAGCTTAAACCGCACCAGCAAGAAGATACCGAGAATTCGAAAAAGCAGCGATTTCGTCACGCGTTTGCTCGATCAAGTGGTCGAATAAATGCAAGCAATATCGCTCTAGACGGTCCGAAGTGAGCGGTTTTCCTTCGACTTGCCAGTCGATCAGGCCAACACCATTGTGTTCGCCGCTGAAGGTCATCAATGGAACATGTTGGGATTCCACATGAGTCAAAGCCATTACTTGTTCCACAGGCAGAACAAAGAAGTCCACTTTATTATGTTGTCCACGCACAACAATGCTTAGCCGGCAAGTCGAGATCCGGGCGCGATAAGAAGACACCGTATGCACCGGTCTGCGCAAACTGTCGAAACTCAGAACTTCTTTTACCAAAGCAGGGCTCGTTGAGGAAACTGAGAGCTGTGTGCATGCCACAGCCTTATTGAATTCTGAAATGTACGGGTCTAGAGTTGTGAATATCTCATCCACAACAGACTTCATCGACTCCCCAATCACCTCGTCGAGGCTGAGTCTCTGCCGTTCTTGTAATTTCTGCCCGGCCAAGAAATTTAGAGAGTCTCTCGTAATACTTTGCAAGAAATCGCGGCGCACATTCTGCACTCGCACCTTGTAGTTGCCCAGAATCTCGCAGGCAAGACCCAGCGTGCTGCTTTGGCTGAGCCGCACGTTGTTATAAATGTCGTCAAATTCGCTCGGGTTTGTCCCTGATGCCTCAGCCCTTTTACGAGCCGTCTGTAAACGAACCAAATTAGCTTTTCTCATTCCCACCACGCGATTGAATGACATATATACGAGAGGCTCTTGACAGTCCCCAGGAAAGCATAGCTAGTGCACGTTTACGGGCCTACTTAACTTTTTGCCATCGAGAATTCATCGAGTTCTAACTGAGCCCGCCAGCAGTCCGATCCGCTCAATAGCTAGCTTGAATCAATTATTCCTAATCACCGATCGTATATACGGCAGCCGGCGTGCTCGCATATGCAACATCCATATCATTTTCAGAAAAAGGGAACTCAGCGCTGGTTGAACCGTCTACACAGTCACCTTGAACGAGGTGAATGATATGGTTCTGCAAACGAAAGATGAAGTGGGAAACACAGTTGGGATCTACGACACGCTCGGAGCCGAGCGCAACGACAAGGGAACACTGTTCTTCGCTGTGGCGTTATCCTTGGCTTTGGTTTTTGGTGTAGCCTTGTATGCATTGAATGGAGCTAATTACACCACCAAACCAGCGTCAGTCATGGCGGCAGATTCGGCAGCTCGGCACGATACAGACGCAGCTAGAACACTGCCGAATTTCGAAGTTATCCCCGTAAAATAATGGTCACTTCTTATTTGAAGAGCGCTCGAAGGTGCCTTCTCCGCAATCATTTAAGTGCGCAATCAGCACTCGTATCGCCTTGCCGTCGGGTGCGACCGTGAACGTGATACCACTCAGTCCAACTGCATTTTCGCCGCCGGTCTCGTAAGAGAATGTGTCACGATCATAGTGCTTCATTGCCACAGTCAAATTTTTTGGACCTAGCACTATTGCTAGTTCGCCATCCTTCTCGATTATTTTGATATCGCCAAAGAAATCGTTTGTATAAGTGCCTAAATATGCAGAGTTGGGAGATGCGGGCGTAGGCGAAATAGGTGCTTTGGAAAAATCGAAGCCCTCAATTAGTCCAATCACCGCCGGGTTCGAGAACACCCTTTTGTACACGGCGAGCCAATCATGGCTCTGCTTGCCATTCAGCCCTATTTCGGTAAACGTCATCGCTAATCCTTCGGCTACACCAACCGGAGACGAATTGGTGAGCACGACAATTCCCAACTCCTCGCTGGGAACCATTGCCACGTTCGTTCCAGCCCCCATTGCGAAACCGCCCGAATGTCCCAAACGCAGACGTCCGTGCTCGTCGTAGAAGACGTTCATTCCCAGACCGTAAAAGCCAGGTAATTGATTGAACGGATTGAATTGAGTCAACATCTCGGGATGATACGTTTCCTCCAATGCCTTCTTATCTACTAGCTGCTTGCCCTCAAACTTTCCGCTAGCAATTTCCAAACGCATCCATTTCGCCATATCGTTCACTGATGAACTGACTCCGGCCGCAGGAGACTGAGCATCCGGTTCACGTGTAAATTTGTGCACCCATTTACCGTTAACCAAAACGTGGCCAAGTGCTTTGTTTGTGCGCGCAGCATAATCAACGAACCGGGAACTTGTGGAGGTCATACCAAGCGGTTTGTACAACTTCTCCTGCGACGCGTCGTCCCAGCTCAGTCCGTACGCTTTGGTAGCTGCGACACCAGCTTCGGTTACACCGAAATTTGTGTACGCATAGTGCGATCGAAAGCTGCTATCAGGCTTTTGGAAACGCAAATGATACAAGACTTGCGCGCCATCGGCACCCAAATCCTCCAGCAAGTCGCCTGCATGTTCAGGCAATCCGCTGCGATGAGAATAAAAATCGCGAATGGTAATTTGGCTCGTGACCCACGGATCGTACATTTGAAAGCCGGGATCAAGATCACAGATTTTGGAATCCCAAGTTATTTTGCCCTCGCCAACCAATTCGGAAACGACGGTCGCACCAACTGACTTGGAAACAGAGGCAAGCTGAAACACAGTGTCTGGATCGATCTTGGCTTCCTTTCCCACTTCACGGACGCCGAAGCCTTTCGCGAAAACAAGTTTATCCTTATGGACTACAGCAATTGCGATACCGGCAACTGCATTTTCGTCGATTTCTTTTTGCGCCAATTTTTCTACAGTGGCGACGGCCATCTGCACTTGTGCATCACTAGTGGGCTGTCTGGGAGGGTCTGCTTGAAAAACGTTCTCTTTAGCAACGCTTTGTCCAGCCTCAGCATAGGCAGGCACCAAAGCGCATGACACGAGAAAAGACAACGAAAGCTGATATGCAGAGCACCATTTGCGCATCCGCAGGTTTGTTTGAAAATTCAACGACTTGTCTCCTGATTGCACTCCCAATACATTTTGCTCGATCGCATCAGCAATATCTGATATCTGAGCAGCTCGTCCATTCTATTCGTGAGCTCAGAAAGTCTATATTGAAAGAATTTCAGGCTTCTTTCACTTCTGAAAGGCCCATCAACACGGATGTCATAGACAACCACAAGCAGCTAGAATTTGAAGACAGCTTGGCGGGAGAAAAATCAGTGCAGACCATCATCACTCATGACGCTATTGTTCTAGGAGGAGGACCAGCGGGAATTAGTTGCGCTCTTGAGCTGCATGAAAATAAGGCAGATTACTTCTTAATCGATCGAAATTCCAGCCTTGGCGGACAGCTTCCAGACATCACAAACTCGATTCGCAATTTTGCTGCCCGCTACTGGGACAGCGGTGCGGCTGTAAGGGACGATTTGGAAGCTCTGTGCCAAAAGGTTGGGCTTTGTGTTCAGTCGGCAGAGACCATTGAACGGATCGATCTGAGCACCAAGACACTCTATGGATTGCACCAAACATATCGTGCTAAAGCTATTTTTCTCGCTACCGGTACCCGTCGGCGAGCGCTGCCAATTGAGCGATTACAGGAATTTTCAGACAACGTCATTTGGAATGTGGAGGCACATCAAGAGAAAGTCAAAGGCAAATCCATTGCAGTAATCGGCGGTGGCGACAACGCCTTGTTAGACAGCCTCTGGCTTGCTCAAAGATGCCCGTCTGTACTTGTTGTCAATCGTTCGGACCGTTTTCGAGCAAGACCGGACGTTGTTCGAGATGTTAGGAATGATCAACGAATAACAGTGCTTGAACACACCGAAGTCGTCTCAATTGACGGAGAGTCGGGCAACATGCAAAGCATACTTGTCAGAGATAACCGCACCGATAAAACCACTGCCTACCCTGTACAAATGCTCGTCGAACGGGTGGGAACCGTTGCCAACACGGAAGTTTTTTGCGGACAAGTCGAGCTTGATGGTGCCGGTTTTGTTGCGGTCGATCGATTTTGCCAAACAAATTTGGATGGTGTTTTTGCCGGCGGCGATCTAATCTCTTCTGACTGCCAGGGCATCGCTAGAAGCGTTGGAGACGGCATGATAGCGGCTCGATCCATCCTGAAATATTTGATTGCAGCTTAGCGCGAGTGTCGCAATTATAAGCGATCATTCGGTCTGCTTAACTCGAAGACATACCAAACTGCGTCGGGTAGTTCTTCTGAGTGAATTTTGTATTGATAGCCACTCTCGACAATCATTCTCTTCAGCTCTGGCAAGTCGCCCCAGGACGTGCTTGAGATATAGGCTTTTCCGTCTGCTTCCAATTTAGAGTCGAGTTCGTCAAAGAATCTTTGATTGACTCTATTTGCAAACTGGTTCAAATCTGTCCACTCTGGATCCATGATCGGCAGATTGGCCAGAATGACGTCGTACTTCCTTGTTACCTCGTCAAACAAATCACTTTCGAAAACCTCTATGACGCCGCTCAAATCAAAGTTTGCTACGTTTTCTCTCGCGTTTTCCACCGCTTCTGTTTGAATATCCACAGCAGTGCATCTAGTGGCTCCGTGTTTTGCGGCATAGATCGCCAAAAAACCTGAGCCTGTACCCAAATCAAGCACACTCTTGCCTGTGAAATCAGAGACGATGTTTGTTAGCAGTGTGGTGGCATGAGTGCATTTTGGATCAGGCGAATAAACGCCCTTGTGGACGTTGACGGTGATTCCGGCCACAGTTGCCTTACCGTAATAGCCAGGTCTGGAATTGCGTTCTTTCCAGAAGTTCAAAAACAGCGAGTTCATAATGAGGTCCTCCTTGATCAACGGGCTGGCTTTTCCATGCGCCGAATTTGCTGGCCGCCTGTGAAGAAAGATACAGTCATTGAGCATAGGAAACTAGAGGTTATCTCCAGTACATATTCTTTAAGATGCCGCACGGCAAATGAAAAAAGCAGGGCTAGAAAACAGCCAGATCAAGAAGCGCTCTTTTGAGCGCATCACTGACTTGCTGAGTGGCTGTGCCACCATGCGATGTTTTGCTATTCACCGAATTGACAGCATCGAAGACTTTGTAGACGGTGTCATCGAATTCGGCTGCGTATTTCTTGTAATCGCTAATTGGCAGCTGCGACAAAGGTGTGTAATTATCTCGAGCGTATTGCACTACGCATGCGACTGCATCATGGGCGGCTCTAAACGCAACGCCTTTCGTGACTAGATATTCGACGAGGTCGGTGGCAAACAATTCCGGATCAGAAGCTGCCTCTAAAGTGTTTACACTCATGACTTTCAAACCTTTAATAGCGAGCGTCATCACTTTCAAGCACGCGGCCAACTCATCGGAAACCTTGATCGCGCCAGGCTTCGTCTCCTGCAGATCTCGGTTGTAGCCAACCGGCAATCCTTTTAGAGTGATCAAAACGTTCACTAGTTCGCCAACAATCGCGCCAGTTTTGCCCCGCACCAGTTCCATCGGATCTGGATTTTTCTTCTGCGGCATCAAGCTGGAGGTGGTGGTCAGATCATCCGGGAACTGGATGAATCCAAATTCTTTTGTGCACCAGATAATCAACGTCTCAGCCAATTGAGATAAGTGTACGGATGTAAGCGAAGCAGCGAACAAGAATTCAGCAATGAAATCACGATCGCTTACCGCGTCAATCGAATTGCCAAACAGATGATCAAAATCTAGTGCAGCTGCCGTAACTTCCGGCATGATAGCCAGACCAGAGCCTACTAGAGCACCAGCACCAAGCGGCGAAACAGATGTGCGCTTGTTAGAGTCCCCAAACCTGCCCTTGTCTCGGTTGAAGACTTCAACATATGAATGCATCACATGAGCAAACAGCAATGGTTGTGCACGCTGGAGATGAGTGTAACCAGGCATGACGACGTCAATGTTTTGTACGCCTGTTTGAATCAGCGCATTCTGCAAATCCGCAATCAGTGCCTCAATATCAGCCGTCTTGTCCAGAATGAATAGGCGCATATCGAGCGCCACCTGGTCATTACGACTGCGAGCAGTATGCAATAGTTTTGCATCGGCTCCGATCAACTCTGCGAGTTTTGATTCGACATTCATATGCACATCTTCATACTGTGCATCAAGAATGAACAAGCCTTTCAAATACTTTTCTTTTAAAGCATTCAATCCAGTTTGCAAGTTTTCAGCCTGGGCTGGGGTCACCAGCCCAGATTTTTTGAGCATCTCAACATGAGCGAGGCTGCCATTTATGTCTGCTTCAACAATCGCCTGATCCGCCTTAGCGGAAGCAACGAATTCAGTGACTACATCACTAAGTTGTTGCTTGAAGGCTTTTCTTAAAACTTTCATTGCTCTTGCTCCATGCCGTTAACCGAAGACCATTGATGTTGATGAATCCACCAGAATCGGCCTGATTGAAGATACCCATCTCTTCAAAACTGGACATTTTGTGATCGTAGAGCGACGAATTAGAGCCACGTGCAACAACGCCTGAGTGCCCTTTGTACAATTTCAGCTTGGCCCAGCCGGATACGGTTGCCTGCGATTCGTCGATGAATTTACGCAAGAGCACATGTTCAGGAGCAAACCAGTAACCGTTATAAGTGAGTTCAGCGAACTTCAGCCCCAAACTTTCTTTCATGTGAGCAACTTCACGATCCAGCGTCAAAGATTCTACGGCTTGGTGTGCTTGCATTAAGATCGTCGCACCAGGGGTTTCGTAGACGCCGCGGGATTTGATGCCGATGTAACGGTTCTCGACGAGGTCAACGCGTCCAACACCATGCTTGGCACCAAGTTCATTCAATGTTTCGAGCAATTCAACTGCTTTCAGTTGTTTGCCGTTTACCGCAACCGGCACGCCACCGCTAAACTCAATCGTTACTTCGGTTGGCTTATCAGGAGCCTTCTCTGGATCCGTTGTCCACTGGAACAAATCGACTGGTGGTTCTGCGGCTGGATCCTCCAAAATTCCGCCTTCATAACTGATATGCATCAAATTGGAATCCATCGAGTATGGCTTTTCTTTGGACACAGGCACGGGAATACCATGCTTTTGGGCATAGTCAATCAGATCATTTCTGCCCGTAAAGGTCCAGGTACGCCATGGGGCAATAACTTGGATATGTGGTGCAAGTGCTTTGATAGCCAACTCAAATCGCACCTGGTCGTTTCCTTTACCTGTTGCACCATGCGCAATGGCGTCACAACCTTCCTTCAAAGCAGCCGTAACCATCCCTTCTGCAATACATGGACGAGCAAGACTTGTGCCCATCAAGTATGTGCCTTCATAGACACCATTGGCTTTAATTGATTGAAAAACGTAATTCTCAACAAAATCCGATCGCAAATCTTCAACAATGCATTTATCTGCACCTGTTTTCATTGCCTTATCTTCAACACCGCTTAGATCGTCAGTCTGCCCAACATTTGCGCAGTACGCAACAATAGGGACGTTGTACTTCTCTTTCAGCCAAGTCAGAATGCACGATGTATCGAGTCCGCCGCTGTAAGCAAGCAGAATTTTTTTCATTGTTCCGATTCCCCTTTTTTGGTTACTGGGTCATGGTGCGCAAGGTCTTAACGACTTGTGCGGCTTTCGACTCAGCGTTTACTACAAAAAAAACTGTATTGTCACCTGCTACGCTTCCCAACAACTGAGATAGCTGCAGTCCATCTATGGCTTCCGCGACGTACGAAGCAGCGCCGCTGTCAGTCTTCACTACGATCATATTTCCCGAGTAGGTGATGTCTTGAATGAATCTGCTTATCGTCGCGAGCGCCGCCGGTTTTGTTGTTGGCTTCGGTAGAGTTTGACGACTAACATAACGGTACGCTCCTTCATCTTCGACTTTGATCAAACCGAGTTCACGGATGTCTCTGGACAGTGTTGCCTGGTTAACAGGCATACCTAACTTTGATAAAGCAGTTTGCAAGGCCGCCTGAGTATCAATGGCAGACTTCTCAATCACCGTCAAGATTTTTCGCTGTCGCTCGATTCGTGCTTGCATTTGCATGTGCATAATTATTCACTCAAAGGCATAATTATGCAAGAGTGCCCACGCTTTGATTAAGAAGGTTTACGTCCTGAGTGTGCCTACTCAGAGATTGCCGGGCAGGCTGCAGAGCCACTATTTCGTCCCAAATAAATGAGATTTGGCAGCGAAAGGTGAAGAATTCTAATAGTAGCCGCCTCGCCGAGACTCGTCATTGTGAGCGCTTTTATCCCGGTGAAAGCACGGACAATCTGGCGCCTTGCAGCCACAGCCACATTCACATTTGCCTGGACCGCAATAGCAATCGCAAATCCCAAAGCAAAGGTTAAGGATTAGATTCTTAAGACAAACGGCTACAAGGGCAGCAACTGCTAATCCAATATAGATAGGTAAATGATCTGGATTCGTATCCATCGGCAGACCACCTGAGCGACTCCCTAATTTCTACCCTCAAACTGGACGAATCAAGCCAGGGAAAGATTACGAAAAACTAGCGAAGACGACTGATACCGGAAGTAGTGCGAAGATGTTGGCGAATATAGGCTAAACCCTATTGATCAGAAAATTATTGGTGATAGTCTACGTCTATAATCTGAGGCTTTTCTATGATCAAATATTTGGCCAAAAAATGGGATGAACGAAAGAGCGACGTCAAAGAGTTTCTAGCTGAATCGCTCAAGCTTGCCGTCATAGTTGTTGGCATGACTGTTCTAGTTAAAGGGACGATTGCGGAGGCGCGCTACATTCCATCCGGCTCGATGGAACCGAACCTCAATATTGAAGATCGCGTTCTTGTAGAAAAACTTTCTAGCAGCGTCCTTGGCCGTCCGATCCAACGCGGCGACATCCTCGTTTTTTATCCTCCAGCAATTGAAACCGGAGTTCCAGATAATGGATTACTTGGGAAATATATCCCCTTCGTTCCAGAGAGTCCCCCAGCCTTTATCAAAAGAGTGGTCGGACTACCTGGGGACAAAATTCGCATCAAAAGCGGAGTCGGTGTGTTCGTGAACGGCAAGTTGCTGGAAGTTCCAGGAGCAATAACTCCTGACTATGAATTATCCAACCTAGGAGACATCAGAGGCTACTCAATGAATGGGAAATTCATCCGCCCATACTCAGACAGCGACGAACCGATTGTCGTTCCAGCCAATTCGTTTTTTATGCTTGGTGATAATCGGAATGCAAGTGCGGATAGTCATGTCTGGGGCTTTGTCAAAAATGATCGCGTGGTTGGGAGAGCATGTCTAGTATTTTGGAAACAGGAGTGGTTGCGCGTCTTTTTGCGTTCATAGGATGCTTGGTTCAGACTCCTGTCCAGCCTAGCAACGCACCGATTTGTGCGCCACCATATTCAGTGATGCCTGGTCAGCACTCCTAGGCTACTCTATGTCGAATGATTCGGTCTTTTTGCTTGCTTGATAAATTCTGCTTTCAGGAACAACAACTAACGTGTATATTGTGGAGATAAGGAGATTCATGAAAGCAAATCACTTACCCTTAATCGCTTGCTCGATCATTGGCTTGATTGGCATCACCGCCAGTTCGGGACGGGCTGACAGCCCACAGGATGTGAGCACTTTACCGATTGCTTCGGACGAACCGATTGAACCTAAAGGTTTCCCACCGCTACCCGCCCGGTTGGACTTACCAATAGCGAAAGCTTCAGCGCCGGATGCATTTGCACCGGTCGCGGCACGGGCTACCGTACCACGCAAACTCTTCGGTGGCGGCTACATTCATGATGAAACCATCGTTCCCTCGAAAGATCCGTTTACAGGTCCTGAACCAGCCGTGCCTCGAATTGCCGCACCTCCCAAAATCGACTCCGCCCCTCGGATTCAACGCCCATCGGCACAGGAAGCGCCCGGCATCGAAGCACCGCAGGGGGTGACAATTGATCAAGCACATTCGCAAGATTTGACGATGCCCGATGATGCCAATCAAAATTCAGACAGCCGGAGTCAAAGCAATTCGCAATCTAACATTAAGAGTAGAGTTAAGAATCAGCTGTTGCAACCGATCAGAAGGCTTCGCGGCCAAGCATTGGGAATATAGCACCACAGGTGGTGCAGCCAACACAAGTGATGATCGACAAAATTAATCCGAAGCTGATTTTGTCGATCAGTTGATGGCAGTGCGACACGGAGAGATGTTGTGGACTGACTCAAATAAGTGGCGACTCGAACTACATAAAACGTTCGACCAAGCCTACGAAGAAACTACGCTACCAGAGCGGCCAGACTATTACTGGGCAAACAACCTCTTAATTAAGGCTCGCGGTCAAATGATATAAGACGCCCGCAGGTTAGTATTCCGGTGCTTTGGTGGCATAATTGAATTCTAGAGACCGCGGACGGAGTCGTCTCGTTTGACCAAGAAGAAACAGTCAAAAAGAAGCGGAAAGCAAGCTGCAAAGAAAACGGTTAAAAGACCGGGTATCGATGCGACCTTGCATGAGATCACGGCTGTAGAGCCGCCATCTCCACCCCTTAGCGCTCACGATCTTTCCGCACCAGAGCCACTTGTTCCTGTGGCTGAGCCTACCGATATCGCTGCCGTCCAGCCACTTGTTCCTGTGGCTGAGCCTACCGATATTGCTGCCGTTCAGCCTCCCGCGCCCGGTTCGTCGATTCAGGACGTTCCAGTTGATTCTCAGGCTTCTCCTGAAAACAGCACCGATTTTTCCAATTACAAATTTACAGAATCCAGCTACAAGCACGGTCTAGAGCAAGCGCCAATCATAACGGCGAGCAACACTGGCATTAGTTCCCCTCAGTCAAAGTCTACAAAGGCGTCCACGCCTGTGCCTCCCGCTCCTGACACTGCGGCTGAACCTGTACTAACTGCCGGTCCTGACGCACCAGTAACAGCTGAGATATCCACTACTCCGGATTTGGCGAGTGAGACACCTTCCGCATCGAATAATTCTCAGAACCCCGCTTCGGCTCCAACACTTGGCAAAGATGATGCCGCGCCAACACCGCCGACACCGTCCACTTCAGCGCGAATTCTGGACGCCACGAAATTCGATATTCCTTTGACGAACAGTAGCGAGCATCAGGTGACAACCTATGACATTGCCGCGATGGATACCCCCACCAGCCCAAAAGTGCCCGATCTAGGAAGTTTGACGCGAAGCTCACGCGCCTTGCCGGTTAAAGAAGAAACTGCATATAAGTGGAGGGCACCAGTCGATTACTTCGGCGCGTCAGCAGCAGCCTTCTCGTCCTCGCTCAGCGGAACCAGCGGCGAGCGCGACTTAAGCACGATCAAAAAGCCGAGTGCTGAATTGCCTGCATCATCCTCCCCAAACGGGCTGAGCGTATTCTCTTCCCGCAGTTCTGCAAGCCCGTCGGTTGAGCAGCCGCCGTCTACAACGCTCGGACCTGAACTCAACTACAACCCAGCAATACAACTCGAACCGCAAACGCCGGGTCTTTCGCCCAAGATGGCTAAGTTTGTATCGAGCTTGCGCGAACGCGAACTGGCTGCGTCCGGCTCATCACCTACACTCCAACAACAGACGGAAGCCACGGCAGTTGATATTGCACCAGTAAACTCACCTGCACTCCCACCTGTCACTTCGCCGCTGACCTCGCCAACGGAACCGGCGCAGAGTCCTGCGATGCAAACGCCTGCACCGGTAAAAACGGAACCAAAGCAGCCAACATCCGGCTCAAACAAGTCCCTCAATCAAACTGCACGAGATCTCTCTCCCAGCCAGGTGTCGAAGTCTTCACAACCAGCTGAACCAAAAGAAGCTTCAGGGTTGGAAGTCACACCAAAACCTTACGACCAAGATGAAGAAGCGCTTTCACCACCTAAAATAGCTGCATTTGTCGCAGATTTGCGTGAATCAATAATTTCTCAAGGTAAGCCGGAAGATTGGCACCCAGTAACACAAAAGAAGCCTAGAGCGACCAACGATGCTTTCTCCCCTGGTTTGGAAGAATTGCAAATGTCGCCCTCTGATGCGCCGCCCAAAACCCAACAGCCCGAGCCAGAGCGTCACTATTCTCTCGAAGAATTAGCGGCGATGGATCCAGAATTAGCCTTGCCAACGCCGACTGTGCACCAACAATCGATTCGGCGCTTGAAGAGCAAAACGACGGCGGGGGTTCGATTCGAAATCTATCTGTTGATTTATTTCATTTGTTTGGGATTGAGCTGGGTGACGGAACAATCAGCTGCTGCAGGCACTTGTAGGGATGCGGGTCAGCGGATCGAAAGCGCCGTGCAGCTAATCGCCCCGAAACCGCTGGCTGACAATTTTATCCAGGGAGTGAATACCTATGACAATCGTGAAATCAAACTGCACCCATTCAATCCAAATAAGCGCCCTAATTTGCTGCAAGTTGTGATCCATCGGATTTTTGCATTTTGCTCGGGGTTGTCCGCCGCTTTTGGACGAATTCCAGGTACTATTTTTGTCTCGTCAGCCGCAAACTCTCTAGGATCAATCATGGTTTTGCTCACCTACGTTTCGATTGGTATTTTGTCATTGCTGATTTACTTCAAGTTTCGGCGGTCAATGACCTATGGAGTGACAGATCTCTTAATTGTGCCAATCTGTTTAATCGCAGCGGCATCTGGGATAAGTGCCATTTTTGCCGCTGTTCTATCCACATCTGCGTCTTTGGCTGCTATTTACCTACCAAACACGATTGTGCTCTTCACGACAGTAACAGTGGTTTTATCAGTGTTGGATATGGCACGTCGAAGTTTCGTCGGTCGAAAACAAGCAATCATGCGCGACTAGCTGCTTCTTCGTCGAACACAAGCAATTATGCGCGAACTGGCTATTTCATCATCGAAAGCGCCAGCATTTGCTGGTAAATCTTTGAGTCCATTGTGGCCAGGAACTTTCGCCCATCCTTGAGTTCACAGAGGGCGCATACTTCCTTGCGATTCCCCCCAAGAACCAAACCAGCGAGCAGCCCAACTGGACCTAAAGCCAATGAGCCTGCAAGTCCCCAGCCCAAGGTGCCTGCTACTTTCTTGACACTCTCTTCCGTCTGCAAAGCCAAGCTCTTAATTTCGCCCTGCAACTGAATCGTTTCAAAACCGCCCCACAAGGCGCCCATATTGAATTCATAGTCTCCGGCATCAATGTCTCCAGCCAGAACTTTGACACCCTTATTATCGAATATCTTCTCGAGCCTTTGCATGAACATCAACCTCAAATCATAGTGCTCAGATTATACCCGGGTCGGGGCAGCTCAATCGAGCGCTGAAATCGCACCATATCTGGTGCAATAGCCCAAACTGGAAAGATTCGGACAGTCCGAGCACCTTTCTTATTTGCCCGTTTGGTTTCGGGGTCCTTTGGGCAGAAAAATTACATGAAGACACAGGCGGAAACACCGAGATTACCCGAAGAGACAGTCTGCGTACCATGGGAGGTTCTGACTGCCTCAGCCGAACACGCCTTGCAGAACAAGAATTACTCGGAAGCCGAAACCATGGCCCTGTCAGCGCTTGAAGAAGCTGAGTCATTCGAGCAAAACGACGGTAGGCTGGCTATGACGCTCGAAAGTCTAGCGGAAATCTATTACCTTCAGCAAAAATACAGCCTCGCCGCCCCAATTTGTCGCAGGCTACTGTCCATGTATGCAAAAACACTGGGTGAAGATCACCTCGACACCGGCATAATTTCTCATAATCTGGCTATGATTTACCACTCAGCGGGCAAATTAGTCCAAGCCGAGCCGCTCTACAAGCAAGCCTTGTCCATAAAAACCAAGGCGATGGGCGCTAAACATCCGCAGGTGCTTACGCTCCTAGGACACTACACCACATTGCTTTACCAGACCAATCGCGCTCCAGAAGCGGAAGCACTTCGGGCTTCTGCCATCGCCATTTCCTCTGGGCGATTCTCACGCTCCGGACGATGGGAAGCAATCACCTAGTCTAACCTGGGAGCGCCGGCATCTAGCCTGGGCAGCGCCAGTATCCTTGCCGGCACCTATTTGCGCTAACTATGACATTAGATGTGGTGCGCAAAATTCTCAGAGAAAATCAAAGCTTCAGACGTTTTGATCGGCTAACATGCTGACGTATGGAATGGTCACCATCTGTCCCTTATAGGCCTTGTACATCAGATAAATATTGCCGACCACAAAGGCAAAAGAAATAACGGAGTGAATGAACCAGGCGAAGATTCCTATAAATGGTATAAGTCCAAACACAGAAGTGACGATCATCAGTCCGACGCACGCCGCTGTGAGGACTAAGCTTTGAAATGCGTGATAACGCAAAAACTTGTTACTTTTTGGCTCAGTAGCCATCCAGACTCCTGAAAAGATCGCACCGGCAAAGCAAATTGGTATATAGCTCAGGGCTGCGGCAACATTGTTGTCAATTTCAAATAGCTTTGTTTTCACCAACTCGTTTCCATCCGACGAGCTTCTCGCAGGCAATTCATCCATTTTTCGCTACTCCGTTTTGGTGATTTTATCCATTGTATTCCCTTTATATCTTCGGACTTGCAATAAAGCCACTGCCTGATCGTTTAAGGAGAGCTGTTCCTTGTGCTCTTGAATTAGCTCAATCATTGTACGGATAGCGCTTTTGTCAAAAACATTGACGTTGGCTTCAGCGCAGAATTTATCATCGTTGTCGATGAATCGAAGTAGGATTGTCCGCCCAGGGG
Organism: Candidatus Melainabacteria bacterium; assembly: GCA_003153555.1. GTDB lineage: Bacteria > Cyanobacteriota > Vampirovibrionia > Obscuribacterales > Obscuribacteraceae > PALSA-1081. The sequence goes on along the minus strand of PLZS01000164.1, from coordinate 39,086 downwards.
AGTATTTGGTCGAGTGCCGCAATGTCGTTACAAGCTCAATACCCGAAAAGTTCTCAAACGGCAAGATCCAAGGTTCTTGCCCGGAGTGGCGGAAAACAATTTTGTCGCTGTAAATTTCAATTGTCTGTCCGGATTGCTTAAACGTTAGCCCCGCGAAAACAGTCAGTAGAAATAATCCAAGACATGAAATCATTGCTCGGGCGGATGCGAGGCCAGCAGCAGTGACGAGCACTGCAAAAATCACCATAGCCTTGAACACCCAGACAACGGATGGATCTGGCTTGAAAATTTTGACCAATTGGCTCATTGTAAGAGAACTCCATCGGTACTTTTATTGATATTTCTTTATACAGTTTAGATCAAATATCCATGACTGAACATGCACTCAGGAAAGACACTATATCCGGTGCTAAACGGTAGTAAATTGTTCACCATTGACGAGAAGAAAAAGTGAGCGATTAACAGACCTGCTGGTGACCGCAAAACCGCCCCTGCGAAAAGAAGTATGTAGTATTAGGCATAAATTGATCCCAATCGCCCTGGATTGGGCTAGACTCTCGCCTACGAACTTACAATTACAGCCGTGAGGAGTCATTTATGCAGTACCGAAAGCTTGGGGCATCGAACATTCATGCGTCAGTCATCACATATGGTGCTTGGGCAATCGGCGGCACAATGTGGGGCGGCTCTGATGAGAAAGCGGCGATCGAAGCCATTCAGGCCTCAATAGATGCCGGCGTGACCTCCATCGATACAGCTCCAATCTACGGTTATGGAAAAAGCGAAGAGCTTGTCGCGAAAGCGATTGGCGACAAACGCGACAAAGTTCAGATCTTCACAAAGTTCGGTCTGCGCTGGGATTCATCCGAGGGTGAGCACTTCTTTGATCTCAATGAAGACGGGAAAATCGTAAAAATTTATCGAAATGCAAGGAAGAGCAGCATCATCAAAGAATGCGAAGATAGCCTCAAGCGGCTCGGTACTGATTACATTGACCTGTATCAATGCCACTGGCGCGATCCATCTACAGAGTTGGAAGAAACAATGGAAGCCTGCGCGCAGTTGTTGAAAGAAGGAAAAGTACGTGCGATCGGAGTGAGCAACTTTACCGCCGACGACATTCGTAAATGCAACACCATAGTTCCAATTGCGTCCAATCAACCGCCCTACAGCATGGTTCTTCGCGATATCGAAAAGGACGTGTTGCCGTATTGCAGAGAGCACGACATCGCCACAGTTGTTTACAGCCCGCTCCAACGCGGATTGTTGACAGGCAAGTTCAAAGCGGATCACAAGTTTGCGCCGGGAGATCACCGCGCCGAGCAGCCTCAATTCCAACCCGCCTTTATTGAAAAAGTGAACAAATTTTTGCAAGATCTAAAACCGATAGCCGAGCGTCATAACGCCTCAATTGGAAACGTCGTGCTCAACTGGACCATACAACAGCCGGGAGTTACCGTCGCTCTTGTCGGCGCTCGGGATGCGGCGCAGGCGGCTGAAAACGCTAAGGCTGCAGACGTAAGACTGAACAAAGACGAAATCGCGGCGATTAACCGATTGCTACAGCAGCTGGACAAGATCGAAGCCTGACAAGCCGGATCAGCCGGACACCACACAAACAAACAAACGCTGCTCAAGCGAAAGCCTCGCAATCCATTTTCGGTACCATATACGATACCATCGCCAGCAAATACAGCTGCTTTGATATCCCTTGCTCCCTAATGATTTAATCTAAGTCAGCTCAAGCAATACACTATTTATCGTCCACCACTGTTTAAGTTAGAGCGCCAAGTTGGTAGAACTAATAAGAGGGAATTTCGTCTTGGGGGGCGATGTGGGTTTGGCACAGGCATCACTAATCGGTTGCACCATAGCGGATCGCTACCTAATCGAGCACGAGATAGGCAGCGGCGCGCTTGGTAAGGTTTATCGAGCCAGACACAAAGTACTCGACCGTCCCGTTGCCGTAAAAGTGCTGTTTGAAGACCTAAAAGGTAATGAAAATAGCTTCTTGCGATTTCAGCGCGAAGCACAGGCAGCCAGTTCCTTGAATCATCCAAACATCGTCACAGTTTTCGATTTCGGGCTGCAAGACAACAGTTATCCATTTTTGGTTATGGACTATCTGGAAGGCGACAACCTTAAAGACGTTATCCAGAAATGTGGTCGGCTTCCATTGCCGCGCGCCTTCCCTATCCTCATTCAAATTGCCGAAGCGCTTGCCCATGCGCATAGTCGCGGCATTCTGCATCGCGATATCAAACCAGACAACATTATCTTGCTTCAAACCAATGTCTGCAAAGACCTCGTAAAGATCGTTGACTTCGGCATCGCCAAGAAAATCAACGAAAGAAAAAGCGAGAAACTGACTATGGACGGTCAAGTCGTGGGAACGCCTGCATTCATGAGCCCTGAGCAGATTCTCAACGCTCACTTAGACGCCAGGTCAGACATCTATTCCTTTGGGATATTGGCTTTCAACCTGGTCACGGGTGTTTTGCCGATCATCGGTAAAACTCCGGTGGAGACGATGAGCGGTCATGTTAGCAACGAACCACTAAGCTTAGTTGCTGCCTGCCCCGGTGTTTCCTTCCCACAGAGTCTGCAAGAAATCTTGAAGAAGATGTTGAAAAAATATCCAGAAGACCGTCACAAATCAATGGATGACGTAAAGTTGGAACTTGAATGGCTTTATAAACCTTACAAGTAACCCAAATTCGAAAGCAAACGAATATCATTGATCATTCGGCAAAGCGAAGGGTTCGCCATGCGCATAGATCATCTTTTGTTGGCCCTATCGTGCGTAGTTCTTTTGAGTTCGTGCAGCGTGCAAGCGCGCGAAGACGCTCACGCTGGATATACGATGAAAACCGTTTCCTACGCTCCCAAATTGAACGACAATGCGCACGCAATGGATATATACCTGCCGACAAACGCCAAGAAGCCAATGCCTGTAATTCTGTGGATCCATGGGGGAGCGTGGCTTGTGGGCTCGAAAGAAGACACTCCCGCGGTGTTCTTTATGAAATCAGGATTTGCTGTTGCCAGCATAAATTATAGATTTAGTAACAGTGCAATCTATCCGGCCCAGCTCTATGATGTGAAAGCAGCAGTGCGTTGGTTGCGCGCCAACGCAGCCGAATATCACTTTGCTCCGAAGAAGATCGCTGTGTTCGGTAACTCTGCCGGTGGGCAGCTTGCCGCCATGCTTGGCACCACCGGTGACATCACAAACTTAGAAGGAACGTTAGGCAATCCGAAGCAAAGCAGTAAAGTCGAGGCCGTCGTCGATTGGTGTGGACCGACTGATTTGTTGACCATAGGCGAACAAGCGAAAGCTGACAATGAACTGCAACTGAACGACCCCAAAGGACCGGTGGCAAAGCTTCTTGGCGGTCTTCCCAGCAAAAAGCAAGAGTTGGCTGCGCTTGCAAGTCCGGTCACCTTCATCACCAATGACGATCCACCGTTTTTAATCATGCATGGCGACCGAGATCGTGTCGTGCCAATTGAGCAAAGTTCGACGTTTTATGAGGTCTTGAAAGCCGCTCGCGTTCCGGTTGAATACCACGTTGTCAAAAACGGACAACACAACTTTTTTTCGGCGGAGAACTTACAAATCGTCGAAACATTTTTGAAGAAGACACTTCATTGATATGCAACCTTTTGCTCATCAGTCGCGTCACAATCAGGCAACCGCCAGAGAGGACCTTTTATGAAGAATGAGAATGTGCCACAGAGTCCCTCCTCGGATGGGCTATCCTCGGATAACTTGGAAAGTCTCGAGAACATCAAAAGCGTCTCCCTGCGTGCCGATGAACTGCTGCTGGCTGAGAAATTTGCTGAGGCAGAACAACTATATCGGGAACTCTGCCTCGGTTTAGAGGTGCTGCTGGGGCCTGCTCACGCGGATGTTGCCGAAGCCAAGCATAAGCTTGCCGCAGCCCTTGGCGGGCAAGGAAAGACCGAAGAAGCAATAGCCAGTGAAGAGAACTCAAGAATATTGAAAGCGGCACTTAAGTAGAGCAAGTCGGCAAGTCGATAAAGGTTATTTGCTTCTGCTCAGGTGAATGATTTTGTTAGCCGAATCGATCGTGTATTGAAATTCGCGGAAGAACGTTTGCCCAAGCAGTGGATATGGTGCTACGGATTTTCCGCCGACAGCGCATTGCACGTCTTTTAATTCAATCGGTCCCAATCTAAAACTACTGATCGTAGCCAAGTTAGCGGTGGAACCACCACCAACACCTTGTACGGGAATTGCCACAGAATTTGCCGGCACCGTCACCCCAACTTTGTTAGCCTGCTCGCTAGTGAAGAAACACATGCCCGCCCCGGTATCGAAGATCATCTTGCAAGGTTGACCGTTCAATTTAGCTTCCACAATGATCATCGATGTAGTACCGGAGTAGGGGATGTTGTAGACGTAAGTTCCATTGGCACTCACAGTCGTCGACCCGTCTGGTCCTAGCGGGGCAGCCTTAGATGTCTTCGTAGCAGTTTCTGTTGTCGAGCCGGAACCTATGCGTTTGAATCCAATCGTATTGTTTGCGTCGTTTATGCTGTATTCAAAACCTTGATAAAAATCCCGCCCCAGCAATGCCACCACCTGCGGTACTCGAGTCATACCAATGCGAAAGTTTTTACGTTCGATTCGACCCAGCTTCAAACTGACTGGAACCTTCCACATTGGGGTCATGCCAGCCTTACCCACGCCGCCGCTCATACCATCCGGTGGACGGTCAGGGATATTGACGCCGACTTGCTGCAGCATGCCTTCACTGAACATACAAGCATCCGCGCCGGTGTCAAAGATCATTTTGACAGGATGCTGATTTAGTTCTACATCCACCAAAATATGGCTGCCCTGGCGTGTAAATGGAACCCAGGTCTCTCGAGGTAGAGTAGCTACTTCAGGCGGCCCTGCCAAATTCTTGGCAGCAACTGCAGACATTTTTCCAGCTGGGCTATTGGGCGATATTCTCACTATTTGTTCGAATAATCTTCTCGCTTTTTCATATTCCTTTAGCTGCTGAGCGTTAAGAGCGGCATAATAACCGATATTCAAATCCGGGACCGGTCGTTGCATACAGCGATTAAAACATTGCTCTGCCGCAGCATAATTCCGTTCGTTGTACAGCCTGATGCCATCTTCGCAATCGCCGGCAGATGCGGGCAGCGACTGTATTGACAAACAAATTGTCAGGACGAACAACACCTGCTTCACAGCTTTAGTTGTCACACTCCTCGGCAATAGTTGGTGCAAGAGATTCACAGATCATATTTCCTTGCGATTGAACTTCGTAGGACAGCTCCTCAATTTTTATTTCGATTGAACCAAGTTTTTCAACGATATTTTCCAGAGCCGTCGCTATTCGCTCTGCAATCTTCTGATCCATTTTATCTCCTTGCTTTGTACCCAGACCTTATATCATATCCCCTAACGAGTGCAGGGCTTGTTCGGCTCTCTTCACTCCTTGGGCAGCGGCTTTGCGGTACCAAAAAATTGCTCTATCAATGTCTTTGTTGCACCCTCTTCCATGATGATAAATCGCCGCTAAATCAAATTGAGCACGAGCAGAACCGTTTTCCGAGGCACGCTCATACCAGGCCAACGCTTGGCTCATGTCAGTATCGTCGCCACCTTGCTCGTAAATCAACGCCAGGTTGAACTGGGCGTCGGCGTCATTTTGCGCAGCAGCCCTTTCGAACCAGTGGATTGCCATCTTGGTGTTTTGCTGGACGCCCTGCCCGTTCAAAGACATCGTCGCCAAGTTATGCTGCGCAATAGCGGAACCCTGACAGGCAGCCAATTGATAATAATGCGCAGCGCGAGCAAAATCTCGCCCAGTGCTTTGCCCTTTGACCAGCTCAAACGCGACTTGAACCTGAGCCCCCAGATCCCCCTTATCCGCTGCAGCAATAAGACTGCTAATAGGATTTTCCTCGTTCAAAATCAAACTCATTGCCAAGAGAAACGCCGTTCGTTTAATAACAATATGTTATTTTGCTTGGATATGGCGAGCGTTCTTAGTACTCTTAATGAGGTCAGGACCGGGGAGGACCAGCAAAATTTCAGCCACGACTGGAAGACTTGCTGGCTTCATAAGCCGAGCAGCTTCGCTGCACAGGCTATCCTAGGATATCCATATTGGGGTGATCAGCGGTATGTGCGGACTCATTGCCGTCGCGGGGAGCAGCAACTCAGCGTTAGAAGCGTTCGCCGGTCTCATGAACTTACAACACCGAGGTCAAGACGGCGCCGGAATCTTAACGGTCCACAGCAAGAAGCCAGGCGGATTCCACTTGCAAAAGGGAAGCGGTCTAATTGAAAACGTTTTTTCTGAGCGTTCCTTCAAAAATTTAACTGGAACTGCAGCCATTGGACATGCGCGATACGCGACGATTGGGCGAGACGATCCGAATCTGCTGCAGCCATTTCTGGATTACGAAACAGGTCTTGGATTAGGACACAACGGCAATATAGTCAATTTCTATTCGTTGCGCGAAGAAATTTTGAAGAAAAGCGTCATTCCGGTGCCGCTTGATTCTGATTCGGCTTTGATTCTCAAACTGCTGACTGATAGCCTCGGTACGACCGTGTTGTCACCTCAGTCCATTTTCAAGGCGATCAAAGTAGCAATGGACAAATTAGTCGGCAGCTATTCAATTGTCTGCCTGACACGCGATGGTGACATCTTCGGATTTCGCGATCCAAACGGTATTCGTCCCCTCGTATTCGGCAGCAAGACTACGCCTGAGGGTGACAAAGTCTACGCCATAGCTAGCGAAACTATAGCGCTCAACTTTTTGGATTACGAAAACATCGAAGAAGTAAAAGCGGGCGAGGCAGTTTACATAAATGGTCAAGGCCAAGTAACTCGGCAAATCATCAAACAGGATTCGTACTCTCCATGCATGTTTGAGTGGGTCTACTTTGCCCGTGTCGAATCAGAATTCGGAAACACTTCAGTCTACGAAGCACGTTTCAGATTAGGCCTATTGCTAGCCGAACGGATCAAATCGTTGGGAATCGAAGCAGATATTGTAGTGCCTGTGCCGGAAACAAGCCGCGTTGCTGCCGTAGCGCTTGCGGAGGGATTGAAACTTCCGTTCCGAGAATTGTTGATCAAAAATCGATACATCAATAGAACCTTCATTTTGGACGGTCAACAATCCAGACAGGAAGCGATTAGGCGCAAGCTTTTTCCAATCGCATCCGAGTTCAAAGACAAGCGATGCATTATCGTTGACGACTCAATCGTGCGCGGTAACACAGCTAAGCAGATTGTCAAACTAATCAAGCAAGCCGGAGCAAAAGAAGTGATTCTCGTTTCGTCATGCCCACCGATTAACAGTCCTTGTTATTACGGAATTGACTTCCCGAGCGCGGGAGAGTTAGTTGCACATAACAAAACCGAAGACGAAATCGCCGCCGATTTGGGTTGCGATCGAATTGTCTTTCAGACCGTTCAAGGTCTGAAAACGGCGCTCAATCAACAATCCCTGTGCACAGGCTGCCTGACAGATACTTATCCGACCGATGTGAATTCCGGTCGTGAGTTCGAAACCAGGCGACTGCAAGACCGAGACCGAGACCGAGCCTTAACTCCTGCCAAACATAGTTCGTGCTAAGGAGAACCGCGTGAACTCAACCAAACCAGAGTCTCTCCAACTAGCCTATGAAGGCTCAGTTAAACGAGTTTGGTCATCACCGGGACAAGCAGACACATTGTGGTTCGAATTTACCGACGACTACTCGGTGTTCGATTGGGGCAAAATGCCTGACACAATCGCCAACAAAGGACGGGCGCTGGCGTTAATGGGCGCCTATTTTTTTGACCGCTTGTCGAAAAAAGAATTTTGGGAAATGTTGCCTTCGTCGCTGCATCTGCAGCTTTTCGATCATGCTTGGCTGCAAAAAAGATGGAGTCATGCTGTCTTTAATGGACTATCCAATGAAGGGGCCCAAACACACTTTCGGTCTCTGGCGCAGGGCGCTGATCACGTCAGTGATTTAAAGAAGGCAGCTACTGACCCAGAACCAGTGTTAATGGAAGTTGTAAAGGCTGAAGTATTCAGACCCGAAGCTCGTAACATCACTGGTAATACCATTTATTTCTACAAAAACGATCTCACTGCTTCGCGTCGATTGATTCCGCTAGAGATCGTTTTCCGTTTCGGTCTTCCGTCCGGAAGCTCGCTGATAGAACGGTTAGCCAAGGATCCAAATTATGCCGGAACGCTCGGGCTAAAACGGCAGCCTCAAGCGAATAGTTTTTTCGAACATCCAGTGATCGAACTTTACACAAAACTCGAACCAAAGGATCGTTTGCTCTCTTACCAGGAAGCGGCTCTCATGGCTGGTTTGGATGGTAAGACATTCGAGAATATGATCGAGATGGCTACCGACGTGGCGCTTGGTCTATTCGTGATGTTTGCCGATCGCTCGATCGAATTGTGGGATGGCAAGGTGGAAATGATTCTCGTCGATGGACAACCGATGTTGGCCGATAGCATCGGTCCAGATGAACTGAGATTGATGCACAAAGGGTGCCATCTTTCAAAAGAATTGATCCGCCAAATTTATCGTGGCAGCAAATGGGAAAACGCTATCAAAGAAGCTCAAACAAGAGCATTGAGTTTGCCAAATAAGGGATGGAAACACATTTGCAAAGAAGAACTGGGTGCTGCTCCAGAGCCTTTGTCGTCTGCAGACAAGGTGCTTGTTGACCAACTCTACGGAGTGATCACCAATCATCTAATTCGCTCGGAAATATTCTCTAAACATCCATCACTCGATCAATACGTTAAGTCGATGCCGCCTAAATTTATATCGCAAGAGCAAGTTCCAGCTGGACCACAAAAGGTGTAACCTCGAATGTTGCCAGACCATCCATTAAAAATCTTAGTTGTAGGCAGTGGTGGGCGAGAACATGCATTGTGCTGGAAACTCGCACAGAGCAATCATGTCGAGAAAGTGTTCTGCGCCCCAGGTAACGGAGGCACCGCTCAAGAATGGAAGTGCGAAAATGTGCCAATCGGAGTGATGGATTTTGCCGGGCTGGAAAAATTTGCCATCGAGAATAAAATCGATTTGTCCGTAATTGGTCCAGATAATCCGCTTGCAGAAGGAATAGTTGATTGTCTTGAGAAAGCGGGGCTGCGCGTCTTTGGCCCGAACAAAGAACAATCGAAGCTGGAGTGGAGCAAAGCGCACGCTAAGAATTTCATGGACCGGCTGAAGTTGCCGACACCTCGGTATGTAGTTTGTCGGTCATATGAAGAAGCAAAGCAAGCTGCCCGCCAAAATGAGTGGGCGAGAGTCGTAAAAGTAGATGGATTAGCACTAGGCAAGGGCGTTTTCGTCTGCGACACAGAAGCGGAAGTGTTGGCAGCTCTAGAGCAAATATTCAGCTCTAAATCATTCGGCACCGCGGGTGAAACTATCCTGCTGGAAGAAAAAATCATTGGTGAGGAACTGTCTTTACTGATGCTGTGTGATGGCAAACATCTTGTCCAGATGGCTCCATGCCAGGATCACAAACGCAGATTTGACGGTGACACCGGTCCCAATACAGGTGGCATGGGCGCTTACTCGCCAGTCGAGCTGTACGATCGCCACAGAACACAAATCGAAGCACAAATCGTTCAACCACTTGAGAAAGCCCTGGCGTCAGGTTCTCTATCTTTCAAAGGCGTGCTCTACGCGGGCATTATGGTTTCTGATTCTGGGCCGCTTTTGCTCGAATTCAACGCTCGCTTCGGCGATCCAGAAACCCAGGCAATGATGCCGAGACTTAAGTCAGACCTGCTTGAGGCGCTCTGGGCTTGTACCAGCGGACAGTTGGATCAAGTGACGCTGCAATGGAGCACAGATAGCAGTTGCTGTGTAGTGGCTGTGGCACAACAGTATCCCACCTCGTCGTCTCGTGGCGAAGAGATAATATCTACTGGGTCTTCCGAAAAAACAGGCACCGTTCTATTTCATGCTGGCACAAAATATGTCGATGGCAAAGTAGTGACAGATGGTGGACGGGTGCTTGCCATAGTGGCCACCGCTGCGTCGATGGAACAAGCAGCGAAGAATTGCTACGCCGTCCTGAAAACGGTGTCGTTCAAAGGAATTGATTATCGCCGAGACATAGCAAGGAGAGCCTTCAAGCAATGTCTATCCAGCTAGCAATCTTCGTCTCTGGACGGGGCTCAAATATGGAAGCAATTCTGAAATCTATCCAGGATGACGAATTGGATGCCTCAGTTGAACTTGTTTTTTCAAATGACCTAAACGCCAAGGCTCTAGAAACTGCTCAACAGTACGGCGTCAAAACTGCTGCCATTGCCAATGCTGGATTGACGCGGGCCGAACATGAGGCAAAGATTCAAGAACTCTTGGACACAATTAGCTTTGACTACATAGTCCTGGCCGGCTACATGCGTATTCTCTCGCCAAAGTTCCTGAGCCATTACAGAGATCCCCGCGGTTACTACCGAGTCATTAACATACACCCGTCTCTATTGCCGGCTTTCCCCGGTAAGTGCGCTTACGAGGATGCGTTTAATTATGGTGTAAAAATTTCCGGAATCACTGTTCATCTCGTTGACGAACAAGTTGATCATGGTGCAATTCTTGCCCAACAATCCTTTCCGCGTCTTGCCGATGATACGTTGTCTGTCTTCAAAGCTCGCGGTTTAGCAGTTGAACACGCGCTCTATCCTGCCGTGCTCCGAGAAATCTCAAACAATGGAATCAAGTTGGATAATTTAGCCAGGGAGTCAATTGAGACATGAGCCAAATGCACCGAGCTTCCCAGACTACGCAGAATTCGACACATTCGGAAACAACACTGCAATGGTGCTTGTCCGTAGTTCCCAAGACGGATTATTCGGCATTTGCTCTCTACTGGGTGCGCATCCCAGAACGCTATAAAGATCAATTGGACGATTTATCTGTCGCCTTACGCGAAGTATTGATCGATCCCCTTCAAGAAGATTTGTGGATCGCCCGCCCGGAAGAAAGATCATCATGGGTAGAAAAATGGAGTGGACGAGGATATCGATGGTGGGCGGAGCGTCAGTTCCTGCCTGGGGTTACTGACAATCTTGCTCACACGGTTCAGGAAGCGCTAGAGCTCAAAAAATTTCCCGATATCTCAGTTTCATCCGGTGCCGGATTTATCTTTCGCGATCGTTTGATGAGTGCTGAGGTTGCGGCTAACTTGCGCAAAACTCTAACTATGGACAAAATTTACAGCGATTCCGAATCCGTTGAAAGAGCTAGCCGCTACACGATCTACCATCCACTTGCGGACACATTCAAGGTTCATGATTTGTCAGCAGACTGCACGAGCGAGTTGTTGCTGTTCCCCACTGTCCGTCTACCAGAGCCACCTCAAACAGTGCCTGTTAATCTCGAATTAGAAGATGAAGGTCTGGAGGCGCTGAGCAAAGATCGCCTCTTGGCTCTGACACTGAGCGAGATGCGAACGATCAGAAATTTTTTCAGACAGAAGCAGGTGCAACAAAACAGAAGCGCTAATGGTTTACCGAGCAGTCCCACGGATGTGGAGTTAGAGATTCTTGCTCAAACATGGTCTGAACACTGCAAGCACAAAATTTTCAACGCCACCATTTCTCATGTCGACTTTAGCTCGGGCAACAAAAACAAGGTCGTCGTCAAAAGCCTCTACAAAACTTACATTCAGGGGCCGACAAAAGAGCTAATGGCATCGAGAAAGGATCTTCTTTCCGTGTTCAAAGACAATAGTGGTGTAGTTAAGTGGGACGATGATTGGGCGGTCTGCTTTAAGGTGGAGACACACAATTCGCCATCTGCACTTGAGCCATATGGCGGCGCCCTGACTGGAATTCTTGGCGTCAATCGAGATATCCTGGGCACCGGGCTTGGTGCCAAACCGATTTTTAACACAGACGTGTTTTGTTTCGCGTTTCCGTCCTCCGACTTACCGACCCGACCCAAATTATTGCCGGCCAAAGCGATTATGGACGGAGTGCGCAAGGGTGTAGAAGACGGCGGCAACAAAAGCGGCATTCCGACTGTGAACGGCGCCATATTCTTCCATCCCGGCTATCGCGCTAAGCCTCTGGTGTTCTGTGGAACGGGCGGTATACTCCCACTTGACGTACATGGGAAATGTGGGTACGAGAAGCACACCAAAGTCGGCGACACAATAGTCATGGTCGGTGGTCGTGTCGGTAAAGACGGCATCCATGGTGCAACGTTCTCGTCAGAATCATTGCACGAAGGTTCACCGATGTCGGCAGTGCAAATTGGCGACCCCTTCACACAAAAGCGCGTTCTCGACTTCATCATCGAAGCACGTGACCAGGGGTTGATTACGGGCATCACGGACAATGGCGCCGGTGGTCTATCTTCATCGGTCGGCGAGATGGCTCAAATAACAAATGGTGCCACAATCGAGCTGGATCAAATTCCAACGAAGTATCCAGGTCTGGCAGATTGGGAAATAGTGGTGTCAGAATCACAAGAGCGCATGACACTCTCGACGACATCATTGGATAAGCTGCACGCGTTGGCTGAAAAGCATCATGTTGAAGCAACGGCGATTGGGGTCTTTCATGACAAAGGCTATTTCGAAGTAACTCGAGCCGGCAAGCCGGTTGCTTTGCTAGATCTAACTTTCCTCCATGAAGGTTTGCCTCCACTAGAGCTTGAAGCCGAATGGAAACCGTCGCAGATCACTATGACGTCTGGCTCGGTGCCAGCCGATTTGGGCAAATTTTTACTTCGCTTACTGGCTCATCCGAATATCTCTAGCCGAGAGCAAGTGATTCGGCAATACGATCATGAAGTGCAAGGAATGAGCGTAATTAAGCCTTTAATGGGTGAACGACAGCAAGCTCCTTGCGACGCGGCAGTGATCTGCCCCGTCTATGGTGACAAGGCCGGTCTAGCAATTTCTAATGGCTTGAATCCGAGGCTGAGCAAGCACGATCCACACTTGATGGCGATCTGTGCCGTAGATGAGGCTGTGCGCAACTTGGTATGCGTGGGAGCAGACCCGGACACTGTCACACTGTTGGATAATTTCTGCTGGCCAGATCCTGTACTGAGCACTAAAAATCAACACGGGAAAACGTTGTTGGCACTCCTGGTGCGAGCCTGTCAGGGACTTGCGGAAGCAGTTCTTGCGTATAAGGCGCCGCTGATTTCCGGCAAAGACAGCATGAAAAATGACTTCGATGATGGTGTCATTCGTCTCTCAATTCCTCCAACATTGTTAATTTCGGGCATGGCACGAGTGCCCGATGTAAGTAAATGCGTGTCGATGGAATTTAAACAACCAGGAGACATCATCTATCTGCTCCGAGCTGGCAAGCCTGGTTTAGCTGGTAGCCATTACGAGGAAATGCTTGGCTGGCAATCAGCACTAACGCCGCAGATAGATTTACAAAAAGCAGCACAGCTCTATCGAAAGGTGCATCAAACAATGGACAAAGGTTGGATCAACTCAGCCCATGACTCATCTGAAGGTGGGCTTGCTGTAGCGATTTCCGAGTGCATCATCGGCAGCGGAAAGGGTGCAAAAATCGATCTCACGCACCTCGTTGAATTCGAAAAGAAAAGCGGAGACAACTCTTCCTTACCTGTCAGTGCAGAGAAGGTGCTAAGCCGGATAGACACAATACTCTTCGCCGAAGGACCAGCGCGCCTTGTGATTAGCATCGACCCCTCCCACAAATCCGAGTGGGAAGAGTTCTGGAAAGACTTTGCGTGCGAGGAGATTGGCATCGTCTCCGACAAACCGCGCCTGACGGTTTGGGAAGGCGAGGCAACGGTGATCGATCTTGCAATGATGGACTTAGAACGAGCGTGGCGTACGTCCTTACCTTTTGATTAGCGAGGGAAAACGGTGCACAAACCTGGGGCAATAGTTTTATGTGGCGACGGGATCAACTGTGATGCTGAAACTGCTTGGGCTCTAAATCTGTCTGGCTTCGCGGCCGCACCTATGCATGTTTCTGACTTACTGCTCAATCCTCAGGCACTCTCGAAAGCGCAAATGCTCGTCATTCCAGGCGGTTTTTCTTACGGCGACGAAATTGCCAGCGGCAAAATTTTGGCAATCAAATTGAGGGAACGTTTGCAAGACGCACTTTATACATATATAGAGAATGGCAATTTGGTGCTCGGCATCTGCAACGGCTTTCAGGTCCTGGTGCAGTTAGGACTGCTCCCTTTCTCAGGAGAAAACGATCCTCGCATCGTCAGTTTGGTAAGAAACGCGCAGTTAAAATTCATCAACCGATGGGTTCGGTTGCAGGTATATCCGGATGTAAACAGCAGATTCTTCACCTCGTTACGCGAAATCGAATTACCGATTCGTCACGGCGAAGGGCGGCTGGCTCTTGAGCCACTTGAGGATGGAGCAGGCGAATCAGTCGAGCAGACAGTAAAGCGATTGGCGCCATTGCGGTATACAGACGAAGTGAACGGTAGCTTCGACAAGATCGCTGCGCTCACCAACCCGGCCGGAAATGTTTTGGGTCTAATGCCACACCCAGAGGCGTTCGTTCGTTGGACACAGAATCCATCATGGACGAACCGCCAAGTAGCGATCAAGAGATTTGAACGTTCGACGACCATAGCCGAGATTCCCCATGGTCTAGCAATCTTTTCCAACGCAGCCGCGTCGTTAAATTGAGTAGAGGAGAGCCGATGGAAAATACATATGCTGCAGCCGGAGTTGACGTACTCAAGGCAGAAGCGTTTGTTGGCAGATTGAAAAAGCTTTCTCGTCGACCGGGGCACGAGAGGCTCTGGGCAGGCGCCGGTGGATACGCTTCGGTTGTGCCAATCTCTGAGTTCCAAGCTGTTGCACTCACCACAGATGGTGTTGGTACAAAATTGCTTCTGGCCAGCGAGTTAGACAAGCTTGATACGATCGGCATTGATTTGGTCGCCATGTGCGCCAATGACTTGATTTGCGTAGGCGCTAAGCCGCTTTCCTTTCTGGATTATTATGCAACGTCCAAACTTGTTGATCACTATGCTGACGACATAATCAAGGGAATCGCCATCGGCTGCGACCAAGCAGGGATGCTATTAGTCGGAGGTGAAACTGCTGAAGTGCCAGACTTGTATCAGGACAAGCACTTCGACCTAGCCGGCTTCTCGATGGGTTTAGTATCTAAGAACGAATTGATCACGGGCGATGACATTGAACCAGGCGATCTGGTGATTGGCGTGGCATCGAGCGGAGTCCACTCCAATGGCTTTTCCTTAGCTCGCAAAGTGGTTCCGAAATCGAAATGGGAATCGCTACTTACGCCGACGCTCATCTATGTCAAGCCAGTCGTTGAACTTTTTGGAAAACCTGGAATAAAGCTAAAAGGTATTGCTCACATCACAGGTGGTGGCTGGCGCAATCTATTCAGGTTAAAAACAGGAATCGGTTTTGCAATCAACAATCCGCTCCCAGAGCCAGAAATATATACGGAATTACGAAAACATGTCGCTCAGGAAGAACTTTTCAAAACATTCAACATGGGCATGGGACTTTCAATAATTGTTAAAAAAGAAAATGCTGCGGTTGTGATCGAGACCTTTACGAATCACAACTTTCAAGCGCAGCTTGTTGGACAAGTCACCGATCAAAGTGGCAAGCTTAGTGTCGATTGCAAAGACTCAAGCATGATCATTTCGAACTAGCGGAAAACTCACTCAGGAGAGCAGAATGCGAACAATATTAGTCAGTGTCTGGGATAAGACAGGCTTAGAGCACTTTCTCAAAGGCGTTCAAGAGTTTGACGAAGTGAGACTAATTGCCACGCGCAGCACTTCGAAGTTCCTGGAAGAGCGCGGTTTCAAGTGCGAAGCGGTCGAAGAACTAACAAAATTTCCTGAGATTCTTGACGGGAGAGTGAAGACACTCCATCCGAAAGTATTTGCCGGGATTCTCTCAAGACCTTCAAAAGAAGACCGCGCCAGCTTAAGCGAACACGGCATTAGCGAAATCGATATCGTCATCGTCAACCTTTATCCCTTCGAAGAAAAGCTGAAGCAAAAATTGGCCGAAGCCGAGATGATCGAACACATAGACATCGGCGGTGTCAGTCTGTTACGCGCTGCCGCGAAGAACTACACTCGCGTCACAGTCGCTTGCGAGCCAGGTCAATACACAGATATCTTGAAGGAAATGGCTGCCGAGAAAGGGCAACTGAGCCACTCCTTCAGAAGGCAATTGGCGCAGCAAACCTTTAAACGAACCTCAGAATATGACACGCACATCGCCAATTATTTTGTTGCCAGCCAAGGCAATGCTGATTCCATCGCCGCTACTGCCGCAGCTGCGTCAGGAGAACTGCCTGAAGCCGTTGACATAAAACTGGCGCAGTTCCAACAGTTGCGTTACGGCGAGAATCCCCATCAAGCTGCTGTCTGGTACTCAGATGGTCGATTCTCGGGAACAATGGAAGGTAAGGATGCTTTCCCTCCTTTTGAGCAATTGCAAGGCAAAGAACTTTCTTCAAACAACATAACGGACACTTATTGTCTGGTTCGAATCTTACGAGATATCGGTTCACCTGCAGCCTGCATCATCAAGCACAACAACCCATGCGGCGTGGCTGTCGGCAAGGATTTGCTCGAGGCTTATCAAAGAGCATACGATACGGATCCGATGGCGGCGTTTGGTGGCATATTTGGTTTCACCGAAAAGGTGACAGCGGAACTAGCAGAAAAGATCACCCAGGGTTTTGTTGAGATCGTCGCGGCACCTGACTTCGACGAAGAAGCCCTGAAAGTCTTCAAGTCAAAGAAAAATGTTCGGGTGCTCAAGCTGCGTTCATCGCTATTGTTGCCGACCGAGACAACTTCGTGGCATCTGCGGGATCTGCAGGACTTTGGCTGGATCATCGAGAAGGATGTTGAACCGCCAGTTCAACTGGCCCAGTTCCAGTGTGTTAGCGGTGGCCGGTTGCAAAACGAACACATCGTGGATGCAGCCTTCGCCTGGGCTGTGGTGAAGCACTTAACCAGCAACGCCATTTTTATAGCAAAAGATGGACAGTCGTTAGGATTTGGCATCGGTCAAACGAGCAGAATCGCCAGCGTTAACATCGCTCTCGATCAAGCTGGTGGAAAAGCTAAGGGCGCAATAATGGCCAGCGATGCATTCTTCCCAGCCACAGACAACATCGATGCTGCGGCCAAAGCAGGCATCAGCGTCATAGTTCAACCTGGCGGCAGCGTCAAAGACAAAGAAGTTATTGCCGCTTGTGAAAAGGCAGGCATCACCATGCTGTTTACGGGACAGCGCTGCTTCAAGCACTAACGGGAACACTGAGGGGAGACGCTATGAACAAGCCGATAGTCGGAATCGTCATGGGCAGCGAGACTGACTACGAGACATTGCAATTCGCAGAGGAAATCCTCAGCAGCTTTGCGGTCGCCTACGAAATATCGATCACTAGTGCACACCGCACCCCGCAAGTCATGTTCGACTACGCAACTAGCGCTCAGTCTCGCGGGCTTAAAGTGCTGATCGCCGCGGCTGGAGGCGCCGCGCATCTGCCGGGCATGATCTCGGCTCTAACGACATTGCCCGTACTCGGAGTACCGATCCAATCCAAAGCGCTCAGCGGTCTGGATAGTTTACTTTCGATCGTTCAAATGCCTGCCGGCATACCGACCGCGACTTTTGCCATCGGCACCAGTGGTGCTACCAACGCTGCATTGTTCGCCGTCCAAATTCTGGCCATTGAAGACAAAGTTCTCGCCGGCAAGTTGGAAGTTTATCGAAAACAACGAGCGGATGCCGCACTCGCCGGAAACGCCAAAGTGCAGGCACGCTTGAATAAGGGTCCAGATCTGAAATGAAGCGAATTGGCGTGCTTGGCGGCGGGCAGTTGGGCATGTTGCTTACGGAAAGCATTCACCGACAAGGCGGCGCCGTATCCATCTATGACCCCGACCGGTCAGCTCCAGCGTGCAAACAAGTCGGTGCTGGACAGTGCTTCAATGAGAAATGGACAAATATTCCTGCGCTTGAAAGATTCTTTTCAGGAGTTGATGCCGTTACTTATGAATTTGAAAATGTTGAAAGTAGCGAACTATATCACTTTGAAAAAACGAAGCCAATTCATCCCAGCGTAAGCGTTTTACACACGACGCAAGATCGTTTGCGAGAAAAAACATTTTTGCGTGAGCATAATTTGCCTCACGCCTCCTTCACTGCAATTAGTGACTTAGAAGCGCTTCCCGAAATCCTCACTCAGTTTGGTTACCCCAGCATCCTGAAAAGCAGTCGCGGTGGATACGACGGTAAAGGACAGTATTTTTTATCCAATCCTGATGATTCGCAGTCGGCTCTTGCGCAACTGAAAAGCAGCGAAGTTGAGTACGCCGGCGTACTCGAAGAAGCGCTGACAATCGAGATGGAAGTTAGTTGTATAGTGGCTCGTTCGCCGCAAGGGAAAGAAGTGATCTTTCCTGTTTTTGAAAATCTGCACAAAAATCACATTCTCGACTTCACTATCTTGCCTGCCCGCATACCCATATCAATTGAAAACAAAGTCCGCGAAATCGCTCTTGATGCAGCACGGCATCTCGGTGCTTATGGGTTGCTAACGACCGAATTTTTCCTCACCAAGAACAATGCCCGTCGCTCGACTGGTGCACAGTGTGACGGCTGGCAGATTTATATAAACGAATTCGCGCCACGCCCGCATAACTCTGGACATGTGACGAGAACAGCCTGCACGTTAAGTCAATTCGACGCTCTTGCTCGCGTAATGTTGGACATTCCGCTGAGCGAACCAAAAGTCTTAGCCAATGGCTCCTTTTGTATGGGCAATCTATTAGGAGACGTGTGGTTGGCGCAAGGTCGCGAGGATCTAGATTTGTCAGCCTTAGCGGATCATCCAAACGTTGTTGATTTAGTGCTCTATGGAAAACGCGAAGCCCGAGCCGGAAGAAAGATGGGACACTTCGTCACCCACGCAAGCAGCGCCGAGCAAGCCTTGCGCTATGCACAAGAATTCCGGTCCAGCCTGGAAACGAAACCGAATCCTGAGCGCTGAACCAGGACAAGCGACCTGGAGCGCCGGCATCCTGCCCGCATCGAACTTGCCTTCGTGCTTCAATTGACCTTAGTGCGGAGGAATAATCGTCGGGCACTCTTTGGATTTTGCGACCGAATCCGCGTGGCTTGCTGCATAGTCGGCACCGAACTCGTCGGCGGGTACGAACACTCTTTCACGTTCATAAGCAGCGGCTTCTGAATTCGTCCAACCATCGTAAGGAAACTCAGAACTCTTGTGACGGCGATACCAGATGTAGACACCGTCTGTTTTCCAAACCACCACCACTGGCAGTGGCATGCCTTCAGCATACTTTTCTTGAAATTCCTTCAGCATAGACTTATTCATCTTGATCGTCATTGCCGTCGGAAAAACCTTCAGCTCATGGTCCTTGAACATATCAATAATTTCCGGCGTTGCCTTGTCGACAGCGACAAGAACATTAGTCCCTTGTTTACACCAGGGCAGCTTCTTTAAAAATTCCAAGAACTGTTCAGTGGTAATAGCCGTGCCTTCAGCTTCAGTCATCGTTAAGGTCCACCCGTATAACTACCCATTCCGTCGGACAGAAATATTAGTTTAGCGGGTCTGGAAGATATATTCAAAGAACCCAATGTGTACTGACCAAAATGCCCATCATTCACCAAATAGAACCCCGTGCATGGCGTCGAGAATCAGCGCATCACATACATACGTCTGCGACAGCTTGCCAATATATTGAGAGCCTTGGTCGTAAAGACCAAACAAAGCTTTGCAAGAGGTTGGAACATTAGTCCTTGCAGTGTTTTGCTTAGTGCCAACATCTTGTCGTCTGTCATGGATACTTGCCGGGCGCGCGATTTGACTAGGCACTATATACGGTGCGAGAACATGGCTGTTGTTCTTGGCTCTAGGACCTTTCATTTGGACGAGCCGAACAGCTCGACGGTTGCGAACGGCTCCGCTGACCACGGACGAAAGCGATTGAGAGTAAACTTCGTCTTCTGCCCGGGCTTAACGTCCACGAGCAGGTAGTTGTAGTCCTCCTTTCGATCCTGTCCTTTCCAATAGAGATCCTTTGGGTAGCTGTCGGCTACTTTGAGGTGACTTCTACCGGGAAGAATCGGATCTTGCTCAGCGCCACCGCCGCCTAGTACCAGATACTTCACTCCATCCACTTCGTAGACCTCGGTCGTGTGGACGTGACCATTGAACACGACAATATCTAAATCTTTCGCGTACGAGGCAAGAACCTTGTGGGGATTTTGATCATCGGGGATGGGTCCCATACCGGAGCGACAGAAGGCCGGGGCATGGAAGGCTACGAAGACCTTGTGAGTACCCGCAGCCTTGGCTTCATCTAACCATTGCTTCAACTCCTTCATCTGCTCCTCGTAGGTGGGCCGAGTGGCACCCCATCCAGTAGGTGAGCGATAGTCGTATTTGCCGGTCCACAGAAAGATAAAGAGGGCGTCCTTGTAATCGAACTTGTAGACGAGACGCTTGTCGGAAACCCCGAACTTTTTCAAATAAGGAAAAGCATTCAACAGACCTTCAACGTCGGAATCGTCCCACACCTCATGATTGCCGACGGCAGGAAAGATGCGCCCGGGCAGTCCGGCTTCTAACATCTGTTGGTCCGGGGCCGGCATGTGCTTCAGAATATCCTCATACACCAACTTCCAATACGGGTTCTTTGAGGGCGGGTTGCCCTGCTTGCCCCACCAAACCAAGTCCCCCGTGTTGAGAATAAACTTCGCCCGACCTGTCTCTACATCCCTCACGATTTCGCGGGCAAGCCACTCTCCGGCATGCAGCCGGAACATTGTGCGCCTCACACCGGGAAGCAATTTCACGTCTTCGACGGAAGCCTCTGTGACCCATCCTTTGTCGACTGTCAGCGTCATGACTTGGCTCTGGCTCATGAACGGCATGACGATCTGCACCAACTCCCCGCTGTCGGGGTCGTAGGTGAGCTTGACGTCTTTTTTGACGACCTCTTCCGCGACTTTCTCTGGAAGCACCAGGTTGAACATATCGACGATGAGTTTGGTTGCCTCCTCTTGCTGGTCCGCCTTGTCAGGGAGGTACATCATTGATCTTGAGTCACCGAAAACGGCAAACGAAAATCCGGAATCAACAGGAGGTGGCGTCGACTCAGCGGTCTTTGCAGTAGCGAATCCAGCGCACAGTATCGAAATTGCAGTCGCCGAAACAATGCTCTTGAGAATTCGAATGATCATCACTAGGTCCTTTTCACGGGTTTTGGTTCCATGATTTGTATGTCGAGAGCTTGCGATGCTGCAAGTCGGCATCCCTGAAAAAATCGGCTAATCACAACGTTCATAAGTTTAGTCGACCATGGCAATACTTATACAAATTGGCGAGGTCGCAAAGTGGTGCGCGTTGAGCGCTTGACGTTTGAGTCAAAATTAAGTTGGGGCAAAACAGGCATTGGGGAGTAATCTAGTAATTGCTAGTAACACCATTAGCGCGGCGTTCGTGGGAAACTTTAAGAACGCTGATTGATCATTATCCACAGACAAAAGCTTTAGTTGCCATGCTTTATCGAAATCGATCACACGCCGGAAGAGTGCTGGCAGAGACACTTCACGATTATGCCAATCGGAACGACGTCATCGTCCTGGCTCTGCCTCGTGGAGGAGTGCCGGTCGCTTTCGAAATAGCAAAGTCCCTGATCGCACCTCTGGATGTTTTTATCGTCCGTAAACTAGGAGTTCCAGGACACGAGGAACTAGCAATGGGTGCAATCGCCAGTGGCGGCATACAAGTGCTCAACGAAAGCGTCCTGAGCGCTCTAAAGATACAGCCTTCCGTAATCGATAAAGTAGCTGCGCGAGAGCAAATCGAGCTGGAGAGACGTGAGCACAGCTATCGTTCCGATCGTGAACCACTCAATCTGGAGGCGATGATCGTAATTCTCGTTGACGACGGATTGGCAACCGGCGCAAGTATGAAGGCTGCAGTTCGAGCCGTTAAAACCAGAAATCCGAAAAAGGTAATCGTCGCAGTGCCCGTTGCGGAGAAAGAAGTCTATCTTGAACTCGGCCGAGAAGTCGAGGAAATTATTTGCGCTGCCACTCCCTATCCCTTTCAAGGCGTCGGTCAATGGTACGGGGACTTCACTCAAACAACCGATGAAGAAGTGAGAACTCTGCTTGCACTTGCGAAAATTCCGCCATCACATGTGGTGCCCAAAGAGTCGTCAGTCAACCTTTAATTAGTGCATCGCGTTCATATACAATTCAAGCGAATTCGATGTAGTTAGGAAAAACAGCCAGAGCGACGAATTACAGAATTGCATCAATCAGTTTAGACCCTGCAGTTCGGCAATTTTTTCTTGAAAGCCTGTGCCTCAGCTTTAGAAATATGAGGGCAGTTTTTTGCCTGAAATAACGCTCAAGAATCAGTGATACCGTATTCGATATCAGACAAGAAAATTGAAAACAAAAGAATGTCGCTCCATCGAGACACTGATGAAGAACTCTCTCGATTCGCTCAGCCAAAATTTTGGGTATAGCCCAAACAGCAACGAGAGATTTTATGTCCCCAAAGGAAAAAACAAGGAAACTCAAGCCTGGCGAAAAGCCATCGGATCAACCTGCTCAACAAGATCACTGGTGGAAGGTGATGTGCTTAACCGGCGTTGACTACTTTTCAACGCTTGGCTATCAGCCAGGCATCGCCTTTCTGGCGGCAGGTATTTTGTCGCCAATCAGCACTCTAGTTTTAGTTGTGGTGACAATTTTTTGTGCACTGCCTGTCTACTATGTGGTCGCACGACATAGCCCGAATGGTGAAGGCAGTCTGGCTATGCTGGAAAAACTTCTATCCGGTTGGCTGAGTAAAATAGTTATATTGCTGCTACTCGGGTTTGCCGCCACCGACTTCATCATTACCATTACTCTTTCAGCTGCTGATGCTGCGGCGCACATTGTTCAAAATCCGCTCTTTGTAAGATCTTTCCACACAAACGAGCCAATCTTGATCACTTTGATCTTGATCTTTTCCCTTGCTGCAATATTTTACAGAGGGTTCAATGAGGCGATTGGCTTATGCTTCGTCATTGTCACTTGCTACCTTATCTTGAATGCAATCTTGGTGCTGAATTGTTTTGGTGTTCTATCCTCAAACTGGCAAACTGTGACGAATTGGCAATCAAATCTTTTCTCACAATTCAGCTCAGTTCCGGCCATTTTCCTGGCCGCCGCCCTCGTTTTCCCCAAACTGGCGCTGGGCTTGTCCGGTTTTGAAACGGGGGTTGCAGTAATGCCGCTTGTGAAAGGAGCTGTCACAGATACAGAAGAGAATAAAGATGGACGAATACTTCACACCAGATTTTTGCTGGCCACAGCCGCGCTAATAATGTCTGTATTTCTCATGGGCAGCAGCGTGGTGAGTACGCTTCTGATTGCCCATGAATCATTCGCGCCTGGTGGTCCAGCAAATGGTCGCGCGCTTGCCTATCTCGCTCACAAATATATGGGAGAATCCTTTGGCACTGCATATGATATCAGCACAATTCTCATACTTTGGTTCGCAGGCGCTTCAGCAATTGCCGGTTTGCTCGGCCTTGTGCCCAAATATTTGCCAAGATTTGGCATGGCTCCCGCGTGGACTACAGCGGTTAGGCCGTTAGTAATTTTTTTCACGGCTGTCGGTTTTGCAGTCACAATTTTGTTTAGAGCCGACGTCGATGCTCAGGCGGGAGCGTATGCGACTGGCGTTCTAGTCCTGATGACGTCGGCAGCAGTGGTTTCCACGATCAAGGTGTGGAAAGAATTCCCGATGCTGCGCGGCTGGTTCTGCATAATCACTTTGATTTTTATCTATACGACTGGAGCAAACATCACTGAAAGACCAGATGGTTTAAGGATTGCGACGTTTTTCATTTTGTGCATTTTGTTCTCGTCGGCTCTATCAAGGGCGCTTCGCTCTACGGAGCTGAGAATCGAAAGAGTAGAATTCGACGAGACGGCAAAGAGATTTATTGAACAAGCGTGCAAACAAAATCTAGGGCAAGTTCGCCTGCTTGCTCACCGAATTGGCAGAAACAATTACAAGGAGAAAGAAGAAAACGCCAGACGCGTGCATAGCATTCAATTGCGCGAAGGCGATTTCATTTTTGTTGAAGTTGAACCCACGGAAGTCTCCAACTTTGGAGAAGCTCTTCTTGAGGTATCAGGAATAGAGCTTGATGGTTATAAAATCATGCGCTGCAAGTGTCCTGCCGTTCCTAATGGGATTGCCGCAATACTGCTGAATATTCGCAGGCAGACGGAGAAAAATCCGCACGTCTATCTTGGCTGGACCGAAGGCGATCCAATTGCCAACGTATTCAAGTATATATTTTTTGGTGAAGGTGAAACCGCTATGTTAACGCGCGAAATACTTCGCTGCACCGAAGCGAAAGAAAGTAAACGTCCTTTTGTGCACTTAGGTTAGAAAAGATGGCAATGGTAGACGCCAAAATGGCACAAAAGCAAAGAAAGCATCGCATTCTCACCTGCCTGTGTCTGTTCATTATGACGATCATTTCGATCAGTCTGAGTATACGATTCTCTGGACTGGACGGTATTCTATATGGTGTCATTTTTGCAATTCTACTAGCCGGAAATGTCTTGCACATAATGCGCGCCAGTCAACTAAAAATAGTACCTATCGTTCTCGACAAGAGGGCAGCTGGATACCTTGAAGAGGCACTCGGAAGCGACTCTTTGGAAATTCACTTTCTTGCTCATCGTGTCTCCACACAAGATTATAGGATCCGAGAAGAGGAAGCCCGAGAGCGTAACAGCATTCAACCAGAAGAAGGCTCATTCATATTTTTAGAAATAGAGACAAAGGACGCAAATGCCGGCAAGGAAAAAATTGAAGTTAAAGGAATGAATTCCGGCGACTACAAAATATTTCGTTGCAAGTGTCAATCGGCACCTGTGGCCATTGCTTCGCTATTGCTGCACATTGCCAAGGAAACAAAAAAGATTCCCCATGTCTATATGGGATGGACGGACGCGCATCCGTTATCTTACGCATGGAAATTTATTCTCTTTGGCGAAGGTGAGACCGCACCTCTGACCAGGGAATTGATTCGCACAAGCGAGCCGAATGAAAACTTAAGACCATACATCCATGTTGCCTAGTGTCTCCGCTTATAAATGTCCTCAGTAAAGCACCGAACCTCTAAAAATTGGGGCTCAAGGGAACGATTCGTTGCATAAAAAACTTCAAGCTCTAGTAGGCGCAATCGCACTGGCTCTCAACAGTAACGGAACTGCCCGGTGTGCGGACACAGAATCATCGCGCCCTGCGGACGTGATCAAGCCTGCTCAAGTCAATGACGAGGCACACCGTGTCACGGAGTTAGACTGGCGATCGGACGTTCATCGCGCTGCCACCACAGACGATGGCGTAAATCTCCTCAAGACTCTGCGGCCGCACCATCCCAGACTAATGCTTCTGGACAGCGACATTGAGAGAGTTCACAAAACCATAAGCAAAGATGCCGTCGCCAAATCTCTGTGGGAAGGAGTGCAACAACGCGCCAATAAAATTCTTGCCGACCCCCTAGCAGAAAATGCTCTTGGTGAATCGAGTCAGCTCGAACTGAGCAGATTAGTGTTAAAGCGAGTCTACACTCTGGCAGGCACTTATAGGCTGACGCACGACAAGCGTTTCTTTGAAAGAACTCGGGCTGAGATGCTTCAGGCTGCTGCGCTTAAGACATGGAATCCGGCGCATTTTCTTGATGTCGCAGAAATGACTAATGCCCTCGCGATCGGTTACGACTGGCTTTACGAAGACCTTTCGAAAGAAGATCGTAGGACGATTAAAGATGCAATAGTTCGGCTGGGTCTGAATCAAGGCGTCAAAGCTTATCAGAACAATGAGTGGTGGGTGGGAGCAAAGAATAATTGGAATCCTGTCTGCAACGGTGGCATGGTGGCAGGTGCGCTGGCAGTAGCTGATGAAGAGCCACAATTGGCAAATCGGATCATCAAGTGTGCGCGTCTTTCTTTGCCGCGCGCTATGGCTTCCTTTGCGCCAGATGGAGGTTGGGCTGAGGGTCCCGGTTATTGGAGCTACTGCACGCGTTATGTCGCATTCCTAAGCGCTGACCTGAAGACGGCCCTCGGCACTGACTTTGATTTCGCTAAAACGGACGGACTTGCACGCACCGGATATTTCAGAATTTACTGCAGTGGTCCAATTGGCAAAAGTTTCAACTTTGCTGATGCCACCGAAAACGTTGAAAAGGCCTGGCAAACGATGTGGCTGAGTCGAACTTTTGCTAACCCTGTATTTGCCGGTCAGGAACTGTTGCTCGCACATGATGGACCAGACATCTTTCACCTGTTCTTCTACCGTCAAGGAGATACGGCTAAAACCGCCGCCACAGAGCACCTTCCTCTGAGCGCCATTTTTAAAGGAATAAACGTGGCATTTCTGCGCAGCAGCTGGACCGATCCCAAAGCAGTCTTCATCGGCTTCAAAGGCGGAGACAACAAAGTCAATCATAGCCACTTAGATCTCGGCACTTTCGTTTTGGACTCGGGAGGATGCCGTTGGGCTCAAGATTTTGGTCCAGACGACTATCAATTGCCGGGCTATTTTGGCGAGGAACGATACAGTTACTATCGCCTTCGCACTGAGGGGCACAACTGCATTACAATTGATCGAGAAAATCAATTCAGACAGGCCACCGCCCAGATCACTTCCTTTTCAGACGATGCGAAATTTGCCTTCGCCGTCGCAGATTTGAGTGCTGCCTACAGCAACAAGCTCTCTCATGCTCTCCGCGGTATGGCACTGCTTAATGGTGGCAATATTCTCATCCAGGACGAGATCGACGCACCGAATGCAGTGCCGATCTGCTGGCATTGGCACACAAAGGCACTTGTTAATTTATCCAACGATGGCTCCTGTGCAGCCCTCGAACAGCAAGGAGCGAATGGAAGAGAACACATGCAACTGCGCATTTTGTCGCCGTTAGGAGCGAAGTTCGCAATTCATGCAAGCGACGCGTCGCCGCCGCAGAAGCAGCAAAAAGATATCACCGATCTGAACATTGCCCTGAGCCTGCCATTAGGTCAGACCACAATCGCGGTGCTGATTTCTAAGGACCCAGTTGCATCGGCGCCGATTATGCCATTGAAGTCTTGGGGCACGCCAAATAAAGAAGCGTTGTAAAGAAGTTCTTGCGCTTCTTATGTTGAGCGCATTGGCGAAAAAGTGATAGGGTTAGTGGGAATAACTCAAGGTTTTCCTTATGAACAATGCCCTGCTGATCAACACACTGGCTGTAGCTCTTGGTGGTTCTGTCGGTTCAATCGCAAGATTTTGGAGCGGCCACTATTTCGGCAATTGGTTCGGTACGACATTTCCCTGGGCGACTTTGTTTGTCAACACAATAGGTAGTGCTTTTCTCGGCTATGTATTTAGCCTGTCTCTAGCCAAGCCGGGAGCGATCGATCCAAACTTAAGACTGCTAATCACTACGGGTTTTTCGGGAGGCTTCACAACCTTCAGTGCTTTTGCCTGGGAAACGCTCAATCTGTACCAGAAAGGTGATACCACTTTGGCAATCGCAAATGTGGCAAGCAACTTGGTACTAGGCTTGCTTGCCGTGTTCCTCGGTTACTTACTTGGTCGCATCACTTAAGAGGTCATTCATGCAGACTAGAGCAACGATGAAACGAGTCATGATTTTTGTCACTGAGACCGATCGGTATCAACATGGCAACTTGGCTGCGGCATTGCTGGAAAGGCTTAAAAAAGAGGGGTGCGCAGGCGCGACCGTACTCAAAGGGAGCGCTGGATTTGGCACCCATAAACAAATCCACACTACTCGTATTCTTGATCTAGCAATTAGTTTGCCGGACATCGTCATGTTTCTTGAAACAGCGGAGAAAGTGGCTCAAGTACTGCCAATAGTGGAAGAGATGATCGAAGAAGGGTTGATTGCTATCGATGATGTTGAAACGATCAAAATTTCAAAGAAGTAACAGCGGAAAAATTCTTCTTCCGACTAAAACACTCAGCATCGCTGTTTGCATAGTGGCTCTAACGGCGCTCTCACAGCACTTAATCGGCTCTGCTGCCGACGTCGGTGAAAAGCCTAAAATCCAATTTGACGCTCAAGTCTTTGATTTTGGCACCGTGGATGAGGGCGCGCGGATCAACCACACCTTCAAGGTAACCAACAGCGGCGCTGGCACATTAAAGATAGTGGAAGCATACGCGTCGTGTGGCTGCACCGTGCCGAAATTCGCCAAGAAGACACTTGAGCCGGGCGAGACTACGAATCTATTTGTCACCGTTGATACCAGTATGAAACAAAACGGTGTTACAAAAACTTTGAATGTGTCATCCAATGATCCACAAAGACCAATCGTTGAGCTTGCTTTGAAAATGTTTGTGCGAAACCAGCACCAAGGCTTGTCGGAAAATACCAAAGCCAAGATATTGACCGATGAAAACTGCGCCTCTTGTCATGCAGCGAGAGGAGTTGGTGAATTCGGACGTAACTTATACAATGCAGATTGCGCCATGTGTCACGGACCGAAAGCAGAGGGTGAGAGCGGACCAACGTTGATCGGACCTTACGACAATCCTCTTTACTATGAGCATATAAAGGTTGTCATCACAAAAGGAAGCAAGACGACAAACGCCATGCCAGGCTTTGGAGGCGAGGCGGGTGGACCGCTTGCGCAAAAACAAATCGATTCGCTTGTTCTCTATCTGAAAGAACTATCTAGCCTGAGAAACAAGAAGAAATAAAACTGCCACCATATGCGATGCAGTGCGACTTTGCACCAAGGTGATATCAACTTTCCACGCTTGATTTCTGATGTCGTGCATGAGGTTAAATTGCCCAGGGCGAATCCTGTTGAGATAATCAGACGTAAGGCGAAACCGTCTGAGGAGCGCGGGCTATGATTTTCCATCGAACTGCCATAACCACAACGAAGGCCTGTTTGCTGAGGCTATCGTTGGCATGCACGGCTTCAAGGTCGAATAGGGCTACCAAGTAAGCCGATCATCCCCATCTTTGTGGTCTTCAATCTCAGCTTGAAGAGCTTTGAGCGTTCCTGCCTTGAGACTTCAGCACGGTTGCTAGCCTGCTGTGGAGGCATCCAGGGGCAAAGCGTCGTCTGCCATTTGTCGACCTCATCTCGTGACTACCAGACGGCTAGGGTAAATCAATCAACCTGGCGAGCGATAACTTGCCACCCTAACATTCCGATACCCTCAACCCAGGGAGTTTTTCAGTGGTTGTCGAGCGAGCGTATTGCAACCAAATTGCCAAGTTATTAACTGACCAGGCTAAGTCTGATAATGAAAAATCCAAAGTCGTGGGCTAGCTAAGGGTTTATAATCGACGGCCCGTGGAACATTTTAGTAGGGTGTAGGGTTGGCATGGCGGTCGACCCGCGAGTCCGAGGACTCCACGGACGGTATGATCCGCACTAGAACGACAGAGCAAGACCATGGAAAGCAATTGTCCAGTTTGTAAAAAACCCTATGACGGAGTCGTTTGCACTCAATGTACGGTCACCGATCTGGACATGGGTGGGCTGATGGCTGGCGAGGGTCTGCAGCTAAAAAGCGAAGAAGAACCGACTGATAATAATGCGACAGCATTTTTAGTAGACCTTGTTTCAAACCGAAAAATTCCCATCACCACACCAAGATGTAAGGTCGGCCGCGACGACTTGAATGACATCGTCATCTCAGGCGACCAATCAATTTCTCGATTTCACTTTGTGATTACCAGAGAGGATGGTCAGTATATGGTCCAAGACGGCAAGAGCCGTCATGGTACATTCCTAAACGGCAACCAGATAACAGTACCTGAGCCGATTCACGATGGCGATGTTCTGAAGGTTGGTGTTTCCCTGTTCTGGTTTGTCATCGAGACGGCTGTGGCTATTGGCGTGCCAGAAAAGTTCGCACCAGTGGACGTCGGCGCCATGGACCAGCAAGAACTTGAGTTTGTAGTACCAGAGCCAACCAGCAAGGAAGGCACCCGCGAGATGGACTTGCCGGCAGCTGCCAACGTCTCCATCAATCCTAAAGGCGAAGTTCCAAAAGAGAAGAAGACCAACGACAAATCAGAGATCACTGTCGCGATGCTGCTGGATCCACTACAGCAACAAGATCTGAACAAAGCCGTTGCTAAAGCCTCTGAAAAGCAATCTCGGCCCGGGTCTGCTGAAAAGCAATCAGAGCCTGAGCCAGCTGAAGCAAAGGCAAAAGACGACTCGGCAGCCGATCTAAGCGAATCAAAATCTGCTGATAAGACTTATGCGAACTTAGATGCGTTGGAGAAAGAAACGGCAAGCAAAGTCGAGGCTTTGAACCAACCCGCTGACGATGAAGATAAGTCTTCAAATGTGGTGGCATCTGATTCCAAAAAATTCACCGAATTTGATGACAATTTTTCCGAACAGTCAGGATTTAGTGAATATCATTACGGCATCAATGATTTGTTTGACCCATTGAATAAAGTTGCCAGCGCACTGTCATCCGCTCGAGCTAATGAGGAGGTTGCGCCTGCTAGTGACAATCAATTTGACACACTGATGACCGGTCCCGAACCAACACCTAAAGAATCGTTAGTAGTTGCAGAAGCGCTGACAGAACCCAAATCGGAATCCAAGTCAGAGTCCGAAGCAGAGCCTATTCAATCAAAATCGGAATCAGAGCCAGCTTGGCACCAAACACCAGAACCAGCACAAGAATTTGAACCAGTTCATGCCGAAAAAGAAGAAACGAAAGAAGAACCAGAATCGGCGAGTCCAATGACTCCTTCAACTCTGGACAAATTTGCCGAAATTATTGGCGAAGTTTCGCACAATACCGAAAAGAAAACCGAAGAACCTGCATCGTCTTTAAAACTCAATTTTCAATCATCGAGCGAAATGGTCGAGCGCGAAGAGCTGAAAAAAGAGGACGAGCCTCGTGCAGACTCGTCGGATACGAATGGTGAATCACAGACCAGCAACGGAGCAAAAGGAATGAGTATAGTTAAAGAAGCGGGCTCAAGCACGGTACCAGATTGGTGCAAGAAGTACTTTTCTTCCGAGCTTAATTCACTCAGCAAGGAATTGACGGAGCTGAACGAGCAAGTTCGTCTTGCGCAGCAGAAAATCAAGGAAGTCGAAAGCCGAGTTGCTCTGACGAAGGGG
This sequence comes from Candidatus Melainabacteria bacterium, assembly GCA_003153555.1. Lineage (GTDB taxonomy): Bacteria > Cyanobacteriota > Vampirovibrionia > Obscuribacterales > Obscuribacteraceae > PALSA-1081. The sequence goes on along the minus strand of PLZS01000164.1, from coordinate 7,830 downwards.
TTGCGGAACACTCTCCTCACAGCTCAAGGCGAAGAACTCGTCGAGGCTTGCGGCAAGGTTCTGACGATGCTCGGTTGGCGCGTTAAGATTTCTGAGGAAGACAAGCATGAACTGCGTCTTGATACCTCCGAAGACAAAAATGTTTCAATCGCCAGAATTGTTTGGACTGAAAGCCAAGCCGATCGTACACATCTTGGACAACTATCGATTTCACAGACGCGCTACTGGTGCGAGCAAGGTGTTGAACCGAAGGGTATCCTGCTTGTTTGCAAGAGTGGAGAAACCGCGCCATCACCGTTGAATTCATCTGACTTCAATAGCGAATTGGCTGAGTATGCATCCAAGAAAAATGTATGCTTGATGACAACGCTTCAGTTGCTTTCCGTCTACAAAGAAATTGCTTTGCATGATGGCAGCGCTGAGACAGTGCGTGCGACTATCTTGAACAGCAGTGGATGGCTACCAGGTTTCAATCTTGAACCAGGATCTGAATCAGCTGAGAGAGAAGAAAGTTCAGGAACAAATAAGCTGAGTTCATTGCTCTCAGCTTAGTCCCGAAAGATCAATAGAAGAGGCATCACGAAAGTGGTGCCTCTTCTATTTTGTGCGCGTAATACATCACGCCGATTTCGTTCAGTTTATTGTTCGTGTTTCTATTTTGTGCGCGTTTCGCTCAACTGCTTGAGTTCTGTGCCGTGCAATTTGGCGGCCACGTTAGCCACCTGCGAACCAATATTGCGGACCGACTGCTGCTGCTTCTCATCCTTCATCGTGCCATCTTCATTGAAGGCTTCGTGTGCCTTTGAAACAGCGACTTGATCGGGAATGACAGTGACTTTGATGTTGCCGAGGATGGAGCGAACATGAACCAGGCCGCGCAAGCCACCAAGCGCTCCTGGAGAGGCGCTCAATAAGCCAGCCACCTTCTGATCAAAGCAGGCGAGTGGTTTTTCACCAGGCTCGGGTCTGGAGATCCAATCAATCGTATTTTTAAGCACGCCCGAAATGGAGCTATTGTATTCGGGGGAGGCAATGAGCAGCCCTTGATGCTCGAGCATCATTTTCTTGAGCTTCTTAGCATTCTCGGGGATGCCATCTTTAGCTTCCAAATCGCCGTCGTATAAAGGCAGCGGCAAATCATGCAGATCAACGAAGGTAACTTCTGCACCGGCTTCGCGCGCACCATCCGCTGCTACCTTGACCAATTTTTTGTTGAATGAATCTTTTCTGGTGCTGCCTGCAAATGCCAAAATTCTGGTAACCGACGCCATGACGCAACCTCACTTTACTGCTTCTGCTCTGAGCTAGATAGTTTAACCGAAAAGAGTCCGGTCCATTGTTCGCGTTGCCTAAGTCGGAGGCAGATCATTGCGTAGAGGCTTGTGTTTTTTGATAAAGTCCAGCAATTTTTGCGGATTGTCCGAGATCGTGATCATCTGCGCATATGGATGGCCAACTGCCTGTTGAGCCAAGCATGAATAAACTTGTGATTGCAGATAATGTCCCTCGCCGAGAAATACCATCGGGCTATAAAAGTTGAATGTCGCATAGTGATTCTGAGCAGCATCCATAAAGACTTCTTCAGTGGTGGCAGCACTACCAGGCGCAAATACCACCCCGAAAATTGAGATTGAAAGCAAGCCGTCCTCACGAATGCTATTAGAAAAATATTTACCAATGTAAGTGGCGAAGAGATTGACTGGTTCGTGTCCATAAAACCAAGTTGGAATTGCCAAACTTTCGGCACCTGTGGGATACAGAGACAATACCTCTCGCGCCTGTCCAACGTATCCCGGGTCCATTGTGCCATCTTCACGTGAGTACGTTGGAGATTTGCTCAATAGTTCAATCGCCTTGTTGATTGCATCATCACCAGCGGTGGCAAGATAGGCACCTAAATTTGCCGCTTCCATGATGCCGGGTCCGCCACCGCTTACGACAAAATAGCCTGACTGCGTAAGTAGTCGCGCCAATTCAACGGTTTTTCGATAGTATGGATCGTCTCGAGTTGCCAAATGTCCGCCCATAATGCCCACGGCTTTGCGTTGGGTTAGACCAGTCTCTTCATCTCTGCCGAGCAGCTCTTTAATGGCGCTGTCGATCGAATAATCGTGAATACGCTGTGACAACGCTTCCATAATGTCTGCATCGTGGCCGCCGTGAGCATCAAAGTGCCTGTTAATAAGGGTGTCCAGGCTATTGTTCTCAATTGGATCATAACCGCCCATCAATTCAGAAGGCGTGTAAAGTGAGGTGCGATAAGGATTGTAGGGAAGACCAACAAAGGGTGCAAAAAAATGAGCACCTTTTCTCAATAACATCGTCTCTTCTTCGATGCTAACTAACCGACACCCGAGAAACATTGTGTTGTCGGTGTTGACCTGGCTCCAATCAACGCAAAGGATAGCTACGTCCAATCCTTGTACGACACAATTTTTGAGCGAACCAATTCGTATATGCTCGATGAACGTGTCGATATCACGTATGGTTTCGTATTTGAGAGGGCGTGGCTTAAGTTGTTGCACGTGATTACCTTCTAGACTCCGAGCTTTCAGTTTTAGTGGATGATTGAGCCGTTCCGGATGACTGAACAGCTCCAGATGGTACAGCAGTTCCGAGCGATCTCCCTGTTTCGGGTGATGTCCGTGTTCCGGATGAATCAGATGATTCAGATGACCTAAAGGACGCTTCGCGTTCGACATTGGGCACCACAAATGATGCGCCCGCAGAGTGATAGGAAGGACGAGCTACTGGAGCCGCCTCCGCGGTACGTCTATCGACTGGCACGGGCTTAACATCCGTTCCTTGCCTCAACTCGTCGGTGCCGTGTAACGCCACTGTATCGCCTTCTTTTATGTCACCAAAAATCTCCACCATATTGCCCATCATTTGACCGCGTTTTACTTTTACCCATTCGACTTTGTTGTCTTTATTGACACGACAGACAAATGTTTCTATCGTCGAATTGGTTTCCACAGCTGTTAGAGGCACAAAGAAGGTAGAGTGTTGGCGTTTTGTCGGCCAATAAACTTCACAAAACATGCCAGGCAAGACGCGATTGTCGTGATTCCAATAGTTCAACTCAACCGGCATCGTGCGGGTTTTCTGATCCAGATAATTGCCCAGTCGTGCGACCTGCCCAGTGAACCTTTCGCCCGGATGTGTAGAGACGGTAAATTGGACTTTGGCACCAGGCACGACACCACTCGTGTCAATCTCAGGAACAGGTGTGACGATACGCAAAAGATTCAACTGTTGAATGCGCACGATCGGAGGATAAGCACCCTTTCCTAGCGGTCCCACAAAACTGCCGACGTGCATATTGCGCTCGGTAATATAGCCGTTGAACGGCGCAGCAATAGTCAGATAATCAGAAATATCTTGATAGTTTTTGGTGGCTTGATTCTGCGATTGAACGGAGTTCTTCAAGGATTTAACTTGGTTCTCGGATGCTCTAACATTTTCTTGCCAAGCTCTCAATTTTTCCCGATCTGCATCAACAATTTTGCCAAGAACGATCACCTCGTTGGGCGCTACCACGCCCGGTACCAGAGAGGCTTCCTTTGTCCTTGTGTAAGTGTCATTATCGCCATATAGTTTAGCGTTAACTTCCAGCACCTGAGCTTTTGCGCTAGAAAGTCGGGACTCTGCCTCGTGCAGTTGACCTGTAACCGCTTCAGTTTTCGCAAAAGCCTCATTGCGTTGGGCAAATAATTCAGGAGCAATTAGACCGACCATCAACTGTCCTTTCTTCACAATGGAACCACGGTCAACGCCGATCCATTTGATGAATCCAGGTACTTTCGGGTAAATCGCCACATCCTGATAGGCTTCGATCTCTCCAGGCAGCTGATCGACGCGATCGAGAATTTTCGATTGCACCGTTACGACAGGCAGCTCCCGCACAGCGTCCACTTGATCGCCAATTACTTCTTTGGTGGCATTCGAACAAGAAAACAGAGTCAATGACAAACAAGTGGGCACAGCCAGGTTCCACGCGATGCGACAGGCTCTCTTTGCTTTGCTCAATTCCAATGCGTACAAATCCGTTCTCCTATTCACCGCGATCGTCGGGGTGTAATGATGGTGAGGTAAGCGATGTCTTTTGTTGAATCAAAGCAAACACTAGCGGCAGGATGGTTAGTGCAGCTAGTGTGGAAGCCGTTAGTCCACCGATAACAGCGCGTCCAAGCGGCGCGCTCTGTTGACCGCCGCCACCGAGAGCCAATGCCATAGGCACCATCCCTGCGATCATGGCAATCGACGTCATCAAGATAGGGCGCAGACGTTCTTCTGCGCCTTTCACGGCAGCTTCGTCGGCGGGTAGGCCATCTAACCGATTGCGTTCAGCAAAAGAGACAAGCAAAATCGCGTTGGAAACGCCAACACCAATCGCCATGATCGCGCCCATGAATGATTCGACATTGAGAGTTGTGTGTGTGGTCCACAAGGCGAAGAGCACGCCGAAGATGATCGCCGGTGCTGTGGATAAGACAATAATCGCAAGCTTAGGCGATTGGAAATAAGACGTGAGCATCAAGAAAATCACGCAGATTGCTAATCCTAAACCGCCGAACAAATGGTTGAATGTATCTTTAAGCACTGGCACCTGCGCGCCCACTCTTGCTCGAACACCGCGCGGTGGCTTGCCGGCCCGATCAAGTGCCGCCTCCACTTCTTGCCCGACATTACCCAAATCTTTTCCAGATATGTTGGCCGTCAAAGTTACCATGCGCATCATGTTATCTCGATCGTATTCAGCTACGCATTTTCCGTATGTTACTTTAGCGACATCACCAATAAGCGGATGTTGACGATTCTCTGATCTCATCGCCGGAAATTGCTGAATATCTTCTATCGATCTAATTTGATCTTGCGGCACCTGCACTTGAACTTGGTATGAGACACCGGTCTTTCTATCCATCCAAAAATTCTCTAATATATATCGGCTAGATGAAGTAGCTGGCACCAAAGAGTTGCCGATTTGCTGTGGGTTCAAGTTAAACTGACCGGCCAATTCTCTATCGATATTTATATCCACAGTTGGATAATCTTGCGGTTGACCATATTGTAAATCTCGCAGATAGGGAATCTTCGCCATTTCTGCTTTTACTTTCTCTGCGTAGATTTTATTTTCCCCCAGGTCTGGACCTTTAACGATCACGGCAATCGGTGTTGGCGAGCCCAAATTCATGATTTGGCTAACCAGATCTCCTGGTTCGAATGAATAACCGACATCAGGCATGTCTTTGGCGAACCGCTTGCGCAGCTTATCCTTGAAAGCGGGCAAGTCTATGTTCGCTGCTTTTCGCAGCTTGAAATCCATTACCGCCTCGTGCGGTCCGCTTGTCCAGAGAAAGACAGAACTAATTACAAACTGCACTGGCTGTTGCCCGGCATAACCGAGGCTGGCGATCAGGTTGCCTTGACCGGCTTCCTGTTTGATAATATCAATTGTTTGCAGCACTTTTTGCTCAGTCACTTCAACGCGTGTGCCAGTCGCCGCCCTGATGCGAATTCTGAATTCATTAGCATCTGCGCTCGGAAACATCTCGCGCCCGATTTGGAAGAACAGCAGCACACTCAAGAGCCCAAATACAACCAGATAACAAGGAATAATGATGTGCCGCAACGGCATGCCTGTTTTGACGAGTGCGGCGAACCTGGTTTGAAAACGGTGAAACGGTCCTTCGTTTTCCGCTTTCAGCTGCGGCTTGACGAGCCAAACAGCCATCACTGGCACAAGCGTGCTCGATAACAAGAAGGATGAAATCATCGCGAAACCGACCGCTAAAGACAATGGAACAAAGAGTGCACGCGTGATCCCGGTCATGAAAAAGGACGGCACAAACACTGCCAGAATTGACATCATTGCCAGGAATCGAGGCACCATAGTCTCCACTCCCGCAGCCAACGTGGCACGCGTGATCGCTTCCCCTTTGGCAAGGTGAGTGTGAATGTTTTCAATATTTACCGTTGCTTCGTCGACGAGAATTCCGATTGCCAGAGCCAGTCCAGACAGAGTTTGGATGTTGATGGTTTGTCCGGTTATCCATAAAGAAAGCGAGGCGCCCATTAAGGCACATGGAATCGTCGTGACAACGATCAAAGTGCTGCGCAAATCGCGCAGAAAGAGAAGAATCATCAGACCCGGCAGCATGGCGCCCAATGCGCCTTCCTGCAGCACGTCGGTGATCGAGTCAGTCACTTTTTTCGATTGGTCAAACTCATAGCTAAGTTTTACGTCTTGCGGCAATATCGATTGCATCCTCGGTAATGCTGCGCGCAAGGCATTGACCACAGAGACAGTGGAGGCGTCTGCTCGTTTGATCACAGGCACATACACCGTCCGCTTACCGTTATAAAGCGCATATCCAGCGAGAATATCACTCGAATCCGTAATCGTCGCCACATCACGCATGAAGACTGTCGGACCAGGTCCCATCTTGATTGGTAAGTAAGCCAATTGTTGGATGTCGGGCAGATCTGTATTGACTGGAGAAATACGCATATAATCGCCCGTGCGTACGTTTCCTGCCGGTGTGATCATGTTGCCTGTAGCCAGGGCATTGACGATCATCTCTCCTGAAATATTGAACTGACGTAGCTTCTGAGCATTAACATTGACAACAATAGTTCTGGCGTTACCTCCCATCGGCGGCGGTGCCGAAGCACCAGGGATGGTGCCAAGTTCAGGACGAACACGCACAAATGCCAAGTCCTGAATTTCGTCAATTGACTTGGTTGGGCTAGACAAAACCAGTTGCCCAACAGGAAGACTACCGGCGTCAAATCGCAATACGAAAGGCTCGAGCGTACCCGGCGGCATCAAAGTTCTGGCTCTGTCAACCATTGCCACTGTCGTAGAAAGTGCCTCAGCCATGTTCGTGCCGGGATGGAAATAGATTTGAATCAAGGAGATGTTTTGAATCGATTTCGACTCAATGTGATCGACGCCTGGAATGTAGAGAAAGTGAATTTCATAGGTCGAGACGAGATAACCTTCCATCTGGTCTGGCGCCATGCCGCCGTATCCCTGCACGACATAGATTGAGGGAATGTTCAAATCGGGAAATATGTCTTGCTTCATGCTGGAAAGCGCCATGACCGCAGCGAGCATCAAGCTGATGATGCCCACGACGATTGTGATTGGGCGACGCATAGAAGCGCCAATTAGCCACATCTATTTGGTGCCCTCCGCGTTTGCAACGAGCGTCATGAAGGGATTCAAATTACCCTGTGCATAAGCAGTGGCAAGAATGGATCGCCAAACACGCACTTCCGCTACCGCATCTTCGACCTCTGCGCGCGCCAATATCCGCTCCGCTTCAGCAACTTCAACAATTGTCGAAAGTCCAACCCGGTAGCGCTCCAGTGCTTTAATTTCGTTCTCTTTAGCAGCGGTGATCAACACAGGAGTTTCGTCGGCGATGCGTCTCGCGTTATCCAATAAAATGCGGGCTCTTGCATCCTTCTGAGTCAACACCTGAATGGCCAAATCATAGTTGGCGCGCTGCGCTTGCTCATTGTGAATGGCCATGCGCTTCTGTGCTTTTATCTTGAAATAATCCAAAGCAGGAAAACTAATGGAAAAACCAGCAACATAATTAGCAACTTGAGGCACAACACCGTCGGCAACCGGGCTAGCAAGCGCGCTTCGAGCGCCACTGCCGCGCCCCCAAAACGCTGAATGAAACCAGATGTGAGGATACCAAGTTTTATCGAAGACTTGCACTTGCGCTCCTGCAGTTTTCACTTCTGCAGTGCGCAAGATGGCGAAAGGGTGCATATCAAGATCCACCACAGGTGCAACGAACATTTTAGCGGGAC
>PLZS01000198.1 GCA_003153555.1 Candidatus Melainabacteria bacterium | reverse complement strand
GCATTGAGTCTTAGAAACGCAGCCGCGTGCTTAACGTCGGCAACGTCATTGGGAAACTCACCGCCATCGCCAGTCAATCTGTAATTTATATTGAAGACGATAAAGTTTTCACCTAAAAGACTTAGGGTCGCGTCTAATGCATTGAAATCTTCCTTGCTGCCAGACTTCCAAGCTCCTCCGTGCACCACAATCACTGCCGGTAGTGGCTTTCGTATTGATTCAGGCAAGTATAGATCTCCCACGCACAACGATAGTCCAGGGCGATAGCAGAGATTTTTTACAACCCTCTGCTTATGCACTTTATTAGCTAAGGTAGCAAATCTAGTCGGTTCGATCGAAGATTTACTGTTTGCATAAACCGGTGAAACAAGAAGGGCCCATGCGCACAACATAACGATTTTCTGTATAAAAGTAATTGTCATTCGCCTTCCAAAGCAGATCGCATTGGCGGTGATGCACCTCTTGGTCCACAACCAGATGGCGGTCCCATCATCGCTCGATCCATACCTGGAGGAAATCCGAACAGCGGAGGACCGAGTAATGATGGCGGGCCAAAACCTGGAGTTGGAACACAAATAGGCGGCGGTCCAAATCCAGGAGGTGGACCACTAAACCCCTCACCGGGACCACCGAACGCTGCGATGAAGAGCCGGTGTTTTTGCATCTTTTCCCTAGCAGCGGCGGGCATGGTGTTAATCATGTCTAGCTCAAACAAGAGTCGGTTATTTGCGAGTTCAGCATGAATTGCGTTAATTCTGCTTTGCATCTGAAGTGCTGAAGCGCGTTCGATTGTCGATTTCGCCATCAGTAGTTGCAGCTGCCTTGTCAACGAATGAAGCTCAGCGATCTTTGGAGCGGTGCTGTCAAAAAATTTTGTTTTGAGATCAGCAATTCGTTCTAGCTCAGCGGTGGTTATGGACGGCATATGCGGACCTTCATAGCCGCCGGATTGACTCACATCATCGGTTGAACACAATTTCACAGCGCCATTTTCAATTTCAAGTTGCCCCGCAGCACACGGCAAAAGTGTTAAACCGTAGGCTACAAGCATGCCTTTCAATGCCATTACCTTCCTATCAATCATCGATTCTCCTAATGTGTTCGGTGGTAGAGCAATTAAAGCTGAGGCTCGTAAATCAACGATTAAAGTGCCTGAGAATAAGTAAAGGAACCCTCAAGTTTTGTAAAACAGCTGCCACTGGCATTAGGAATCACCTAGTTTCGGATGCTAGGAAATTCAAGTTGGCAATTCGAAAATTGAAATCAAACAGAAAGCGGATGATGATTTTTCCAAAAGCAGAGAAGACAGAACATTCGTTCTATCTCCTTCTTTCAGTGAGTGTGTAGCCTTACGTCCGATCGCCTCAGTAATCGGCAAACCTCTTGCTGAGTTGACTACGCTGCTCGGGCGTGAGAATCTGAACTACTTTAATACGCTGATCGATCCTCGTATTATTTTGCTGCCAGAGCAGTGTTTATATTGGTCTTCGAATCTTTAATATCCTTGAGCTTTCACGCCTGGAGCATTCAGAATGCGATTGCATCTTTTGTGCATTCGTCCTTAAATCTGTCGAATTAGTTCACGCTGAGGAATCGCGCAAGGCTTCCATCTGCGTCTTCTGATCTTTTGTCAGAGCATTGTTCCCGCTCATGGCGAAATCTGCAGAGTGTGAAATTGAGTAAGCCGAATTTTACATTAGGAAAGAGAGGCACAAACTTCTGTTGGAAGCAATTCAGGGCCGTCGCGCCACACGCACAACATGTGCGGTAACAGCCTTCAACTCCTAAACATTTTTGGCAAAGTTCACTTAACTGAGCCTTTGCAAATAACATAGTCGATCACAAATCGCTAACGATGATCGGTTTTTATAGAGCAACAGATTTCTGGAAATTCCAGCGATCAAGTTGTCACAACTTTTGGTGAGATTGATGAACCATGGTAGATGTCCTCGTCCCAACTCAAGACTGAAATTTGCCTGGAAAGACATAAGCAAAGCATTTGGGCGGGTTAGCAAGATAGCAAAGTGTATACTGGCAGGAATGATCTTATCACTCGCATTGTGGATAAACACTTACTTGACGAATACATCGGTAGTGCCACCATCCGTTAGCTATGACGTTGTTTACAATCCTAGTCTAGCTCAGTACTGTGTCGGTGATATATATCAACCTTCTCACGCTAGCAATAGCCTATCACCTGCAGTCGTCGTGGTGCACGGCGGTGGCTGGGAGGCAGGCAGCAAAAGCGATGGCTCGACTGGTGCAATTGTCACGAAATTAGTCGAATCTGGTTTCGTAGTTTTCAATATCAACTATCGCTTACAAAGCGAGGATGGTGCCTTTCCGCATAATTTAAATGACGTCAATCAAGCGGTTGACTTCCTCATGGAAAATGCTTCCACATATGGCGTAAATCCTAAAAACGTGGCGCTCCTAGGTATCTCTGCAGGAGCACACCTAGCCTTACTGGCTGCCTACTCTGAAAACAGGTCTGAGAAAGGACTGCGCGCGGTGGTGGCGATTGCCCCTGCGACAGATTTATCCAAGTTAAAGAGCGAGATGATTTTGAAATACTTTCCGGCAAGCGACTCGAACAGGCAAAAATTGGCCTCTCCTCTCGAGCACGCAAACTCTGCAATTTCAACCCTGCTTGTTCATGGAACATCCGATCTCGTCGTTCCTTTTGAGCAGTCCGAATTATTGGCAGCAGCACTGACGCGATTAAAAAAACCGGTTGAGCTTTTCGCCATGAAGCGAGGTGACCACAACTTTATATCGTCGCCAGGGAGAGAGCAAGATGAAGCGAATATTGAAATTGTCAGATTTTTAAGGATGCAAGACAGCAAAACGCTTTCACAAGCAAATTGGCAGCCATCGGAACTCTATTTGCAGACCCTTAAATTCGCTCACTAATTCTTAACAATATAGTTGT
>PLZS01000075.1 GCA_003153555.1 Candidatus Melainabacteria bacterium | reverse complement strand
CTACTTTACTTGGCTACTAAAAGGAGAAACGATAGTGAATGGAATGGTTAAGTATCTTGGTCTCTATTCGAGCCAAAGTTATCAATTTGAGCTTCCGACTGCCTAGCGCATTGTGTCGGCATTGTAGCGCGCCTGGTTTGCATTGCTGCGAGCGCGATTAGCTGCTTGTCGAGCACGACTGGCATAGCCGTGTGCCTGTGAATCGCCGCTGTAGGCAGCTGATTCGGCACGCTGCGCCGCGTAGTTTGCATTGTTAGCGGCGTATTCAGCCTGACTGGCGTCGTTTTTTCTGCTCCATGTGCTTGTATCATAATTGCGAACACGTTGAGCCGCATTGTAGGCCTTACTGGCTTCGTTTTCAGCTGTCTGATAGTTGTTGTAGGCAGTGCTGGTCGCGCTTGAATTGGCTCCGCTTGGTGCAGGCGCGGAGCTTCCTGCCGACTGCGGAGAGCCGCCCTCCAGGAAGATGCGCAACATTTTCTTTTTCGAAATGGGCGGCAATAATCCATTCGCAGTGGGCGCCGTTCCAGATGATTGTTGATACTGAGCCATGGACGTTTGCGGGTTATCCAAAGCTCTTCCGACCGGAGTTTTCGACCAGATGCTGGTCACCTCTCGTGCCAGATTCTCTGCTGCCTGGGTGCTGCGCTGTGTGTTGTATTGCGGGCCGCGCTGCGTGTTATTGACGCCGTTGGACGTCTGGCTCAATCCGCCAAGTCCGGAATTAAACGAGTTGTTCGTAGGATATCCACCGATTCCGGCGTTGTAATTTCTGGAGCCGCTGTTGCTGTAAGAGCGGAAACCGAAACTGGGAACTCCGCCAGATTGTGCCAGGCCCGGTGCAGCAGCGAAAACAGTGGCAATCAATAGAATCGGCACGGCGAAGAGCGCGCACGGTCGTTGCATAACTTTGCCGCCACGCATTAGCGTTTAACTCTGTGTACGGTGATTGGCTCAGTATCGCCAACAGTTTCGCCGTCGAGAGTCCGGTGCACTGATTGCCAGATGAATTCGTCGGACGATTTCACCGTAAAAACGTTGCTGGCAATTGAGTTGCTGCCGTCCGCACCGACACCTACAACGTTGACCGTCCATTTATTATCGTCCGATTGCTTGATCCACGTGCCACTGCCGAAGCCACCATTACTGTCGAAGTGCCAGGAGATTATGGTGTTGTGTTGCGGATCCCAGCCGATCACCTGGCTGTCTACTTGCGGTTGCTTGCCATTCTTGTTCAACGTGCATTTTGACTTTATAAACTTTTTGTCTGGTGTCCATTCGAAGTTCAGTTGCGCAGAAGCATCGGGCTTGTCTGCGGACCATTGACCAATCAACCAATCCAATTCTTGCAGATGACTCTCTGTCTGCGCGGATTGCATGGTTGTTTCCTGGAGTTCATTTATTAGCCAGTTATTGTTTTTCTTTACCATCACCATTGAAAAACGAGATGCCGGCAAATCTTCTTGTCCATGCTTGCGACTGACTTCCCCCACTATGAGAGCGACGGTGTTCGCAGGGAAAGTAATGCTCTGCGGATGAATACCAACTGCCGGTGCTGAGGCGTCTTTTAGTCGGTCAAATCGTTCGCGCAACGCTTTGCGTCCACGGATTTCCTCTCCAGCCTGATCAATGAAATGGGCGTCTTCAGCAAAAAGTGCTGCGGCATTTTCGAAATTTTTTGACGCCATCGCCGATTCCAGACCCATGAGAACAATCCGCACCGAGTCATCTTGTTGTGCGGCTGCGGAACCTTTGGTTGTTTCCGCAGAATTGGCATTGAGCGTTGCGACAGCAAGCCCGAGAGCGAGCATGACAAGTCCAGCTTTCCAAACCTTGAGCATTAGTGCGCTCCTTGAGAAAGACACTACTCTATCAGATAGAGTTTTTGCCTCATGACATATTGACTCTTCGCCGGTTTAGCCAATGGATTATCACTTTGGCTGCCAGAGAATTCTCAACATGGCAAGAAGTTTGCCGGACGGTTTTTCAACTATTTTGTGCAGATACGGCAGGTTAGTTGCGCTTGGCTCAAAACACTCAGCTATCACCGAGTTGCCGTATTTGCCTTCGCCGACGAACGAGATATCGAGTTCTGTGATTTTGCTTTGCAGTCTGAACATTGCGGGCACGGCTTCAAGCGCCCATTCCAGGTAGCAGACATTGTTGACGTGCATATTCCAATCGATGTCGCTTGCGCGAATGACAAATTCCTGAGAAACCTGGGGGACGCCGCTGAAATGTTTTTCCTTGACCTCATGCAGGATCTCAACGTTATGTCCTGGGCTGGCGACATCTATCAACCACTGTGGAATCTTTAGAGGTCTTCTGTTCTCTTTGTTTAAGAGCAGCCACATAGATGATGCACGTCCAAGCTCCTGTCCATGCTCATTTCTAAAAATCAAGTCTCTATATCCACGAATGCTGCTGCCTTTGAATACCGGCCATGTCTCGATGTGGACGGTCTCGTGCCAGCGGGGATATTTTGCCATACGCACGCTTAAATTGGACAGCACCCACATTTGCTCGCGGCGTGCCATCTCTTCTGCAGAAACGTCGAGCTTGGCAGCGTGGTTGCCGGCAGCCTCCTGGAGAAATCGACACATCGCCTGGGGCGTCGCTGATCCCGAAGGACCGATCTCATATGAATGGATTTTGAAATCCTCATGCCAAATTCGTGGAGCAGTGTCGCAAGTCGTCATCGTTTATTCCTGTGGAAAGTCATTATTCTCCCGCATTTATCGTACACTGAACACACAAAATCCTGAGCAAGTGAACTCGGCCATGCCAACTGTAGTGATACCACATGTGACATCATTCGCAGATCTGATGAGCGCTTCCGATTTGCTGACAAGAAACCACCAAATATAAGAGTTAAATATGGACAAGCTGACAAGAAGAGTTCTGGCTATAGAAATCAAATGCTGCTAAGCCGAGTATACTTAAGAGATTTTAGCGCTGCGCAACTGTCGATAAGGAATCTACATTCATAATGTTTCGCAAAATACGATTTGCCCTGACTCTTTGTCTAGGTTTGATGCTTGCATGCTTATGGTGTCAACCCAACACAGCCGGACAGGCTGACGAAAAGCCAAATCAGACCAAAGTTTTTGTGATCAAACCGAAGGGATATAGCCCTCAACCGATTTCACTTGAAAGCAAAAAGGGTCAACACTACTATGACACGGCACATTGCTCTGCGTGCCATTCGATAAGTGATGTTGGCGGGAAGGTCGGGCCCCTCTTGGACGGTATCGGACAACACCGAAACTCAGACTTTTTGTTTGCTCGCCTGGCCGACACGCCGGATGCCATTAATACCTATGAAAAATTGACAGGGCAAAATTCCGACAATCTAGTCCCACACCTGCGCGTCTCGTCCTCAGTAGCCCATTCACTTGTTAAATATTTGTTGACATTGGCCGAGCCATCCGGCGGTTTTGTCGTGTATCGCCACCAACCTGTGCCTTCTGAAAAAACACCGCAGCGCCCTGATTTTCAACCTAGTCCGAAGACTGCGTCCACAGAAGAAGGCAAGAAATTATATGAACAATTTGGCTGTGCTCAATGCCACCAGATTCAACATGCCGGTGGCTATATCGGACCCAGTCTGGACGGCATAGGGCGATATAGCAGCGATTACCTCGCTGCGCACATAACAGATGCTCAAATCCAAGATCTTCAAAAGGACGATTTTTTTGAGTTGGTGCCAACGTCGATGCCGAAGTTCAATGCTACGCCAGAGCAAATTCGAAAGGTTACTGATTATTTGAAGACGCTGCCCCAACAATAGTCCATGATGGCTTCAGGCTTAGGGTCACCCCAGCATAGTGCGCTGGTATAATAGTCCAAAAACCGAACAAAACATGGAAAAAGAAAAAGAATCCACTTCCCAGAATTGTCAAACATGCCTCCGTCCTATGAACGAGGCTGGCTCACAGCCAACGACTCAATGGGTATCAGTTTGCAAATGCGATCGGACCTACTCTCCCAATTCGCAATTCTCAATAGACTTATGCGCCACTTGCAATAAGAGAGTGGTGGCAATCCCTATTACCAAGGTCGATCGCCTTTACCTTTGCTCGTGCGAGAAACCAACCCCGAAGAAAATTCCAAATTTTCAACAAAATAAAAACCAACTCGAAGCAGTAACACTAGATCTGGCTTCTACAGGTATATCCCCAGAGAGCTTTCCACTGGAGAGATACACCCCAATTGGAATTCTCGGACAAAGTGCAAGAGCCGATGTCATTCTCGCTCGAGACAGACAGTCAGGCAAAAAGGTAGCGGTGAAAAGCTTTAAGCAGATTAGACCTGACGCTTTTGCGGCTTTTGAACAAGACGCGAAGAAGAACAAGCAATTAAGTCATAACAATATCGCACGAGTCTTCGAATGCTTCATTTATAACAACAAGACACCATATATGGTGACCGAATACAAGGACGGCTTCAATCTGGAGCAGTACCTGGCAGTTCACGGCATACCCAGTCATGATGTAACAGTCATGATTCTGATCAGTATTTGCGAAGCGTTAATTTATGCGCAGAAAGAAAGTCTCCTGCATAGAGATATCAGACCCGGTAACATAATTTTCTTGGATGATATGAACTCAGAACCGTCCATTTCAGTCACAGATTTCAGTCTACCTAAAATCAAAACCAATGAGCAGCTGACCGAATCAATCGATGCGCTATACATGTCTGCCGAAGAAGCCCGCGGACTGGAGTACGATGAAAGGTCAGAAGTGTACTCGATCGGGTGTGTAGGATTTGCGCTACTAACAGGCAGACCACCATTTCAAGATGGTACTGCCCTCGATATCAAAAATGCGCATGCGTTGAAACTACCACCCAGAATCTCCGCCCTTAAGTTTGAAGCCGAAAGACCTAAAGACTTAGAGGAAGTGATCGAGAGGTGTTTAGAAAAAGATCCTAGGTCGCGATTCGAATCAGTCTCGAAGCTTCTTGAAAGATTGGAAGTTTTCCCCAGAAGGGAAAAGATGAAAATAGCCGCTGTGCTCGCCGCAAAAAAGAGAAGAAAACTACTGACGATTTTGGCTGCTGTTACTGTTGTCCTGATTTTAAGCGCTACTGGCTACTTTGCTTTAAACAGGCACTGAGAAAAGACTAGGCGTGAGAGTAAGATGCTTGCTCAAGCGAGTGTAATTGTTCAAGCAGGCAGTCGAAGGCAAAACATCTCTTGCTCCTCGAGATTGTGCATGGTGATTGAACCACCCTGCCGCTCAATCATCGTCTTACAGATGGCAAAACCGAGATCCGCTTGAGCATGCCTCGTTGAATCAACAATGTTGATCTGATCAGCGTTTGCCAACGTGCTTAGCTCAGACTTCGGGCAACCAAGTTGCACCAGTCGTACTACAGTCGCACCATCTTGCATTACCGCAGTCAATGCTAACTGGCAGCCTGGCTGAGACAACCTCAAGGCATTTGAAGTAAGAATTATCAAAGATCTGGTTAGCAAATCCTCGTTGACGAAGGCAGTAGCACTAGTCGGCTCGACGGAAAACGTAATTGCGAATTTTTTCGCTAAAATTTCAACGTCTTGGAGACATTGGTCCAGAATTGTTTGCAGACTGCAGGAGTTCTCAGAGAGCTTGCCGGCGCTCATCTTTTCTATGGCTAAAAGTCCGTTCGTGAGCCTGATCACTTCCTCGATATCCGTTTCAGCATCGTTAATTTCAACCTGCACTTGCTCAGGCAGATCGCCACAAGCACCTATCGACAGAAGCGTTAGTGAGGCTTCCACTGACATAAGCGGGGTTCGTAAATCGTGACTGATCATCGCCACAAACTCCTTTTTTAAGCGCTCAACCTGAAGCCGTTGCGTTATGTCTTGAACGATGACCAGAAAATGGTCTCCTTCAATTGTGTGGAAACTTTCCAGACTTAGTTCGATCGGAAAATGCTCACCGTTTTTCCTTTTGGCCTCAAGCTGCAAAACTTGATCGACAGCCATGGTACGAAGACCGTCGACAGCTTGATCCGCTCTTTCAAACAGCGGTGACTCGATCAAATTTCCCAGTTGTCCATCGACGAGTTCATTGGCAATGTAGCCGAAAATTGCCTCAGCTCTGGGGTTGAGCGACTTGATCAGCCCACGATTGTCAACGGTCACAACGCCAACGGGCAGATGCTCAATAATGGTGTTGATTCGTGCTTCACTCTCTTTCAACATCTTTTCTGCTCGCTTACGATCTGTGATGTCGTGAGCTATGCAATAGAAGGCCTTGTCACGTTTCGACCATCTGGCAGACCAAAGCAGATCTACGTCGCGCCCATCTTTGTGTTTCAGGCGAGTCTCAAACGGAGTCTGCTTAGGCTTTTCGATTAAAGATGAAAGAGCGATCTTGAATTTTTCTACTTCATCAAGAGCAAGCAGATCAGTGCTGGCCCTGCCGACTAATTCCTCTGGAGAATGTCCCCAGACAGATAGAGATGCAGGGCTGACGGACGTAAAAGTCTTGTTGCCATCAAGAGAGCAGATCACATCAACGGCATTTTGCACCAGTGCATTCTCTTTTCGCGATGCATCGGCCAACGCGTCTGCCATCTGGTGAAATGCCATGTCTACGCTGGCGGTCTCGTCGTTGCCGCTCATTAATGGCTGGAGCGGCTCTCCAGCCGAAAGCCGTCGCGCATTTTCTGCGAGCGTGTCTAATCTACTTGTAATTGCTCCGAAAAATGATCTAATCACAACCAGCGCCAGGACTATGTTCAATATTGCACCGGCAGCCAGACAGAGTTTCAGCCATCTGCGCGTGGTGGCACGTTCGGCAATGAGTGTCTCTTCAAGTTTTTTATAGTTGTCGATGATGCGGTCGGTAGATGACACGACCGCCTCCGATTGCTGCAAGAGTCTGTCTCTCGCTGACAGATGTCTATCATTCTTTGTGACATGCATGCGCCTGTATTGATCTACAAGAATGGCACCCATTTTGAATTGATTCTCCAGCTCATCGATTTCGTCCAGCTCTTGCGGATGTTTTTTGCATAGTGACTTGAGTGTGGATAACTCCACTTGCAATTTGGATTCAGTCAAACTGCGATCTTCGAGAATGACTTGACCAGGGGACGAGTATTCTTTTACCAGGAGTGGATGAAGAGAAGCTCTCGCCCATCCAACGGAGGAAATACCTGACAGATCAGCCAGATGAGAGATGATCCCTCGCACTCTGTTGTCTTCCTCAAGCTGAGATTTAGTGTTCTCAATTAGAATTGCCAGGGTTGAGACAAACAACAGCTCAGATATGAACATGACAGCAGCTACTAAAAGCGCCTTGTGCAGCAGTCTCAGATCCAGACGCATGCGCTGTTTCTCCTATGTCTCACTTATTGAGGTTGACTGCTTGGGCATGTCAATCCAGAAAGTGCTGCCCTGACCTGCTTCGCTCTTGACCCCAATTGATCCGCCATGCTGCTCGATGATCGTTTTGCAAATGGCGAGCCCGAGCCCGGTGCCACCTTTCTGTGTTGCATCAGAAGCCTCCACCTGCTCGAAACGCTCAAATATTGTCTTTAGTTTTTCGGCCGGAATGCCTCGCCCCTGATCGATGACTTTGATCAGCAACTGCTCACCGCGTTCCTCGGCAAGAATGCTTACCGTGCTGCCTTGTGGCGAAAACTTGAGGGCATTTGAGAGCAGGTTGATCAGCACTTGCACCAGAAGGTTCGCA
>PLZS01000031.1 GCA_003153555.1 Candidatus Melainabacteria bacterium | reverse complement strand
ATCCCCGATCCGCACGCTTGCGGTGGGGCCGGTGAGAATCCGGTGCTGGCCAAGCGGGATCGCGCTTGGCTGGGGAAATTTAGGCTGTGGCCACATGGTGTGGACCGGATGATAGCCCGGCCGGGTTCGATTCCCGGACAGCCGCTTTTAGAGACGCGCTGTGCGGCTCTGATCTTGTCACCGTGGTCTAGTTCAGTTCAGCTACACTACACCCATACCAAGGAGATCATGATGTCGCTTCATCTGCGTCAGTGGACAGTTCTGTTTCGTGGCACTTCTCGCCCTTGCAGCCCCTTCTAGCTTGGCCGCCCAAGGCGCTGCAACCAGCAAGGCTCCCAGGCACGCGGCAAGAACGCCTTGTCCAGCGTGCACAATGTCGTCATGTCAGTCCTTAGCGCCGGCGACGAGTTCGACTTGCCGACGGGCACGACGGCAGCTGCGGGCAAATAACATCAAAGCGGGGCCGCTCTGGATGGACTAACAATCCAGACAGAGCGGACTCTCTGAATAACGCGGCTCTGCTGCTTCTACCGTCATCAAACTGGCAAAAAAATTTACCCACAATGCCACCGCCCGTAGTGGCACAAATGGAGTGTAATTCAGGCTCTCTTTAAGGCGATCCTTCAATGTCCGTAGACGTTCCAAACCATTTAATTATCTTGCCCGCCGAATCTCGCAAAGCAACGGCGCGACTGAGATGTCGCCTGTATCCATTTGCTTTTGTCGAGCGCATGCCGACCGCTCGCTTGAGCCGAAACGTGCATTCGAAGGTTTCACCTGTAGCCAGTGAGTGGTTCCAGCCATCAAGATATGACTGAAGATCATCCGGGTGAATCAAGAGTTGCCAGCCCCCATCAGCAGTTTGCTCTTTGGATAAACCGGTGTATTCGAGGAAGCGTTGGTTCATGAATAGTATTTCGCCCTGAGCATCGCAGGTCCACACTATTTGAGGAATGGCTTCAGCTAGCGTTCTCAGCTGTGCCTCAGACTCGCGAACTTCCTCTTCGGCACACTTTTGCTCGTCGATGTCAGTCGCCGTAACAAAAACTTTTTTACCATCAGGGCTGGCCACAGCTCTCACCAGATGCCATTTATATTCGCCGCTGGCCGACCGGTATCGCATTTCCATTTGCCAGAAATCGGCTGATGATGGCTGTCCTATTTGAGGCAGGATAACCTTTAAATCATCAGGATGAATCACTTCTTTCCAGAGGAATCCGTTTTCATCCTCTCGACGTCTGCCGATGTAGTCATAAAGCCGCTGATTTCCGTAGAGAGTGCGTCCATCTAAATCTGCAATACTCACCAGCTGCGGTATCAACTCGGCTAGCGTGCGAAGTTCTTCCTCACTTTCTTTCAGCGCCTCCTCAGCACGTTTGCGATCATCAATATCCATATTGGTGCCAATGTACGTCACTCGCCCCTCGCCAATAGTCAGCGGTTCAGCGCGAACCAAATACCAACGATAATTTCCGTCTGCAGCTCGGTGTCGCACCTCTAGTTCAAAAGGGCGTCTGGTCTCGATGGCTTCGATGGCTAGAAGGTGTTTATGCTGATCATCCGGGTGAATGATTTTCAAGAAAAGTAAACCATCATCATTATCTTCTCGGCGCAAACCAGTGAAGGAATAAAACTGTTCGCTGAAATAAAGAACTCGCCCCTGGTCATCGCCGAGCCACACCATGGCAGGAAGAGCGTCAATAAATACCTGGAGCGCTTCATCGCTATCGGCTAGTCCATAACGCCCAATTAAATCGTTCCTGCAATTTTTCACATTGGGATTCGCAAAGTCCATGAGCAAGCGGCTCCTTGATCTCAAATTGTTCAGCCAGGTAGTAGTTCTATCACCTACATACCATCTAACGCTGCTGCCCCATTGTACGCCCAGCGCTTCTGATTTCCAGAAACGGCTCTGCACCTTAATGTTCTCGACGGGAGTGCCGCAATCTTGAAATCCACGGCCAGCTTAGACAGTACGCCCAGGCTGATGATCGTCAAGAGTAAAGAAATACAAATTCTTAGTTGATGCCAGCGCCAAGACAGTCCTTAAGCTCATCAGTTGAAGGATGATTTCTGGACTTCTGAGTGGACTAGCGTTGGTGGCTTAATATAAGGTGTTGGCTAATCCAACACCGTGACAATGCACCACCGGCAACAAACAGGATCCGCATCATTCAATGACAAGCGCGCCAATAAAGAAAGAAAGGCGCTTCGAGCTGATCGAGAATTGTTCGACAACACAAGCGGTCTTGTTCTTCTTGTTGTTGTATTTTCTGGTGCGCTTGCCATGGTTACTGACACTTCCCGTAACAGAAGCACCGGACGAACCCAATCATTTTTGGGTTGTTCACTTTATCGCCCAGCACTGGAGTTTGCCATCGTTTGATGACGTGAGAAGCGCTGGCGCTGCAGCGGAATACGGAGCATTGCCGCCGCTGGGCTATGTCCCACACGTGATATTAACGGCACTGGCACCGGCAGCACTGATGTCTACGTTCTCTCGCTTTGGCAGCCTATTGGTAGGCGCGATAGTGCCTTGGATTGCAGTATTACTAGGCAAAGAACTCTTTCCAAAGCAACGCGGGCTGGCTTTTGCTCTGCCGTTCCTGGTGGTGTTCCACCCGCAACTAGTGTTCGTAAACAGCTACACGAACAACGACTCAATGGCAACAGCTCTCGCTTCAGCGATCATTTATCTATTAGTTCGCGGCATCAATTGCGGAATTACATTAGGCAAGGCTGCTTTAATCGGTGTGCTGTTTGGTGTATTGGGATTAAGCAAACACACAGGTCTCTCGGTGGCACCGGCGGTGCTAATCGGGATTGCCATGGCCGGTTATGCAAATGCGCTGACAATTTCACAAACAATAGCCAGAGTGGCAGTGTTTGGGGCCGCCTTCCTGGCTGCTTCGGGATGGTTTTTCGTGCGAAATTATTTTGAATTCCGAGGTGACATTTTAGGCACCAAGACAATGTACGAGGCTTGGATTAAGATCCTGCCGACAGTCAATGGACAAGTGCAACATCCCTGGCCGCAGGCTGGAAAGCTTGGTTGGTGGCGTTACGTGTTCTTTGATTACGTTGGCTTGTTCGGCTATATGGATCGCTACTTATGGCGCCCCATCTACATTATCTATCTCGGATACACGATCGCCGCGCTTGTTGGCTGGCTCAAATCTTGGAAGCGAGGACATCTAGACCCTGGGGGCGCGAGCGCAGCGCCAGCTTCGGATCGCGGAGGCGCGATTGTCTCGCCACCTCCTGATCCTGCTAGCGCTCGAAAACAACTCTGCATTTGGCTCATGATTACCGCATTCCCTCTGTGTAACCTATGCGCCAACTTGGCCGCTACAATCGTCAATGTGACCGGACCTCACGGAAGGTATTTGTTTCCATCCGAGCTATGTCTTCTCGCTTTGACAATCGCCGGATTGAGCCAAT
Organism: Candidatus Melainabacteria bacterium; assembly: GCA_003153555.1. GTDB lineage: Bacteria > Cyanobacteriota > Vampirovibrionia > Obscuribacterales > Obscuribacteraceae > PALSA-1081. Next base: position 60,604 of record PLZS01000031.1, on the reverse strand, counting down.
TCAAAGCAGGAAAGGCGCTTGTGATATCGCTAATCGCACTGAATCTGATCGTTACTGTAGGGGCTTGGCTTTGTTGGTACATGCCAGTCCAACATTAGGATTCGCCGCCATAGCTTTTTCAAGACTGGCATCAGAACCTAGTTGCTTAGCCATGATGGCGAAGATTTTGGCGCCACCCTTGCTGTTCACATGAACCGTATCGATAAAATCGCTGGCATCGAAATCTGGACTGGTACCGATGTCTAACCAAGATGCCTTGTAATCACTACAGATTGACGAGATCTTGCTGCGATAGGCGACCCAGAACTTACCATCTAGAAGATTGCGATTCTGAGGCAGTGTTGGCATTCCGATAACCAAAACTTTCACATTTTGATCGCGCATCATGCCGAGAAATTCTTTGAAGAACGAGATTTGAATGGGATAACAAGGCGGGGACGAATTCTTATATCGGTTGATATATTCGTGACTGTTATCCACCCATACGCCTTCGGTCTTCGCCGGCTCCATGTACTCGCCAGGCTTGACCATCATCTGCGAGTCTCGAACGATGCCCAATACTTCCTGCGTCTGAGGCTTGTCGCCACGGATTTGGTTCGAGCCAAGCAGATTCTCAATCGAACCGTGCAGCGCCCTCGTCGGCAGAGAATTAACTGTCCATTCCAGGCGAGCACCCATACGCGCAATCGGGTCGGGATAAGCTAGAGAGCTCAATTTTCCGCTGTCTACATAACGCGAGAAGAAGCGAAAAGGTTCGGTGGCACTTGCCGAGACTAGCTTGTTATCAATAAAGTCACGAGGAGAGATACCGAGAATGACAATTTTGGGACGGTGATCATCGGTAAGCAGTGCGCGCGCAGTCATCCAATAATCCGAAGCCATTGCCCCATCGAGCGAACAATTGACCACGTTTTGATGCGGCAAGCCAGCCAGGTCCATAGCCTTTTCCAGACCGTAAACTTGCCGATGCAACACACAATCAACGGCTCTGTTCATCAATTTAGCATCAGTAGCGCGCGCCGCTGAATTCATTTGCGAGCTACCCAATAGCACTATATCTGGTGGCGAGGCTTGATCGAGAAAGCCTTTAGCCATCCACCACGTCCAGCTGCCAAACAATGGATAAAGTTGGGTTTGCTGGGACAGCGCCTCGCGAGTCAAACGCATTGACGTCGGTCCGACCGAACTGAAAACAAGAAAATTGACAGCAGCGAAAGCACCAACCGCTATAAAGAAGCGGCTGAGATTAGACCGGCGTGATGAACCTGGTTGCTGCAATGGGTGGTTTCCACTTGAACAAGAGTGATTTTACAGGTGTAGTCATGAGCATCTATTAGCTGCTGGTCATCTTTGACTAGAAGAGGAGGCTATTAGGCGACTAGGCCTGCAGTAATACAATTTGGAAAAAAAATCCGAGTCGCCGTAAGGTCATGGCAATCACACCAATTGCCCAATAGGAGCCGTTATGTAAAATCCTTCGTTGGCAATGGCGTACATACTATATCGACGACTAGAAGGAAGGTAAAAATTTAAGAAGTTGGCTTGACGTGAGCGTTTTAATCTTACTACATTGATGACTAGAGGCAGCAAAATAAAGTAAAAAGTAAAATCTGCAGATTCTAGCCTGGGCAAAAAAGAGGAACCGCGCACCAAATTCGGTGCACGGTTCTTAAGCATTGCTCGAAAAATTGTCCTACTGTTGTTTGATTCGCTAGTGCAAATCGGGTTGCGCTATTTTGCGCCGGCGGTGGCCATCGCAGCGTTGAAGCTGCACTCCATAGCCATGGAGGCCGAAGAGAAGGCGCGAACATAGTGCTCGCAGGCATGCTGGAGACGGTTGTTGGCGCCGATGACGACCTGCTTGTGGTCTTCCACAGCCGCGGCGATCTCGCGACGCGTCTGTGCGGCCATGCGGGTCTGTTCGAGCCCATCGTACATCTCGAGGTTGCTCTCGAGGGCGGCGATTCTGGCGGCCGATTTGGCAATGTTCTGGTAGTGCTCGGTCCTGAAGTTCTCGAGCGCTTGCTCCGCGTTGGCGATGGTGCGGTCGAAGTGGGAGCGGCAGTCCGCTATGACTTGCTCGAGAAGGTGTTTTTTGGTGTCGGTCATGATGTTGCCCTACAGGGGATTTGACTGGGCCAATTGCTGAGTCAGTTGAGCTGATCTGCAGCAGTTGGGACGACGGAGTAATTCCGGAAAAAAGTCAGATAGTTTTCATTGCTTGGCAGGAACAGCCACGGCGTTGCTTTGAGGATAGCGACACCCCGTAGTCTTCATCGCTATGGAGCTGAATCCAGATGCGATCCAGCAGTTCGTCACGGTGACGTTGGCGTTTTCGAATCCGACGACGTCACGCACATCGATGGTGTGCACAACTGTGTCATCATGAGCCGTTGCGGAGGTCCAGTTGGTTACGGTGAAATTCCCCGCATCAAACAGCCCCACCCCATCGTACGCGTATTGATCAATGGTTCCTTTGCCTTCGAAGTCGATCGTGCGCTCACCACGGTAGTTGCTGTAAGTTCCAACACCGTCGAACTTGACGAAGATCAAGGTGCCAGTGACGATAGAGGCGTGATGCTTGACCTCGACCGTGAGCTTCTGGTCGTTGCCGATATCGTATTGCTTTCCGTCTGCGATGATCGTCGAAGCATCCAGAACCATGACACTAACCGAACCGCTCGCGACGTCGACAACGGCATTCATGCCGGGATGGGCGGACACTTTTTTCACTTGCGGGAAGTTGTTGGGAACAGCCGTAATAGTTGCCGTTTCCGCCAGAGCGGTACCGACATTAAGAGCTGCCAACACGGCAGCAAAAGCAAAGGCAAGCATGCTTTGTTTGGCAAACATTTTGTCAGTCTCCGTGAGTGAGGGAGTTTCCTTCTCCAGGTAAGAGCCGCTCAATGATGGACAAAGAGGAAGAAGTCAGCCGCGGTGTTTACGACCGTTGGTGAAAATCATCACGCCCCAGGTCACCATTGTGACGACTGCGACAATGAAGGAATAAAGGGCGCAGTCGAGCGAGACGAGCCAGAGGTGTGCCACCAGAGCAGTGGTCAGACCGCCTGCCAAAAGGTCCAGCACGGCTGTCCAAACTACCACGATCAAGGCCGCCAATGCGGTGCCGCCCCAGAAGCTACGAGTAAAGGCAGTCTCGTAGTTCATTTTATAGACGTTGGTCAACACCAGCGTGCCGATTAGGCCAGCAGTGAGTCCGGCCATGACGCAGGCGAAGGCGGCCATGACGACGGAGAAGGCGACGAGACCGACTAATTCGCAGACGACGATCAATCCGCCAAGGAAAAGGAGGAGGAAGAATAAGGGCATGATTGTTTTCCTGTGGAAAAGATGAGGGGAGGGTGGACTGGGACATCCTTCGGTTTTGAAACCGAAATCGATATCCCAGCCCACCAAAACATCATTGAAGCAACTCGCTAAGAGTCGCCAATGATGGAAAAGAGGAAGAGTCAGTTGCTACGCGCAGGTATGCATGGCCAGAGCGCGCTCGATGATCAGGCGGTGGTCGAAGGCGATGTCTTGCGTCAATAACCAGTCGGTGTCGAGGATTTCGAGACCTTCTGCATCGTCGGAAGCTTCCATCTTGGCGTAGACCTCGGCTTCGCGGTCTTCTGGCACGAACCAGGAGTAGCCGTGGTCGACAACATGCTGACGCGAGTCGCGACGCGGGCTGGAACGCACGTCGACGAGAGTGAGCTCGTACCAGAAAACTGCCACCTTCGTCTCCTCGCCGACTTCACGGGCACCGCACTCTTCCAGCGTTTCCAACTGGCAGTTGAGGAAGCCGCCTGGGAGCGCCCACTTACCCTTGTCGGGATTGTGCTTGCGCTTGATGGCGAGGATTTTCTTGCCACCTTCGAGGAAGACGGCGACGGACGACGTGTTGTCGGCCTTGGCGAAACGGTGCATGTGCAGGTCGTTCCAGTTCAGCCCGAGCAAGGAAGGCACTTCGCCGGCGTGAGCAAGCTGGATCGATTTCTCGTTCAGAACGGTAAGCACGGCGTGCAAGTCGTCCAAGTCGGGAACCTGCAAGGCGTCGACGACCACGATTGGCTTCATGCCACGGTCGTGGATTCTCTGAACGACATCAAGAAGCGACTGCGGTGTGACTGCGCCCGCGATGAAAACAATTCGCGGTCCGCCACGACCAAGCGCAGGAAGGCGCTTGCGTCCATTGCCCACGGCAACTTGAACGCCCTTTGCCTCGCAAGCTCTGGCAAGGTTCATGCAGGTGGCAGCGGAGAGATTGTCGCCTGAAGTGAAAATAACTGGTGACGCCACCAGCAGTGAATATTTAAGTTTCATGAGCCAATTCCCTTCTTTCGGGAGCAGGGCCAGCACCATGCCAGCACTGCTCCCGAAGCGATGGAGGATCACTGCCTAGCAAGAGGGGCAGCACCCTATTTTGAGATAGGCGAATTGTCCGCAGCGCTGTGGAGCAGTGGCAGCGCTACTGGACAATTCCCTCCGGTTCGTCATCGACGATGATCAACACGAAGCCATCGAAACCACGCGGAGCAGCGTGTTCGATCAGACTGCGGAAGAGCTCTTCGAGACTGGACAGATCGGTGCCACCGTTGCCGGTGACGAAGAAGTCAGCCTCGGCGGGTTGCTGCAGAAAGGGCGAGTTCGCCGGCATGAGGGACTCTGCACGCTCGATCAAACTGCGGGCGGAACCGAGCACGTCTGGGTCGAAGCCTGACATGCTGCCGCTCTCGTTGAAACCCAGCGGAACGCGAGTGTCACGAACGAAGGGGTAGTGCTTGATGTTCTCGCTGATCGAGGCGAGGGCGGCGCAGGCAAACATGTTCGCGACGAACGGATCAGTATCAGCCTCTTCTCCAGTCTGCGGGCGGTTCGTGGCCAGGATGACGCTGACAGCCCGACGAGCGAGCTGGTCGGTTTCATCACCGTCGGCGCCCATCAGGAAGTTCATGATGTCGCTGAATTTGCCCTGCAGAGTCGAGTCATTGCTTGAATGGCTGGTCATTTGTATTTGCTCCTTATTCGCACCATTTACGGTGCCATTCGATCCTCCTTGCATGCGCAAGGTGGGGTTCCGTCAGTCGTTGCTTGTGACGAGTGCGCTGGTGAACGCCTGATTGGCAGCGTCCATATCAGCGCGGTAGGCATCCCAAGCGGGATTGGCGATGGCTGAGAAAGCTTCACGGAACGGGGCCATGACGTCTCCGAGAGCGGCCTTCAATCCGGCGATCTGAGTGTCGTGCTCGGTCTGACCGAACTTGCCGTTGGCGAGCTTCTTGCCCCGGTACTTGACCTTGCGATCGAAGCTCTTCTTGAACGGTGTTGCAGCGACAGTCAGGTTGGCGCGAGCCGGCTTGAGCGTCTGCTCGAGTTTGTGCTCGGCAGCGGCGACTGCGGCGATGTAAGCCGACTCAGCGACGGGGTCGACTGAGACGGTAGCTGCAGCTGCGCTGGTCTTGGCGAAGGCTTCGAAATCAGCCTTGAGGTCGGCGTAGGGCTTGGAGCCCTTGATCACCTGCGTGACTGCACCGGCATTGAAGTAGTGCAGCTGCGGGATGCTGTTGACGCCGTACTTAGCCTTGCTCTTCGGTGCCTTGTCGACGTCGACTTTGACGACGAGGAGACGACCGGCGAACTCGACTGCCAGCTTCTCGACCATGGGCCCGATCAGCTTGCACGGTGGGCACCAGGTTGCCCAGAAGTCGACGATTACTGGTAGAGTTGCCTTGAGCACCACATCGTCGAAGTTGGTGTCATCCACCACGACATAGGCGTGGCTTGAATTGTTTTGAGACATTGGTTCTCCCTCAGGGACACGCGTCCCTTTGGCGTGATTGCTCACGCGTGGAAATTGCTTGGCGAAACGCCACCATATAAAGTGGCGTCGAAAGGGCGAGCAAGAAGTTGCCGACTTGCCCACCCTTGTCGCCGATGGAACGAGGTTAGAGCGCCGTGGTCATCAACTCCTTGACGGAGATGACCCGAACGCCGTTGGTCGTGAAGTCGTCGATCACCGACTGCCAGTCGGGAATCGGCAGGTCACAGGTGGCCTCCTCGGGGATGATCACCTCGAAGCCGGCCTTGGCCAAAGCGTTGGCCGTGAGACCAGCGCAGATGCGCTTGACCAGACCGACAACGATGACCCGAGTGATGTTGCGGGCACGCAGCCAGTCGATCACTTCCTGCGTGGCGCCCGAGAACTCGTCACGGTTCTCCTCGGTGCCCTTACGGAAGGTGGCGTCGAAGAGCTCGACCTCGGTGCCGCGGATCCAGTCCCAGCCCCAGGTGCCTTCGATCATGTGCTCGGGGTAAACCGAGACGAGACTGCCGTCGCGGTCGGGAACCTTGTCGACATAGGGCGTCTTGATCGGGTTCTGCGCCGCGAAATTGAACATGTTCTTCTTGTGCGAGTCGCGGATGCCGATCTGATATTGGATCTTGCCGGTGCGGTTGCCCCAGCGCTGGATGCGACCGATCACAGGACCGATCTTGCGACCGCCGCCGACGGGCAGGCGACTGAAGTTGCCGACGCGAGTGCGCTTGTAGTCAGCGAAATCGTTGGTGCCGTCGACGTTAAACAGCGCCGTGTTACCGGGCTGTTGGTGATGCTTTTTGATGCTCGTCATGTACAAGTCTCCTTGCGGGACGAAAGTCCCAATGAAATATCTCCGCGGAAGGAAGAGCCGCTGAGTCGTTGGTGAAGCGGCGAGCGCGCATTGCGATACTCGCCGTAATAGTGAAAACAGTGATGGTGCAGTCAGCCTGAGCAGGTTCGCTCAAGCGCGTTCAGCGAGACTGCCCAGACAACTAACCGGACACCGCGGTGACGTACTGCTCATGGTCGAGCAGCGCGTACTCGTGCATGGTGCCAAGCTCTTGTTTGTAGCCACCCGAGAGGATCGGTGACCGGCGCCAGGTGCGCGGATCCAGATTTCGGGTGTCGCAGTGAAGCGCGGGAGCAAGACGCTCACGTTTCCACTGGTTGATGCTCCACTTGGAGAAGAACTTCTGCACCCAGTCGCTGATCTGAAGCGGAGCGTACTGGGCGTAGCCGACACGAATGAGCTGATAGCACTCGATTGGGGAGCGATTGTTCTCGATCGCCTCCTCCTCGATTGAGTTGAGCACGTCGTAAGGCATCAAGTCCTTCTCGTCCGTCTGCGCCTGCTCAAGCGGACGCAGTTCAGCCGTGGGTTGCTGCTTGGTGACGTAGATCAGCGCAGGCAGCGGACCGACTGCAGACGGTCCTTCGTTCTGCAACCAGACCAGCCACCACTTCAGGAAGCACTTGTCGATGCCCGCCACAGGAGACAGACCACCGGCAGTGTCACCGTCCATGGTGCAATAGCCAACCGCTCCCTCCGAACGATTGCTCGTCGAAAGCAGCAGCATGCCGAAGATGTTGGCGAGCAACCAGATCATCGGCGCCCGCACGCGAGCCTGCACATTCTGCAGGGGGATATCGTCCTGGTCCCAGGTCATCTTCCTGCCGATTACCTTCTCGGCAAGTTTGATGTAAAGGCGGACGATCGGCTCGATGTTGAGCGAGAAGAAACGAGCACCGACCGCTTCTGCAACCTTCTTGGCGGCATTACGGGTGGTGCGAGAACTTTGCTTGGTGGCCTGGTAAGCGCAGACAAGCAAGCGGTTGACGAGCTGCTCCTTGGTCGTGCACTTGTCGAGACCCTTGATGTGAGCCAGCTTCGCTTTGAAGCCGTCGATGCCGAGGTCGGCGACGCCGAAGTCGACCATCAGTTTGACCTGACAAGCGACCGCTGTCGAATCAGCACCACCACTGAGTGAGAGCATGAAGCCGTTGGACATGCTCTTGCGCAGGTAGTCGAAAAGTCCCAGCGGAATCACCCGCGAGAACTCCTCTTCTTTGACGCGAACGCCGGTCTCCCACGACTCCTGGACGATCGGAGCCTGAGCTTCGGGAAGCAGGGTGGGGAAGGTGAAGTCGACCTGCACGCAGCGCTCGTCTTGCTTGCCCGTGATTTCAGGCTTGAAACTGCAAGTGCGCGACTGCATCATTCGGGTGTGCTCGATGTCGACGACCGCAATGGTGAGCAGGTGGTTGCGGTAAGAGAAGCGACGCCCGATCGCGGCGAACTTGCCGGCTTGAGCGATCAACACGTCACCATCGTAGATGGCACGTCCGGCTTCGTTGCCGAGCAGGTTGACGAACATGTAGGTGCAGCCGAAGGCACGAGAGCCCTCGAGCACAAGGCGTCGACGCGTCTTCACTTTGCCGAAGCTGAAGTGACTGGCAGACGGGTTGATGATGATGTCGACGGCTTTGCCGACCAGATGCATGCCGTCGCGTTTGCCTTTCCAGGCGCCTTCGCAGATCTCGAAACCGAGCGTGATGTCGCCTACGCGGAAGTACAGATCACCGATCAGGTAGGTCTGTCCATCCTTCTCGAACTGCTCGACGAGGTCTTCGGGCCACGCTTCGAACTGCCTCGCTTCGTAGTGGATGCCATCGTTGGCCAGCGCCTTCTTGGCGACGAAACCGGCGATTTTGCCATCGACGACGAGGGCGACGCAGTTGTAGATCTTGTTCTTATGCAGGACGGGAAGCCCGAACGAAACGATCATGCCGCGAGTCAGGGGCAGAAGTTCCTGCAGCATCTTCCAGGCCCGTTCGCGCAGATCCGGACGGAAGAAATCGTCCTCGCAGCCATAGCCTGTGATGCAGAGTTCAGGCAGACCGAGGATGGTGACGCCCGCCGCTCTTGCTTCGGCGATGGCGTTTTGGATGTTGAGCTGGTTGTTCGCCCAACCAAACGGAATCTGATTGAGGGTGGCTCCTGCCACTTTAATCAACTTCATAGTACTCTCCTGTTCTACCAGGAGCTTTCGCCGGCGCCACCATATATGGTGTAGTCGGGTTGAGCTCCTGGCGATAGAATTGTCAGAAAGTTCCTTTCGCTACTCAGCTAGAGCGCGATTAAGCGCCGGTGCGAAGAAGCAGTAGAACCTGTTCGACAAGGATGTAGGAAATCGGCTTGACCGTGAGGAAGTCACCAGCCAGTTTGACAGCGTTGGGGTGACTGTCGCTGACAATCACCTCGCTGAAGAGAGCTTCGCCGTTGAGGTCGCAGGCTGTGCGCAGTCGCTCAAGCGAAGTGCCCGGAAGGACACCGTGCGAGGCGACCAGGCGGATTTTCTTGCAAGCGGAGCCTTCGACACCGGCGATGCCGTTGCGATAGCCCTTGCCGGCGTCGATGGCGGTGGAGCCACGACGAATCATGTCATCGAACAAGTCGATGTCGATGCCTGCCACATCGCCAAGCACGCCGAGCAACTCCGTCTCGGAACCACTCTTGCGGTCTTTGAGAGCGAAGGCAGCTTGCCAGAAAGAGGCGGCATCGACACCACGGGCTTTGAGAACCCGGTTGATGTCTTTGACCAGCGACTCTGCCCACTTGCCGCGACCGGCATCGGTGGTGCAGATGCGCCCGTTCAGCTTCTCCTGCACCATCTCCATGATGATGCGTTTGATGGCGTAGACGTGAGTGGTGCGCACGCCATTGCTGAAGTAGTGCGGGATGCCCTCGGAGTGGAGGTCGGTGAGGACGACCCGATTGCCCAGCGGACAACGCGGAATCGACGAAATCAGACGAGCCCGATAGGCTGCTTTGACAGCCTCGTGCAGCTCGGGCTTGCCGCGCTCCATGGTCGAGTAACCGAAGTATGGACAGACGATCGTCATGCTCAAGGCACCAGCCTCGAAGACGGCGTTGGCAAGCACGTACAAGTCGAGAGTCTCGGCGTGGTCGATGGTGCCGCCGATGATCACGACATCACGCCCTGCCACAGAGGCACCGACGCCGCTGACGATGCCGGTTACCTCGTCGCGGTTACAAACGCCTGGCTCGAAATCGGCCAGCGCCTGGAACTGAGTCATCATGTAGCCGTAGCTCTTCGTCGAGAAGAGCACGGGCTTGCCGCGGTATTCGAACAAGTCGATGGCGGCACGGGCGGTCTGCCGCGTGTTCGCCCGTCGCCGTGACAGTGGCTTGCCGTAGAAAGGCATGGCCATAGTCTGTTCGTCAACCGACAAAACCCGATTGCCCAGCGGCGTTTCGGGAATCGCCGAGAGCATGCGAGCCTGAACCCGACGCAAGAAGCGCGCCTGCTTCGTCTTGCTTGCGTCTTCGGGCGTAATCAGGGTGAGCCCCAGGGCGCCCTCATCGGCAAGCAGACTGGCGACGTCGAAGAGCTCGAAGGTGGCATCGGCGTTGCTGAAATCGAAATCGCCAACGACCACCGCTTCGCTCATGCCCACCGACGTTACGAGCTGGTGATGGATCTCACCATCGGGGAAAGGCTCTTGCAAGACCTCACCGCCCATGGTGCCGGCTTTGGCGAGAAGGCGAGCAGCAACCGTAACGGAGCCGCCCGCAGTCAGAAAAATTACCTTTTGCATAGATTTTCTCCTGTGCTGACTAATGGCGAAGGGAGAAACCGTTCACGCCTGTGAGGCGAGAAAAGCCAGCCGCTCCTCTTCGCGTTTGCCGCGGTAGACGTCCATGTAGTGCTGGATAAGCGGCGAGATTTCGACGCGGGTGTACTTGCCCCACGTCTCGTTCGCACGCTGCCCCTGCGCCTCCAGTGACTCGTTGTAGACGATGCGCCCCTTCTTCACCAGTTGAACGTAGAGGGGAAAGCCATCCACGACTTCGGACTTATCGGCGATATACATCACCTCGCCAATGCCGTAGACGCGGATGGTGCCGGGGTAAGACTCCTTGCCCGGGCTGTTGGAGAACTTGATGTTCGGGTTACCGTCGGTTTCGGACCGCTTGAAGGCAGCCGACACCGTGTCCCGATGCACATCACGCCAGAAGTAACCGCCTGCTCCCGGGAAAAGCTTGTTGGGCTCTTCTCCGGTATGCTCGCGGAAGAAATCGTTGACCTCGTCGCACTTGGTCGGCTTCACCTCGTCTTCGTAGACCGTGATTCGATCAGGAGTGATGCCGGCTTTGCGCATGGCCAGGAAGTACTGGACACACTGCGCGGCGATGTCGCCCGAATCGATGCGACCGCCTGCCTTGATCGCTTCAGGATGGGCGACCAGAGCCTTGATGAAGTTGTGCAAGCCAATCGTCTCGGCGTCGATCAGATCGCAGAGCAGCTTGCTGTCAGGCACTCGGGTCAGGGCCAGGTCCATCATCTCGTACTCGGCTTCAGCCAGAGGCTTGTCGAGGCGCTGGTTGGAGCACATCAACTCATGACCGAGCGTGCCTATTGACTTGAACAGATGCGGCCACATGAATTCGGCCGAATCGTTGGAGGTCAGGATTGGCTTACCGCCGCCGCCGACGATCATGGCGTGGAGCAGGATGATGTTGTTCAGCTCGAGCACCGCAGCCCGCAAACCGAACTCGGCGAAGTTCTGGGAAGACTGGCTCATCAGACGCGTTTTCGTCGCCTGAATGACAGGAGCGAAGTAGCGACACATGGCCGGCTCAACCAACGTGATCAAGCCACCGATGCCTTCAAACGACATCGCCGGCACGTTCTTGAGCATGGTCTGTCCACCGGGGAAGCCCCACACGTCAATGTCCAGGTCGATGTTGCGGCGACGTGGATTGCGCGCCAGGACGTCATCCCACAGCTCATGGGGGAACGCCTTGACGTTAGCAGCGGTGCTGCACCAGTGGCGGGCGATCTCGATGTCGCCGCGCTTGAGGGGCTGACCGAACCACTGCGAGAGCATCGCTTCGTGACCGGCCATGATCAGCTGGTCACCAGCGCCAGGCTCGCTCAGCCCGCGACGGAAAGTCAGGTGATAGGAAGCCGGCTTGAGCGAGAAATCAACCGAAGCAGCGCTCATGGTGCGCTTATACGTGTCGGTTGCCGTGATCATGCCGCCGAGAATGAACATGCGGCGGTAGAATTCAGCAATCATTTCGGCGCGCTTAGCCTTGACGGCTTTGTTCAGGCGCCGAATTTTGGCTTTAGCTTTACTCATAGAGGATCTCCTTGTACGAAGGCCACCGCAGCTCAGTTCAGGAGTGCGGCAAGCTTCGGTTTCGAGAAAGTTGAAAATTGCCTGCACCACGTGTGGTGCCGGTAGTAATCCAAGAGTCCGGATAAGCAAACTTCGGAGCACGCGGGACGCGTGCGCTTCGTACTTGCGAGGGAGTAGCGCCTGACTAGCGATAGAGCCGGTGCCGTACCGCGATGTTGCGGCAACGAACATTCGGGAAGAGGTAGTCAGCTGAACGGGCACGGCCAGTCTTGATCCAGTTGCGGATGATCGTGCTGGAGATGCCACCACCCGGGCAGTCGATGATGCCGAAACGGGCCCCATTGGGGAGAATTTTGGCCACGATGTCGCGATCTGCAATTGCCGCATCGCGCGGAGCGACAAGCAACTGACAGAGTTTGAAGATCTCGTCGGCTTCCATCCAATGGTTGATGGGCTCGACGTTATCCAGTCCGATGATCAAGAAGAACTCGACGTCCTCGCCGTGCAAGGCCTTGAGGGCACGCAAGGTGTCGATGGTGTAAGACTTGCCTGGTCGGTCGATTTCGATGCGGCTGGCGCGGAAGTGTTTGGCGCCACGAGTGGCAGCCTTGACCATACGGAAGCGAATCTCTTTCGGCGCGACATCACTCTTGTGCGGCGGATCGCCGTTGGGAATGAAATAGACGAAATCCAGCTTGAACTGATCCCAGGCACATTGTGCAACTTGCATATGCCAGAGATGAATTGGATTGAAGGTGCCCATCGAAAGACCGATGCGCAGCTTCTTCCGAGCCACCCTCTTGGAGGGAGTGGTGTGTTTAGGTGTCATGACGTAACTCCAATGGGCTGCGAGCTGTCCGAGGAGGGCCTATGAGCAAGCTGCTCGGCTCCTGCATGGCGGCCGGGAAGGGAGGTTGCCCTCGTGTTGGGAAATGCTCTCTGTCTGCACCTGAGTTCACGCACCGAAGTTCGGGTGAGATGAATTGGTGATAGAGAGCGTTAGATAGAGGTGTTGAAAGATTTGAAAAGGAGAAGAGTGTGAAAGAACATAGAAAAGCTATTAGTTCTCAAGCATAAAACTCAAGCGCGCGCGGTGATCTGAAGTTTAATGACTCATGACAATCCGGCCGAAAGCCAGACAGCGCGGGAAAAAAATTTCCTGGCGCGGCTCGCGCGACTGAGTACTTCCGTGTACCAAATATAAATAAAACATTCAGAAACCCTGATTGCTAGCGCATCTGCACGCATATTCGCGAGCACCACCAAGCATGGTTCATATACGTCGCATATCAGCAATATTACGTTGCGAGTCCAGCAGCGATTTTGTCTTGAATGAAGTGACATTGAATCGCTAAGCACTGTTGAGATCAACTGTGCAACCTGGCGAATGAATGTCCACACTTCTAAGCGAGCATGGACTATTTAGCACTCGATCTGGATTCGACCCATTGTCTACTTCGAGTGTACCTTGGAGGACCGTCCTGTCAGCTCGCGAATCAGTTTCACTTCTTGCTCACGGTATGGTTTACCATCGGCATAAAATACCTCATGAAACCAAATAGCTGGGGGATGTAACACATAAGGCTTTTGCCAGGAATCCCAGGGCAGGTTAGTTTGAGTTTTGCCGACCACCAAGCCCCAGTTGATCGCTCCTACATTGCGCCGTTTGGCTATGGGCAGAATGGTGTCGAAAGTACTACCAATACCGCGCGCCATAAACTCCGTACAGATGATGGGACGGTGGTATTTTTCCAAAGTCGTCACACACATCTCAAATTCTTCTGGCCATCCATAGCTGTGAAATGAGATAACGTCGGACTGTTCTAATTGTGTGTGTTGAATCGGAGTCAACGTGTTAGGCGAAGACCAGTCGCCATCCCAAACGCCAGAGGTCAATGGTTGCGATGGATGTGCCGCGCGAGCCCAGTCAAATACTTGGGGAAGCAGTTTGGCAATCAATTCCTGTTTATTCTTAATTTCCACTTTCCCATAGGCGTGACCATTGCCGTTATTCGGCTCGTTCCAAAGGTCCCACGCTAAGACGCGGGGATCGTCGGCAAAGGCGCCCACAACTCCCTGAACATAGGTTTTCAATCGAGGATAATCGCCAACATCCTGCAAACTTTTGGCACCAGGACTTTGTACCCAGCCTGAATTGTGCACGCCTGGAATTGGTGGATGTTGCGCTCCCAGGGCAGGATAGGGATTCCAGCAAGAATCGAAAAGAACAAAAACGGGTTTAATTTTATGCTTGGCGGCAATTGTCAGAAAATCACTTATGCGCTTTTTAAATCCTTCTGAATCTTGTTTCCACAATAAATCGTGGAGATACACACGCATTGTATTCATACCAAGATCTTGAGCCCAACCTAGTTCTTTATCAATTTGCGCGGGATCGAAAGTGTCAGCTTGCCACATCTCCAATTGATTAATCGCGCTAGCAGGATTGTAGTTACTGCCGACTAACCAACCTTGCTTTTGATACCAACTATTTGCTTTCTCTTCAGACCAGCGATGCTGCGCATCGGCAGCCATGCTTGGAATCGGTGAAACCATAATTAAAACCTCCAAGAGCAGGAAAAGTAGCACCACAATTTTTTTCACTATCCCTTCCTTCTTTTATTTCCTTTTTCCCATATTAAGTAACACGATATTACATCAGGGTTTCCAGGCACCACTGCCACTGTCAAGCCCTGACACCAAAGGGTTTCAGGCACAACAAAAAGCTGCGTTTTTTGCTTTACATATTAAGCGTAAAAAAAAGGATGAAGGGTATCGCCCACCCCGAGCTTTTAATGCAAAACGAGAAAATTTAGTTATGAAGCCAGTTTGCATGGCTCACACCTTGCGAAAATTTGTAAATGGTTGTTTGTTTGTAAGTCCGACCGGGGCGCAAGATTGTAGTCGGCCAACTGTCTTGATGTACTGAATCAGGGAAGTGTTGAGCTTCCAGGGTGAAGGCATAATTCTTCGGATAAAATCCACCGATACCGCGTATAGTGCCATCTAAAAAATTTCCAGTGTAAAACTGTACGCCTGGTTCTGTCGTCAACATTGTTAAAGTCCGTCCAGATATCGGTTCAACAACCACTGCCGCTTCTTTCGACTCACCTTTTCCCGGGCGAAGCACAAAATTATGATCGTAACCACCTTTGACTTTTTCGATCTCACTGCCAATTTCTCTAGGCTCGCTAAAATCAAACGGTGTGCCCTTTACCGGTTCGATCGTGCCGACGGGAATTAGTTCTTTATCAACCGGGGTAAACGAATCAGCATTGATCCTGACCAGATGATGTAAGACGGACTCATCCCCAGCACCAGCCAAGTTGAAATAAGCATGGTTAGTCAAATTGATCGGCGTGGGTTGATCGGTTGTTGCCACATAATCAATCTTCAGTTCATTGTCGTTCGTCAAAGTGTAAGTAACACTGGTTGTCAGATTTCCCGGAAATCCTTCTTCCATGTCTTTGCTCAGATAGGTAAATTTCACCGAAGGCACGCCACCCTCATTGCTTGGTTCCGCTTTCCACAAACGTTTATCAAAGCCTCGGATACCGCCATGCAAAGTGTTATGTGCGTTGTTTGGGGCAAGAAAGTATTCTTTACCATCGAGGACAAACTTGGCGCCGGCGATGCGATTTGCGAAACGTCCGACTGTAGCGCCGAAGTAGGGTGATTGCTCTTCGTAAGGCTTGAGACTGTCAAAACCCAAAACGATATCGACAGATTTGCGACGCTTATCAGGCACACGCAGTTCTGTCAAAGTGGCACCATAAGTCATTACCTTAGCGATCATGCCGTTTGAATTTTCAAGCGTGTAAAGATCGACCTTTTCCCCGTGTATGTCTTTTCCGAAATCGGTTTTTGAGAGGTTGGCAAAGAGCTGGACTGGGTTGGGAGGGGGAGGCGCCACTTTAGAGATTGCGGCAAACGAACCAGATAGCAAAATCGTCGAGAACGTGCTTATAAGCACCTTAAGCGTGCGCATTGTGTAACATCCATTTAGAGGGCACGGCTAATATTAGCGCATTGAAGAGGCTGGATTGAGGTCCGGCATTTGCTGGCGATCAACTCGGTAAACTAATCACCCTGGAGCTAATCGTTCGATTCGATTTGCTTTGCTTCTTCGTTGCGCCCTGTGACTCGCAAGAAATCACCATAAGCGGTGCGAGTTACCGCAGCATCGGGGCTATCGAGAGTGTTTGTTTTGGCATAGGTGGAAAGGGATCGCAAGAACATCTGTTCTGCTTCCACCTTTCGTCCTTGTTTGCGATAAATTTGGGCCAGACAGAATGTCACTTTGCCAATGTATGGATGATCAACACCGAATTCATCTTCAGCCATACGCAGCCAGCTGTGTGCCGCACTTTCAGCCTCTGCGAATCTGCCCCGATTATTGTAGGAAAGGACGAGCAATTCAAAATCCAAAAGCAGATCCGCACGTGGGCCGCCTGCTTCTTCTCGTATTTTTAGTGCGCCATCAACGAGGCGAGCGGACTGGTCGTAACTGGCGGACTCATAATTGAGCAGAGCCAAACTGTAGAGCATGTCTGCATATTGCTGAGTTGAGGTTACCTCACGGCTGACAATTAAGGCGCTAGCCTTACCGTTGAGAACAGATAAAAGTTCTTCGTCGCACAACTTTCCTTCAGTTGAGTAGCGTTCAAAATGCTGCTCTATGACATTGCGAAGATTGTCGAATTGGTTAGCGTGTGATGCCATAAAGCCTGCGCCCCTGGACTCGCAATCTTGTTTGCTCATGCTTACCTGCCAACGCTCTCTTGCGAAAGCATAATTTGGTTACCAATATGATCATAGCCTTTGATCTCAATTTACGGTTGTAGCAATAACGTCTGCATAATGAAAACTTTGGCTGGAGTCTACTCGCCAGAGGAGATCTCGGAAATTAAAAAAATCCTTTTATATAGTATAGTTGTGAAATCCAAAAAAAGCAGGACGCTAGCCCTGCCGCACCAAAACTGGTGCTTGTGAAGGTGGATTAGAAATCGTGCTTGTCGGCAAGGAAGCGACGACGAGCGCGGACGCGGTCGTGAGCCTCGATGTCACCGGCCTTCAGGTAAAGCTCGGCGAGAACGTCCAGCTGAGGGATGCAGCAAACCTCGGCTTTGGCTTCGAGAAGCGGGATGGTGCGTTCGGTGATCGAAGCGGCTTTGGCGTAACCGCCCTGCTTGGCGAAGCTGCTGCTGAGCCGAACGATCCAACCAAGTTGACCACTGGGTGAATCATCAGTCGCCGACGACTCCATCTTGGCCAGGATGGTCTCGATGATGGCGACGGCTTCAGGGAACCGATCGGCAGCCTGGAGGCAATCCACGAGCAACGAAGCGGTCTCAAGGTAAGCAGCGGTGAGCGGTTCGGCATTGCTCTCAGCCAGCGAGGCTTCGAACAGCAGAATCGCCTCATCGTGGTTTCCGAGCTGCTTCAGAGTGGAGGCAAGGTTCTTGCGAGCCTGGTCCACCGTGGGCAGCACCGGGTTGCCGGGGCGCTTGCTGGACAGCGCGAAGATGGCTCGCTGGACAGGCTCGGCGTCCTTGTATTGCGCAAGGGAGACGTACAAGTCGGCGAGTGGGCGCAGTGCGTAGATCCGGGTGATGTTGTCCGCGCCAGTGTGTTGCTCGACGATAGCGCGAAGGTTGAGCAGGTCAGTCAGAAGTACCGAACGTTTTTCGATGGTCATAAGTTCCTTTTTTGCGGTCTTCGCCGCGGAATTCGGGCTGGCATAGAGATTTGCCAACCGTACGCCTTTTGATTCGAACGACGAACGTCGCCGTTCTAGAACATACGCAACGGAAGGACTGGACAGTCCGGCTTGTTTGCTAGGCAAGCCAGACTCTCCGTCCCGCGTTGATTACTGCTGGGTGAGCATCCGACGAGCGGTTGCCCTGAGCTGGGTGGCACGCGAGTCGGCGTCAGACGCCTCGTCAGTACGGAAAGCGCTGCGCGCCAACCGGGCGTACTTCTCCAACTCTGCCGCCTCATCCTGAAGCTTGCGCGCCTCGCCGATGAAGTACCCGGGGGTCGGGCAATTCGGGTCGAACGCATGGTCTTCGGTGGAGGAGAGAACGTCGTAGAACCAGCCGTTCTTGCCGACGAAGCCCAGCATCTGGACGAGGTAGTTGACGCTCACCGTGACGCTGTCGAAGTGGACCTTCGTGGCGCCGTCGATGAGAGCGGTGGCGATGATCTTGCCGATCACCTTGGCGGTGAGCTTGTAGTACTTGGCGTCGGACTGCAGCGGCTCCTGCACGTAGGCCACACCTTCGTGGACGACGATCGAGCCGTTGAAGCCGGTCTGCCCGTCGAATCCGAAGAGACGACGCTTGCTGTCATAGAAATTGCGATCTGCGGACATAATGAAATTCCTCCGTTTGTAGCCTGGTTTGATCCAGGTCTGTTGTTTCTTGGGTTAACAAAATGGGAAGTGATGCACTTTCCGACAAACTACCGACCGGCAACCCTGGCACCACTTATGGTGGCACCAGAGTCTCCGGCCAGCGAGCAGCGACTGACTGAATCTCAGCCAGAAGCCACTTTCTTCCGCCCCTTGCGAGCAGCCGAAGCTGCGCCGCCAGAGCCGTTAGACGTTGAGCCCCGCGTGGTCCGTGAGACCGCGACCGATGGTCTGGTCGGTGAACCAGTCGAGCAAGGTGATGCCCGACAGCTTGCGCGAGAAGTTCAGGGTGAAGAATGCGTCCAGACGCGAGCCCATGATGTGGGTGTTGCGGCTGTCGCCCGGGTCGACCAACGTGAAATTGGCCGCCGTGAGCGGGGAGTAGTCCTTGACGCCGGGGAGCTTCATGTTCCAGTCACCGCCGACCACGCCATTGCCCGAGAGCTTGTTGGCGATGATCTGGCACTGCTGGTAGCGAACCGCCCCGCTGGTGACCTCGCCGCCACGCATGGACTTGAGGTGAACGACGCCGGCGAAGAACTTCTTCTCGGCATCGGGGGTCTGCGGCGCCGTGTCCTCGAGGTCGAGCTTGAGGAGCGGACGCAGATCGTTGACACCCTGCACGTTGGCGACCTCGTCGATCGAGCTCTGGGCGATGAACTTGACGCGCGGGTGGATGAGGATGGCGACCGCCTGGTTGCCACGGCTGTTGTCAGTCGAGCAGTAGGCTGTGTAGCCGGTCAGGCGAGCGATCTCTTCGATGCCATCCTTGCCGATCTCGACGCACATCCAGACGTGGGCGAGCGGGATGAACTCCTTGTACGAGTCCGCGAACCAGGCAGCCTTCGCCTTGGTGAGCATCTCGAAGTTCTGGCAGCCAAAGACGATCTTGCCGGACATGTCGACCGGCTTGGCGCCCGTGGACTGGATCTTCTTCTTGACGGCCGTGAGGACGATCTGGGGGTTCATCAGGGTGTTGCCACCCGTCTTGCCCCGACCGCCGCCGCTGCCGCCCTTGTTGCCGCCACGGCTGCGCTGCTGGTTGCCGCCGCGGTTGCCGCGCTGACGCCGACGTCCGCCGCGGTAGTTCTCGATGTCGTCGACGGTGATGTCGAGCTGGTGGTCGTCCCAGCCGAGCGCCTTCAGCCCTTCGACACCGCCGACAGCCGCGAGACCGTTGGTGTTGCCGAGGAGGATGTCAGCGAGGGTGGCTTCGCCCGGCTCCGGGTAGACCGGCTGCGGGTTGTCGCGATGGTGAGCAGCGCTGACGGCGTTCAGCCTGGCCACCTGCTTGGGGGTGAGAACCGTCCACTTTGGGAGGTCCACGTTGCTGGTGCTGGTGTTCTTCTTCATATCAGAGACTCCTTCTTGGTCCGTTAGGACCGGTAGCGTTCGCCGCTCTGCCTAAGCCCGAGCGGTGAACAGTTGGTAAATGAAGCCGCGCACCACGACAGTGATGAACGACCTAGAAACGCGTGCTAATAGCTGAACGAATGCAGCCGCATCACCTGGAAGGCTTTGCAGCGTCACTCATTCAAATCGTCAACACGC
Source organism: Candidatus Melainabacteria bacterium (assembly GCA_003153555.1). Taxonomy (GTDB): domain Bacteria; phylum Cyanobacteriota; class Vampirovibrionia; order Obscuribacterales; family Obscuribacteraceae; genus PALSA-1081. The sequence continues at coordinate 40,652 of PLZS01000031.1, read as the reverse complement.
CACCACAAGTGGTGTCATGCCGCGAGCAAACCAACAAGCCGCCGAAGCGACTCTCTCAGGCGACATTGCCAGGAAAGTTCAAGACGCAGCTCAGTGAGCAGCAGACTGAATTTTTCTCCAGGCAACTGGGTAAACCGGCTTTCCGGAAATCCAGTGTCGTGGGTGATGGGGCGGGGAGATGTCTTCAAGAATTCCTTACGGATTTTCTTGTTTTGTTTGAGCTTGGCTCTGATTGCGCGTTTCACCAGTTGGTGATGCTGTTCAGAACCGAGTTCAAATGTGACATCCATCCAGGTTGTGTGCGTCAGTCGAAACTTCTTCTTGAGCTTGGAGCCCATATGTTTCGCTTTCACACCGTGAAGTTGAGCCACCTGCAATCGCTGTTCCGGGTTGGGAGTGCGCAAGCAGATGTAAAAGGCTTCGACTGACGCAAATTTGACTCCATCCAGGATGAATGGTGTGTGCGCCAAATTTGACATATCCCTGCCGATCTCTTCAAGAGAAGAGCCCGAGCAGTTTAGCGGGTGTAAAATCATGCTCGTTCTCCTTTCTGTCATAGACCTTGCTCGCTTCTGAGTGCTCCGGCTTTGCTCTCCGCTGTAATCTGCTTTGACTTGACGCTAAGACACTGCTCGCAACGATGAAGTTGGGGAAGTGGCTTAAAGGCTAGGAGCAGAAAGTGTTGGGAGGTTTTGCCTGAAGAAATCAAAAAGAGAAGGGAATGTAAGATCACCGTACTGGTATTGATGTTCTTAACTCAAGACATAAAATATTACTTCTAGCGAATTGATCTTCAGCTGGATCAGCAGCAAAAAGTCTCTAAAAACAGACGTAGATTTGATCGAGGTTAAAAACCCGAGCCGAATCGCTTCACCTCTTGACAATTAGCGTGACACTAACAGTCTATAATCTGCGCTCCTTTGTGCAGCTTCGCTCAATTGTAACAAAGCGGTTTTTTTCCCAACTACAGACACTTTTGACTAATTTGCAGTAGAGCATCTGGAAATTGCCAAGCGCAACATTTTCCTTGTCCAATCTTCGATCGGCATATTTTCCAAGAGATCGCAAGCGAAATTTGCTTAAGCCAAATGCCCTTTGTTATGTATAAGCCTATGGTGATTGATTCGGGCTTTTAGTAATTAGTAACAAGTTATCTGATCGATATGCGTTTGGGCAAAATTCAAAAATTCAGATAGCCAGAATTGAAAAAAAGCGAGCATCAAATACTATCGACCGAAAATTTCATATTTTTATCACTGAAATATAGTGCCCATGCGCTTTTTCTTCAATTTTGACCTTTAAATGTTTTACTATATGCTATAAAGTAAATCTAAAGCAAAGATTAACGACCTCTCACACCGGTGCTAGATGTCAAGAAGAGTGTTGCGAGCGAGATCGGGCACCTACGCACGTTGTGCTAGGTGCGAGACACAGGCAAGCGAGATCCGCACAGCTGGGCAATATAACTTAATTGTCGCCTGCTAAAAATGGTCCAAAACGCCTCTCGCACAAGCGTCGCCACATGAATATATGTTCTTGCTTTAGTAAGAAGCTGACTAGTAGGTTCAAAAGTATCTTTTACTTCCAAATAACCCAGAGTTTACAACCCCGCACCCAGACATCTCTGCCAGTGACCAACCACAAACAAAAACTCCTCCGCTCGCGCGGGAAGTAGTGGTTTTATCTGGTGGATTTTCACGTGCATGGCGATCCTGGACTGTTTGGATTTAGAAGAACTTGCTTCAACTCAATCGTTCGGAATTTGTGAATTACACAGGAGCATGCACATGAGCAGAAAGCTGTTGGTGATTGACTTTGGTTCGAACCCCAAACTCCTTCCCGGCGCGGACAAGTTCTTTCAGACCCTGACAGACTGCCGCGTCGTTCCCATCCCCGCCTCTCGCTTCAGCTCGGACTTCTCCATTCGCAGTGCGGTCAACGAAGGCAACGAAATCGTCGGCTTCGCCGGTGATTGCACAAGCAACATCTCTCTTGCCGCGCAAGTGGTGAAAGCTGGCGGCGTCGTCTTCGCCTTCGGTGATGGTGCTCTCACGAGCTGGTGCAAATCGAACGCGGCTGACAGCCCCGATCGCAACTCCTGGCTCAATCTCTTCAACCTCGGTGAGGCGACCAAGTTGCACTCGTTCCAACAGCGGATCGGCGGCAACTAAATCGTTTCACCACAACCCGGTCGGCTCTCATGTTGAGCGCCACCACCCCAGCTTCAGGCGCCGTGCACGGCAATTGAGGCTGGATTCGTTTCAGTGCGCGCGGGACCAGGACAGGTCCCCGTTTTTTTACTCATCGGCTTCGGCCAAAAAAGAAAGGGACCTAATCTATGACAGCAACTCAATCCTCCGTTGGAACCACACCCGTGGTGTTCGGTTTCGACAACCTCCCCAGCCACGTCAAGCCCGCAGGCTACGACAGTGCAAAGGTCAAACGTGGCATCGTCCATGTGGGACCCGGCGGCTTCTGGTCGGCGCACTTCGCGGCCTATGTTCACGACTACATGGCGATGACCGGCGACCTCAACTGGGGTTTCGTCGTGGCATCGCTGCGTTCTCCGGGCACCATCAACTCGCTTCGCCAGGCGGGCAACCGCATCGTTCTGGTCGAGCGTGAGGAAAAGGAGCGCCTCGCAAGCGTTCTCACTCCTGTGGTGGAGACGATCTTCGCGCCGGAGAACCCGTCCGCGCTGGTCGACATCATCGCTGATGGCAACATCAAGATCGTCTCCATGACGATCACCAACAAGGGCTACTACGTGACCGACGCACACGGCACGTTGGACGCGTCGCACCATGACGTCGTGCACGACCTCGACTTCACCCTCGAGACTCGTGTCGACGCCGACGCGCCCAAGACCATCTACTGGTACCTGAAGGCGGGTATCGAGAAGCGGATGGCCGAAGCCCTGGCGAGCGGCACCCGCCGCCCGCTGACCGTGCTGTCTCTGGACAACGTTCCCCAGAACAGCAAGTCGCTCAAGACCGCTCTCCTGCAGTACGTCGAGGCGTCGACGNNTTCCGCAAGGACACGGCGGAATTCCTCGGCTTCGATGGCGGCGTCATGGTCGGCACGGAGAAGTTCCGCCAGCTCGTGGTTGAGCAGGGCCGTTTCCAGGTTCCGGCTTGGGATTCGGTTGGCGTTGAGACTGTGGCAGACATCGGTTCCTACTGGGAGCTGAAGTTCCTTGGTCTGAACGCGGCGCATCAGGTGCCGGCCATGGTTGGCCCGCGTCTTGGTGCGACCCTCATCCATGAAGCAGTGCTGATTCCCGAAGTCGGGGCGCTGCTTCAGCTGTTCCACAAGGAACTGGGTGTGATCCTCGGTGACGACCTGATGGCGGTTTATGGACCGAAGATCCAGCGCCGCTTCAAGGACAGCGCCCCCATGGACACGATCGTTCGTGTCGGTGCCCGGGGTACGAGCAAGGCGTCCGAGCGCATTGCTTACGCTGTGGAACGTGCACTGGTCATCACCGACGGCGAGAAGGTGCTCAAGGCGCCGACTTTCGTCTTCGCGTGCTGGCTGCTCAACCTCGGCTGCACGGACGAACTGGGTAACACCTTCCAGCAAAGCGACACCGAGCTGTCCAAGCTCGATGGCGTCTACCAGGAGGTGCTCGCCTGGACTCGTTTGGAGAACCGTGACCATCACGTTCTCGCTCACATCCTCCGCAAAATCGGTGAAGTCGTTCGCGACGACCGGTTCGTGGTGATGGCGGGCAAGGCGGGGTTCGTTACGGAACTGGCATGGGCGTTGACCGAGCTCACCTCGGGAGACACAAAGACTGCGATTCGCAACCTGCTCGTGCGGGCGGCGGCGTAGTCATCTGAGCTCGCAAGAGCGGGTCACACCGGTCTTGCGGGCTTAGTTTTTTTCCAGGAATCACCTGGTCTCTGCTTGAGGTAACTCAGCAGGTTTTATTCACATCAAGCCTGTCTCAAACCGAGGCTAGGACAAACTTCGAAAGGAAACTATATGACTACGACAACCAAGCAATCGACCAAGAACCGCGGCAAGCGCCTCACCGCCGAACAGAAGCGTCAACTGATGCGGATGTTCCACATCATGTTCGACTACGACAATACCCTCGGCATGACCGAGGCGCCGGCCTTCAAGGCGTGTTGCACGGTCATCAACGCCACCCTGTCCAGCAAGGGTGTCGCCGCCAGCAAGCACTTCACGCCCGAGTCGCTGATGAAGCGGTTCGTTGGCTACTCCTTCCGTCGCATGATCACCGAACTCGCAGCTGAGCACGGCTTCAGCTTCGACGAAGGCATGACGGAGGTCCTGGAAGGCGAAGACTACCGGCCCGAGCTGGAAATCCTCGTCAAGAAGGAGGAGATGGCTGTCATCGCCCAGTTGGCGACCGACATCCAGCCGACCGATGGCGTCAACGAGCTGCTGGCTCGCATCGCCGACATCGGCAAGTCCGTCGTCTCGAGCAGCGCCGAACGTCGTGTTCGCGCCTGCTTGAAGGGAGCCGGTCAGGAAGGTTTCTTCGAAACCGACCGGATCTACTCCGCGGCGAACTACAAGTCGAGCAAGCCGGACCCACGGGTCTACCTGGAGGCGCTGGCGGGGATGGGCTTGAACGTCCATCACTGCGTCGCCGTCGAGGACTCGCTCACCGGTGCGCGTGCAGCTGTCGGCGCGGGCATCACCGTGATCGGCTACCTGGGCGCGTACCCGGCTGAAGAGCAGGCGCACATCCGCAAGGCGATGCGCAAGCTCGGCGTCAAGGTGATCATCACCGACTGGAGCCAGTTCGAGGCGGCGTTGGCGAAGTTGGCTGTGGAGCGTTTCGGCTCCCTGGCTGCCTGACCCAGCGCTTAGTACCTCGTCGTTTCAATTAAGGGAGCGAGCCTCTGTGGGGCTCGCTTCCCTTATACGGCCCCCTGCCAACAGGCGGGTCTTCGGCAAACCAGAGGCACAACACGCCTCAATTTGGAGAACAAAACACATGGAAAGCATTTTCGTCAAAGTCGCCCTCTTGCTCACGATGAGCATGCTCGGCGGGGCAGCGGGAACCTGGTGCGGTCGCAACATTCGCTCGGGCGCCACCATGATCGGCCTGGGCATCGCCTTCATCCTGGGCACAATCGGCGTCTTCTTCGCCGCACACGCGGGCGCCGGCATCGGCATCGCCGCACTGGCCGCTTGGACCTTCGTGTCCGGGTTGTTCATCGGACCGGTGATCAATTCGTACAAAGAGGAGCTGGGCTGGCAAACCGTCGGCGGCATCTTCGCTGGCACCGCCGGTGTCATGGCTGTTTGCGGAATAGTCGGGCTCTTCTCGGGCGTCGATTTCTCCGGCATGGGCACCTACCTGATGTTCGCCCTGTTCGGTCTGATCATCGTCGGCGTCATCGGCATCTTCGTGCGACTCAGCCGGACGATCAACATCGTCTACTCGATCCTCGGCATGATCATCTTCTCGGGCTACTTCCTCTTCGACTTCTGGCGCCTCGGTCACTCCGAGAACACCTGGGAGAAGGCGATCGGCCTGACCATGTCGCTGTATCTCGACTTCCTGAACTTCTTCCTGCACGCCTTGCAGCTGTACTCGCAGTTGCACCACAAGTAGGACGTCGGCACGAAACGGGAATTGGCGTCAGCTGATTCCTTTTCGTTTTTCGCAGTTGCGGCAAAGCGGCTCTAAGAGCCGCTTTGCTGGCAACTTGTTTATTCATCACATTCAAGGAGAACGAAAATGTCACGTAAACGAAACGGTTCCAAACTTGTGCAGCAGAAAAAGAAGGTTAACCCCTTCCACTGCGGCACGATCACGGTCGAGGACCAAAACAAGATGCGCAAAGCTTCGGACCGCAGGGACCGAATCGAAAGCGGCATCCTCAACCCGGTCGGTACCGGCGCGCACTGGAAAGGCAAGCGAGGCGAGAATCGTGCCGAACGGCGCGCCGCTCGCCAGCAAGCCACCAATGCCAGCCGGGGCGACTACTAAGGAGACCCCATGATACCCAAACTGCTGACAGCACTGTGGCAGCTGGTCATGGGCGTCCGCACCGGCAAACGCTGGTGTAAGCGTACGCTCGTGATCGGTCCCTCACAGCCAGTCGACGGAGACTCGGTGGCATGCACGAAGGCGATGATCAACTTTCTGCGCAAGCAGGGGTTGGAAGCCTACACGCTGCCGACTCTGACGATGTATAAGCAAATCGCCTGGATTCTCCAGAGCGATGATTATCACCCGGCGGCACTGTCAGCGGCTCACCAGGATTTCACCGTCGACAATCTGCAGGAGGCGTTTGACACGCTTCTTGCGACTTGGCGCCCCGATGAAATTCTGCTCCTTGACGGTCCGCTCAACCGCCTGGGTTTCGACCCGCGCGGCATCACAGTCTTCAATGTGGACCACCACATCGTCGAAAATGAACACGATGATCGCAACGCCTACGTGCATGTCGCACCGTCAGTCGGTTGCCTGTTGATTGAGAAGTACAGGGTCTTCGACCCGATTCTTGCAGTCAGCATTCTCACCGACACTTTCTGGCTGCGTCAGAACATGCCTGCTCAAGCCGCCCATTACCTGGGAATTCTGAGCGAGCATGGCTTGACGGACGATGTTCTTGCGGACATGCAGCGCAAACTGATGGTTCGCAAGGATGCTCAAATCATCATGGCTATGAACGAGGCGGACATGCGCATTGAAGGTGAGACCGCCTTCGTCGTGCTCAAGAACGAACGTCCCGAAATTCATCGTGGCGTTATGGCAGAACTTGGCTATTTCTGTCACCACATCTGCGTTGTCAGATCCGACGGCTACGTCTCATTCAAGACGGAAAACCCCGAAATCGATTTGCGCCCTCTTGCAACCAAATACGGTGGCGGTGGACATAAGACAGTGGCCGCTGGTCAACTGCCCTCTGGTTTCACCACTGACCTGCTGGAGGCACTGCATGCCGACTTCGTCGCAGCCGTTTCGGTCTAACTTCGCAGCGCGCAACTGAAAAGTCCGTTGGCTCAGCCAACCAACGGACTTTTTCAGTCACTAAAGATACTATCCTCTATCGTATTTCGAGCCAAAGCTACGTGCGGTTATAGGCACTCACCCATGTTCTAAACCTAATGGATATATCGGCAGAAAAAACAATGTACAATCTCCAAAAGCGATTCTCACTACCGCACAAGCACTAGTCACTTGGCAGCGACGGCTGGCTTTTGGATGGATGGTTGGGAGAACTTCCTCAGTTGTTTCCAAAAGAGTGGCACCAATATGACGAATACGACCTCAACTCCAGTATCCAAAGCATTGCTCAAGAATGCGCCTAAGAACGTGACCTGCCCAACGTATGATCGGGACAAACTCACGCACGGAATTCTGCACATCGGAGTAGGCGGCTTCCATCGATCGCATCAAGCACTTTATCTTGATGACCTTTTTCAGTCACATGGCTTGACTGATTGGGCAATTTGCGGTGTTGGCATCATGCCCCAAGATGCGGCGATGAACGAAGCACTGAACGCACAGGACTGCCTCTACACCCTGGTGGAGAGAAGCGGAAAAACAAGCAGTGCACGCATTATTGGCGCCCTAAAAACATACATCTTTGGCTATGAGAATCCTGAAGTTGTCTTTGCAAAGATGGCTGATCCAAGTATCAAGATAGTTTCACTGACGGCAACAGAGGGCGGTTATTGTTTCAACCAGGGCACTGGTGAACTAGATTTTGACAACAAAGGCATCCAAAACGATCTGCAAAATCCCAGCCGCCCGCAAACAATTTTTGGCTATTTAGCTGAGGGCTTAGAGCGTCGCCGCAAAGCTGGAGTGACACCATTTACGGTACTATCTTGCGACAACTTGCAGGGCAACGGTCACGTTGCCAAATCCACTCTCCTCGCCTTCTGCAACAAGCGCAATCCTGCACTAGCTAAATGGATTGACGAGAATGTCAGCTTTCCAAATTGCATGGTTGATCGCATCACCCCGGCGACCACTGATGCCGAGCGCGATTTTGTTCGCGAAACCTACGGTCTTGAAGATGCGTTCCCGGTTGTGGCAGAGCCATTCAAGCAATGGGTTATCGAAGACAACTTTTGCAATGGACGTCCACCACTAGAAAAGGTAGGGGTGCAATTCACTTCTGACGTAGCACCTTATGAAAAGATGAAGATCAGATTGCTCAATGCCTCCCATTCGGCAATGGGCTACCTCGGCTATCTGTGCGGCTATCGCTACATCTATGAGATTGCTCAAGCGCCCGAGTTCATTCCATATGTCAAAGCGTTGATGGATGAAGAAGTGACTCCACTAGTGGGTGAAATTCCAGGCGTCAATCTCACAGACTACAAGAAGAGTCTGATGGAACGCTTTGCCAACGAGACCATTAAGGATCAGGCGTTGAGAATATGTCTCGATGGTTCGTCGAAATTGCCAAAATTCATTTTGCCGTCAATTAGCGAGCAACTCGAACGCAAAGGTCCAATCCGCAAGCTCACCTTATGTGTGGCAAGCTGGATGCGTTTCTTGAACGGCAAAGATGAAGAAGGCAACGAAATCCCTATCCAGGATCCACAAGCAGAGCGACTTACGGGTGTGACCAAAAAGACTCGTGATCCAAAAGCGTTGCTTGAAATGACGGATATTTTTGGCGACTTGGGGAAATCCGAAAGATTCGTAAAAGAACTGGAGCTCTTGTTGAACATGCTTTACGACAAGGGCGGCCAAGAAACACTCAAGTTCGTGATGAGCGAAAAATAGCCTTAAAACTCGGCACCAAAATTTATTCTGGACACATTTGGCGTGTCGAAAGGTAAGACAGAACAGTCATGACCTAGAGCAGCCTTAAGTCGATCAACGCCGGATTGGGTGACGCCCGGACAACGAGAGAAGTCGACCGAACGCAGCTCTTTCCAGTCATAGAAAACTGGCAAGTCGTTATCCGTAAAAGACGTTTGAACCAACGACAGTTCCTGGATTGGAAGCTTCGCAATGGCCCTAATTCCGGCGCCGCTGATTAAGCGATTACCGCTTAATTTGAGCTCTCTTAGAGTCTTACAGTGAGACAACTCTGCCAAACCATCATTGGTTAGATCGCACTGGTAGAGAGTAAGCGAATTAAGCGGTAGAGAAGCGATCAGCTTCATCGAATCAAGCGTCAATGGTACCTTCTGCAGACCGAGCTCGCGCAAAGTCCTGATCTTGGCGATGCCCTTAAGAGCACCGTCTGTAATGGCGGTATTCAATAAGTCAAAAGTCGTCAGGGGCAGATTCTGGATGGCTACAAGTCCCCGATCATCGACTTTGGTGTCGCTAATATTCAGGACTGATAAATCGCGCAGATCCCGCAGTTCTGATAAGCCTTTGCTGCTGATCCCAGTATTCGTGAGGTTCAGCTGCCTGAGCTTAGGTAGTTTGGAGATAACAGAAAGCGCTGCGTCGGTGATCTTCGGATTATTCGACAAGTCGAGATTGATCAAGCCCGAAAGTTTTTTCAGGCTGCCAAGGTCTGCATCAGTAATATGATCGGACACCAGTGCGAGCGTTCGTAAATTTTGAAATTTAGCTAAAGCGGGGATACCAGCACCATTGAATGAAGTCTTAGAGAGATCCAATTCTTCCAAAAAATCAGGCTTGATGTAGTTCAAAACTTTGTTTGTTATTTTTGGATTGCGGTTGATATCAACTTTGATCAGCGGTAAGTGATGGGCATGCTCAAGGGCTTTGTCGGATATCTTCGAGCCGGCCAGTTCCAGGGTGCTAATGTCCACTCTATCCTTAAGACCGGAAAGAGCGCTGTCGTTAATAATTTGTCCCATGGTTGAGATTTTCGTTTGCTCTCTGTCAGCGACATATCGCGCAACAACTTCATCGTGCGTCGGCGGAGAAAGAACGGACGGATCAAGGGTAAAATCGTCATAATTGCCGTCAGTCTTTTTTCCGGGCTTGAGATTCGGGAACTGCTCTGCCAGTACTTGTGACGGCATTTTACTCTCTTCTTTGACCGGCCGCGGAGCGATCAGAAGTGAAGATAGACCTGCCACCACTGAGAGTGCAACAGCGGATATGATTGGAATGCGCAGCGATTTAAGAGCAGTGAAGCCACTGTCTTTTTGCCCGGGTACCTTCACATCGGCGACAACCCGTTCTTCAAGAGCTTTTTTAAGTTCATCAACAGTGCGAAACCGCTCCTCTGGATCTTTGGCCAGGGCCCGCGCCACCAATCTTTCGATCCAAGCTGGAAAAGTCTTACCACCTGACCCTTCCTTCAAACTAGGAGCCTTGTCATTCATTTGCATGAGCATGGTCTCCATGGAGGTTTCTCCTTGAAGTGGCGGACTGCCTGTCAACGCCTCAAACATGATGCAACCAATGGAATAAATATCCGAACGCAAATCAACGTTCTTACCCAAGCACTGCTCTGGACTCATGTACAGAGGGCTACCCATAAAATCCCCTGTGCGCGTCAGCTTCCCCGATCCAAGCTCGTTAGTATCCAAAACTTTGGCGATGCCGAAGTCCACGATGCGAACATGCGGCGACCAACTTTCCGGGTCAGTCAACATAACGTTGCTTGGCTTCAAATCCCTATGCAGAACACCGCGGGAATGCGCATGGGAGATGCCGTTACAGACTTGCTTGAAAATATTGATGCACAATTCGATTGGCAAAGCACCGCGCTCTTCAATGAGATCAGAAAGAGTCTTGCCATCAATAAATTCCATCACCATGTACGGTTGCCCTTGTTCGGTGACGCCAAACTCATGCACGGCAACTACATTTTCATGATGCAAATTGTAGGCAGCCTGTGCCTCCCGCTGAAAACGCTGCACATTCAATTCGTTGACCAGGTGCAGAATTTTAATTGCAACGTCTTTGTTGAGCATTGCATGATGCGCCTTGTAAATGACGCCCATCCCTCCGGCACCAATCTGCCCAATGAAGTTATAGGTATTGGATAATTGTCCGACCGTTAATTCGGTGGTAAATATTTGAGGTGGTTCATCCACTGTCAAACCAATGCTAAGGGGTCCCCTCTAAGTATTCCATGTTTGCTTCAGGAATGAAGGAACCAATACGAGCACCACACTGATTTTCCCCTCTACCTGGATGTTAAGGTTCAGCAAAAATGTTCACGTGTCTTAGCACAGCCTTGCCTGGGATGCGGGAAAGGAGTTGAATAAGACCACTAATTTGTGCCCAAACCATAGTGCAAAACAACGACACCAACAAATCCTTTGTCAGGGACAGTTTTACCTGGCTTGGTTATCTTTTGATGGCCAGTGCCGTCTACACGATTTCGTGTTTCGGCCCGATGATGCCATTCTTGCGCGCCGAACTGAATCTCAGCTACACGATAGGAGCCCTTCACTTTAGCGCCTGGGCAGTAGGAGTTCTGATCGCCGGCATGGTCGGTGACCAAGCCATGAAAAAATTCGGACGGCAAAACACCATCTGGGCGGCCTGTTCCGGAATTTGCTCCGGCATTTTAATGGTTATCTTCATGCGACATCCGGCCTTCACCATATTTGGTGCCTTGCTGGGAGGGCTCTCAGCAAGCACCATGGGTCAAACCATAAACACGATCATGGCTGACAGATTTGGCTCTGAGCGCGCCCTTGGAATAACGGAAGCGAATATAATCGCCAGTATCAGTTGTTTTTTAGCACCGCTGGCAGTCAGCATGTCCATGCGATTCGGCTTGGGATGGCGCTTCGCCATCGCCTTTCCGCTGCTGTCTATATCGGTGCTGTTTCTTCTTTTTAGAAAGAAGAACGTACCGGGTACTGAGCCATCGCAGAAAATCACACCAGTAGCGGCACTCCCGTTAGCCTATTGGGCTTACTGGACAGTTATCACACTGAACGTCGGTTGCGAATGGTCAATGATTTTTTGGAGCGCAGATTTTCTCGAAAAAGTTGGCAAGCTGCCTAGAATAGACGCCTCCGCCTGCGTGTCAGTGTTCCTGGCGGCGATGTTAATTGGCAGAATTGCCGGTAGTCGTTTAGCAAGAAATTTCGACATCCACACTCTTCTCCCGATTGCTGCGATCACTTCCATGGTTGGCTTCAGCATCTATTGGCTCGGTCCCACGGCTCCGGTCAATGTGACGGGATTGTTTATCACCGGCTTGGGAATCGCAAACTTTTATCCACTCACCTTGTCGGCGGCAATCGCAGTAGCTTCTGATAGAGCGGCCAGTGCCACCTCGAGAATGTCACTGGGGACAGGCGCGGCCATACTCTTGGCGCCCCTTGTGCTTGGATTCATTGCAGATCACACCAGCATCTTCGTTGCTTATGGTTTAATCGCCGTTCTGATTACAATTTGCACGGGCATGGTATTCGTCGCCAATTCGCTCGCTCATCGCCACGATCGGCAAGAGAATCTACGAGCCGCAGAATCAAACGTATAGCCTGAGAGCGCCGGCATCCCTGCCGACATCGAATTGGGATCTGCTTGCTAACGGACTGCTATTTGCCGACTTGTCCTATTCAACAGCTTTGACTTTGTCATCAGTTTTGCCTTTATCGTCGACATTGCCGTTCATCTTATCCTCGGCTTGCCCTTTTCGTCTACGATCGCCTTATCGTCGGCTTTGGCTGTTCCATCTACTTTGGCAGGTCCATCTGCGTTGGTCTGATCAATTTCAGCTAAGACTTTGAGTGCTTCATCAACATGCTTTTGTGCGTCAAGCTGAGAATTGAAAACAAGTCTAACGACGCCATTTTTGTCGATCACGTAAGTGACTCTACCAGGAACAACTCCCATGGTCGAAGGCACACCGTACAGCTTTCGAACCTGCCCATCATTATCGCTTAATAGCTTGAATGGCAAATGCTGAGCGGTTGCAAATCCAAGATGGGATTCAACAGAGTCGGAACTGACACCAATAACTTCGGTGTCTTTTTTGCCAAAGACTTCATACTGATCTTTGAATAAACACGCTTCCCTGGTGCAAACTGACGTGTTGTCCTTTGGATAAAAATACAAAACAATAGACTTTTTGCCGGCGAAATCTTTGAGCGAAACGTTGCTTCCATCCTGAGCCAGCAGGCTGAAGTCTGGCGCTTGATCGCCCACTTTGATCGCGTCTTTTTTAGCCATTACGCCAAAGCCTCCAAGCAAGCTGAATACGAAAACCAGAAACACCAACAGCAAAACGTTTTTGAACCGAGCCATTTCCACCTCTAAACGACCAGAATGGACGATAGTAGCAGACTTACTCAAACCAAATGAGGTGGTCGCTGCGTAACGACTCCCAGCTCTGCAAGAGCCCGTCGTAGCTGCTGAGCATCGAAGCATTGCACAGTGCGCATACCTAGCTTCTTGGGCACAACCAAATTTTCTTCACGGTCGTCTATGAAGATACATTCCTTTGCACTTTTTTGAGTGATGCTCAAAGCGTTATCGTAGATGGGCGGTTTTGGCTTGCTACATCGCATAAAACAGGAGGTAAAAAACAGAGAAAAGTATTTCTCTAATTCAAACTTATCGATGCGATACAAATTCAAATCAATTGATTCGTTATTTATTGTGGCCATCAAATATTTCTTCGACGCTGCTACGTCTGCAATCACTTCGAGGCGGTCAATTAAGGGCAAAGACTGCTCTCGCATAAATGCCATGAACTCCGCTTGATTGAACGAACGCGGTCGGTAAAACAGAGCTTGATTGAGATATTCAATGGTTGTAATCAGTCCACTATCAAACTGCTCCGCAAGTGGGTTATGCCGTTGCTCAAATTCCTCGTAATCGAAATGGAATCGCTTAGCGGCGAGTTGCCTTGATTCATGTCCCCATCCGTTCGTGAGCAGAACGCCACCGACATCGCAAAAAACGGTCGTGATTTCCATTATCTAGATGCACCGATGGTTTCTGCTTGCTCGTGCAATTGAAAGGCGTCGAATAATCGTCCTTTTTTCCAAAAATAGCGGGCGTATGATTGAACAATGTTGGCGATCACAGGGTCCTCTTTGCGTTTTGATTTTCCAAGTCCATCCAGCATACTTATGAACTTTGTGTACAGTTCATCCGGCTCCTCACCCAACTTGTCAGCAATCTGAGCCAATCTTCCAATAGCTAGCATTTCGAAAAAGCTGTTAAACGGGCCAAGGAGGTTCCATCTTTTGCGGTCCTCATTGTAATACGCTTGCGCAACTTTGAGTTTACCGAGGCGATATTCAAGTTCAGCAAATAAAAAAGGGTGGAGCGATCATCAGCCTCTTCATACTGAGCCTTTTCACGTCCTCTATTAAGCCAGCCATGACTGCCTCTGTTGCACCATCATGATGCAAGAAATATTGGCAGTCGGCTGCGTGCAAGCGGGCTTCCAATTGCTTCTCTTTAGCAATCTGCTCGTCCACGTAACGCATTCGAATAACGATACCGATCCTGCTGCATGCATGTTGAAACGTTTTTAGCATCAGTGCAACTTTGCAACCTATCGAAGCGAGCATAGATGCAGCGACTAATTTGGACGACCGCTTCTTTGTGTCTTCTGCTTCCAGCGCCTGTTTCCGCTATGCGACCGCGCTTTCATTAGTCAGGAAGGCATCTCCGTATCCTCTTCCGAGCAATAACATGCCATTTGCATCAGGATTTCTAGTCGAATTCAAATACCCAAATGTTGCAGTGAAACTGCATCGAATATTGAATGCCAATTACTACAGTGAACAGCTTCTGCGCCATCGTCTTCCAAAGTCTAAGTTGGATGATGAGATACCAAACAAATAGTCTTCACGGGCAAATATTTCCAGAATGTCCAATGTCCCGTGTTTGTGGGGTAGTTTACTATAAAATATAAGACAAAATGTCCCTAAAAAAGATGATATGTGGGGTTGGCATGTGGAGCTGCATGCGACGGGTAATTGAGAACATGGAATGGAATGGAGTGGCGTGGAATGGAGTGGAGTGGAGTGGAGTGGAATGGAATGGACTGAAGAATGCAAGTTGATCAGGTGAGAAAAACAAATTGATGAAGGCGAGACAGCAAAAGCTAAATACTCAGATTGAACAAGTAGATGTGAAAGGACGTGGTTGAAACCGAAGCTATCGAAACAATCAAAGAAACTCAAAGATTCAGAATGACTCAACGATGTGGATATCAATTGCATGAAGCGTAATCGAGCTTGCGGTCATTCATCCGTTTTAGACAACAATCTCCGAATCAAAAAACTAAGGTGCGAGCAAGAGCGTGAGACGTACAGTCGAAAAAAGTGAATTCGCGAACCGTGAAGGCTCGATTCGCGAATTCGATTTCAAACATTGACAGAAGTTTGAGCCTTCATTCAATCAATGTGCGCAGGCGCTAGGCGCCGGCGGCGGGGGTTTCGGTGTTCTCGACGCCGAGGGAGACGCTGGCGTTGACCTTGTTGGTCTTGGTGACGCCGGCTTCGGTGACCGCGACGGTCAGGTTGGTGGAAGCGGTGACGCTGCGGTTCTCGGCATCGGTCCCCAGTGCTTTCGTTGCAGCCGTGGTGGCGGTGGCGAGGCACTCGGTGACGGGGGTAGCGGGGGCAGTTTCGGTGGTCTTCATAGCATGGTCCTCAGTTTTGCGGATGCAGAATGCATTCGCGTTTGACATAGGGATTCTTCTTTACCTAACTCACATTCAAAACAATGCAAAACACAATACAAATACGCTTCCTCGAAAAAAGGAGAAAAAGAACGCAAATGCAATGTGTCTGAAAGGTTTGAGTTGGGAGCTTTGGAAAAGGAGAAAGATAGGTAACAACAGAGTTTACGTAGTACGCGTCATCTAACTCAACAAAATAGCAAGGCTGGATATTGATTCTTTATCAGAATGGCGCTGGCATTGATCCGCCTGACAACCGGTGTTCGGTCGACGGCAGTATAGTTTGCAGACAAAAATTAGTAGTTGAGTCAGCCGCGAATGCGCGGCTAGCTGACTTAGCGCGAGTTCTGTCTATTTTGTGTCTAGCTAGATTCGGATAGATCATGAACTATAGGCAAGGATGAGCTAGACTGGTGTCAGCATGTAGTATTTTTGCCTACAA
The DNA here is from genome assembly GCA_003153555.1 of Candidatus Melainabacteria bacterium. Taxonomy (GTDB): domain Bacteria; phylum Cyanobacteriota; class Vampirovibrionia; order Obscuribacterales; family Obscuribacteraceae; genus PALSA-1081. The sequence goes on along the minus strand of PLZS01000031.1, from coordinate 24,659 downwards.
AGCATTGTACTTTTGTTTCATTTAGACCGCCAATGGGTGAAGCGATACAAACCCGAGGAACTAAGTGAGACATGGAGTCATCCATTACTTTAGACCGTAAACAGAAAAGTCATCCATTGCTGCACAGATAAAACGCAAATGACCCAAACACCAATCCCCCCAGATGTATCCGATGACGCAGTAAGCGCGATTGCGATTCCAGATTACACAATCGACACTCGCCCTTTGTGTCAAGGAATGCCGTTTGTTTTGACCGATGCCGCTCATCCGCGCCTAGTCTTAAAACAAGGCAGTCACTTTCTAGTCATGGATCAAAGCGCACTGATTCCGGGATGCAACACGCTTGGATACGGCTACTACCGCTACGACACACGGCACATCAGCCAATGGGATATGACCCTAAACGGGGCCTCTCTGTCCCTTCTATCCAGTTCCGTGAACGAGGGCTACGCTGGGCAATTCCTCTATACAAATCCTCACACCGATCAAACGCCACAACAAAAGATCACGATTCAACGTGAGGTTGTTCTTGGCGATCTGTTGTGGGAACGGCTTATCCTGCAAAACTTTCATGCCGCTCCGCTCGACATCGAATTCAAAATATTCTTTGGCTCAGATTTTGCCGATATGTTCGAAGTCAGGGGTCTAAACGTAGAAGAACGCGGCAAAAGGATGTTACCTGTTCCAGGAAAAAATGGACGTACCCTATTTCTTGGCTATCGGGGATTAGACGAGGCGCTCCTGGAAACAGTGATTGAGTTTTACGGAATACAGCCTGATGAAATTACAGCAGAAGGTGAAGTCACATTTAGATTGACTTTGCCTGTGCATCAAACTCGCGAGATTCAAATATGTGTCTCAACGCGCTGGGATGGTCAATCTCCTGCACCTGAAGTGAGAAAGACCGGATATCTCGATGCGCGCCGCGTCGCGGATGAACGATACCGCGAGTGGTGCAACCGTTCAACGGTCATTCGCACCGGACACCAACTTTTTGACATGGCCGTCGAACGCGCCTTCAGAGATTTGTACATCTTGCGCCAACCCTCACCACGCGGATATGGCTTGTCAGCCGGCATCCCATGGTATTGCGCATTATTCGGACGAGACAGCGCCATCACTGCATGGCAAATTCTACCTTTCCTACCTGATGTAGCGCGGGAATGCATTGAGGTTCTAGGGGCGTATCAGGGACAAGAGGTGGACGAATACCGCGCCGAAGCTCCGGGGCGGATCATGCACGAGCTGCGCATCGGCGAGATGGCACGCACAAAACAAATTCCTCATAGTCCGTATTATGGCACCATCGACGCAACTCAGCTTTGGCTCTACGTTTTGAGCGAGTATATAGAATGGTCCGGTGATCTGGAGTTTGCCTCCAAGATGTGGACTGCGGCCAAAGCTGCTCTCCAGTGGATCGATGACACTTTGGGTGAAAACGGCTATTTGATTTACAAACGAGAAAGCGAGAAGGGATTAGAGAATCAAGGCTGGAAAGACTCAGGCGACTCAGTGATGCACACGGACGGTCACCTCGCTAACCCGCCGATCGCACTGTGCGAAGTGCAAGGTTACTTGTACGCGGCTTGGGTCGGCATGGCTCGTATGGCTACTTTGTTGGGACATGAAACCGTAGCCGAGAAGTTGACGAAATCTGCCGCGGATTTGAAAGAGCGATTTCAGCGCGATTTCTGGATGGAGGATGAGAATTTTCTCGCTCTGGCCCTAGATGGAGACAACAAACAGGTTGGCGTTATATCTTCAAATCCAGGGCATTGTTTGTTCACAGGCATACTTGATGAAGAGAAAGCCAACGCTGTCGCAGATCGATTGATGAGCAATGAATTGCAGTCAGGATGGGGCATTCGCACTCTTTCCAAAAGTACCATTGCCTACAATCCAATGAGTTATCACAATGGATCGATCTGGCCGCACGACAATGCCATCATCGCCGAAGGTATGCGAAAAATCGGACGCATAGCCGATGCGCACAAGATCATGTTGGGTCTGCTGGAAGCTGCTCAATTCCAGCCCGACTTCAGATTGCCGGAATTGTTTTGCGGATTTGAACGCAATGGTGCCTACCGGCCAATCGACTATCCAGTCTCGTGCTCGCCTCAAGCATGGGCTGCCGGAGCGATCTTTCAATTGTTGAAGACGTGCGTGAACTTCCAACCTGATGCTTGCAACAACCTTTTGCGAGTTGTCGAACCAAACTTGCCTGAATGGATGGACAAGTTTACGGTGCAAGGACTGCGCGTTGGTTCTGCCGTTGTCGGTCTCAGTTTCACCAATCATAACGGTCGAGGCGCTTGTCAGGTTCTGAACAAGTCAGGTAAAGTACGCGTTGTGATCGAGAGCTAGCACTATGCAAGCCGAGAGACCATTAAATGAACAGGCAACATTGATCGACGAAGTAGTCAATTCCATCCAACAAATTTCACGAGGCAAAGAGCTGTTCATCGCCTTCGATCGGGATGGCACGTTGGTTCCTTATGCGGACCGCCCCGAAGACGCAATCCTAAATCCAGCCGTTCATGAGAGTCTTCGCGCACTGGCAATTGCCCCCAGAGTAATTGCCGGAATAGTTAGTGCACGCAGCATCGCTCTGTTGCGTGGTGAATTTGATCATCATCGTCTGTTTCTTGCTGGTAATTATGGGCTTGAAACCGCTCTGCCAGGCGGAGATCCGATAGTCAACGATGTTGCTTTGGCGAGCAGACAGTCTTTGAAAGAGGCTAGAGATAAATTGGCGGTGCTAGCTCGACCCGAAATCAACGCTATTGTCGAGGATCACGGATACTCATTGTGCGTTCATTGGCACACCGTTGCCGTGGAAGCAAGAGCAGCCGTTCATCAGCATGTAGCAGCAGTTGCCAAACAATTTCCAAAACTTAAATTGCGCGCCCAGCCAACTAGTTACGAGTTTCTTCCTGACGTCAGCTGGGATAAAGGGCGCGCCTTAGCGACTATCGACGAACTTGTTCCTCAAGAAGGTGATCGAGCCTACGTATTCATTGGAGATTCTCCACCAGATGAACCTGCGTTTGCCTGGGTGAATGCTCGCGGAGGCGTCAGTGTGCGTGTGGGTTCTGCAGGCGGCAACACCTGTTCCAAGTTTCAACTGGCAGACACCACCGAAGTCGCTAAACTGATTTCTCTTTTAATTGAAGCAGAATCTCCGAAGCAGTAGAAAAGCGATGCTCTAGTTCTGGTTCTGTCGCCTTTTGCACAATTGTCGAAAGCGCTTCTGAGACATCCGAGCGAGTCAAACTAGGATTTGAGCTGAGTATCGCTACAGGGTCTTCAGCGGTCAAAAGAAATTGCAAGCATGCTCCCAATGCATAAATGTCGCTTTGCGTAGTTGGCATGCCACGGAACTGCTCTGGCGGAAGATAATTGGGCTTGCCGACCACTGAGCTAACAGCGCTTGAGTCGCTTTGTTGGGCAACATTGAAGTCGATCAGCTTTAGCGTGCCATCTTTGCGAAGGATTAGATTGTCCGGAGTAAAGTCACGATGCACCACTGGTGGTGACTGCGCATGCAAATATTGCAGGATTTCACACATTTGGATCGCGAGCTCCCGAACCTTGTCTTCAACTAGCATACCGGACCGATTCACCAAGGCGCGCAATGACTCACCGTCGATGTGTTCAAGAACCAGATAAGCTCTGTGATCTTCGATAAAATAGTCAACCAACTTAACGACGTTGGGATGTGATAACTCCTTCAAGAGTCGGGCTTCTTGCTCAAATGTTTCGAGAGCGCGCCGTCTTGCACTGACGTCGACGTAAACCGGCAAAACAAATTCCTTGAGCACCACTGCTTGTCCAGACACTGCATCCTCTGCCAGATAGGCAGTTCCCTGACCACCGACGCCGAGCATATTGGTTATGGTAAATTGCTGTTCGTGCAACACGGCACCATCGACCAGGGGCTTCAACTTTTCGCGCTTAGGTGGTGCGCTTAGTGCTTCCATCCAAAGTTCCGTGTAGCTGAAATCGCATGGAGGCTGCAGCGCCGAGATCACCTCCGGTGAGCGAGGAACGTTCGGAGCCCATCTCTCGACAGCTTTGAGGATCTCATCCTTACCGACTACGGAGCTGATGCTGCCCAGCCGCAATCGCATTTTCTTTCCATCCGCAAGATTAAAGACCAGCCTGTGGTCTGCTACAGAAGCTTTACCGGGCACTTGTTCAAGAGAGATCTGCTTAATTTTGCTCCAAGGACAAATTCGGTCTTGCATGAAAACCGGCATCATCTTAAAAATGAACCTGACGCCGTCTTTTGTCAGCTGGATATGCGTTGGTCTGCAGGCAGCGAGAACGAAATAAAGAGCAAGCGCGCACATGAGATAGACGAATAGTTGAGGCCACCAATCAAACATATGTTCAGCGCCATTTAAAGCTGGTGACCAACCGGATTGAAATCGACCATTCAGTAAAATCAGGCGCATACAAGCCATCGGTGCCAGCAAAGCAACAGGCAATGACACAGCCAACGTCACCGTGGAAAGCGCCCAAACGGCATGATAAGCGCGCTTAAATGACAGATCTTCTTTCCGCATCACCTTCGGCACATGTTCTGCGTCTTGCCCGAGCACACCTTCTAACTCCTGGAAGGCACGATAGCGCACCATCACCTTTTCTTTTGACTTGCTAATCTCTTCCTCAAGCTTCTCTGGTTTGCGAACGTGCATTGTTCCAGTTGCTTGCTCTAACCAAGCTCTTCGATCGCGATAATTATTTCCCCGAGAAACAGCAATCGGATAAAGAAGCAATTCAAATCCCACCATGACAGCCTTCTTCCAAGCCTTCCGGAAGCTCAACTTATTGCCTCGCAAGTCCGCCACCAAGCAATCAGAAAACAAGGCTCCCGGTGTTCTGCGCAATGGTGAGCTCTCAAAAGCTGCCATGTAAAAAGGCAAAGCAAAAGCTGGCGCAACGGTGAATAGAAATGTATAGAGCAAGGATAGAAGAACGCCCATGGGACCAAGTGTTTGTGGGTCGATCAAAAACATCGAACAAAGGCCGGCAACGATTACCTGGCCAAAAAACACGCCCGAAAAAGCTTGCAACAACAACATGCAAAGACCCAACCAGATCGGACACAAAGCACACAAGAAGTAGATTGCACAACTACTGAGCCCCGCCATCACACTAATATCCAAAAGAGCAACCAGCCCCAACGCATGCACTGTTGGTAGCAAGGCACAAGTGACGAAGACTACGCCGAAGTTAATTAACGCACCAGTGAAACTGACAATCATGATATCGACGAATCGTTGTGCGGTGTTGAGCGATTGAGGTAATTGGTGCTTGTGAAGCTGTGCACGCGTCACTTCTCCAGAAGGCTGCGATGCAGCATCAGGCACTGCAGACAGTGGCAGCAGACCTGTCCTATCGGGCATCGTTTCCTGAACCTCAAGGCTGATCTTTTGGTCTGACTGCCTGAATTTCACATCAACCGCCCCTTCATCCGTAGTCATTCTCCAGTCGCTCCTGTAAAAAACACGGGGCGGTAGTTGATCGGTGTTGTGAGATGCCTAAGTTGACTTTCGTAAAACTCAACTTTGCCAGGATCTCTTAGATTGGAACTTGCCAGTCGAGCAGCTTCCAAGGCCCTGCGACAATCGGGATTGATGTTTAGTGCCATCTTCGCTTCGACCAAGGCGTTGGCGGATTCTCCCAGATTCGCGTAAGCTTCCGCTCGCAGGGCGTGTAGTTCGGACTGACACTGGATGCCTGGAGAACTCAAATTTATTAAATTAGCGAACGCCGATGGATTTTGACTGATTGTCAGAGATTCTTTCCATCGACCAAGCTGATTAAGCACATGCACATGCTGTTCGAGCGTGAGTAAATTGCGCGATTTCATTTCTGCTTTTTCAGCATAGTCCAGTGCCTGCTCGAGCTGTCCTTTCTGACTGTAAATTCTCGATAACGCCAGATTTGGAGTTGAGCTGATCTCAGCCGCTTCCCTAAACGCCCTGTCGTAGTCATTCTTGAGCAAATAGGCGAGAAACAAAACTATATGATTAGGAGCTTTGATTCCTTCGTACAATGCGATTGCCTTATCCGGCTCACCGAGCTGCAAATACGCTGATGCTTTAGAGACCAATACATCACCAGGGCCACTCATCGAACCGTCCTTAGTCGAAGCGAGACATTCCGGTGAGTTCAACAAAGCGAGCGCTTCTGCCGGTTTACCCATTGCTTGTAGAATTTGCGCCTTTTCCCACCAAAGGAAAAACGAATTGGTATAACTTATGTACTTTTCTCCTTTTTGATCCAAAGCCAAACCTCGATCAACTTCGGAAAGTGCGGTCTTCATGTCACCATTGGCCGCCAAAAGAAGGGCGTGATAGGCCTTAATCATTGGATTGCTGGCATTATCTGCCACCACTTGAATTATATCCGCGGCTTCTTTCGATCGCCCCTCACTGGTCAGGGCAAGACTTCCAGCTATCCTTGTGAGAGATTGCGGCGCGTTGCCAGTTTGTTGCAAAAAGCGCTCGGCGTTCGTCAATGTAATATTTCGAAACTGCTTCCTCTCATCAGCCTTTTCGTCACTATCCTTCATCATTATTGGTGCCAGCTGCAGGGCATACGACGCATCTGCGTCGCCGATCCAAGCGGTGAAGATGGAGGGCACGAAAGACACGGCACCGGGATAGGAAGTCCGTGGTGCCTCTTGGTACCAAACCATGGCATTTTTAATGGGAATTAAAACTATAATTACGACCAAGAACACAATCAACAATGGGAGCAAGGTCTGCCTGACAAATGCGGGCAGCACCGGCTTCTTTTCACTTTTGACACTGGCAAAAATGTCTGTTTTTTCTAGCGTGTCGCGGGCATGTTTTGGATCGATTGAGGGATTAATTGGTGAAGGATCGATTGAGAAGGACTCCGCCAAAGGATCGCTTGGCTGAGGGTCGTCTGACGTAGGAGAAGTGCCAAGATCAGCCGACGGCTTGGACTCCAGCTCAGTACTTTCCGGGCTCGAAACAAGCTCAGGAAGGACATCGCCAGACGTAGCAACTTCGTCGCTCTCCGGCTTCAGTATAAAATCGTTTTGCTTTTCAGCCTTCTTCTCCACAACAAATCCTCTGCCATCACTTACGGTGGCGCTATCAATTCATCGGCAATTTGGGTCAATCTCGTCATCACCTCCGTGAAATCTAAAAGACGAGCGGTCTGCTCGGGTTCAGTCATGTTAGCAATCAGCGTATCCAGTCCTGGGGAAATCTCCGGCAACACGGAGGCCGGATGACACGCCGAGAGTGGCATCGGGTCCCGACCAGTCAAAAGAAAAAAGAGGCAGGCACCGAATGCATAAATATCGCTTTGAGTAGTGGCTTTGCCTCTCAGTTGCTCGGGCGCCATGTATGCTTGCTTGCCAATCAAGGTACCGGTGGCGGTGCCGATAAATTCATTTGAGGCGCCAAAATCGATCAGCACGACCGAACCTGTGTTGCTTAAAACTATATTGTCCGGACTGACGTCTCGATGAATTACGGGCGGATCTTGTGAGTGCAAGAACCGCAATGCATCGGCAATTTGCATCGCCCACTCAAGGACTATGCCGGCAGGCTGCAATCCATTTTGTCTGACAAACTGGCGTAAATCTTGACCATTGATATATTCAAGAAGCAAATAATTGCGTCCATCTTCGACAAAGTAGTCAACCACTTTGGCAATGTTCGAGTGAGATAAACCGGACAAAATTCTCGCTTCACGTGAGAGATGTTTTTCGGCCAAACGACGCATCTCTGGATTGGCGTCCGCCGGTACCACGGCTTCCTTTAGAACGAAGAGCTCGCTTCCGTTTCTTTGTGCAAGGTAGATCGCACTGAGACCGCCAAATGCCAATTGTTTGAGCACTGTAAGCTTGCCTTTTTGCAATGAGTGATTGGGATCGAGAGGCAAAAAAGAAGTCGCTTTGAAGCGCCGGCTCAGCTCCTCTTCCCACATCCGCGTGTAATTCAACTCCAATCCTTTCGTTTCGTTCTGCAAATTCGATTGGTAGTCAATCAGCTCCGGACTGCGCAGAACGCTCGTGCCCCAGAGCTCAATGCCTAGCAAAAGCTGCTCCAGTTCAGAACTTTCAAATCCACTTGTATCAAGAACAACTTGGCGCCCAGTATCGAATCCGAGCAGCAGCTTGGCTGCATTGTCGCCAGAGTGCGAAACCGATGCGGATGTAAATTCAGACCACATATGGTTAGCCTTCATAGCCCGCACTCGAGCAGCCAGGAAGGGCAGGACCAAACCGTCTTTGGACACTTTTATGTAGCAATCTCTAAGTGGCCAGGTGACGAGTGCAAGTAATCCACCAATGATGCAGTACGCCACGCTAATCAACACAGCACTCCAACCTGCCTGACCATACAAAGAAACCCTAAACACAGGTAACAACATGAATACCAGGGCAGCCACCATCCAAACAGATGGCACGACGATTACAAAGAGCCACTTTAAGACGTGGGCCATCGAATAGAGAGGCTGTAGCACTCTTGGTTTGTAGCTGATAGCCAACTGTAGATCAGCCATGATCGGTTCCTTATGGCACCTTCACATGCGTGCGCCGCGCGGTGCTCTTTCCTTCTTTTACCCAGGAAGGCGGACTCGACTTATGCCGGATCTGAGTGCCTGAAATGCCTGAAATGACAAAAATCGAACAAAAACATTGAGCCGACCCGGTTGGAAGCGCACAGTAGATCAAAAAGATCCAAAAAAAAAACAGTAAATAGCGAAATAGATCAGGAACTGCCAAACGTAGGATATATTTGAAACTCTCTGGGAGGGCTTGGCTTTGGACAAAATGACTACAAGAGCGCTCGCGCTGATTGGAGCTGCAATTGTTTCGACACAGACGACGATTGCCGCACCAGTGAGCTTTCAGCAAGCCGTTGCTGACTACACGTCTGGCAAATATTCTCAGGCGAACAGCGAACTCGAAACGTACAAACAAGCCTATCCAAACAATGCGATGGTGCACTATTACCTGGCGTTGTGCAAACAAGCGATGGGGCAGCTCGAAGGAGCAAAGTCTGAGTATCTGTGGGTGACACAATATGGTGATGTGCGCTTGAAGGGAATGGCACAGGCGGGTTTCGACCAATTGTCCAAAGTTCGTTCGTCCTCAAGTTCGAGCTCATCGACTACAGCTTCGTCTGCTCCGCCCCCTACGACCAGAAGTCCGACCGCGGTCGTTGCCAGCGCCAAAGTCAAAAAAATCATCGAATTTTATGCCGATTGGTGAGGGGCTTGCAAAACATTTGCGCCCGTGTTTGACGCAATCAGTTCAAAATTTAGAGACATCACTTTTCAGAAAGTGAACTTAGACGAGAGTAAAGACCTGGCAAGCAAATACTCGGTGGAGAGTATTCCACGCATGATCATGCTCGACGCTAGCGGCAACGCAATCTACAACAGTAGTCCGCCGCGAAGTGAGGAAGGGCTTACAGAGTTGATTCAGCAGCATCGTTGAACATTGGAGCGCACTCGTTCCGAGTGCTTATAACCACACGTCGCAAGTGTTCTAATGATTCGAAGCATGGCGCTCATGTTCTTTTCTCGAGTGCTGAAATGATCAAAAAGCTCTGAAATGATCAAAAAGAAGAAAAAGCGCATGGGAAGAGCCTTCACTCTTCCTCTTTCGCGTGCCTGAAATGACCAAAATTGGACGAAAACAAGGGGCTTGACCGGATTGCCGCCCTCATGGAAGTAGAAAAAGCCACTGAGAACATGTCGGTTTTAGCCGCATGCCCTCAATGGCTTCTCCATCTTTTTTCAATCAAGCGACCAAGTCCACTGGCTGCCAGGGCTCATCCGCATGCTCGCGCTTGTAGAGACGCACATGCCCGTTTGGCAATGCACTCGCTTCATAGCGCTCATGCACATGCTCGTCTTCATGACCTTCCAACTCGCGTTGAATAGCCAGAAAGACGACGAGGTGACAGACAATCAGGTGATTCCCCGAAGCTTTGGTCACGTCGGCCAGTCCATCAGAAACGCGTGCGAACAGCTGCGGGTAATTCTCACCACCGGGAGGGCAATAACGAAGCGGACCTTCTTGCAGGAACCGTTCGTATTCTTCAGGATGAAGCTCCTGCACACCCCGGTAGGTGATGTTCCAGAAGTCGCCGTAGCTGCGCTTGTCGAAGCGACGCTCCTCCTTGCGCTCAGGCTTGTAGAGAAGCTGGGACTCGATGTGGTCGGCGGACTGTTGGGTCCGCTTGTAACCACTAACGAGGATGCGGGCAATCGGATTGTCCTTCGTGAACAGCTTGGCAAGCCACTTGCCGACGCTTACGATTTGTTCAACGCCAAACTCAGTGAGCGTGACGGTTTCGTCTGAACCTGACACCTCGTAGAACAAGCCCTGTGCTTGCTGTTCTACGAGGATGTTAGGCAGAGTTTCTCCATGACGCACAAGCGCCAGATACTCGGTCATAGGCTGGCCCTCTCGGCGTTAGTGGAAAAAAAGCGAAGTGAACGCACCAGTTGCAGTATCACTTTGCACCCTTGTTCTTCTTGGACTTCTTGTTGCCCTTTTTGTTCTTCTTCCGCTGCTTGCCGGTTTTGGCCGTTGCAGTGGAGTTAGAGGACCTGCAAGTCGGACCGCAATTCGATGCACCGATAACAGGCGCAGTGGTGCCTTCGTCCTTTATGGGTATGGGCTTACCAGCAGGGTCGACGGAAACGTAGACGGCTTCGCCCTCGGTCACCGGGATAAAGATGCCTTTGCGCTGCGCCTGCACAGTGATCCGGGTGGTGATCGATGTGCGACCGACTTTGATCACTTCGGACCAGCAGGTCAGCACATCACCGACATGCACGGGCTCCTTGAAGACAACCTTGTCGAAACTGACGGTAACAACGCGGTGGTTGGTGACATCGCGAGTAGCGATCACACCGGCTGTGTCCATGTGGCTGAGGATGACGCCCGCGAAGATGTTCGTGCCCGTGTAGCTCGTGTCTTTGGGAAGCATACCGATGCGAATGGCGGGGCACTGCTGCATGTGCTTCTTGGACGACCACTCCTTCTTGCTTGTGCTCTTGGTCGTGGCCGGCTGGTTGGGAGCGGGAGCGACAGAGTGGCATGAGGGACCGCAATTGCTGACAGCACGGGAAGCAACTGCTTTGGTCTGGCCCTTGATCGGAGTGGGACGACCATCGTCATCGACTGCAACATAAACGGCTTCACCTTCGGTAACCGGAATGAAGACGCCCTTGCGCTGAGCCTCGACGATGATGCGAGTGGTGATTGATGTGCGACCAATTCTGATTGCTTCGGACCAACAGGTCAGCACATCACCGATATGGACTGGCTGTTTAAAGACAACCTTGTCGAAACTGACGGTGAAAACGCGGTGATCGGTGACTTCACGCGCGGCAATGGCACCGGCAATATCCATGTGGCTCAGAATGACGCCACCGAAGATGTTCGTGCCAGTTGCGTTCGTGTCTTTGGGAAACATTCCGACGCGAACCGCTGGGCACTTATGTAACTTTCTCATGATAAACCTCACGTGATTAGACAGCCGCATCGCAGCTGACTTTGATTGAAGTGAACCAACGGCTCAAAGTTCGCGCACAGGGGCGGAACTCGCGTTGTGACCCTTCGAGATGAATGCAGTTAGCCGATTCGCATGAATGCTTGAGGCGCTCGAAAGCGTTCAATTGCAACTGCAAAATCAGGAAAGGCTACTGGGGGTGGGGAAACTTTTGGGTGAAAAAGGGAAAAATGGAAACGCCTTTAAATTACGGCCATAGCTATAGGCAAAACAATCACGTTGAAGGAAGTTCATCATCGCTAAAGGCACGAACCGCCGGCCAGCAAAAGGTTTCAAAGAGGAGGCTTGCCACAATTTCTTGAAAGCAACCGAACATAAGCCCTTGGCTAGCGGGTTACGAGCTTTGCGAGCAAGGTGATGTTGACATCCAAATCTCTCTCGAATCACCGCATATCCTTCAGCGTCCAGTGCTTCAGGGTTAGCGCAGCTCGTTTTACTACTCTTGAATTCTCCGTTCAAGTCCCAACAAAGAGCATGTACGACGAGCCTCTTTGCGGGAGCAATTAGTCGACTATGATGTACACGTGCAGAAATATTTGCTCGGGCTGCGAATACTTGCCGGACTGCGAATACTTGCCGGACTGCGTATAATCTGAGTAACAGTATAGATTTGAATGTTGACTGATGCCTAACTCGACCGGAAAAATCAGACATCGCTTGATGTTGCAAGTGGACGAATTGCAACATCCTAAACGCGTCCTACTGACACGAGCATTGGCGCTAGCAGAGCAAATTCATGAAGGACAATTTCGAAAGCCGCCCAAAATCGATCCGGAATTGCGCGAACCATATGTCATTCACCCGATGCGCGTTGCTTTGATTTTGTTTGAAGAGCTGGGATTGAGAGACACTGATGCACTGTGTGCGGCTCTTCTTCATGACGTTGTAGAAGACGGTAACGGCCGAGTCACCACAAGTGATTTAGAAAAGAAATTTGGACGCATCATTGCGCTGATGGTCTCGGTTTTGACGAAGCCCAATCCTGACAAAAAAATTCCTCGCGAAGTTCAGCTGAAAACATATCATGAGCGAATCATGCAAGCTGCGATTCCAACCCGTCTTGTCAAATTGGCTGACAGACTGGATAACATGCGTGATGCAATCGAATGCAATGACGTAGTGTTTCAAAAACGTTATTTGATCGAAACGCGAGAAGAGTATATTCCGATCGCCGAGGCAACCGACGAATACATACACGCCGAGCTCATCGGGCTGTGCGATAAGCTTGAGGACTATTTGACAAAATTGTGAGAATCACCCGCCAACCAATTTGGTGCGGGGTACTAGTCATCTGTATTCTCACTAGAAAATACGCCAACAGCTACTGTGCTGGAGCGAGGTCATCCTGGCTAATAATCTGTCTGGCAGAAACATCTCGATTGGCTTTCCGACCGACAATCAGGCTCATGCTCGTGACGGCGTCTTCAGGTACTTTGCTCTTATCCATTTCTCGTTCTTCAAGAGCTTCCACCTTAATGATCGCTCCTCGGGGAATGTCTTTTATTGCATAGACTATTGTGCTTCGGGCGTTCGTTTTTGCATCCAACTCAGCCTGTCTAGCTTCATACAGCTTTTTTTGGTCGTTGATCTTATCTATGGGTATGCATCCAGATAAGCCGACTATTGCCAGAGTGGAGACTGCTATCAACACTTGCCAGGAATTTTGATTCATGATCGTGATCGAGACTCATTTCTGTGCGGCAAAGTCATGCAAGCAAACTATAACCAGCCCACTCTGGAAATACAATTCCACACCTGACCGCATTGGCTTGTGTGAAAGATCGCGCCTAGGCTATACTCTGCCGTATAGTTAACCGGGCCCAAAAATCAGAACCCTAGACAAGGGTCTGATTTAAGAGAGGAGCTGATCCATTCCACTCTACTTATTCATTATGCGAGGCGCAGTGAACCCTGGCATCAACGGATTGTTCCGTTCGATGCCAGGGCACCACAATTACATGCCACGCCTAGAACCCAACCGTCTCAGTCCGGAATGCTGCCGGTCAAAGAAGGCTGTTGGATCAGCGTGAAGAATTTACCGCGTGTCCAGCCGTACTTGGCGGCCAGCTTGTAGAACTTCTCGATGCGAGCCGGTTCGCCAGGAGTATCGACCATGAAGTTGCCGATGGCTGCAGGAATAGGCAGCAGGATCATCATGCCACCATCATTTGCAGCAGAGTCGCCATCGCGTCCGGCAATAACGATCTTGTCTTCGTCCAAGTGCTGCCAACCCCAACGTGCACGGTTCATGTACATCCAATAGTGGAAGCTCATTGGTTTGCCCGGCTGCGGACGCTGGAGCCAACTCTCGTCGGTCACGTCGTAGCTGTGGTTGACGCCGGTAGCGCGCCCATCAGGACCATAGGTCAGGTTGGAGCCAACAACGTTGAGCGGGTTAACGCCCAGGACGCCAGCTACTGCCCTCGCCAAATCCTGATCACCGTTCGAGACGATGACCACATGCACACCCAACTCTTCGAGCAACCGATTCTCCTCGGGAACGCCGGGGAAAACCTTGGCTGCGTAGTGGTGGGCGAACTCGCGAACTTGGGCGAGCTTCTCTTCCTCAGTCAGTCCCACTTGCGAAGGCCAGTAGGCACCAGACCAGAAATCGAGCATGCTGATGCCCTTGCCGCCTTGTTCCTTGCACTGCCAATCTTTGACGACTTCGTGAGGCGTGCTGTTTGAGAAAAGTGGACCGGAGGCGGTCAACCCCAGTTGGCTTGGCACACGCCGAAGGGCGCGACCAAGCCGAATGAACGGCCGCAACAGGGCGTGCGGACGGGTGAGAAGAAATTTCTCAATCACCTTCAACTGGGCGTCGGAAAACTTGCCGTTATCGGCGCGCCACTTGAAGAAAAACGTAAAGATGTCGCCCGCGGCTTGCGTCTTGTCGACATCCTTCAGCCAGAAAATCTCACGCCCGGCAGCCTTTTCCGAGGCCACCCAATCGCGAAATTCAATGCTGTTGAAATAGGCAATGCGCTGAGCCGTAGTCAGTTTGGCGGCGCGAACGTCGCCGCTGTCTTTGCTGCCGCCGGCGATTTCGTACAGCTTTCGCTGTGCCCGCGACAACAGCGACTCGGCTGTTGATGTGTTTGTAGTCATAGAATGTCCTTGTTAGAACTAACAGAAAACCGCCTGAGTTAGACTTTGCAGAAAAACTCAGGCAGCGTTTGGTAAAGGCGACATCACCGACCGGCCAGCAGGCTCGGCAGTGAAATGGCACCAGGTTATGTTGTGAGAGATCGCCTCTTCAGATGGCCACGTCCGCTGCCACCAAGTTGACGTTGCCTGCGACAGGAAACTTGCTCCAGTCATAGGCTGATGCGATGGACAGGCACGCTGCAGTGAGGACGTCGATGACGGTGCGGGGAAGGCTGTACACCAAACCCGACACTGTATGCGCGACGCACTGTTCCGTGTAGACGCCACAGACTGAGACCGAACCAGGCGTGACGCCCATCTCGGCAAACGCCTGCAGCGTCTCATCGGCACCACCCCAGCCATACTTCTGTTTGGTGCGAACCAGGGCGTAGCCCTCCAGGCGATGGAGCAGCTCAATGCACGTCCTGCCTTTGTTCGCGTACTCGAGCAACACGATCGGTTGCCCTGCCGCGATCGCCTTGTCGATGAGAAGTCCGACTCGCTCGATGAGCACATGGTCTTCCCTCGTAAGATAAATTGGTTGCATGTCCACAACCACGAGTGCAAATTCTACTTGCATGAGAATGTCTCCTTCTAGGTAGCGGCTTGGAGTTGTGTCCAAGCCACTACGCGACTGAAAAAGAAACGCCTGCACCGCCTAAATGGTGAACGAACCACCGGCGGTGCAAACTGTGACATCGACGCCGACGGCAGTGCCATCGACCACGTTGACCTTGAAATCGGTGTGGCGCCTGTAGAACCAGACATTTCCAACACCGATTACAACGGCAACGCTCCTGTCGATCCAAACACCAGTATCCTCGTCGAGACCGATGGCAGCATCGATATCGAGAGTAGCGAGTGCCATGATCGGGCGGTTGTAGCGCTCTCGCTTCATGTGCGTGTCGAACACCAACCGTGCAATGAGACCAAGTCCCTTGCCGGTTCTAAGCGAGTTTGCGCGGATGACGCCGTCCTTCATACCGCCGGTGATCATCAAGTTACCCATGCAGGCTGCACCGGCAGAAGTTCCCGAGATCAATCCGCCGGATGCGCTGAAAGTATTCAGGGCACCGATTCCGCCAAGACCCAACTTCTGAACCAAGCGCTCCTGGTCGCCACCTGAGATGTACACCGCATCGGTGCCCTCGGGAATCGGCGTGTCAGAGATCATTCGGCTCAGGCGCTTAGCACCCAACTTGTACAGCACAGAAGCCAAGCCAGCGGCGAACCGGGAAGGTGGCTTGAGCACTCTGACGTTGGTAGCACCGAGCTTGGACAGCGCGTCTGTGACGTCGGCTGCGGCTTCGGTCGGAACACCGCTGGCGTGAGGAATGACGAGAATGTTCGCATCCTTGCCACCAGCGAGTTCCAAGAAAGAGGCGTAGCAAGTGTTAGCCTTGCCGCCAATCAGAAAGAAACCGCTTTTGCGGCTAGATGTGTTCATTACGGTCCTCCTTTTTCGAAGTTTAAAAAGACGGTCAGGCGGCGTACCGAGTGCGGTATCACCAGTTCCAGGCTCGTCGTCGAGATCAAGCCACTGGCTGAAAGTGTAAGTGGGACGGTCTGCAAGCAGCCTGGCAATACAGGTCAGCAAGTCACCAGGTGTGACGCCGGCAAAGAACCTGTGTGTCCACTCAATGCCGCCTGGCTCATTGGCACGACGAGCAGCATCGCCATGGGCAACAGATGACGTAGCAACCTTAATGTCCCAATCCGAACCGAGCACAGACCATGGTACTAGCTAACGAAACAGCCGAGAAGGCGGTCAGCTAAAGGTTTAATTGGTCGCTGGGTGGATTAGGGGGTTGTGTTTTAAAGAGGTCTAGAAGAAAGTAAAGGAATGATTAACCCTAGCGTTAAGGTAGTCCCTATAGCAATAAATAAAGTGAAAGAGCTAATGATTTTATGCTTTTGGGAAATAGACCTCTAGCGAAGCTTGTATAAACCCAAGAATTACCACGAAATGCATGTTTTCCTAGGGTAATTTATAGGCAGCAGTAGCACACCGGTTCAGCTTGATCGGTCACGATGGTAGAGCGGAAGAATTGGCAACAACGTTCCTCCGCGCCCTTACCAACAACGGCTGAAATCACATTTCTAGTAGCCGGCGAGAAGCTTCGCCGGACGGCATTCGTGCATTGATGCACGCACCTTGAAGTCGGCTTGACGCCTTCGCCGGGACTCCGGCATTTTTCTTACCGTTTCAAGTGGTGCTACCGCTTCAGTACGGCGCGAAGCTTCGCCGAAACTTTGGCATCGTTTTTACTAATTCAATTGGTGCCGCTATTCAGCCGGCGCAACTTTTCCACGAAGGCTAGTTGTATATGTCACAAACAGTACGTAATGACAGTCTCGATAACTTCGAGACAAATCGGGATCAAGAGCTGGGCAAAGCTATTGCAGAGGCGGCCTCCGCCATTTCTACAGGCATCGGCAAACCTCAATTTGATCTGCAGGTGGATGATTTAACAGACGCAGAACAAATGCGGAGGAAAAAGATTTCGAGCACCTTCGCAGAAGACCACTAGCAGGTGCCAGTACTGGTAGTACCACATTGCCAAGATGGTACCACACCGCATTTAGTGCCAGTGAAATCCGGCACTAGACAGTAGAGACTGAGAGGCTCATAATCTTCTTTGCACCCGGGACGTCACCGAGAATGGAAGGATCAACTTATGGACATCGTTCAAACCCAACCAACAAATGCGGCAATCGATAACCTATTCGATAATACGCAGTTGATCGATATGACACCAGATGTGAAGACAACAACAACACTAGTCGAACCCACAGGATTAGCCAAGACCGTCCAACCATCAGGACTCTCCTCTCTCAATCGGTCCGAAACGACAGCGAAAAGTGTTGACTCAGTCCTGGAGAGTCTGGACTTCGCAGCGGTGCGGCTGGAAGGTGCGATGTACCGCATCGGTTATCTCGAGTCGCAGGTAGACAGCCTACAAGAACAGCTCAAAGTTCTGCCCGAATTTAGAGCCCGAGCGGCGCGAGCTATTTTGACCGAGCGTGAAAACGTAATACTGATTGAGACGCTCTCTGCATACGAATCCGAGTTGGAAGAAACGCATGCGTTGCTGGAGAAGCTGAACAAGAGCAAGACATGGCAGTTCTGTCGCTGGGCTTTTGGACTGACCTTTTAGTCTTTGTGATGCGACCGCGCTCCTATAGGGACTACCAAGACAGGTCGGATAACTCGACTTCCTGAATTGACGCCGCCGGTAGTGCCTTAAGGGCAGCCTCAAAACTCGGATCAACATCGCAAAGTGGAACAAGCACAAAGGCTCTCTCATTCATGTGTAAATGCGGGATCGTCAGGTTTGGCTCATCGACTACCAGATCGCCGTAGGTCAAGATATCAAGATCAATGAGCCTCGGACCCCAGCGCACGGCAGTTTTGCGGCCCATTCGCTGCTCGATCTCTTTCAATTGAACAAACAATTCTTGTGGTGCTAATGTCGTCTCAAGCTGTAAAACGGCGTTGCAGAAGTCCGGCTGATCAACCACGCCCCAGGGTTTCGTATGATAAAGCCGAGACTTCGCGATCACTTGTCCAAGCGCAGACAGTTCAAGTACCGCCCGTTCGAGATTCTTAGCCGGAGTGTCCAAGTTCGAACCAAGCGCGATATTCGCAATAACCATTAAGGTGTATTCCAACGAACAATTGTGACGCTAGGTGTGGCGCCGGATAAGCGCTCCGGCTTTGAAATCGTGACAGTCGCTTGGTGAATCCTCTTGTCTCCGAACATCGCTTCGATAATATCTAGTGCCAATCTTTCAAGCAAATGACGGGATTTGGTTTCAACAACCTTCAGAATTTCTCTATGTAGCCGAGAATAATTTATCGTGTCATCAATCGCATCACTCTCTGACGGTTTGGATAGATCCGCAACAATTTCCACAGAAATTTCAAGCGGCAGAGCTTTTTCTCTTTCCGCCTCTGTCACACCGTGCTTGCCGCTGACTTGGATTTTTTGTATTTTGATGATGTCGAAGGGGAAACCGAGTCCACCGGGAGCGTCGTGCATCAGCTCACCCAGCCGGCCGGTCGTGTTTGGCGAACAATTGCATCGCTGACGACAAGAACATCTTTGGTCTGCGCAACATCGTGAACTCTAACCACATCAATTCCCGCTGCCACTGCCAGTGCCACCGCTGCCAGTGACCCCCAAAGTCTTTCATCCACGGTTTTGCCTATGAGCTTGCCGATAAAAGACTTACGCGAAGCCCCTAATAGCGTAGGGAATCCTAACGCAACCAAGCGATGCAGTTGATTGAGCACTTGCAGGTTGTGTTCTGCAGTTTTTCCAAAACCGATGCCTGGATCGAGGATCACATTTTCGTGCTTGAGGCCAGCTCTAACAGCCTTTCTTGACTGCTCATCCAAGTAACGCAAGACCTCGTCCACAACGCTTGTGTCGTATTCGGCCCGTTCTTTATTGTGCATTATCACTACGGGTAGTGAACGTTCCACTGCCAGGGCCAAAAGTTCGTCACTGATGCCCCAGATCGAATTGAGCATGTCTACCTCGGTCGACGCGCTAAGCACGGCGGACTTTGTCGTGTCGAGAGAAATTAAGGCATTAGGCATCCGCTCGCGGATCGCGGATAAAACCGGTCCCACACGCCCCAGTTCCTCCTCTGCCGTTATCGGTTGATGCCCCGGACGAGTAGATTCACCGCCGATATCTAAAATATCGGCGCCTGCATCAACTTGCAGAACAGCTCTATCCACAGCATCAGCACAGCTAAGCACCCCGTCACCAGAGAAGGAGTCCGGGGTGACATTAACAATGCCCATGATCAGTGTGCGCCTGCCCCACTGATGGGAAAGTCCACGCGCCTGCAAAACGCCGCGATCCTGTCGTTTAGAAACGTCACTATCAACGGGCTTCAAGCCTAACATCTCACCCCTACCAGCTAGTGGTTAACGGTGCCACCACAGTTGGCGAGAGACAAACGCTCGCGTTCGACACCATCCAAGGCATTCCAAAGCGACTTTGCCGCTCTCTCAGCCGCTTCCAGAGCCGCTTCTTGCACCACTTGATCTGTCCCGACTTCTTTTGCCAGCTGCTCCAGCCAGATGTTGGAGTGCAACACATCAAACGTTTTGTGCAGTGTGAAATAGTAGCTAGTGCGATCGTCTGCACCATACTGTTCTTTCAGTCCGCGCTCTTTCTCGGTGGCGACTCGAGGGATCTGCGATTCGTAGGCATAAAGGGCGGCAAGCGCTTCGGCCGTTGATCCATTTTTAACTACATCTTTGAACCCAGCAATTAGTTGATCGATTTCAGTGATCGGCTCGTGGTCGACAATATCTTCGGATGATGCGCCCATGCCTTCGACAAAATCCAGCCAAATTTCTGCGTGTGAACGACCGTCTCGTGATTGGATACCTTCTTCGTCAGCTTTATTTTCCAAAACGATATTGCGCAGGTCACCTTCAGGCAAGCGCTTCTGTAATGTGTCCAGATAATTTGGAAATTCAGCTACGTGATGGTAATAGTCGCAGGCATACTCTTTAATTTCATCGCGCTTGAGGGTGCCCATGCTCCAAGATTTGTAGAACGGATGGCATAGCAAATCGTATTTAGCGATCCGTGCGTTTAGTTCCTGCGAAAAAGACTGGGTATTCATGAGCACTCCTTTGTGAGTTCGAAGAAGGCTAATATACCGAACCAACACGCCGAAACACGCATGACAACATCAAGTTCGTCACACTACATAACGACTAGTTGCTAGATCCCGCAACTGCCGTAGTTGCCGCGGAGTTACGCAAAAGTATTTTAGCGGCGTCCAGTTTGCTGCATGCATCCAAGCCTGGATCCTTGAAGATCTTGCCGATTACACTGACTCGTTCTTGGCTGAGGTCAGCGCCAAAAATATCGCTGTTCTCAATCAATCCAACTGTATGAGCCCAAGCTCTACTGTCAGCATTGAACAAAGCCTTGGAAATGTCACCATCGTATTTAGTGTTCACCATAGTGACGAAGCCCTGGGCAAGCGGCGCCGGTGAGGGTGAGGGGATCTGCGGCATGACCAGCGGCGGTATCGCCATCGGTGGCGCCGACTGGGCTAATTGTTGAGCATGCTTGCTGTTATGCTTGCTGCGCTGGGGAGCGACCAGTGGCATCTGCGCGGCTTGCTGAGGTGGAACCATAGCCGGCATGCCAGGAGCGCCTGGTTGGCCTACACCTTGAGGAACGACCGCATCTGGATTTGGCTGGATGTAACCACCAGCGTAGGATGTTTGATCAACACCGTACTGACCATAACGGAATGGACGATTACGCTGTCTTGGCGAATTGAGCGGCTCTTCATCGGTATATCCAGAGACGCCCATGGGCATGGGACCGTAGCCAGGTGCCCGAAACATTCCACTTGAGTTGATAGTTCCGTTGACCATTCTGTTCGTCAAATAATACGGATTGACGAGGTTGTACGGGCTGACTCCACCACTGAAAAACATCCGACTAAGCGGATAGAGCAAAGAACTGCCCAAGTAATAAGGCATGTTATTGAAATATTGGGCCTGAGCCGGTTGCAACCAACCCGCCAACGAAACAGTGAGGCTCATTGCAATAAGCGCTAGTGATCTCGGGGTTAATGACCTTTTCATTTGGCCT
The DNA here is from genome assembly GCA_003153555.1 of Candidatus Melainabacteria bacterium. Lineage (GTDB taxonomy): Bacteria > Cyanobacteriota > Vampirovibrionia > Obscuribacterales > Obscuribacteraceae > PALSA-1081. The sequence continues at coordinate 3,286 of PLZS01000031.1, read as the reverse complement.
CTGACTCCCACGTACACACCGAAGTAGACCTCTTTGATACCACTAAACAGCAGCCAGTGCCTGTTTATTTCAAATAGTTTAAGTTCCTCTTATTAAAACTGCAATAGAAGAGCGCGTGTAACGTGGGGATTGTCCCACGAATCATTGTCCGCAAGCCTGCTTACTTGCGCGTAGCAAGCAACTCAGAAGCTGACCTAATCGCCTTACCAGTCTCTACTTTATGGCCAAGTTCAATCAGTGATGCTTCGAGCGAGGCAAGGGTCATCAGAACATCGCGCTCAAAGGCATAGCCCATGTGACCAATGCGGAAAATCTTTCCTTTAAGTTCTTCTTGACCATCGGCAACAAGGATCCGATAGCGTTCTTTCAACTTCTTGCGAATCGCGTCAACAGTAAGTTCAGCAGGTGGCTTTATCGCCGTAATAGTCGGTGAGCCCGCTTTCTCATCCACAAACAATTCTAAGCCCATTGCTTGCAACCCGGCTCTAAGTGACTCTTTCAAGCGTACGTGCCTGGCAAAGATTGCATCCGTGCCCTCTTCTCGCATCATCTTCAGCGAGGCCTGAAGCCCACAAAACAGTGAAACGTTAGGAGTGTACGGGGTTGTGTTCGCTTGCAGCGATTTTTTGTATTTGTTGAGATCGAAATAGAAGCTATGCGTCTTGCAAGTAGCCTTGGCTTCCCAGGCTCTTTTGCCGAAGAAAATTATGCCCAATCCTGGAGGCAGCATCAAGGCTTTCTGGCTGCCCGTTACAACAACATCCACATCCCAGGCGTCAATTGGCAAAGGTACAGCACCAAAACTGGTGACAGCATCAACAATGGAAAGAGCGCCATGCTTCTTCACCACGGCTACAATTGCCTGAAGATCATTGAGTACGCCTGTTGAAGTTTCATTATGGGTGATTGTAACAGCCTTGAATTTAGGCTCCGCCGCAGCAAGTTTTTCTTCAACGGCTTGGGCGCTGATCGCGGTGCCAGGCTCGACGGTGATCCGTTCAACCTTAGCGCCAAATGCTTCTGCTAGCTTAGCCCAACGTTCTCCAAAGACACCGCAGACTAGACTGAGAACACGATCGCCTGGGCTGATAGTGTTGGCGATCGCGGCTTCCATTCCACCTGTGCCAGACGCGGTCAGAACAAAAACATCGTTTTCTGTTTGACCCAGCCACTTCAAATCTTGAATGACATCTTGAACAACTTTAGAAAATTCCGGAGTCCGATGGCCAATCGGGTGTCGGGCAGCTGCTTCCAAAACGGCGTCCGGAACGGGCGTTGGACCGGGAATCATCAGGAACTCACGTGGTTGAATAGGCATGGTAATCGCTCCAAAAGGCAGCGATTAGGATAGACCCTTCGGTTCTATGATGTCAAAGTTTTGCCCTTCTTTTCGTTCATGAAAGACACTAACATCTGTAATGATGTTGTTTTTCACCGTCACAAGAGCTTGTTGAACTTCCGGATAACAGTCTTGCCAGGTTGAACAGCGAATGTTGTCGCAGTTGAAGTAACCAACACTCTGGATGTTTCCATCCGCTGGACGCACCGCGGGACGGCAACTGCTGCCGTCCCACTTAAGTTTGTCACCGACTTTGTAATTCCAATTTTCAATTGCGCCTAACTGGAAGCCAACGCCGGATGCCACTTTCGCTTTACAGAAAGGGCATTCCAAGTCGGAGTAGACAGTATTGAACGTCAATCGATTAATCCGAGGACTGTGTCAACTGACTATCTAGCGATCACGAGTTTTTTTGTTCGATCGGCGTTTTGTCGGCTTGGGTTTTGAAAAGACTTGGGGGCGTTGGTTGAGTTCCGCACCTCGTCTAAACGTTGCTCGGCCAAAGCATCTGCAGCTTGATGCGGCAAGATGCCTTCTTTCGTCGAACGTTGCAAAATGTCCTCAATCGTTTGATAGATCCTGCTGACCTTCAGATGTACGAGTTCGGCATTGTAACCATCTAGCTCTGCGGCAACGTTGATCAAGCCACCAGCATTGATTGCATAGTCGGGTGCATAAGTGATTCCTTTTGCTTGAAGAGCGAAACCATTAGCATCTGTTTCCAACTGATTGTTTGCCGAACCAGCCACAACTTTGCACTTCAATTGAGGGATAGTGCGATTGTTGAGAATGGCACCAAGAGCGCATGGAGCGAAGACATCGCAATCGACTGCGTAGATTTCATCTGGCGCTACAACTTCGGCGCCGAACTCTTGCACGATGCGTTCAACAGACTTTGGATAAATGTCGGTGATGATCAACTTCGCGCCAGCTGCTGAGAGATAGCTGCAGAGGTGATAACCAACGTTGCCCACGCCTTGCACAGCAACCTTAACACCTTCTAAACGCTCTCCAAGTCCAGCATGCTTGAGAGCCGCTTTCATACCCTGGAAAACTCCGAAGGCAGTCATTACTGAAGGATCGCCGCTGCCGCCTTCGTTGCTTCCGCCGACTGCATGGCTCGTGTATTGACGGACTAGATCTATGTCCTTAACACTCATGCCGACATCTTCTGCAGTGATGTACCGTCCCCCAACTGACTCAACAGCTCTAGCGAAAGCAGCCATCATTTCGTCAGTTTTTTGTGTTCTGGCATCGCCGATGATTACCGCTTTGCCGCCGCCAAGATTAAGACCGGCAACTGCAGCTTTGTAAGTCATCCCCCGGGAGAGGCGAAGCACATCGCGCACTGCAGCAGCTTCATCCGCGTAATTCCACATCCGGCAACCGCCCAGCGCAGGTCCTAAAACAGTGCTGTGTATTCCGATTATTGCTTTCAATCCAGATTCTTTATCATGGAAGAAAACGACCTGTTCGTGACCATAGTTCTCCAGATCGTGGAAGATTCCCATCATTTGGAGTTCTCCTTATGAAATTTGGTGCGCGGCTTCTGCCAACATGTTTGTACTATTGTTTTCGTTTTTACTTGCCAATAATTAGGTTATCGCAATTATCTCCAGCCTCTAACGCAAGAGCGGCAATACATCCGGGTCTTTCAAGGGCATTGATCTCATCTGTTGCCTTTATGAGAGGATTCCAAGCCTGGGGCAGGGGATTTAGCTCGCTGGACCTTGACCTGTAATCCTCTCAGCACATCACCGTGCATGGTGCATCGCCCGTGGGTTGCTTAGCGAATTAGATCGAATTCGATTGGACACTCTTTGGCAACAACTGGAATTTAGTATCGAATCATGAAAGATCGTTCCCCATAAAAAACGGTCTATTAGTGGAGTAGGAGTTTCGCCGAAAGAGGCAGGCAAACTCCGGCATTCGAACGCGCATATTAGA
>PLZS01000049.1 GCA_003153555.1 Candidatus Melainabacteria bacterium | reverse complement strand
GCACGACCTTGTTAGCGAGGCGGATTTAAATACTGAAATTCTCATCCGCGATAGTTTTGCCAAACATTTTCCAGACGATGCATTCTTCGGTGAAGAGACTGGTCCAAGCGCGCTGGATTTCGCGCGTGGGGTGTGGGTTGTCGACCCGATCGACGGCACCCAACCTTTTCTCACGGGGCTTCCGAACTGGTGCATATCAATTGCTTTTGTAATGGATGGTAAACTCGAATTTGGCTTAGTCTACAATCCACCGCTTGATGAACTGTTTGTCGGTGGAAGAGATTTCCCTGCCACCGTAAATGGTGAACCCATCGCTCCCAATCCCGGACAGGATTTTTCTGCTGGTCTTGTAAGCATCGGGTTTTCGCCCAGGTCTCCGCACGAGTTTCTCTTCTCCTCACTGTCAAAACTTCTTGATCAAAAAGGAATGTTCTTCCGCAACGGCTCTGGAGCTCTGTCGCTAGTTTATGTCGCGTGTGGACGTCTTCTTGGTCACGTAGAACCCCATATGCACTCTTGGGATTGTCTGGGCGCCATGGCGATAATAGAAGCGGCTGGAGGGCAAGTAAACGACTTTCTGGTTGGCGACGCTCTGCTCAATGGCAACCGTGTTGTTGCAGGCAGCAAAGCATTGTTTGCGCAACTTGAGACCTTACTCTAGAGTTTTCGACAGACTGCAAACAGTGGATAGTCCCAGGCTGCTGGAGCGATGCCACTAGTCGTTATTTATTGGTAAGTCCAAACTGGATAAGTTGACAATAGATGCTTTCCGTTACGCGATCGTGACGGGCTTCGATCGTAAAAACGTAAAACCAGCGGCTGCTGATTGCATTCACTGCAATCTGGAACAATCTAAAATTGTCTATTGGTGGTTCAAGCGGGATTACTTTTGTGGCGCATCGTTGACGAGCGTTTCCTGAATAGAGGATTTCAAAGTGCTGTAAGCGTCCTTCAGATCTTCTTCAAACATGGCTCTGCTATTCAATGCCTTCTCGATTTTGATCGTCACTGCCTCCAGCTTTCGTTGGTCAGGTTTGCCTCGCAATCTGCCGAAGGTTTTGTCTACTTCTTGAGCTTGTCTGAGCGCTTTGGTCAGGTCATGGTCCATCTCCTTGATGTTTCTGATGTCCTGAAGGAGATAGAATCCGGTTGATCCGGCAACGCGATTAAGGTTCAAGACAAGCGTTTGGGCACGATCCATATTAGAAAATGGTTCAGTCGATGATGGTTTGTCAGCCAGAGCAGGGGCGGAAGATGCTGATGACAAGGCGAGCAAGAGAAGCACTAATGACAAATTTCGCATGATTTTTCCTATAGACCAGTTGCATAACAGAGTTTACAAGAAAGCGTGTGGCTGGAATACTTGAATGGCTTCACGTTGGCAGCAAATTTTGCCACTGGGTTTGTGTGCACTGATGAGATCCGCGGTTAAGGAAATTCTTCTTCTTACTGCCTGTGCTTTTTGCAGTTCGGTCAGCATCTGCATGGCTCAGGACAGTATGCGTACGGATAGTGAACCGAGTACCGTGGCTGTCGTGCATACATTGACTCCACTGGAAGGAGGATTTGATGCCGACAATGCATCCACCAATAGTGAAATTCACCTGCAGTCATACGCATCGGTGCCATTGGATCAGCTAGCCAGCGATGGACTAGCATCTGTTCAGAATGGTTTTCTTAACGAAGCTGTGAAGCAGTTTAGAGAAGTGTTGACAAGACAGCCTGACAATGTGGTGGCGCGAAACAATTTAGCGGTTTGTTTGAAGCGGCAGGGACAGCTGGACCAAGCGATCACCAATTTCAAAACCGCGCTCGAAACGCAACCACTCAAACCAGAACTTCACAACAATCTTGCCACCGCTTACATGGCCAAAGGCGATTTGTCAGAGGCGATGAAAAGCTTCTATGCGGCATTGAGACTAAAGCCCGACTATCCAGAAGCGCATTACAATCTTGCGCATCTATTGAGTGTGCAAGGCAACAATAATAGTGCCGTAACTGAGTACGAAGAAGCCTTGAAGTATAAGGCAGACAATCCGATTTATTATCGAGACTTCGGAGATGCGCTTGCTGCCATCGGTCGCAGTGATGACGCGCTAATGGAATACGAGGCTGCAGAACGTGCCGGAGATCACTCCGATGAGCTGCAACTGGATATGGTTCGGGCTTATAAACAAACAGGCAATTTAGTCAAAGCTAAGAAAATGGTGGACGAAATCGTCAACCGCGATCCGAAAAATGTTGAAGCCATCAATCAGCTCGGTGTTCTGTTATTAAAAACCGAACACTTTCCGGAAGCTGAATTTGCGTTAAAACGAGCTCTGCAACTCGATCCCACTTTTCCTCAAGCGAGAAACAACTTAGGCATTGCTCTCTATCATTTAAATCATGTTGATGATGCGATGACCACATGGAACGAAGCACTTGTAAGAAAGCCAAACTATCCTGAAGCTAGATACAACCTCGGCACCGCGCTCTACCAATCTGGACGTTATAAAGACGCACGTGATCAGTTCAGCCAATGTTTGAAACTTTCACCCAATGACGCCTTCGCTTACAACAACTTGGGTTTGGCGATGATGAAGATGGATTGCCGAGATGAGGCAATTGAACAGTGGCGAAAGGCGATCGACTTGAATCCCAATCTGGCTCAAGCATACATCAATATTGGCAGGGCTTTGAGCGAGAAAAATACCGAATCAATCAAGTTGCAGTAAGTGACAAAAACTTCAATATGGCGAACGGCAAGCTGTTTTGCGATATTATTTGCCCTGTTCAGAAAGAGAGCGGACGATGGACGCAATAAGCGAAGGCTTCAATTTACACCAGACCCTGGCAATGATTGGTCAGGCTTTCAAGGCAGTTGTTTGTAACGTCTTTTTCGACGCAGCACTGCACGGCTTGGCGATAGCAGTTCTGTTTGCGGTGATTGGATTTATTTTGTTGAAACGCAAACCTAAAATCGGCAAGCCCTTCATCTCTGTAGGCAAGCGGCTTTCGATCTTTTGTGGGATTTTGATGGTACCAGGATTGATCTCACTGATTATTGCTGGGCACTTGCCGTCGACCGGCGTCTTCAGTATCAATTCGTTGGGTTTCATTGTTTTTTGGAGCCTGATCTGTGTTCATCTCTCTGCTGAAGAAATGAATTATCAGTGGTTTTAGCGTGCTTGCAGTGAGCGACGCTCCACTCTCACGGCGGCTTCACCAACGCCCCGAGAAGTCTCCTAATTTTCAAGTTATACTGGTCTTAATGGCTATAGAACTCTTTTGCAGCTGAGACCAATGGGTTTACTTATGAAACGGATAATTTTGACTCTGCTAACATGCGGTTTCGCACTGACGCCTGCTTTGGCTCAGGTAACTCGCTCGACTGGATACAACGGAAATCCTTACGTTGGTAGCCCATATGTCGGCAGTCCATATAACACACCGTTCGGCAATCCTTATAGCAATCCATACAGCCGTCCCTATGGAAACCCATATGCCGGAAGCCCCTATGGCTCGAATCCGTTATATAACCCTGCCGGTGGTTATGCGAATCCTTGGGTTAACCCCTACGGCAATCCTTACATGTATAACGGCGTGCCCATAAATTCCTTCGGAATGCCTACACCGATTGGCGGTGGATTCTTCGGCATGTCTGCTAACGGTCGTAACTTCAATTTTTGGAAAGCACCCTCCGGCTACTACTACCCTTGGTCTGCAGGCTACGGTCAGAGTTACACAGCGCCTATCGTCGTAATCAACAATGGGGCGACACAGCCAGCACAGCCGCCACTCTCGACGATTTTTTCGGATCTTTTGAAATATCTCGATGATCAGAAAGCGGCTGGAAAGTTGTCTGAAGGCGATTTTACACATTTGAAGCAACGAGCTTTGGATTTGCTCAGCAAGGAGCGAGATTTGCGCACACAAGCAAGCGGATCTCTTGATCAAGACCAGGAAAACAGCATTAGGAATGATGTTGACACACTAGGTGGCGAAATCGCCCGACGAGTAAAACCGTAGGCACCGCATTTGGTGTATGACCAAAAATGGAGCGCGGGCCTCCAGACCCGCCTCGATTCGTGATCATGGGCGGCTGTGGACAGCCGCGCTTTCCATTTCCGAAATGTATCGATTGAAATGGAGCGCGGCAATCTTTGCCGCACTTAACCACACTGGGTATTACTTCGGCTTGATTTTGCTCAGCGCGGAATCGTATCGCCTGGCTGCCAACGATTCCACTTACCGATCTAATCCAACAGTCCCTCTATATCAAACTTTCCAGCAAGTTTATCTATCATCAATTTTCTAAGTTCGGTTTGCACAATAGTCATTGGTTTACTTGCATCGATGACTTTCCAGCGCTCGGGTTCTTTTTTGACGAGTTGGTGATAACCTTCCCGCACTTTTAAATGAAACTCAAGAGCCTCTCGTTCCAGTCGATCGTGACCGCCCGGATGCAAGCGGGCCAGACCTTCGCTGCTTTCTAGATCGAACAAAATCGTCATCTCTGGTTTTAGACCACCGGTTGCGATTTGATTTAGTTCTTCGATCAATTTGAAGTCAATTCCTCGAGCATATCCCTGGTAGGCCATAGTCGAATCCGTATAACGATCGCACAACACTAGCTGCCCTTCTTTCAACGCTGGCATGATAATTTCGGACACGTGTTGGGCTCTGTCAGCCTGATACAGCAGCAGTTCAGTCATCGGATTGACGGGATTCTCCGGATTCAGAAGTATGCGCCGGATCTGTCGTCCCAAGGGGGTTCCGCCGGGGTCGCGCGTCACAATGTGATTGATGCCCAGAATATCCAGCTGTTTGGAAAGCTGCTTGAGTTGGGTTGTTTTTCCTGCTCCCTCTGGACCTTCAAGAGTGATAAAACAGCCGGTGTAGGTTAAAGGCATATATTGTCCAAGCGGTGTAAGCAGTCAGAATAAGCTATTTCGCGATCAATTTTTCCACTCGCTCGACTAATTCTTTCTTGGTTACTTTGCGGTTAAAGTCACCCGTCCTCTTGCCGTGTGCATCCACAAATACGATCAGCGGGTAACTGGTGGCGTCGTATTTATCAACTAGCGCCTTATTTTTCGGGTCTTCAGCGTCTATTCTTTCCATATCGACTTTGCCTCGATATTCGTTCTCCACTGCTTCAAAAATTGGTTTAATCACTTTGCATGGTGCGCAATAACTTGTGTAGAAGTCATAGACGATCGGCAATCCTGCTTTTTTCGCACCCTTGTCAATGGCATTTGGCTTTGTCACAGGAGCGCTCCATACCGGTGCCAGACAGATCTGAAAAATGAAAGCTGGGGCGAGCAGCACGGCGCACAAAATTTTTGCTGACACTAAAATATCCTCTCAAACTGAGTCAGGGTCTATTGTACATGCTATGATCTGACGACTTTCGGACAGCATATTAAATCGTGCGGGTAATTATTCACCCGTTGCTTCCATTGTTATCCGAAGATGACGATCCTACTAACGCTGTGCAGTAACTGTACGGCTGTTGACTAGGATCCATGCGGTTCGAATCGATTCGATTTTTCCAGCACGATTTCTTCAATAGAGAGGTTTTACATCATGGCTCAGACGCTAACGGCTCCCAAAGTCAAGGTAGACCGAAAGTGGCAACTATGGATTGACGGAAAATTTGTCGAAGGGGCGTCTCAACGTACTTTGATCAATCCTGCAACTGGAAAAGAGCTCTGCAAAGTAGCTGAAGCTAACAAAGCACAAGTTGAGTTGGCGATAAAAGCAGCTCGCAAAGCCTTTGATCACGGTCCATGGCCAAAGTTGACCGCTCAAGAGCGATCTGCATTCCTCTACAAACTCGCAGCAAAAATCGAAGAAAATGCCGATGAACTTGCTGAGCTTGAAACTCTCAATGGTGGAAAACCTCTGCGTGAAACGCAGTTCGACATGGCTGATGCAGCGGCATGTTTCAGATATTACGCAGGATTGGCGACTAAACCTACTGGTCAAAGTATCGACGTGCCTGCAGCCTCAGTGACGACTGTGGTGCGCGAACCGATCGGTGTGTGCGGCCAAATTATTCCATGGAACTATCCTCTGTTAATGGCGGCTTGGAAGCTGGCTCCTGCGCTTGCCGCAGGCAATACTTGTGTTCTTAAACCAAGTGAATACACACCGCTGACGGCAATCAAATTGGCTGAAATTCTGCAGGAATTGGAATTGCCGAATGGCGTCGTCAATATAGTCTTAGGTGATGGACCTACTGTTGGACAACCACTGGCAGAGAGCTTGTTGGTGGACAAGATTGCCTTTACCGGTAGTATCAAGACGGGCAAGATTATCGCGCAAGCAGCGCTCACAAATTTGAAAAAGGTGACGCTCGAATTAGGTGGCAAGTCACCAATGGTGGTGTTCGCTGATGTTGATCTTGATACTGCAGTTGACTATGCGCTATTCGCGATTTACACCAACGCCGGTCAAGTATGTTCAGCAGGTTCAAGAATGCTTGTTGACGAAAGTATCTATCCTGCTTTCGTGAAAAAGATGGCGGAGCGCGCCAAGAAGATCAAAGTTGGACCAGGACTCGATTCTGAAACGGAGATGGGTCCGTTAGTTAGTGAGCAACAAATGAAGCGCGTTCTTGAATACATTGAAATCGGCAAGAAAGAAGGCGCTAAGCTAGAAGTTGGTGGAGACCAACCCACGGGCGAAAAATATCAAAATGGTTATTACATCAATCCGACGATATTTGTTAATTGCAAAAATGATATGCGCATTGTGCAAGAAGAAATCTTTGGGCCAGTTGTTGTGATTCAGAAGTTCGCTAGCGAGGAAGAAGCGATCGAACTAGCTAATAGCACCGCATTTGGTTTAGCCGGCGCGGTGTTCACTTCTGATGTAACTCGCGCTCACCGTGTTGTGAAAGCCATCAGAGCTGGTATCACATGGGTAAACGGTTATCACAGCACTTACAACGAGTGCCCGTGGGGTGGTTATAAGCAGAGTGGCTGGGGCCGCGAGCTCGGCACATTCGGGTTAGAGGCTTACACGGAAGTGAAGCAAGTAAATATCAATCTAGATCCTCAACCAGTCCACTGGTTCAAACCATAGCCAAGTGAATTGGTGCGCATTCAGCGATGCTCCGCGAGTTCGTGACGGCGACTGATATTCGCTTAACTGGTTTTAAATAATTCGAGCCAATTTAACTATATAAAGTCATTCTCATGAACGGACACATGGGGCGGCGCGCGTCGTCTTCTAATTTATTACCGCACGTGTATTTCTTTGCAACCTTTTAATAGTCCTTTGAAAAGCCCACCGGACACTACCAAACTAATAGACTCTTCTTGGCAGCTTTTGCATCCGTGCTAAAATTGCCCCTGGTCAGCCTATGCTAGAAGCTTATTGCATGCGACGAACACTAAATATAGCCCTCGCGCTCTCATTGTTGATTCATTGTTCTCCGGCATTAGCGGCGGATTCTGAAGATTTGCTGCCGGAAGATTCGGCAACTCCGGCCGCTGCACCAGTGTTTAAAGTTCCTTCTTCATTGGCTCCTGCCACTGCACCGGTATTTAAAGCTCCTCCTTCAGTATTGGCACCAGCGCCAGCGTTAAGTACCGTTGAAAGTGCGAGCCGCATCTCGTCTGATTTGATGGTCGACGATATCAAGGTGGAAGGTAATCGCCTTGTTCCTACAGAAGATATCCTCAAGGTTATCAAGACTAAGCGCGGCGACAAATTTGATCGAGACCAAGTTGTCCAAGATTTGAAAGCAATCAACGGGCTTGGCTATTTCGACGACCAGAAAATGCAGGGCACTCCCGAACTCACCGGCAGTGGTGTCTTGCTGAAAATACGTGTACAAGAAAATGCACCCGTAACCGATTTTTCTTTTGAAGGAAATCAAGCACTATCCAGTGAAGAAATTTCGAAAGTTTTTTCCGATCAGCTTGGCAAGCCGCAAAACCTGACCCAGCTTTCCAGTGCGATAGATAAAGTTGAACAAGCTTATCGCAACAAAGGATTTATCCTGGCGCGCGTCTCTGACGTTAAGGACGACCCTGACGGCAGCATCGGACTTAGTATCAATGAAGGCGTAATTGAAGGCATTCAAGTAACCGGCAATCACAAGACCCTAGACTCGATCATCAGACGCGACATTAGGACTAAGCCTGGTGCGGTCTATAACGAACATAAGATGATCGCTGACTTGCGGAAGCTTTATGCCAACGGATATTACTCCGATATACGCAGAAGCTTGTCACCGTCTCCAACAAACCCCGACAAATATGTTCTCAAAGTTGAAGTGGATGAGAAACGAAGCGGCTCAGTCGGCTTGGGCGGTGGTGTCGACACGGTAGCTGGTCCATTTGGAACGTTCAGTTTTTCTGATAATAACTTTCGCGGACGTGGTCAGGTTCTTTCGTTCAACTCCCAACTTGGCTCTGGAATGTTTGGACAGCTGAGCAACACCATTAACAATGCAGGAACGACCTTTCTCTCTAACCAAAAAACATATCAAGTAGAAGCCAACTGGATTGAACCAAATCTGAATGGATCGGACGTGTCGATGGCTGTAACAGGGTTTGGGCGCAACTTCAACAGCATGCTCGTCAATCAATCACAGCAGCGTAACATTGGTGCCACAGTCAATTTCTCTAAATCGCTCGGCAACCACTTCACTGCAAATTTAGGATTCACTGGCGAAGATGTGTTGATGAAGGATTTGTCAAGCTTCTACAACACCACCAGCACAAACTTGATGCAAAGTATGGCCGATCGTGCGCTTGCCACTGGGGTGGCTAGCACTCAAGCTGGCGCGCAGCAGTTGGCGGCGACTGTAAGAAGCAACCAAATGAAAGGTGGCGCGTACCTCAGTGTCAATCCATCAATCGGTTATGACACACGCGATCAAAAAATTGATGCAACTAGGGGAACAGTAGCCAAAATCACTGCTTCACCTTCGATAGGATTAACAGGCAACTCATTTTTGAAAGCAGGAGCAACGGCCAGCAAATTCATTCCCTTGACCAAAGAAACAACATTGGCGATGAATGTTCAGGGTGGCTCAGGCTTTGGTGCCTTGCCAGGCTTTGCCCAGTATCGCCTAGGCGGTTTCAATGGCATGCGCGGTTACAGATCGTTTTCCGATCTTGGTACAGGCAGTTCAATGTTGATGATGACTGCCGAAGTGCGTCGTAAAATTCCTGGTCTCGCTTCGATGGATAGTTCGGTCGCAAGAATGATTGATCAACACGTCAAGCTTGATGCATTTTTCGATGCAGGGTCTGTTGGCGGAAATGGTCTCACCAATTCGCTCTATAGCACCTCTAATATGGGAGCGTCTGTTGGAGTTGGTATCCGCGTTAAGGTGCCAATGATCGGAATGGTTAGACTCGATTATGGTTTGCCTCTCATCAGCACTTTGATGGGCAATAGAATGCCCCGATTCTCAGTGGGATTTGGAGAGAAGTTTTAATTACCGTCTCTTAGCTTGAGTACTTCAACTGTTTACCGATGGTGTACACTGAGCCGGTTGGCAAGCATTATATTATGATGTGAAAGTCACTACCGACTTGGAGAACAGGATGTTTTATTCTTATAAGAGCTTCTCGTTAATTACCAGCTCTTTAATTGCACTCGGCTTTGCCACCCAAGCGATGGCTCAAGCGCCGAAACAGTCGATTGGAATTGTTGATAAAGACAAGGTTGTAACTAGTTATCCGAAGGCCCAGCAAGCTGCAGATCAGCTGAAAAAGGATGAGGAAAAGGTTCACAAGCTTATTGAAACCAGCAATAAACAGTACGAAGAAGCTAAATCGGCACACAAGCCGCCAGCCGAACTCGAAGGACTTCAACGAAGACTTCAAGGTTCGATCGACACCGAAGTTAAGCGAATTCAGGCAACTGCTCAAACTCTAGAGAAAGATTTAGAGAAAGAAATTGACGATGCAATCAAGGCAGAAGCCGCGAGCAGCAAAGTCGATGCAGTCTTCATGAAACAAGCTGTTCTAGTAGGTGGAGTTGACCTCACTAACGGTGTGGTAAAACGCTTGGCTTCGAGCGGAGCTCCTGCTACCAAATAGTTTGTCTGCATTTGCGGACAAGTCGAAAAAATTCGTGCCGGCAGCTATTTTTATCGCTGCCGGCTCTGAAACGCTCAGATACAAGTTGCACATCGTGCTAAAGGAGATGCCATGAAGCTGCCTGGCGAAATGAGTCTCGCGCAAATTGCCAAAATGATCGACGGAGAGGTTCAGGGACCTGGAGATTTGAAGATTTCTAGTTTTTCTCCATCACCGATGCATGCCACTACAGGAGATATTGCCCTGGTAGCGGATCAAAAACTTCTGAAACGACTGAGTGTTTGCAAAGCGTCGGCTCTGATTGTTCCAACCGGCAGTGTTTCGAGTTTGCCTTTACCTTTGATTTTCGTGCAACGCCCAATGCTGGCCGTGCAGAGGATTTTGACGGCACTCAATTCCAAGTGGTTTCGCCCGACCGGCATACATCCATCTGCGGTTATTGACCCGTCCGCCGTGCTCGGCGACAACGTTTCTGTTGGTCCGTTAGTGGCGATCGGTCCGGGCACCAAGATTGGTGCGCGCACGACAATTCTTGCTGGTACGGTGATCGGTGGCGCTGTGAAAATTGGCGAAGATTGCTTGCTTCATCAGGGTTGTATGGTTGGTGATTATGTTGAAATAGGTCATCGTGTGATCTTGCAGCAGGGCGTAAGCCTTGGTGGGGATGGATTCGGCTACGTCACCGAACGACCCTCTAACATGGAGCTGCTTAAGGATGGGATTACAGAATTTTCTGATGAACCAAACCCACTTTTGAAAATTCCTCAAATTGGCACTGTGATCATTCATGATGACGTAGAAATCGGGTCTAACTCAGCTGTTGACCGTGCCACTATCGGTGCCACTGTCATTGGAGCTGGAACTAAGATCGACAATCTTGTGCAAATTGCTCATAACTGTCAGCTCGGTAGAGAAAACATTATCGTTGCCCACGTTGCTATCGGCGGCTCTACAACACTCGAAGACAGGGTAATCATCGCGGGAGGGGCTGCGATTAAGGATCACATGAAAATCGGTAAAGACGCCATTGTCGAGGGCAAAGCTGCAGTGATGAAAGACATTGCCGATCGCGATGTTCAAATCGGAATGCCGGCTGTAAATGCGAAACAGTGGTTCAACGAAATAGCTCACATCAAGAAGCTGCCTAAATTGAACGAAGAATTTAGAGCATTGAAGAAAAAAGTAGAAGAACTAGAAAAACAATTGAACAAATGAGATCGTCGAGTGGAGGTTGAACATGCCCGTGGTTCCGATGCCTGAAAACAAAGAAGCAGCAAGAAAACAGAATGCAGAAACTGTTGTCAGCTTTAGGGGGCGCGGCTTAACTTCGAAACAAGAAATTCAGGTGGACGTAAAACTTGGTTCAATCAATAGTGGTATCAAGTTTCATGTATTGGCATCAAAAACAAACAGTTACGTAGAAATTGGCGCGACTGCAGCCAACGTGGTTAACACTCTGCGAAACGTAGTGCTCGGAAAAGAAGGAACGAGATTATGCATCGTTGAACATTTCTTGGCTGCAGCAACTTTGTGGGGATTGGATGATCTTAACGTAACTGTGGCTGGTCCAGAGATGCCTTTGGGAGACGGAAGCGCTCAAATATGGACCGACCTGTTTGAGAAAGCAGGCATCGAACGCAAGACTCCTGCATCAACGATTGAATTAAGAGAGCCGATCATTCTTACTAAGGGTGACAGATCCTTGCTCGCGCTTCCAGACAACAAATTTTCCGTGCACTACATGATGGATTGGAATCATCCCCGGATCGGGAAACGCTGGCAAAGTTGGGATGCTTCCCGGAATGTCACCGAGATCACCACAGCTAGAACTTTTGGATGGCTGAAAGACCATCAAATGCTTGGTCTTGAAGATGATGTGATCAGCTTGACTGAGGATGGTTTCACACAACCACTGCGTTTCGAGGACGAGCCGGTTCGTCACAAGCTGTTGGATTTGGTTGGCGACCTGGCACTTTGTGGAATCAATCCGCTTAAATTCAAAGCCAAATTCATCAGCATTTTAGGCGGTCATGAAATCGACGTAGAGATGGCGAAACGTCTCGCCGCTGTGCTGTCGAAGGTCGCAAACTGAGCATGAGCGCGACGTGACGAGTAGGAAATGGAGCGCGGACATTTTGTCCACCCGTAACCACAATTTAGGTGCACTGTGGTGCGCTTGCCTATTTTATCTAGTTACTGCCAGCAGTTACGCTGATGTGCCGAAGAATGATATGTCGAACGAAAAAACGCAGCCGAGCAAACCAGCACCAACATCATCGCCTCGCGTAACTGTTCCTCAAGTTGTGCTGCCGCTACCTGGATCGCTCGACTCAGTTCCCCTGTTTAATAGCAACAGTCCTGAGATTGTCTTGCAACCGGGTGTTCTGCTTTCTACTTTTCCAGGAGATGGCAAAGCCCATCCAGAGGCGCATCTGAATTACCCACTGCAGGGTCGTTTTGATGTTTTCTTTCATCACATAACTAACGCCAGCAAAATCGGTCCGCGAACTTTATATCTTGGATTGTTGATCGGTAATCTATCTGAGAAAAAAGTCCATGTCGAATTGCTGAACGCCGTCAGCTACTCGACTAAGCCGGACTCGCCCTTCATTACCCTTGATCCGATCTTGGATAACAAGCACGGGAAACACCATGCAGGACCTGGTGACCGAGTGTCGTTGGATCAGTTGCGCAACAAGAAGCAGCATGGGTGGCATCGACGCATTGGACTAGATCCAGGCGAGAGCAAAGTTGTATACCAACTGCCGTTGCGAAATGGCCGCACCGGTGCTCTGAAAATTGAAACAGATGGACCAGTCTATTTGGCTAGCCTTGCTGCTTCAGCCAAGGAGAAGTCGTTCGGACGTGAGCAAGAACCAGAGCTCGCAGAATGGCAGGAAGTGTTGAATCTACCTTTAGGGCAGCCGCGAGACAAGACTCCGAGCGTGCCTGGTGCACCCGGTGTCTTGATCTATGGACGCGTAGCTGGAGTCTCATCGGGGTCAAGCTGGCAAGGATATTTGACCAATGATCCCGACAAATCGCGACTGTCATTAAAGCCGGGAGAATCCATCTCGTTTCCTATCAGCACTATCACTGGTGGCACACATGGAACTAAGCAGGTTCAAGCAGCACCGATGCTGGTGCGGTATCCGGACACAGCTTATCTCGCCCATGGCAATTACGGACTTTTGTACGACTTGACTCTTCCCTTATATAACGACACCGATCAAGAATCAACCGCTGGAATATGCATCCAGACTCCGCTTAAGGACTGGAATAAGGCGGACAGCTTGCAATTTTTTGAAACTCCGCCCGACAGAATTTTCTTTCGCGGAACAGTAAAATTCGATTGGATCGACGGTCGAGGCAAGCATCACAAGAAACTCATTCACCTTGTCCAAAAGCAAGGACAGCGTTCAGCACCTCTCATCGAGATTCCACTTAAACCAAAAGAACAAGTGAATTTGCAGTGCAGCCTCATCTATCCAGCGGACTGCACACCGCCACAAGTGCTGACGGTCACAGTGAATACCGCTGGGAGCGCCGGCATCCTGCCGGCATCTAACTAACGCCCTGGGAGCGTCGATTTCAAGACCGACAACGAAGTAACAACACTATGCGGGCTATCTCTTGTTGTGCAGACATAAGGAAGTTCGAACATGAGATACTCAGGTCACTCAGCATCTAAAGCGCCCAAGTGAACTGGTGCATCCGAGGTAGAAGCCATTGGCTGCAACCATAGACTTAGACTATAACTACGCTTTCGCATCGGAGATGTCGCCCAGTTCTACATCTCAACGAAAACTCAGCTTGGCGACAAGCGGTGGAGCGGAAAAGAATCCATTCTTTTTTACAGGACGATTTAGCAGCCCCAAACAATCCGCAGATTTTTTGTTAGCCCTTTCCACAATTTCTCGCACACGATTCTTTTCGCCAGGTGAGTTGCGTGAGCGAATGAAAGCGGCAGCAGATCCGGTTGTAACTAGTGACGGAAATCAGTTGCGATTTGAAGTGTTCTCTGTGTGCTGTGGCGTTTACGGACGCCTTGATTTGCATGACAATGCTTTCGCTGGTGATTGGATCGGGAAGGGCACAACCAATGTTGACTTCAATCCGGCAATAAGAGCTGCACTTGGAAGTGTTATGACCTCAGATGAGGTAGCTTTGCGGGTGGGCGCCGATAGCGTCGAGTTAGAACGCGCTGGTCACACATCAGTCGAGCGCAAGGTAAAGCTCCCGGTTCGCTGGCTCAAGAGTTTTGTTGAAGTTCAGGTATATCAGTCTATGTTAAAGAAAGTAATTGAGCTGCCTCAGTGGGAGTTTTCAAAAATATTACGCAAATTGCCGCAGCAAAACATTTTGCAAGCCGGCACAATTACTTATCTTGTGCCAACAGATAAGGCCGTTCGCCTCAGCCAACGTGACGCTCCAGGATCAGTTGCGGTGGGTGCAATTAGTCGTCTGAAGATACTTGAACCTATACTTCGTTATGCAGACTCAGTGCGAATTTATGGTGGTGATAACGCTGTTAGTGCATTCGAACTGAAGTTTGCGGAAGGAAGCTTTTTCTTTGTGTTGAGCCCGAACGCTGCTCGAGGTTTTTCTGGAGAGGGACAAGCCTTATCAGGATTGAGCAGTGAAGCTTCATCAGACGCGATTGATCGAGTACGGAGCGCGCTCGTTTGGCAGAGAGACGTGGATACTGATGAATTAAGTTCCGCTTTGGGCATCGAAAAAGAGAAGGTCTTTGGAGCGCTTCAAGTGCTCGGTACGCGCGGTTTGGCAGGTTATGATTTGGCATCAGGTAAGTTCTTTCATCGAGAGTTGCCTTTTGATCTAGCTCTTATTGAAAAACTGCAACCAAGAATGAAAAAAGCAAGACAATTATTTGACCATCATGATGTTCGTCTAGTGAAATTGAATGACGACGACTACGAAGCCTATGTGAAAGGCACAACAGTTCAACACTTTGTTAAAGTGTCTGCGGATGGTAGCAAGTGCACTTGTGACTGGTTTACCAAGCACCAGGGAGAGAGAGGACCATGCAGTCATGTATTGGCGGCAGACTTGGCAGTTGACGCAATGGAATTAAATTGAATTGGATATAGCAGTTATCGACCAAATTATTCGTAATGCCGACTCAGATAAATGCGAGAAGTTTTTCGAGAAGATGACTGAGCATCAGAGAAAGTTATTTGCGCCGCATGCTATAGAGCTATTGACGGAATTGAACCTTCGGGTGTGGGAACTTCGATCCAGAAACGCAGGATCGGTCACCGAATTATCTTTGCAAAAGGCGAAGGTCGCAGTCCTTTCGACGTGCACATTGGCTGAGTTGAAAAAACTAGGCGAACACGCACTCCCGGACCCTGAAGAAGCGGCACGAATAATGCTGACGCGAAAACCCACCTGGCTGGCTACTTGGTGCAACTTTGTCTTACGAGCGGCGCCGAACACTCATTGGGTAACACTCTACAGACTTGAACAAGCAGGAGTAAAAATTGAACGCACGTCTAATTATTGGTTAGGGCTGCACAATAGTTTGCTAATTTCGCCACAAGTAATCGAAGAATTGATTCGGAAAGATCCAATACTTCAGGGCGCAATTTGGGACATGTTAAATGACAGCAACGTCACGCGAAAGTTGTCTGAACCAGAATTGGTATCGCACGAAGCTTACGTAGCGTCGATGATGCGCGCATTCCGTGGAACCCATTCAGAGTCGACGTTGAGCTCAATAGACGGGCCCAACGTGGGCAAATTGGAAATATTCGAATCCCCTTTTTATCACCCAAATGAACAAAATATTGCACGGCAAAGTTCAGATCTTTGGAGAAATCTGTTAGTACGACTTGCAGCAGATAGCGTAATTGATCGCGAAAAACTCATTGAGTACTCTTTCGCCGCGCTTCTTATTGCAGGCGAGAAAGCGTATAAGAAATCGCTATATCAACCTGTATCGAGCGCGTTCTTCGCAGTTAATCTGAATCAAGCATTGACCCAAGACAGCTTCACGAATTATTCAAATAGCTATGTAGCTCTGATCGGAGTGATTCATAAGGACGTTGCAATTTATGCATTAGACACGTTATTGAAAATGCATACGAAATTTCTAAATTGCTCAGATATTTGTCACATTATTACGCTAACTTTTTTGAACAAGGATAAGGTGGCAGCCGAAACAGCTCTGACATTGCTAGAGCGATTAGTCATGCACTATCCAGAGATGAGGAATGTTTGTGGACCGGCGATTCTTTCGGCTCTTGGTCACACGAATAAGAATGTTCAGCGCCAGGCACTAGATCTGTTGGATCGTAGCAAGACATTGGAAGATGCCACTCTGCGAAAGGACTTTGTTCTGCGAACGGAAATGCTGACGGGGCTAGAGAAAACGACAGCAGTTAAGTTGCTCTCAAAGTTCCAAGTGGCTTTGGACGCTCCTAACGACAATTCCAAAGTCGGTACTAAGTTAGGGGCAGTTGCCGTCTTCAAAGAATTTTCCAATGTCACCACCGGTGTAATCACAAATGAAGAGAATTTCGTGGTCACTGCCAGCGATACTACCAAAGCAGCCTCTTCCAAACGACTCGCCCTATTAAACGAGCGAGCGCTCAAACTCAATCCTGCTCTCCTTTCAATTGTCAGACTCGAAGAGGCGGTTCAGTCATACGAAAGTGGTGCTGTACTTGATGCTCCACTAATATTTGACTCATCGAAGTTTCCGAGCCTGACTAATCACACAGCAGTGAAGCCGATCTCTGATTTGGACAACTTGATTTACACGCTTTTGAAAATTGCAAGCGGCACGAGTGGTCCGATGGAACTTGAGACTGCACTTGATGGCATCTCACGTATGTGCGTCTTTCCGAGCGACTCGAAAGAAAAAGCGCAGGTTTTGTGGGAGAAAGCAAAGTCGAGGAATTGCGAAAGCGCTTTATATCATGACAGCGAGTCTTTTCATCGACTAATGGCTGCTTGGATCCATCGTGTTGACGTCGACATAAAGAAATACTTTTACGAGTCATGTTCCTTTTTTAGTCAGCGGTGCCACGCCGTGCAGCGACGAGTCATAGCCAATCAGTCAGCTGGGTTGTTGGCCCTGCCGACATACAATGGTGGCTGGATCGATCCAGAAATCCTTGTTGAGAGAATTATGGATTACTCGCAAATGGAATTGATTCCTGACGAAGTTGATGTCATTCAAGCACTTCTGAGAATTACCACTGAGGGACGATCAAGCGCTCTTCGCGCGGCCAGTGCTATCAAAGGCGAAGTCGGAACAGCAGTTCGTTACGCATTGGGTGGAGAGCAAGAAGAAATTATCACTCCTGCATATTGGGTAGCGGCGTTTCGCGCAAGAGAACCCTGGGGCACCAGTGACGAATTAAAAAAGATACTGCCCAACTGTGGCCCCGACGGCGCCACGTCACCTAAGTACAAATTTGATGCCAAAGAGATTGCCTATTTCAATAGTGATCGGTACTTCTCATTGAGTTTGGACCTTCCCGACTTTCTGCCTGTAATGACTGATGATCCATCCTTTCCCGAATATGAAAGACGCGAATCTATGAGAAGCAATTCCCTCGAGCACATTACTGAACGCCAAGAAAAGCGCAAAAAATACTTTCTATTCCCTACTGTTCTTCTGCACGATAGCGTTAGGTCGTGCTTCTCTAAAAGTGAGTCTTATATTTGGCTGCACAATCGCGAGTCTTTGCTGGCGCTTTACGCCAAGAGGCTGTTAGGAAGCAACAAGAGCACCACCAACTATTTTCAAGCAAACTTGGAATTATTGTTCGATCCTGATGTGTCGCTGAACGGAAATGGCCGTTATGCGTTGTGTTTTGCAATGTCATCCGCCAGCGACGATTTAAGGCTCTTTGCGGTTGATGCCTTAATCGCGGCAGTAAGAGAATGTCGGATTGATGCCACTACTTTTGGTGAGGCTATAACTCAACTTCTTCCGACCAAAGTGCTGACACCAAGACGCCTGGTTCATGCCTTACGCGAAGTCGCTCGTGTGTCCTCACTGCACGCACATTTCGTGTGGCAGACTATCAGCTTCGTGTTGAACCATCCGGACACCATATCCCTCCAGCAACTTCTATTTTTGGAATTGCTAGTGGAACTTCAAATAGACCATTCCTTCAAACCGGATAAAACACTCGGAACTTTCCTAATCAGTATCCGCCACGGTGGCAAACGTGGCAAACTCGCAAGCGCTATTCTCTCCCACAGCGTTGTCGATAATACAAGTCAAACACAAGCGGCGTTGGAAAGTATTGAAGCAAGAATCAGGATAGTCGAGCGCTGGCAAAACTGTTAGGCTCGATAGTTTCGAACAAACCTGCTCGTAGAGTGGGTTCCATCAAATTGAACTCGTTTTGCCCCGAGATATGCAACATATTGGAATGTATGAGCGCGTTTTGTGGTGCGTAAGATTGCCCGATGGTGCGCCACCGCTCTTGATGGCGCCATGACATTTACTGGTGAGTCATCTGAGCCGAGCGTTTGCTCCACTCCTGGTGCTAATGAAGCGATATCCACGGACTGGATGGTACTGTTGCCGTTAGGTTTGATTAGTGCTGGCTTGGTTGGGGTTACACTGCAGCAATAGACAGGAGCCGTTCCGTCCATGCCGATGCGCCGGGCCGCTTCGCGTGATAAGTCTATACCGCGACCGCGCACATAGGGACCGCGATCATTGATTACAACGACGCAAGAACGCCCATTCCTCAAATTCTTGACCGCTAATTTTGTGCCAAATGGTAATTCTTTGTTAGCCGCAGTCATTTTGTTTTGGTCGTACACCTCGCCTGATGCTGTCTTTTTTCCATCGAATCCTGGTCCATACCAGGAAGCAACAGTATTAAATTCAATATCCGTTGGAAGCATGGCCAGTGGCAAAAACAGGCACGTTCCAGTCGCAATGAGACGCTCCCACCTTGAGTGGGAATTTGTAGGTTTCATAGTAAATCCGCCGAACTAGTACACTCAATACTTATGCTCTGGAGGTTACTGTCAATCACGGGTCAAGATTAAGAACCATTTCATTTGAAAGCAAGCAGCCTTGTGAAGTGCGACAAGCGTTGGAATAAATGAGCTTGCCGAAGCGCTGATTACTTGGCGACTGGACGCACGTTGATTAGCTTCACTCTTATCTCTTCAGCTTTTGGATTATTGTTTTTCTCCAGTGCTTCTAGATATTTTTCATACACGTAAACAAGTTTAGGGCTGTCCGCTCCATGCAACCGTTCTGATCGTACTGCAGCCTGCTCCAAGAAATCGACAGCGCCAGTTGGGGAGCCTTGTGCTAAATGCCATTCTCCAACCTTTTGGAATGCTTCAATAACAAAAGGATGTTCGGGCCAGAAGTTTTCTTCCCCGATGATCAGCGCGTAGCGAAACAATGCTTCCGCTTCTGCATATTGATTCAAGCCGTAAAATGTCTGCGCCAACGATGCCAGTTCTTGAGACGCTTTCGTCGTATCTGATACTTTTTTGCGGACACCAACTTGAATAGACTCTTTGTAGAGTGCCTCAGCGCGCTCTTCATCGCCTTGCAAGCGAACTACGAGCGCCAATGCCATCAATGCGAATTCAACTTGTTGACTGTCTCTTCCGAATGTTTTTTCGTAGAGAACTTGCGACTGACGCAACATAATTTCGGATAAATCATACTGTTCCATTGCGTTGTATAAACCAGCTAGAAAATTTGCTCTGGTGGCGATGCGCACATCATTGAATTTGTAATTCTGCATGGATAGCAGATATGCGCGCCGATAATACCCTTCAGCCTCGGTAAATTTTTCAAGTATCCGGCAGACCAAGCCCAGTCTATGCAACGGCATGATCAGTTCAGGATCATTCTCATTCGTGCCGCTGGATTGTATATCAAGCACTTCTTTGTACATTTTTTCAGCTTGCTCAAATTCGTTCTGAGAGCAATGCAGCTGCGCCAAATAGTTCAAATTTACTGTACGACTTAGATCTTGCTTGAATTCCATTTTGTTAGCCATTTTTTTTCTCTCTCTAGGTTCATTACACTTTTCCACGACATAGAGGCAATGTCTCAAAGAAGTAGCGCCGTCCGACCCAATTTAATCTCTTACCGTTGCTTTAGACGTCCCTGGGAGCGCCGACACCTTTGCCGGCACATAACACGCATCGGGATTTTATAAGAAAGTGGGAACTACAAGGGAGCAAACAGTAAGGAACCATGTGCCATGGTCGTTAACTCGGCTGAAGCAGGGATTGTCCTTCGAAATAGTGTCTTAAATTCTGCATGAGGCTAGCCCCTGTGCCTTCTACTACTTGCTGAGCTCCCGCTTGGGTTAAACTCAACTGAACTGCTTTTTGATCGGGGACTATGATTTTAGTAGGATCTAGTTGTGCGCTCTGCACTTGATTCGATAACAGAAGTGGATTCGGAGCGCAAGCGCGCAATGACTGCTTGACGTATTCGACCGCCTCCAACACACGCTCTACCGAAATTACGTTTCCAAAGCCAACAGGAACGATGTTGTAATCTTGCGAATATCTTGATCCGGTTTGTATTTCAGATATCGCATCAGCCACATAGTAGATTGTCTTATTGCCCAACCTGGAAACGTGTTCAAAATGGTCCCGACCTTTTGAAAAATTTTCCCTTCTGCCAAGGACTTCATACAAGTAATCAGCAATCTCACGACCTTGCTGACCCAAAAGCCACTCGTCTAAGATGTTCTGTTCGACTGCCGACGTTATGAAGTTTTTGATGCCACCACTATCCAAGTCACGGAGCAACTCAGGTGCACCATCAAAATAGCGCGCATCACTTGCTGCCTTTGAAACCAGGGCGTTGTAAAAATCCGCCGCCGCATCCACCTGCGACAGAATGTTTTCACACTCCGAATTGTACATCCTCATTTTTTCTGCGCAAGAAAATCCTGACTTTGCAAAACCAAAGCTGATCAGATTTTCCAGTGTTGTTCTTCGTCGCTCAGCTGGATTGCAGAAAATCCACATGGCGTAAGCGAACGCAACTGGATTGATGTGCATGCGATCGACGAGCACGCCATCCCTTATCCACATAACGGCAGTATTAGGCATTGAAAGCTTTATAACGCTAAGCGTCGCTACTTAATGTAATAACCGGATACTTTCCAACTTCCTCCATCCATCATGGGAGTGATCGTTTCGACCGAGGATTTCTTTTTCTCGAAGCTAGTGTTGTATTGAATGACCACATACTCGCCATCAGGAGCGCCGGGAAGTTGTTTTGCATACGTGGCGGATTTCAACTGCCTCGATTCAACCTTACCGAAAGGCGCACGGGCGGATAGAATTGATTTTCCCCATGCTTTCTTAGTAAGCGCATTTTTGAATAAGGTAGCGGCAGTATCCCAACTTTGACCGTAATCGCCTGAGTCGATAAGCGCCAGCCAACGCTGCGCAGCTTGTTGTGCGAGTTCTTCGTTGCTACCAGCGGCGTTTGCAGACATACTTGCTCCTAGTGTTAGAATCGCAACCAAAATAAGCACTGGACGATGCATTTGTATAATCCTCAATTGAGATTGCGGCGAATTGTACCACACGAATTTGGACCCTACATCACGTCGTTTCTGCACCTTTTGATAATGCGAGATTCTTGGTTCAATGGACTTGGCACACATGCCCCATATCTGGTGGTCGAGGTCAGGTATTCACTTGCTATTCTTTTGTAGCTGAAATCTCGATAGCTACACTGCCATCTGAGTACGGCAGAAAGAACGAAGCGACAATACCAATCAAGAAAAATAGAGAGACGCAGGCGCCGGCCGTTGCGTAAGAACCTCCGAACAGGCCAATTAGTTGCCCTCCTAAAATGGCAGCCAAGCCGGCAAATACGCGACCGAACTGGATGCTCAAACCAAATGCAGTAGCACGCAGGCGCGTGTCAAAAAGTTCCGGCACGTAGATGAATAGATATGTATATGGTGCAATTACAAAGAATCCGGCAACAAAACTCCAGGCTAAAAGTGCAGGACCAAAAGTTTTCGTCGTTAAAAACATCGCTATACATGATAAAAGAGAGCCGATGAAGGCAATGCGAAATGCCCAGGCTCTGCCCAACAAAATCACCGTCATCCCGCCTGATAGCGCAGCTAGTATTGAGCCGAGATTTTGGCTGAGCACAGCATAACTGCGCTCTTGAACAGCCGCCGTACCGGTCAATTGATTTATCCAGGCTGGTATCCATGACACCACTGCATAATTTCCGATGCAAACCGTAGATGCAAGAGCCACGACAGTCAATGTCTTTGCCAGATACTTGGCAGTGAAAAGTTCAAGGAATGGCAGTCGCAAGAATGAAGATTGCTCATTAGAAAGCGTGTGTTTCTCCTGTTTGCGCCAAAGGGCGCGCTGCTTTTGCACTGCTGCTGCATCTTCTGGTTCTTTCAACTTAAGACGAATGTAAATGGCTAAGATCGCCGGCACAACACCTACTACATACAAGTAGCGCCATCCGAGATGCCCGATTGCAAGGTTGATTGCCGCCAACAAAAGAAAGCCGGAAGAAAAAGCTGATTGCAATACGCCAGTTGCATGGAACCTTGATTTGCCGCGCCAACTTTCAGCAAGCATGACACCACCAATTGAAATTTCGCCACCAATGCCGCAACCGACCAAGAACCTGTAAAATGCAAGCTCTTGCCACGAATGACTGGTAGCGCATAATCCGGTGCAAAGGGCATAAACTAGCACCGTCATAATCAGTGTTTTTGTACGGCCGATGTAATCGGCCAACAGCCCGAAGCCTACCGCACCAGATGCCCAACCAAACATAAAGACAGCCATGACAATTGCACCGATACCACCGATGGTGCTATGCGAAGTTGTATTTAACAGCTCTGACAATGATGGATAAAGTGTGAGGACGTAAATTGAAGCATCCATGCCATCAAATAACGTTCCAAGCCAAGTCGCCAATAGTACGTGCCATTGGGCTGTTTCTATGCGATCGCTTTCTTGCTCCATTGCTCTTGTCACAAAAATGTAAGCTGCATTATGCCTGATTCAAAGTGTCCAAGCAAATTGCGACCAGCGGTTGGAAATACTTGACTGTGACACGGGAGATTATCAATGAATGAGTCAATTACTTGGGTAGCTGAATTTGCCTTTGAACCTGACGATCTATTGCAGCGCCGCAGGTTGATTCAGAATGGCGCGGGACAAAGAGAGCGCGCTCACTCGGCTTTACGTGGGATTTACACCATATGTGCCCTGTCTATCAAGTGATACATTGAGGTGTCTAACACCCCCTGATGGAATCTCTATGCACTTAATGCACCTTATTTGGGTCGCCGGTCACGTGATCGGCTTCTTTCACCAACCCTCTGTGATCGTTTGCTCGGTCATGGTGGTCCTCGGCTCCATTCTGATATACGTATTTTACAAAGTGTTCGAGCGCGACCTATTCGGTGATTCTGATTCCGACACCGATTATACGCGTAACTTGTAGTGCTGGCTGTTGCTATTGATGCTTGAGGATTCAGCTTGATTTAGTGAGCATTGTTTACGCCGCAGGCGGCTTGCTTATGTGCGTAAGCACTTCATGAGCCGCGCCAATTATTCCCGCGTAGATACCAAGCTCAGAGTGAAGAATTTGAACAGATTCTGCATAGCGCGGCATACATCTATCTATTACCATTTCTCTCAATAATTCAAAATCTACCACACTGCTCAATCCGCCGCTTATGATGAAGCATTCTGGATCTAGGATGTGGGCTAAGCTGGCGATGCCAGCAGCTAAGTGCTGGTGCCAAATGTTCATGCCTTTCTGAGCGATAATGTCGCCGTTGTCGGCGGCAGCTGTAATCATTCGTGTTGTGAGAAATTCCACGTGGTTGGCTAATTCGCTTTGAGCGCTAGTGACGCCGGGCAAAAGCTCCTTTGTGGTCGCTACAAGACCGCGTCCTGAACCATATTCCTCCCAGCAATCGAACAATCCACAAGTGCAAAAACGTTGATTGCCTAGCGAAATGCGCATGTGTCCACCTTCTGCCGCAGCCAGGTGAGCTCCTCTGTACACCTTGCCTCGCATTATGATGCCCGTGCCGATACCTGTTCCAAGTGTGACTCCGATCACGCACTCTTTGTCTTCCATTCTCATTGCTAGCGTGTCGCCATAGGCAGCGGCGTTGGCATCGTTATCGACTTGAATCGGCAGCATCGTGCGGCTCTCGATCAGCGTCTTTAGCGGAGTGCCTTCCCAGCCCGGCAAGTTGCCAGTCGAGCCGAGGATGTTGCCAGTTGTGGGATCAACCACGCCAGCTGTGGCAATACCGGCGCCTGCAAGCACATGTTCGTTTTGAAAACTCTTGATCAAATCCACAATCGCGCTGACGATGTTGTCTGCACCATGAGGTGTTGGCACCGTCCGTGGTTCGGATATAACTTTGAAGTCTGAGACTACAGCGGCACTAAGTTTGGTGCCACCAAGATCGATGCCCAAGGCCGGCATCTTTTTTTTCAGCATTGAGTCTAGCGTTTGACCACTAGCACTTTCCGCTGGATTCATTTAAATGCCACCCTGTTGACCCTGGTCGGGATTGCCTTTCAGAACTAGTTTGTTGAATGGAATCTTTGAGCCATAAAGCATATCGAATCCAAAACGATTAGTGCCTCGCACCATGTCCCGTGACAAAATTAGTTTACAATCGTCCGGTCCAATTGCTGCTGTGACCGTTTTGGCGTATGACATTTTTGCATCGAGATTATAGCCTAGCGTGCCACCGAGAGTGACGAATTTACTGGCTTTAACGTCGCCGGAAACATAAGTAGATCTCGAGCCTTGAATAAATTGGTCAAAGACAAATGGAGATGATCCCTTAACAGCAGATTGAGTATATCCAGCTTGCAATCGCACTTTGTTTAAGTGCGCGTCCAATACAGGACCTGCTTGAGTCATCAGGCGTGCATTACCCGTAGAGTAAGCACTGACTCCGGTACCACCATAGATGTAAGACTTCAGACCATACTTATCGTCTCCTACAACAAAAAGAGGATGAGTAGTTGCTGTCACTTGCTCCGACACTCTCATTGCTGTGGTCATCACAGTCTTTGTTTGCGCCGCTGAACCAAACAGGTTGGCGTAAGCAGTACCACTTTGGTTGATTAGCTGCGGATTGTCTTGTGCAATTCCAGCAGCTGTGCGGAAGTTTACGTTCTGAACAAATGGAATTTTGTTGAACGTGTGATTGTCAACAACTTCAGCTATAGCCCGCGCTCTTCTGTAGCCATACAGTCCGTCATTCAAGTAGCGGTTGATACCTGACTGCAATCGAATGTTTTTGTAGAGTCTAGTTTTAAAATCAGCGACCAATAAATTGCTAACGGTGCCATAAGCAATATGGCTGGTGAATCTATCGTTTGTAAATGAGACTTGACCGCCCAGACCAATTTTGCCGTTGTTAGGGTCAGTCGCCGCTGTTTGTCCGACCTGTTTGCCACCATACTGAATCATAGGTGACCAGGACAATACCCCGTCTTTACCAATACCGGTGTTGAATTTAGGTCCAACATTGACACCACCTGACTGCATATTGTTGCCTATATATGGTGTGACCGGCATCGTCACTCGTGTCTCACCACCAGTGGTAGCAATCAGTTTACCGAGAGGTATACTGAAATTATTGAATACCATCCGTGCACCAAACATGGTGAGGTTGCCTTCTTCTTTGTATCGCTCATAAACAATCTTGTTTGCTTTAAACACAAAGTGCTGTTTACCATTCAGATACGCGTCAGGATGCTGCATTTTTAGCGCAGTTTCATCGCGATAACTGATCGGACCATACATCGCGTTTCGCTGCATGTAAAAAGGCTTTGGCGGGGTCATGGTGCCGTTTTTAAAGGTTAGACCCGTCTTTGTTCCTTCAGCCACGCGCGCGACAACAAGCGAACCTTGTATTTCAGTGTCAGGCTTGGTGATCAAATATTCGTCTGAAGTCACATGGAATTTGAAAGCGCTGCCTGTAGTCAGTTGTCCGCTTCTATAAATCCGAACGTTACCGCGTGCGTCCATCGTTTGATCATTTTGATCGTAGAGGATCATGTCGGCTTCGAGTTTAGAATTCTGTCCAGCAATGATTGCGACAGCGTTACCGGTGCCCAAGAAAGTATTCTTTTCCTGGTCATATTCTGTGTCATCGGCAACTATTTGGACGGTACCCTTCAGGGTAGTATCATCAGCGATGGCATCTGCGCTGTCATCTGGAGGTGCAGCTGATGCTGAAGCTTGTTTCGCGGCTGCAGCTGTTGGGTCAGCGGAAGCGTTTTCTTTAGCGAGCGGCTCCGGGCCGCCAGGCATGGGCAAAAGCTCTTCACTTTCGGTGATATCCCCAGCTTCTGTGGGCACTACTTTTGGTGTCGCAGGTTTGGGTTTGGCAATGTCTAACTTGGGCGTCATCGGCAAAAGCATAGTTCCGGTCGGTCCGGTCGCCTGGGCCAGCGCTTGATAACAACAAGTTGATTGCAGGCCTAAGACCAAACTTAAAGCTAGATAAAGGCTTTTCTGAGCGGTGTGTCCTGGCTTAAATGCCATTTTGTCCCCTTGTTCTAGCCCCTTAAGGGGTTCGTTCCGACTACTAATCTCAGTGATCTTCTCGGTAATCTCGGTACTATTTTGTGAAGTGCTCGGTACTCTGAAATTCCATAAACGCCGGTTGGATGTCAATAATTCAGTCAATAGTAGTAGAAATGCAGGTCTGAGGTCAAGGAAGTTTGCCCAATCTAACACGTGAAAGCTAGTTCCAAATACGTCTAACGAGCTTCTAAGGCGATCCTAACCGGGATGCAAAGCCAATGAAGAATTTGTTATCTTCGACATGTTCGTGTTCTAATTGAAAGAATCATTCTTGCAAAGCCCACTGCCTCCTTTTGAAGCTAGCCTGAAGGCTATGCAAGAGATATTGCATATCAACTTGCAGAGAACCACCATGAATCCCTTTGTTTTTCATTCACCGACAAAAGTCACTTTTGGCGAATGCACGTCCTGGACGGCAGCTGAAGTTGCCAAGGACTTTGGCGCCACCAAAACATTCATCGTTACCGATGAAATACTGATGAAAACTGGCATCTTGAAGCCGATTTTGGGTGCCTTTGAAGAGAACTCGTATTGTCTATTTACTGATGTTCCGTCAGATTCCGATGTCGACACCGTCAACAAGGCTGCCGTTTTGGCGCGTCAGTTTGGCGCAAATTGCGTGCTGGCCATCGGCGGAGGGTCTGTTCTAGACACGGCTAAGGTCGTAAACATCTGCCTGTCACTGGGCGGTGAACTACTTGACTATCAAGGACTGAACAATCTTGCCGATCGGCTCGGACCGATAATCGCCATTCCCACCACAGCTGGAACCGGTTCTGAAGTCTCGATGGTGGCTATGGTCAAAGATCATAAGGAAGGTAAGAAACTGCTTTTCGGTAGCCGATTTCTGGCTCCTGATGCAGCCATTCTCGACCCTACGTTGCTCGTTTCTTTGCCACCACGCCTGACTGCCGCAACTGGCTTGGATGCTATCACTCACGCAATCGAGTCATTTTCAGCCGTAATCAGCAGTTCTAGTTTCACGGATGCGCTTTGTTTGGAAGCATTGAGAATGTTATTCGACAATCTTCCTCGTGCCACTGCCCATGGTGACGACTTGGAAGCTCGTTCAGCCACCTTGATCGCAAGTGCAATGGCCGGTGTTGCTTTTACTAACTCAGGTGTCGGCATCGTACATGCTCTGGCGCATGCAACAGGCGCTACTTTTGGTACCCATCACGGTTTGACAAACTCAATTCTTCTGCCACATTGCATGAATTTCAATTTGGATACAATCTCCTATCGCTACGCTTTAATAAGTAGACATTTGGGATTTTCAAAAAGTGCCAATGACAACGATGCGGCTAGCGCGTTGATCAAGGCTGTGGAAGAGATCTCAGCCAAAGTTGGATTGCCGAGCCGGTTACGCGACTGCGGAATTCCGGTTCTAAACAAGGCTCAATTGGACGAACTGGCCTTTTTGGCGAGCACCGATCCTGCA
Organism: Candidatus Melainabacteria bacterium; assembly: GCA_003153555.1. Taxonomy (GTDB): domain Bacteria; phylum Cyanobacteriota; class Vampirovibrionia; order Obscuribacterales; family Obscuribacteraceae; genus PALSA-1081. The sequence continues at coordinate 8,816 of PLZS01000049.1, read as the reverse complement.
ATAATGTTCAATCCGAAGGAAAGCTCGGTGCAAGATATTATTGGGATTTACGAGAGGGCTTATTAATGCCAGTTTACGCGAGCAGTGAAGAGTTAAATCAAATCATGGCTGAGCTATGGGCAGCGATTGGCAAAACTCATGAGATGGGTCCTCAACTGTTGCAGTCTAAAATGATTGTTCAATTTCACTACAGAGAACCAGACGGTCGCATTACTGTTGATTGCAGCGACAGTACGGAAATGAAGGTCTACACAGGTGATTGTTCGATAAAGCCAATCGTTGAAATGTTCATGAAGTCCGATGTGGCGCATGAATTTTGGCTCGGCAAAATCAGCGTGCCTGTGGCGATTTTAACTGGGAAAATTGTTTCCAAAGGACCAGTGAATAGAGCCTTGGCACTCCTTCCTGTGATTAAACCTGCCTTTGAGTTATATCCTGAAATTTACCAAAAACATAGCAAGAATGCTGTTGCTCCTACATAAGTAGTATTGAGCCGCTGCTGGAGCAGCACAAAATGTTTTCGCGCTCTTGCTATTGTCAGTGAGCAAGTGGTACCACGGAAGATGCAGGAAACTAGCCTGGTAGTGCGCTTTTGAAACTGGAAAACAACGTTGTCATAACCATAGGCGAGATCGTCGTGGATTGGATCTCAATGGATACCGGTCTTGGTTTTGCCGAAGCAACGAATTTTCATCGATCTCTGGGTGGTAACGCCACTAATGTTTCCGTAGCGGTTTCCCGGTTAGGAAGCCCAGCCAGACTAGTTGCGAAGATAGGCACTGATTTGCACGCTGATTTGGTGCGTTCCAAACTGATTGCCGAAAAAGTTGATTTAGATTTTCTCTTTGTTGATACACGTTATCCGACCGCTCAGTGCTATGGCATTCGAGATGCGCATGACGAAGCGATTTACTACAACTGGCCAAAGCCCAATGCAGCAATCATGCTCTGTGAGGATGATATTACATATGATGTCTTCAATCGGGCTGCGTCTGTTCATGCGACAGGTATTTCTCTCACTGTTGAACCTCGCAAAACAGCTGTTCTAGCGGCTCTAGAGATGGCCAAAGCACAATCAGTTCTTGTCTCATTCGATGCCAGCTTTCCAACCGATAGCCATGAATCAATCGATGATGCCCGAAAGGCTATGATGCTGGCAGACATTATCAAAATCAATTTGTCCGAACTACTGTTTTGGACTGGATTGGCGAAAGATTCGAGAGCTGATTATTTGTCGCGTTTAGAGCAGGCAAATTTTGCTCTGTCCGATCCAATTGTTGAAGACTTGCGATTAGCAATTGATGCCTTTATGAAAGAGCACCAGCCTACCGCTCTTCTAATCACTTTTGGACCACATGGCTCTGCCGTTGTTACTGACCAAACTGCATTGTACAGCCCGCCTTTTTCAGTCGAATCAGTTTCGTCAATTGGTGCCGGTGACGCCTATATTGCTGCCATCCTGCATTGCCTCAGCGAGCGACAAGTGTTTGCCAAATCTTTGTCCTCATTGCCGACCAAAGATTGGCTAGAGATTGCTACATTTGCCAACGCTGTCGGTGCCTTGGCCACTAGACATCTAAGCGCAGTTGGTTCTCTGCCAAGCAAGGAAGAAGTGCGCCAGCTCCTCGATAAATATCTCCGTTAGATGCTTAACAACATTTTATCGTCGCCTTAATTCCGCGAATATCCCAAGTTAATTGAGGATTACGTGTTTCATTTAATGCAACTTATTGTTACACTTGCTGCGAAATCTAAGCTTTTGGCGGGCTCATGCATTTCTTCTTTGTCGAAACCATACATGCACTTTTGCACAGCGTCACCACCTGGCTAACGGTTGGGCTGGTGCTGGGCTCTGTTGCGTCGGTCTATATTTTCTTTCGTCTGTTCGAAAGCGATCTCTTCAGCGCGGATTAGACGTTTCGAGAACGCTATCAGTCGCCTATCGTTATAGGCGGCTAGAATAGCCGCGCTCCATTTCGAATCTATCGGCGGCCTGGAGTAGCCGCGCTCCTAAGGCGAAATTACTTTGTCTGCAGCACAAATGTATTCGCAGATGGCGAACATATTTGTGATCTGCTCGACTGCGATTTTTCCTTTCAATCCATAAAACTCAACGCAAAGTCCGCAAGCCAGCACTTCGCAGCCTGCATCTTTGAAGTCATTCAATACTTTCAAAGCCGATGATTCAGGTGCCATCAAACGCACACCTGTATTGGCCATCAAAATTGCTCTTGGTCTTTGTCCTGATTCGAACATTGTTTGCAGGAACAAATTGATCAATGTGGTGCTAAATTCAGGATCACCTTCACCAAATTTGTCCTTGCCAAGAAAGACAACATTTCCAACTTTGTCTTGAGGGGCTGTTTTAGCCTTGAGATTTGACGTCTGCGCATGAGCATGACTACTAACGTCGGCATCTTTATCGCCGAAATTTTTGCGCTCAATCGTGACGACGAAGTTATCATCTTGTGGTGCACTCGCGAATTGCATCTTCAAAGACCTTGCCAGCCGATTCAAATTATTGACATTGACCTCGCCATCAACAAGCGCTTCAACTTTTTCAACCGTTGCGTCATCCAAAAGTCTTTTTATTCGTAAAACAGGCTCAGGACAAATCAATCCCCTGAGATCAATTTTCCGCTCAGCAGCGTTAACCTTACTATCTGCGCTCATCGTTTGACACCTCGACGTTTCCTGCACCGCCTATCTTGAATTTGCCTATGCAAGCAGCCTGCATGCCCGCTGCTACTAATTCCTTTACGAGTTGTTCCGATTCTGCCAAAGGAATTGCAAATAGCAATCCGCCTGAGGTTTGTGGATCAAAAAGTAAATCAGTGATCGCCAGATCAACATCATTTATATAGGTAGAGAATTGCTCATACGATTTTCTGTTGCCATATGCACCGGCTGGCACAAACCCTTGTTCTGCGAGTGCCAGCGCTTCAGGCAGGAGAGGAACCTGGGCTGACCAGAGTTCTGCGCTCAAATGACTGCCCTTCGCCATTTCATGAATGTGACCGATCAGTCCAAAACCGGTCACGTCTGTGGCGGCATTAGGCTTGTATTTGATTCCGATTGCCAGGGCTGTGTTGTTTAGGGTGGTTAGACTTTTCAACAGCTCTGCGTTGGCGCTTTGCGACAAGAGATTGGCCTTCATGCCTAACAATGCCACGCCCGTGCCTATTGGTTTACAGAGCACGATTCTGTCGTCTGCCTTTGCACCACCATTGGTGAGCACTTTTGAAGGATGTACAGTGCCCATGACTGATAAGCCATAAATAGGTTCGTGGCTCTGGATCGAATGTCCTCCGGCAAGAATGGCTCCAGAAGCCTGAACCTGCGTGGCTCCTCCTCTGACAATCTCTTGTACTACTTCAATTGGGAAATCGCACGTCGGAAAACATAAAACATTCAATGCAAGTATTGGCGTGCCTCCCATCGCATACACATCAGAGAGTGCATTAGCCGCTGCGATCATTCCATATAGAAAAGGATCATCTACTACAGGTGGGAAGAAGTCGATCGTCTGAATGATGGCCAGGTCGTCTGAAATCCTGTAAACAGCGGCATCTTCGAAATTCTCCATACCGGTCAACAAGTTAGGCGATGTAGTAACAGGAAGATTTGTCAGTATTTGTTGCAACTCGGTCGAACTGATTTTTGCCGCACACCCAGCCGCCTTTACGTTCGCTGTCAATAATTTTGAAGCTGTTTGACGATGATCATTCATAAAAATTCGTTCGCTCGTGGTAGCAGGTCAGCCGCATAAATACGTGTTTTCAGCGACATCGTATATAGAATCGACAAAATCTCTTTAGCAAGTAGTCTAAAGGCTATACAGATGTGACCTTCTGAGAACCCGCATGATATCTGGTTTTCAGCAAGGGGCGTTTTTCGTCATTCCAAGAAACCTTTTATATTAGTTTCGACCTGATCTTGTTGTTATGGCTTCTAGGCCCTTTAAAAAGCGGTGGCTTGAGTGTAAATTGTAAGTTCATCAAATCGCCTTGCGGCCAGCATAGTCGGTGTTCTTGCGAACGTCTATGCGCCAAACTTCTTCGTAAACATTTATATTTCTCTGCCTTGAAATTTGAAGGATCATGCATGCCTAAGAAAGTACTAGTGGCCTTACCTCCTGGTCTGCTCGAACAGATCGATTTTGTCGCTCAAACTGAGCATCGTACGCGCTCTGATTTAGTTCGGGAAGCCCTAAGACGATACGTGGATACCTTCAAGAGAACCCAGGGACCTCGCATGTCCATTAGCACCGTTGGACCCCAAAAGGTCGCTTTGCTTACGGAAGTTGAGTAATCCTCCCACTGAAAACGTTGACTTAATTCTCGACTGGCACTACGATTGCGGCAACAGGCGCAGTCAGATGGTCTACAGTCACACGCTGTTCGATAAAGCCTGAGTACAGAGTTGACGCAGGGTCAACCAGTTCTTCGGAGTATCGTCATGGCCGAGACCTTGTCTCAATTGAATTGGGGTCGAATTATCCTCTTCGAGATTACCTTCATCGGTCTTGTGATGATGGGGCTTGGTTTTATCAAGCTGCCTCGGTTCATGATGCGAAAACAGCTGGCTAAAGGTTTCCCCTGGGGTTACTACCAAGACCAGGTGCCTAAACGCGACCCAGGCTATTTCCAAGAGAACGACACGGACTTCTTGCACGATACAGGCACGGAGTTCGGCGGGCTTGAAGGATTTGGCGATTATGGCGAGTTCAGCGGATTTGGTGAACTCGGCGAATTCGGCAACAGCTTTTTTGGCGCTGATGGGGGCGGCGGGGAGTAACGCCCAGCCGGGGCATAACGTCCAGCTGTGTCTAATCACATTCAGGCTGTCATGCAGCTATACTTAGCCGCTGGCGCGACGGGCGACAGATCGTCGCACGTCTGCAGGTTGGTTTGGGAGCCGCGTTGAATTGGTGAATACAGTTTATTTTTGGATGGCCGGTTTTGCCGCACTAATCGCCGCCGTTTTGTTAGTCAAAAATGAAAAAATTAAGCCTCGAATTGTCGATGCGCTTCTTATTTTGGCCAGCATTTACGTCGGCACCCACTTATACCAAGCTCTGGATCTCGGCAAAGTTTCTAAATCCGCGCTCACGCCTGTAACTGTAATAGACGCGGATAAAGCCGAGCTTTCCCTAAAGATGGCTCAGGCTCTCGAGTCGACGTCACATGTGTTCTTTAGTCCGAAAATTATCGATCGCCGCCCGCACTCGATAAACATTCCTGCTAGTGCGCCGCAGACTGCCGAGAAACAAGTTGAGGCGTTGAAGCGCGAGGCTCAGAGGATCCTTGGCGGCGTTGTGCAACGCAATCCGACTGCCGGGATTATGGAAGCCAAATATGCTTTAGTGACGCACGACCTCGGGGATCCTAACAGCATGTCGCTGGAACGACTTTCGCACATTGATACTCCGAATGCTCACAAATTGCACAAGGCGCTCTCACTGCTTTACGGCTATGCCCATCCTAAACCGACTCCTGAGGAGGTGTCCGAGGCAGAAGACACCTTCAAAACGATATTGCCGCGTGGCTGGTATCGTGATACCGCCCTTGTTGAGTTGTACAAGAAAACAGGCAATAAAGTAGAACTTGATAAACTGCAAGCGCAGCTGGATGAAACTGGTTTGCGTTTGATCACAAGGCTTGTTTTCCTTGGCTGTGTGATGGTGCTTGCTTTCTTGGTCGGAATAATCGTCATTCTGGTGCAGCTATTTTTTCTGCCCAGGACAGTGACAAACGAAGAGCAGCGCACCTTAATTGCTTCACCGATTCCATTTGGATTCAAAACTATTTACGGCGTGTTTATGGCGTGGATGGTGACTCAAATCTTGCTTAGCTCACTTTTGCAGACCGGCGGAATCAAAATCAGCGAACTGATGAACAAAGGGGTTTTGTTGGCGGCATGTACGACGGCTGTGCTGTATCTAGCGAGTAACGGTCCCGGTATTCTCTACATCTATTTGATCGCCGTTAAACCCAACGGTTTGAAATTTCTTGACACGGTTAAAATGCGCGCTCGTGTTGGAAAACTTGGTCCCGGTCGACTTGTCTTGGCCGGCTGGCTAACTTGGTTTGCCGCGGTGCCTGTTGTGCTGACGTGTTACCTGATCGCCTTGAAGCTGATGAACTCACAAGGTTCATCAAATCCCGTCATTGCTCTAGTCATGGAAGCGGCTCGGTCTGCTGATATTCCATCCATCCTAATGTTCTATTTCACCCTTGGAGTGCTCGCGCCCATCTGTGAGGAAACTCTGTTTAGAGGATTTCTCTACACTAGTTTCCGCAGATACTGGGGCGTTTTTCCTTCGTTATTAGTGAGCTCCTTGCTATTCGCCGGCGTGCACATGGATGCCGGTGGATTCTTGCCGTTATTCGGATTGGGATTTCTATTCGGGTTTATCGTCGAGCGCACAAAAAGCATACTGCCGAGTATGGTGGCGCACGGATTGTGGAATAGTGGAACGTTTACATTGGTCCTCCTGCTGTTTGGCAATTGATTCTTTATTTAAGCGCTCTGTCGCTTTCGGTTCCTTTCGGCTGAGCAGCTTCGCTGCAGGAGCCGAGCAGCTTGCGGAGTCGGGCAGCTTCGCTGCAGGAGCCGAGCAGCTTGCTGCATAGGCCCTCCTCGGACAGACCCCACTAGTGTGCATAGGCACTCCGAGGATAAGCCCACCCTCGGGCGGCTCCGCCGCGCTTTGCTCACTACTGGCGCCCAATTAATCATCTTAAGCGCTCTGTCGCCAGCTCACTGTCCAGTCCTCAACCAACCCGCTTTGTTGACATCGTGCAATACTGGAAATAGGTATAAAACAGCGAGGGAATAAGCCCTTGGTAGCAACCTGTCCTAGCGTCAATATGCGTGTCGTGTCAGGACCTTACATCAAGCGTAGGGGTCTGGTTCCGCTGGTGATCGGATTGTGCATCGGCTGGATTTTTGTCTGTCTCTGGGCTGGTGTGGCCGCCTTCTTATTAGCTAACAATTTAACTTGGGCGTTCGTTTTGTTCGGTTCGACATTTGGCTTTGCCGGATTTCTCACATGGATGACGTATACGCTCGTCTGTGATTCTTTCAAAACCTATACTTTCGAAATTACTGATGTGGAAGCGGTGCTCGAAATATTTGATCGATTGAAACACACAAGTCGAACTCAAATGGTATTACTTGACGACATCAAATTTGCTGAATATTACCCCTATTGCGACTCTTCGAGTTTGATCTTTCATGCTCCATACACCGATATGGAGGTGCCTTTATGGCCGATGGGAACACATGCCCAAGACATTTTGGATTTCTTGAATGGTCGTGGCGTGCACGTTATTAACGTACAAAGCGACGAAAAATTTCCAGAATAAGGCACTTGCCATGGTGGCAAAGCGATACCAAATGTGCTACCATCACTGGCGTGTGCGTGAAGGTTATTTTCTACGGAACAGATCCTTCTTGTATTCGTCTTTCTTAGTAGAGTTGTCCAAATCGAATCGTAGTTGGAGGTGATGGATTATGTCTCAAGCTTTCAAAGTGGGCGATCGTGTCGAATGGAACTCGGAAGCGGGTTGCGTTACCGGAACGATCACTCAAAAGGTCACGACGGAACTGAATTTTAAGGGCTACGTTCGGCATGCCTCTGAAAAAGAGCCGCAGTTTATCGTGAAGAGCGATAACAACAATCACGAACTAATGCACAAAGGCACATTCTTGCGCCTCGCTCGTAAGAATAAAGCCCTTGTAGCGTCGCGATAGCTCTGGTGCCTCTCGGAGGCATTACCACAAGCCATTATGACCTGGTCGAACAACACTGTTCGAGCCAGGTTGCTCTTTGGAATTTTCTGGATTGGTTTTCTTTTTACAAGCGCTTGTCAACGTCCGGATTTCGCACAGATGGCGCCCGAAATCCGCGCCCAGGAGTGGTTTTGAGACGGGACAGTCTGCCCCTACAATTTAAACCGTTGACGGTTGGTTTTTTTTAGGGGATTAAATCCATTCGAATGGCACTTACAATCGTCCCCTTGTGAACACTGGATCCGCCAAAACATAGTAGTCTTTGATATCCAAGACTGTGAAAGTCGATAGCATAAAGAGGTCTACTATGGTGACGACGGAAAGTTCGTTGGCTAAGAATCCATTGCTGGAAGGCATGCGCCTCGAAAAGCGTGCCAGTCCCTTCGCTATGGTGATTCTAGGAGCGCACGGTGATTTGACGAAGCGCAAGCTCTTGCCGGCGCTGTACGCGTTGTATTTGGAGGACTTGCTTCCGAAGGACTTTGCACTGTTGGGCTTGTCCCGAACCAAGATGACAGACGATGAATTCCGCACCGTGATGAAAGATTCAGTGCAGAAATATGCCTCTGACATCAACTTCCAAGAAGATTCCTGGAATGAATTCGCTAAGAGCTTGCACTATCTTGCCTCTGACGTGACTAAGTCGGAAGGCTTTGTACAGTTGTCGGACCGGCTGCTGCAGCTCAAAGACGAGCACGCCACACAAGGCAATCATATTTTCTACTTATCCACGGCACCAAGCCTCTATACTCCGATCGTCAAGGGATTGGCGAGCTCTGGTCTGGCCGTGAAGGCACGACCAAATCAAACGCCATGGCCACGCATCATTGTGGAAAAGCCTTTTGGTCACGACCTGCAATCAGCGATCGCTTTAGATGAAGAGATTCACGAAGTCTTCAATGAGCATCAGGTTTTCCGTATTGACCATTATCTGGGCAAAGAGACCGTGCAAAACATTATGGTGTTGCGTTTTGCCAACGGAATCTTTGAACCGTTGTGGAATCAAAAGCATGTCGATC
>PLZS01000172.1 GCA_003153555.1 Candidatus Melainabacteria bacterium | reverse complement strand
TAGAACTTGTCTGGAATGCCGCAGATGCTCCATGCTGATTCTTCCTTTCTCCAGATTGCCTGTCTCAAAGTCAGCGCTATCCGCATCGAAGAAGGCGGCTCGAAGCCGAGGTAGTATCCTGGCACCGCTCGGCTAAAATCGTCTATGGTTGCCGTGAGCCAGGGCTTCTGCGCACGACCGCCAGAATCGAAAACCAATATATCAAGCTGCGCGTGATCAGCCTGCCACAATTCATTTGGTTGCTCGGCTTCATGCCGGTGCAATAATTCAAATGCTTGCTCGTATGCACTTGGACCTTCATGGGCAAGAGTCTTCAGGTCGCGCGAGATTTTGGAACATATATCATGCACCACATCGTAACTGGGAACTCGCCAATCGTTCTTCTGGCATAATCCACTTACAGTTCGGTGAATTGCCGACACCGGCAATGGTGGCTTGCGCAGACAAAGTCCTTCAATGATTTGTGTTAATTCAGGAGCAATTTTGCGGCGACCGCCTGCATCCTTTCGAGTGTGCGGTCTTAGACCTGGCAGCCCGTCACGGTTGAATTGCTCAATCCAAAAGCGGATAGTTCGAGAGCTCAGACCTGCCGCTCTTGCTATCTCTTCTCTACTGGCACCCTCCGATAGACATGGACGAATAATGTGATATCGCTCAAGAGCTATCTCGTCAGGTGTCAAAAAAAAATTCTCTCCACGCGTCCTTAAACTATAGTTATTGGACACTAGAATTTCAAAAAAAATAAAGCCCACAGGCTGACATTTCAGTTACAGTTTTTCTAAGGAGTTTTTGGACATCTTAAGGACATTCGACATGCGCACCGCTATATATGCCAGAGTCTCGACTCAAGATCAAAACACGCTTCCGCTGCAACTGAAGGCTCTCAAAGAATATGCAAAAAGCCGAAAGTGGAAGGTTGCCTTGGAGGTCGAAGATGTTGGCTCAGGTGCATTCGAGCGGAAGAAGCGCGAACAAATTCTGAAGGCCGCACGTTCACGTGACATTGATGCTGTGCTGGTCTGGCGACTCGATCGATGGGGTCGTTCTCTTCCGGATCTAATTTCAACTCTCAACGAGTTTTCGGATCTCGGGGTGGCTTTCGTTTCTTTGACCGAATCTTTTGATATGAGCACCACATTGGGAAAAGCAATGGCTGGCATGCTTTCCGTTTTCGCTGAATTCGAACGGAATATTCTCAAAGAGCGGATAAAAGCTGGTATCAGCCATGCTCAGAGCAAAGGTCTGCCACACGGACGACCTCGAACAGCAGCCAGGCACAAAGCGAAAATTAAACGATTGTTTTCCGAAGGACTGAATAAGTCTGAGATCGCCCGGAAACTTAAAATTGGTCGAACATCTGTGATTCGGATTTTGGCAGAAAAACCGATTGCAAAGCGGAAGTAGAATTCGCCAAGAATCCGGAAAAATAATTCGCCAACTTACAATCTGCATATGATATTACTCGTTACTGGCGTGAAAGCGGCAGAGGTTCTCGGTCGTTCAAGGTAAAGAAGTTCCAAGAATTCCATTACCGGAAAGGTGTCCAAAGTGCAATGAGAAGCAAAGCCTGCAGAAGCGGTTTTTATACGCGGCAGGTGATTGACGAGCACGATGAACTGTTTAGTCTGACAATTCAAAAAGTGAAAGAAAAGGCTTGGCTTGTACCAAGCCTTTTCTTCCGGCAGACTTTCGTGTCGCGCAACAAGCTACAACGTGATCATTGTCGTGCTTTAGTTCCAAATACTCTTTGGGATGAGATGTCGCTGGTACGTGTTCAAAGCACATCAAAATTTCAAGGCAGATCTGGAAACTTGGGCTCTGTATAGCTCAATCCTTTGTTTTTTGACAGTCTCTTAGAAAAACCCTGTGCGTAATATCCGCTGGGAATATTTGGATTACTGTCTTGGCCAAGGTAGCGAACTGCGATAGCGTCTGCCTCGTTTTCTCTTTCTAAGTTCACCAGGATGATAGCGAGACAGTCAGCTGCTCGACGAGTGCAAACATGACTCATGCCAAATCGCAATAAACAAACTTCTAGTGCCTGTTGGGCGATTTGTTCTGCCTCTAAGAAGGATTTCTTTCGAACGAGCCTTCCAGCAAATTCGATCAAAAACTGCCCATACGAATCAGGATCCACACTGGCATTTGTTTTATGAAAAAGTAAAGCCTTTTGCGCTAAAGTCGTAAACTCTTCACTGTCGACAGAGCATATTAAGCATAATTGCTTCAAAGTCTTTAAATGAGTTGAAAGAACTAACTCGCTCGGACTCATTTCTTCAACGAGCAACTCGGTAATTGACAAACACTTTTTGAAAGAATCAATTGCCTCTCGCTTGCTCCTAATAATATGTGACATACCTATAGTAAAATGCGTGGAAGCCGCTTCTAGGGACTGTGGTCCGTAAACAGACTCTCGAACCGCTAACAGTTTGACACGTATCTTCTGAGCTTCTGAATACGATTTTGTAGCCATGTAAGTCATCTCAAGATTTTCGAGAATTTTCTCTTGCCTTTCAATAGGTATCAGACTTTGCAAAGCTTCAGTTTGGCCATTCAATTCGCGAACTTGATTAGTTAATTGTCTTTGTAGCAGACCGATGGACAAAGATAGGAGCGATGAAATCTCAGCCAGTTCGAGTGGATCTGCATTCGCAACACTAACTTCATGGTAGAGAGGAATCAAGCAGTCATATGCTTCTTGATTCTGTCCTTCGGTCAATTTTTTCACAGCTATAGCCATGATTTCGCGAGAGTTCTGTGCCATAGGACGTATTTCGTCTCCGGTATAAAAAAAGAGGAGGAGTGCCGGTTGGGCACTCCTCAAAAGTCGTCAGTAGCTGAGAATGCTTGTTAGCATCCTATCTCATTTGAAGTTCCGAATTCAATTCCGTATGTTTTTAACCAAAGTTCCAATCCACGCCCGTCCAACGGCGCACGAGCTCACGTGCTTGTTCCCACTCCTTATTCCACTGTTTCAGCTGCATTTCATACAAGAGTCGCCTATCTAACTCTGTTAATCCTTTGTCGTCATCTCCTTTCTTGTTGTCATCGCCGTTGCCTTTGCCGTCATCACCTTTGCCGTCATCTCCTTTGCCGTCATCTCCTTTGCCGTCATCTCCTTTGCCTTTGCCGGTATCCTCTGGTGGTGTTGTCGGATCCGATGGTGACATGAAGACGACACCACCACCACCACTGGGTTTCTTCGCTCCTCCTTCAGTAGGTTTCCCAAGGACAAATATCTGGATCGGTGCAGGTACAGGCGGCGGATTGATTGAGAAGCCGTTCACCGCCGGCGGAGCCGAATCTGGCTCTGGCAGAGAAATGCCGCCACCACCAGGGATGTACTTATTTTGCTGAGGATTCGTTGTCGCTGACAATCCGTAGGGATCGGTCCGGGTCAACGGATCGTTTAGCACATAAGTGTACAAGTTGAAACCGCCCCGGTAGCCAATCGAGTCGGGTTGCAAGAACCTCCCAAGCTTAGGCGAGTAGTGCCTGGCTTTGTGGTAGTACAAGCCGGTTTCGGCATCGAAACGCTGCCCCTGGTAACCGAAAGTGATACCAGTCATGACCGCACTTTCGCCGAAGGGCGAGTAAGAGTAACGGTTGCTCACCACCCCTGTGCTGCTGGTGAGAGCGACGACAGAGCCTTGGCGCTCCTGATGGAAGAAAGTGAGTGTGCCTGCACTTGAGACTTGAATGATCGGCTCGTCCAAGTCTGTGCCGTGCACATAACGGTTCTGCAACGTGTTTGCAACGCCGTCATAGTCCGCGATGCGCTGCCATCCCGAATAGATGTAGCGCGTCTTTGCTGAGCCGACAACCTTCTGCGCCTGACGATGCATCGGGTCGTAAACATAGCTTGCACTTGTTCCTGTCATTGCTGCAGTCAGCATATGGTTCTCGGTGTCATAACCGAAAGTCCAAGTGCCATCGCCAGTCAGGCAGCCATTTGTGTTGTAGCTCTGAGTAACACCGGCAACCGTCGGATACTGGTTCAGGTTGTTGGCGGTACCGTATGCGGTGGTGCCAGCCGCAGCCGGATGCCACACGAACAAGCCGTCGCTGACATTCTGGCTGGTCAGCTGGTGCACTTTGTTTGAGCCATAGGTGAAACTGACGTTACGTTACGCGCTTTCAGTAAACGGTGGAAGCAGCTCAACGCTGACGTATGATCTCAACGGAAATATGACCTCAGACGGCACGAACACCTATTCTTGGGACGCCGAAAATCGGATGATCAAGATCACTTATCCGGGGACGAATAATTTCTCTAGCTTTGTTTATGACGGCAATGGGAGGAATGTCTCGATTGTGGAGACGACAGCGGGGTCTGTGACAAGCACGAAGCAATTTGTTTGGTCTCAAGACAGGATGCGGCCTAATCAGCCTTGTGAAGAAAGGGATGCCACAGGAACACTAACGAAGAAGTTCTTTGCTGGCGGCCAAATGAATAGTTCGACTAAGTATTTCTATGACAAGGATCATCTCGGTTCGGTTAGGGAAATGACGGATAACACGGGTGTTGTTCAAGCTCAATACGTCTTTGATCCATATGGCCAGGTGACCAAAATCAGTGAGACAAATGCATCTGACTTTGGCTATGCGGGCTATTACTTGCATTCACGAAGTGGATTGAATCTCACTAGGACCAGAGCTTACAGCAGTTCTCTTGCTCGTTTTATCAGCCGTGATCCAATCCAGGAGAGGGGTGGCAATAATTTGTTCGTCTATCTGAATAATAATCCAGAGAACCTTACAGATCCATCGGGCACCGACGGCACAACACCGGTTTACACCGGGGTAAAAGGACTTGGAGGGCTTGTTAACACCGTACTGGCGACGACTCTATTTCAAACCGCGAAGAACCTGTATGATGCCCTTAAGACCCTGGATGGATACGGAGAATTAGATCTGTGTCAAGCAGGAGCATTGAACTGTTTCAACGATTGTTTTCGAAAGAAAGATGAGGATTTGAAAAAGAAGCGATGCTACAAAAGTACCAAGCAAGAATTTCAGGACTGTATGGAAAAATGCATAAAAGACTATCTGACTTGTACTGGAAAAGCTACTGGACAAGACCCGCAGTTAGATCAGCTTACAAAAAGAATTCTAGATGACGAAATAAACGATCCCAAGAAATGAGTTGAAGTAATGACCGAAGAGGACAATCTTGTCAGAAGCTGGCATCGCTTTTTTAACAAGAAAAACCCGATTGACGACAAGGATGTTATGGAATCGGATCAATGGGCCGCTGTTAAGATAAGACGGCTGTTACACGACCAGCTTGTCACATCTTCCGAAAATAATGGCGTTATCGACGATCCACAGCAAGCCTGGGAAATCATCCTAAAATTGATAGAAGCTTCTCAATCAAGGGAGGCGCTGACAGCTGTTGCTGCTGGTCCGTTAAGACAGTTAATGGATGCATACTTCGACGATTATATTGAAAGAGTAAAGGAGGAGGCTGAGAACAACCAGGGACTGTCATACGCTCTTAGTTATGTTTTCATTCACGACAAAATGCATCTTGAGCAACTGTTGCAGTTAGGCAACAGAGCAGCAATGTTGGATTTTCCGAACCGTGATCCCACGAGTGAAGAGGTAGAGATGGATTTGTTAGTCGCACGTTGGTTTTGTTTTTATCGAGGGCACTCGGAGATCGACAGCAACTTGATAGCGTGCGCATTAGATGAGGTCAATTATCAGTTGCCCAATCGTGATCCTCACAAGTCTTGGCTGGTAATACTGAAGCTGCTTGCCGCATGTACTTCAAAAGATGAAGCAAAGCAGATTGGATACGTTATCAGTGAGTTGCTATCAGTTGCTTATTCCGAATTCATTGGAAAAATCAAGAGAGCAGTTCGAGACGACAATCGCCTAGCATGCGCATTAACCAATACCTCCGTTGCCGACGAGTATAGTGCTGAATGGTCGGAAGTTGTCGCTCTCGCGATCCAGATTAGCGCAGGGCCCTGGACAGATGGGCGAACCTGACTACCGACAGAATAGGAAACGGTTTAATCCTAAGTCATAGCCTAGGGCTATGTTAACAAATAACTAAGCCTGAGCCATCCGCCCTCTCTGCTTCTCCAGCGGAGTAGCATTCGTTTTTCAGTTATGCGTTTTGTCTTTTAATTTTCCATTTTCTCTTCGAGCGGTAGAATGATCTAAAGCCGCATGGTGACTGCGTTTTGGGCAGATCGCAATATCCCAATTATTTCCTAGTGGCGACCCTGCTGGCGACCACAGAGAGGTTTGATTGCGTTGCAGCAACCGAACACTTGAATTGAGTGTCAGCACGCGTGAAATTTGGAATTTGTCTTCAACCACCAAATCAGCATCGAGACCTGTTAAACACCATTTGTGTCGGCTAATTCTAATTCCGCTTTTTGAAGCACTACCAAGTCTTGAAATGTTTGTCCATCGTGCGCGATCACTCGTGTTCCGAAGACTAATCCATCCAAGTCTATCGATCCAAGTTGAACGCCGTCGGTAGGCGCAAGATCGGGCAAGTGCCGATGTGCATAGAACATCAGTGCCTGCTCAATTTGTCTCGTGGTGAAATCACTATGCTTCTCAAATCTGTCAGCCCAATCTATCAAGCGAATCAAACTGCCATGCAAATTTTTATCGTAAACAGATTGGGGCTCTCTATCAACTAGATTGACGAAAAAATCTTTCCCGCTATCGGAATGAGGTTCTAAATGCGGCAATTGTCCAACCTCCTGAGTGCTGGCGCAACAGCTAGGTTCATTTGTTAATGAGCGACCAATCTTCGTCAAGCTCAAGTAAATCCTAGTCGCTATCAAGGATGATGATGTCCAAAAAAACAAGGCAATTATTTATCAATCGGAAAAATGTCTATTGGAGTACTCGTTTGCGCTTGGAAGAAAACATTTGTCAACGCGTGCCCGATATCAGAATGTGTCTTAGCTAATGGTTTCAGCCGTTTGTTATCGAACTTTAGCGCCAAATTATACGAGCCGGGTGCTGAAGGAATTTTGATTGGAGCAAATAACGGAACGCTGGCTAAAGCACCGAGCTGGATATCGCTATTGCAAATATCAGATCCACCATTTAGGACAGAAGTGCCTTTGGCGTTCGTCCATTGGTAATCTAAACGCGCCATATCTCCTGTTGAAATGCATTGGATTCTGTGAGGGTTTCTCACTAATTTTGTGGCATCTTTAGGCCGAGAAGTTTCCAGGCACAAGCAAGAAAACAAAATTGTAGCCGGCGATCTTTGCTGATTCGTAAAACGAACAGTAAGCAAACCGCTTGCACCCCCTTCAGGAATGTTCAAGCGGTGATCCAACTTCAAAATCTCGATTGAGACCAACTGATTTTCTCGCGCCGAAAGTGCGGGCTGCAACTGTAGCATCGTCAGCAAATTCATGATCAGCAGAGTGTATTTCTTATTCGACATGGACTTTGAGCACCGTCACTTATGGCAGCAGCAAAGTGTGTAGATTGAATTGTACGGCCATTCGGCGTCATCCGGGCTAGGATAAGTTTTAGGTTTACTGAGCCCAAGCGGATCATATCCAGGATAGCCTATAACCGTTCCATCCGGTTGTTGGATAACGAAGTGGAAATCATTGAAACCCGGACTACTTTGCCATGGGGTTGACCATGGAGAAGTCGGACCGTACATTGGAGGAGGATCACCCCAAAGAGCGAAACCGTATCCTTTTTTCTGTCCAGGAGGGCAAGTGCACCTGCAAGTGGGAAGGAGTCTACAATGCCATCCATTTTGATTGAGAATGTCATTAATCGACTGACCGTTCCCTGGCTGCTGGGCATTGGGTAGTCCACAAAAATATCCGAGACAGTTTTGACCAATCCATGAATCAAGCCCTAACGGATCCGTAGCTTTAATCGGAGAATTTGACACGTAAGAGTAAAAACCACTACCTTCAAAAACAGGATCCCTGCTCAACCAGCAAGCAATGGAAGCATTGTACTCTCGAAACAATGTCAAATCTAATCCGCTTCGGGCATGTAGGTAGTAGCCCGCATACCCAAAAGCCGAGGCAACGATCTCGACAATTTTTGTGACACGCCCATAAGGGTCAAAGACGTATTGACCTTGAATAACGCCGATATTATCAGTTATTTCTCGTACGCCGCCGAGATGATCTCTCGTGTAAAAATACTTGGTCAAGCTGTTCATCTGGCCAGACGCAAAGAATTTTATCGTCAATGTGCCGCCTGCATCTCGTTCTTCAGAACGGTCATTCCCGCACCATACAAACTGCTTCGTACTTGTTACAGAACCCGCGGTTGTCTCCACAATTGACACATTTCTTCCGTGTCCATCATAAACAAAACTTGAGAAATTATTCGTCCCCGGATAAGTGATCTTGATCATTCTGTTCTCAGCATCCCACAAATAGCTGTTAGTGCCGTCTGAGGTCATATTACCGTTGAGGTCATACGTCAGCGTCGAGCTGCTTCCGCCATTAACCGAAATCGCATAACCATTAGTTATAGTGGTTTCGT
>PLZS01000110.1 GCA_003153555.1 Candidatus Melainabacteria bacterium | reverse complement strand
GCCTACACCCGAAGTTGGTCTGGATCGAGCTGAGCCCAGCTCCCGTCCGTGGACTATCACTTCTAGCAGAGTTGCGGGAGACATTCCCGCAACTCTACTTTTTCGTTAGTTACGAAGTTCCGGACCCTGAGTTGATCCGCACCGCGTATCGACTCGGGGCTTCTGACTTCCTCGATGCAGAGCGTTGGCGCACAGACCTTCCAGCTGCGGTGCAGAGTATTCAACTCAAGCACCAATCTGAGTCGGTCTCTACTGCCGCCGGCAAAGTGGTCGCGATATTCAGCCCTACTGGCGGTATCGGAGCCACCACAATTTGTACAAACCTGGCTGGTTATCTTGGCAAATATGGTGAGTCATGCATCGTCGACCTCGACTTGCAGTTCGGCATGATCTCGCACTATCTCAACCTTGAGCCATCATTCAGCTTAAGTACAATCGACTTCTCACACACAAATTTCGATGCCACCTATCTGCGCAACCTAATGACTAGGTACGATGATAAGTTGAGCATATTGGCTGCACCTCCGGAACTTGAAGATATTGGCGATATTTACGCCGCTCAAGTACAGGAAATTCTCTACACAGCCAAGCAGGAATTCAGGTTTACCGTCGTTGATCTACCCAAGAACTTGTTAGACGAGCGAGCAATCGCGACTCTCGACCTTGCCGATCACGTGCTTGTCATTACCGAGTACAACTGGGCAGCCATTCTGAATGCTCGCAAGTGTCTCGATACCTTTAAGGCTCACTACAACCAAGAGAAGCTACTCCTTGTGATCAATCGCTCGGAATGGCTACCTCAGGACGTATTGAGTGAATGTCGGGCAAATCTCAACTACCCTGTGTTCCATGAAATACCCAATGATACGAAGACGGCGAAGTGGGTGAATAACCAAGGGCAAATCGCTCCTGGACACACCGCACTAGGTAAGGCGCTTGATTCATTGGCACGCAGAGTAGCAGGTGGAGAACAGCTTCTCTTAACAACCAAAGATGGCGAAAAGGGCAGTGGATTCAAACTCCCTGCAATATTCGGCAAAAAGAGATAAGTCGGGCAGCTTCGCGGAGTCGAGCAGCTTGCTGCATAGACCCCCTAACGGTGCACAGACTAATAAAGGTGGTTCTAAATGGGCGACGAAAGAAAAGATCAAAATTTGCCAGCACGGCCCACATCCTCACTAATGGGGCAACTGGTTAAACAAAGGCAGGCATCAGATGTGGTGCCTGCTGCACCGCAAAGTACGGGTGTTGCCGGTGCCCAGCAAGCGACTGGTGTTGGCGGCGCTCGTGGTCCAGCTCCTGGGCAAGGACAGAGTGGGATGGCACGTCCGGGTGGTGCCCAAACCGGGGTTGCCGGTGGTGCCAAACCAGGCAGCATGCCTTCGACTGGAGAAACAGGTCCGTCGCGAGCCGATATTGAGCGCATTGACGCAAAAGATGAATTCGGTCATCACGGCGGTGGTGGTCATGGTGGCGGTCAAGAAAGTGGTCCAGCTCCTGGTGATTTGGGCGCCAAGTTTTCAGCCAACCAACAACTGATTCGCGAACGCGAAAAGTTGATCATCGATCAGTTAAGAAGAGAACTAGATACATCACGCTTGACGAATATTTCCGAGGATACTCAAGCTCAAGTTAGAGCACGTATCAGAGAAATCGTTAACTCGGATCCAGCGCCACTAACGATGATGGAGAAAGGTATTCTTCTCCAGAACGTTCTTGACGAAGTGTTCGGTTTCGGTCCACTTGGTCCACTGCTAAGAGACCCAAGCGTAGGCGACATATGCGTCAACGGTTGCAACAACATCTACGTTGAACGACATGGACGTCTTGAAAAAACAAACATCGTTTTTGAAAACGAAAGACACTTGAGACAGACAATCGACAAGATCATTCAGCCCCTGGGCAGAAGACTTGACGATAACTCACCCATGGTTGATGCCCGTCTTCCAAACGGTTCACGGGTAAATGCCACCATTCCACCAGTCACCATCGACGGTCCAACGATCACGATCCGATGTTTCGGTACATCGATCATGTCCCTTGGACAATTAGTGGAGAAGGGCTCCCTCTCTGTGCAAATGGCTGAAGTTATGAAAGCCTGCGTCAAAGGCAGAATCAACATCATCATCTCTGGTGGTACAGGTTCTGGTAAAACAACGCTCCTGAACGCGCTTTCTGCCCACATCAACCCACGCGAACGGATCATCACGATTGAAGACGCGGCGGAATTGAGATTGCAACATGAGCACTGGGTGCGCATGGAAACAAGACCGGAAAACACAGAAGGAAAGGGTCGAATCACACAGCGGATGCTTGTTATTAACTGCCTCCGTATGCGTCCCGACCGCATCATTCTGGGGGAATGCCGGGGAGAAGAAGCGTTCGACATGCTCCAGGCAATGAACACCGGTCACGGTGGATCAATGACTACAATCCACGCAAACACTCCAAGAGACTGCACAAAGCGTCTTGAGAACATGATTCTCATGTCTGGTGTGGAAATGCCTGCTAAAGCGGCACGTGAACTGATCTCTTCAGCTATTCAGCTGATTATTCAGATCAGAAGACTAGAAGATGGTACAAGGCGCGTTACTGAAATTTCCGAGATAACCGGGATGGAAGGTGACACGATCGCTATCAGTACAATGTTCCACCTTGAGCGTGAAGGTCGTGACCCACGGGGCTTCTTTAAATGCCGCCACGTTGGTTCAGGCTTGCCACCGAAGTTCTTGGATCAATTGGAACAAGAAGCAGTACCGTTCAAATTGGAATGGCTGCGCTAAAGCTGAGGAAAAAAAGAGATGCCTTCTGTAAGTGTCATAGTTTTCGCAACGATTGTGGCAATCGGTTTAGCTATTATGGCCATGACTCGCAGTCAATGGTCAGATGAGCTAAGCCGACTGGGTAAACACAGTCGGCGCATGTCTGAGAAGCACAATGAAGATTCAGAAGTCAGCATCTTTTTGACGCAGAGACAGGGATACTTGGCTCGCACCCTATCTCTTGCCGGCATGGAAGCTAAGTATGATCAGATGCGCATGACCTGGGTCTGCGTTGCGATAGCTGCGGGATTGGTCTTTGGATTGATCACGTACTTGATGCTTCCAGATCTGGCCATCGTTGGTTTTATTCTCGGAGTTCCGGTTGGTGCGGCTGGCTTTATCGCTTATTTGGGACAAGTAGCCAAAAAGCGCCAAGACCGCATGACCGAACAGTTACCGCAAGTACTTGAGACAATGGTGTCCACACTGAGGGCAGGTTCCCCGGTTATGGAAGTCTTTAAGGTACTTGCCGAGACTGCTCCTGACCCAATTAGATCTGAGTTCAAACGTGGTTTGGTTTCCCTTCAATTAGGTAAACCATTCAGAGACGTTATGAACGAAATGTCTCTGAGAATTCGCACACCAGACTTCAGACTTTTGACCCAAGCAATTTTCATCAGCCAAGACGTAGGGGGCAATCTTGCCGACGTCGTTGCAGTTATCGCTGACGCTATTCGTGAACGATTCAAATTGCGCGACTTTCTAAACTCCTTAACTGCACAGGGTAAGGCAACAGCTTGTTTCATTGGCTGTTTGCCATACGGTATTACTTTGATGACTTATGTCGCCACCCCTGGTTACATCGTTCCATTTTTCAACAATATGATCGCTCGTATTATTGTCACCCTGCTTGTGATTTGGGAATTGATTGGTTTCTGGATTTTGATGAAAATGACAACTTTCGAGGTCTAGCTTTTAAATGCCTACGTATTTCCTTGGGATATTGACCTTCGTGGTTGTGATTGGTGCAGGACTGCTGCTGATGCAGCCAGTCTTCACACAGTATGTGGACACTTACGCGGTGCGCGTCAGACCGCGCAAAGAAAAGGAAGACACAGCTGCTGATCAACCCAAAGATTCGACTCTGCTTTCGTTGCTGAGAACAGTTGGCGAACTGGTTCTGAGCATTCTTCCTGGTTTAGCTGACAAACGCACCCTGCAACTTTTGACCCAAGCAAACTACAGAACCCAGTCTCACCTTGCCATTTACATGGGAATCAAATCTATGGTGGCAGGCAGTGCAATTATCATGGGACTGTTAGGTTCAAGCAACAATCCAATCATGTTGCTGCTCACTCCGTTTTCGGCTTTTCTTGGCTGGATAATGCCCAACTTCTTTCTGGGCGGTCGGGTAAAAAAGCGCCAGAATCAAATTCTTCGCGAACTGCCTACAATCATCGACCTTTTGATCGTCTGCGCCCAAGCCGGTTTGGGCTTGTTGATGGCTGTAGACAAAGTTAGTCGAGAAGTCATAGACACGTGTCCTATTCTTTGTATTGAAATGCAGCAGCTGATTCAAGACGTTAAAATCTTCGCGAAATCAGTGCCCATCGCCATGCGCGAAATGGGAGAACGCTGCGGTGTAGACGAGTTGATCAGTATGGCAAGCGCTTTGATTGCCGCTGAACAAAAGGGTGCAGACATAAGTTATCCATTGCGTCAGCAAGCAGAAGCTCTGCGCGAACGATTGAAGAGAAAGAAAGAAGAAGAGGCGGCGAAAGTGCCTGTAAAAATGGTACCTGTAATCATGCTCTTCGTTATGCCTTTGATCCTGGCTCCGATGCTTGGTCCAGCTATCGTTACGATCGTCAACGCTCTCGGTCCAATCATGGGCAGCAAGTAAGCAGGAAGCGGTTCAAGTGGGCATGTGCTTTGTGAACCAAACTAGAGGGACAACCCTCGCTACTGATGCGCGTGTGGCTGACGGTTATTTGGGACGGTTGAGAGGGCTGCTTTACAGCAAGCAAATCACTGCTGGTGAAGGGCTCTTGCTCAAGCCTTGCAATTCGATTCACATGTTTGGCATGACCTATGCCATAGATGCGCTATTTCTGGATGACGACTTCAAAGTCGTGGGCGTTGTTGGAAATATTCAGCCGATGCAGGTGTCTAAGCTGTTTAAGAAAGCCACAGCATGCCTCGAATTGCCTTCTGGCACCATATCTAGTACCGGCACCGAACTAGGCGACCAATTAACTAATTCGATAGAGCTCAAGCAGAAATGAGCGACCTACGTTAGGCAGGCGAGATCTCGCTCTCGCTTGTCGAGAGGTTATAGTTAGTCGTCTGGAATTTCACCGACGCTAGTCTGGGCAAGCTGCTCGACTTAACCGATACTGGAAAAAATCCACCAATAGAGTCACCGCATTCAAAGTAAACGGAGCTGAAGATGATTCAAGTTATTGCTACCAAGCATGCACCAAAAGCAATCGGACCTTATTCTCAAGGGCTCGTTCATAACGGATTGGTTTTTGTTTCTGGACAGATTCCTTTCGTTCCAGAGAGTGGTGAGCTTTTAAGAGGCTCAATTGAAGAGCAGACGCGTCAGGTAATGAAAAACATCTCGGCAATCCTGAAAGAAGCTGGCACAGAGCTAAGCAACGTCATTAAGACAACCGTTTACCTCAAAGATATGAATGACTTCGATGAGATGAATCGTGTTTACGCTGAACACTTTTCAGATAATAAACCAGCACGGGCAACTGTGCAGGTTGTCAGATTGCCGAAAGACGTTAGTATTGAGATAGATGCCATCGCCGCTATATAAGTCGAGCAGCTTGCGGAGTCGGGCAGCTTGCTGCACAGACCCCACTAGTGTGCATAGGCGCTTCTAGAACAGACCTCACTAGTGTGCATAGACTATCCTAGGATAAATGAACGAACAATCTATCCGCCTTCTCCAGGAAATACTTTGCCTGATCGTTGTCGTCGCAGGGATGATCATCGATCTGCGCACGATGAAAATTCCGAATGTGCTAACGTTTCCGGCCTCGGCGGTTGGCATACTGCTGAATGCTTTCTATGGTTATGTGCAGGCTAGCAGTGTGGGCGCTTCTGGGTTAGAAGGCGCTGCAATGAAGGGGCTTGATGGCGTCCTTGGCTGGTTGCTCGGGGCCGGAATTACAGTTGTTTTTTCTCTTTTGCCGATTGGGTCAGGGAAGAACAAAGAGAAGTTGGGCATGGGTGATGCGAAGCTCATGGCTGCAGTTGGTGCATTTCTCGGCTGGAAACTTGCTTTGATCACCTTCTTCTATTTCTGCCTGTCTTTTGGTGTTATCTCCATGTTTGTCTTGCTGAAAGTGGTGCCATGGAACGCGCTTTATTTTCTCGTCGTTTCAACCTTCATGGGAGCCTCAGTTGCTCCGAAGATTGACGTGACAAAACTGAACGAGACGCGTAAAAAGCCGATTCCTGCCGGTGTGGCAATTGCAATTGGAACCTTGTTAGCGATCTTGTTTGAACAGCAAACAATTAAGTATTTTGTCGGGTCTTAGTGCAGCACAGATTCAGCGCGTATTGCAGTTGCAGTGCACCGACATGCAGGCGAGCCTCCACCGCAATGGAGCGCCCGTGTCCACACTCGCCCATCATGAATCGAGGCTTAGCCCAGTGCGACTGGAGAGTCTGCGTCGAAGAGTATCTAACCGCCGTTGAATCTGCGTGGATTGTTTTGGCCGGGAGATTTAATCACAGTTCCGGTATTGCCGGTTCCGCCTGGTCCAACTTGAATGTCACCGCGACCTCGACGTGGCGCAGGTTGCGATGTTGGGTTGGCAGTTGAAGAATTGCTAGCTGGGTCTCCACCCTGTATTGGCTGATCTTGTTGATAGGTCGGCCTTTGCGTCGGCTGACTTCCGGCACCAGACATGCTCCATTCGTTGCCTGTAAATTCGTCGGCGCCCCAAGCATCTGGTAAGTAACTTCCGTGCCCGGTGGTCAATCCCTTTCTACGTGTGTCGTAGATGCCGGCATTAATGCGGTGAATCGGGTCGAAATAATCGTAAGGTGGGATATCAACTACGCCCTCATCTCCATAAATAAGATCAGCATTGCCGGCGGCTTGCCTAACAAAGCTGTCCATGCTGGTCGGCGGCAGGCCCAATCTGTTTTTACCTTGCGCATTGGCTGGTAAAGTAACTGCGGTGCAAATAATTAGAGCAAGAAGTAGTGAATTTTTCATAGTGCTGATTGCAGCTCCAAATTGAGTTAATAGCCAAAGACTCGAGCCAAGCCTTTTGAGGAACAAGGCGCCAGATTCAAGTTCTTACCGACAATGCTCTCATTGTTGTTCTTGAGTGTTCTGCCATCAGAACTCAGGGTTGGTGATTGCGCATCTTGGAACCCGCTTGTGTGCAGTCTCGTGCTGCTGTGGGTTTGTTCACCTGTGTCTGCGCTTGAACCGAGCATGCCGCCACCGAGGCCACCGCTCATGGTGCCATTGGAGCCTGACGTGCCAGCCCCTACTTGCAGTCCGGTGCCATTGATTGATCCGTTGATGCCACCGGGTCCACTAAACGTACCACCATTGAAACCGAACGTTCCATTGACGCCGCCGGGTCCGCTAAAAGTGCCACCATTGGAACCAAACGATCCGCCGAAACCGTTGTCGCCGCCTACGGATACGCCGTTGTTGTTGTAATTCCCACCGAAGCCATTTCCCTGGATTGAGCCGTTCAACCCTCCTGGTCCGAAGCTCGCGTTCACATCTACGGCACCGCCACCAGTGTTGAGCGAGGCTCCGTTCGAGCCGATGCCGACTACACCGCTGCCGAGAAAGCTGCTGCTGTCAAATGACTCGAAAATCTGGGCATTAGCTGGCGCAGCCAATGTGGTGGCTGCAGCGCAAGCAATAAGTAGTTTTTTCAGCATGATTTTTTTTACCGTTGCTATCTAAAATCCGAAGAAGGTGTTCAGCCAATTTTGTGTCGATTGCGTAGAAGAGCTCGAATTTGGAATTTGCAAAACAGGTCGACCGATTGGCGCCCCCATGCCCCTTCCTGGAGACACCATGCCTGCAGGAGCGATGCCCGTTGTGTCCACTGTGTTGAAGTCAACTGAGCCAGTTGAGACATTTGGCAGCATGCTGCCCAAGCTGTGGTCAGGACCACCATTATAGGATCCGTGATATGGAGCTATAGGAAATTGGGCCGCACTTGCAAAACCGTAATTGAACTGCCCTGATGGAAACGGCGTGTTATCGATAGTAACCGTGCCAGTAGCCATGGGTGCCGTGCTGACTCGATTCAGACCGTGACCGTCACCATTCATCATCGGACGCACATATGGTATCTCCTTGTATGAGTGCTGAGTTGTATTCAGCACGTCTGGGCTGATGTAATTTTGAATTGGCGATGGAGAGTCGGATTCGTGAAAAGCTTGCTTACCCGAATTTTGGTAATCGGTCTGCCCCATGGCTCCGGGTGCGCCAGTAGCGGAGTAAACGTCGCCTGACGCAGGTGCGCCGCCGATCTGCGCTTGTGCAGTTCGACACGACGCGATCGCTGCAAGAGCTATGGCTAAACCGACAACAACATGTTTGTTTTTCATAAATAAGACCTGTACTGGTTTGACCCAGGAGTGGTTTTGTTAGGAAGTGGAGCTACTTTAGTAAATTGATGAAGCCCAAAGAGCTCCATTTGATTCGGCCTTTTTAGTGTATATCCGGAAAAGTGGCACTAAATCGACTATTAGATGGGTTGAATGTTACTCTCGCCGGTTCGCCTTGTCAATAGCCTCTTGAAGGTCTAAGAGGTTAATTCTGGCGGCTTTCGAGCGATTTGTTTTTCTATTTTCGAGAGGTTAGCAAATAGCTTTCTGTGTCAGATAAACCTCTGCTATTGCAGACTTTTGTCTAAATTTTCTATTTATCGCTTGTGCAGCAGGCATTTCCGGTTAAATTGTTAGAGTCACAGGGTTTGAATGCCGCCGCAGTCCAGGAAATTTCGTGCACCACTCAATTTATCTTGCCATTGAAACTAGTTGCGACGAAACAGCGGCTGCCGTAGTCGCCGATGGTCGCCGGGTTTTATCTAGCCACATCGTTTCTCAAACAGCCATTCATCAGGTTTTCGGCGGCGTAGTTCCCGAAGTTGCTGCGCGTCAGCACGTTGAAACTGTCAATGAAGTCATTGACATTGCTTTGAAATCGGCTCAGGTGAACCCTTCTCAACTTTCTGGAATCGCTTGCACTAATGGTCCAGGACTGATCGGCACCCTGTTGGTCGGGCTGTCAGCCGCTAAGGCTCTTAGCTGGGCGTGGGATGTGCCATTAATTACAATCGATCATTTGCTCGCTCACGTTTGCGCAAATTATCTAGACACTGATCTTGAGCCACCTTTTATTGCACTGCTTGTCAGTGGGGGGCATACCCAGATCATTCATTTCGAGTCTTACAGTGCTGGAAGAATTCTTGGTCAGACGCTCGATGATGCGGCCGGTGAAGCGTTTGATAAAGTGGCCCGGCTGTTGGGTCTTGAGTATCCCGGCGGTCCGGCCATCGATAAAGTGGCAAAACTCGGTGATTGCAAGGCTTTTAAGTTTCCTGAAGGGGTTGTATCAGGTTACGACTTCAGTTTCAGCGGGCTGAAGACGGCGGTATTGCGAACTGTAGAAAAATTGCCGAAACCATTACCGATAGAAGATTTGGCGGCATCGTTTCAAGATGCTGTAACCCGAGTGCTTGTGAAAAAGACATTGCTTGCACAAAGGGAATTTGGCGTGCAACGCATCGTTCTTGCCGGTGGTGTGGCGGCTAACAGTGACTTGCGCCGCAAGCTGAAAGAGCAATCCGATGTTCAGGTTTACTTCCCACAACTAGAGTTCTGCACAGACAACGCAGCTATGGTTGGGGCCGCGGCTCATTTTTGTGGCGTTCAAGCTTCACTTGATGCTAGAGCATATTCTCGTAACTGATTTGCATTTTTAACTCTCAGTTCGTTGAAAACGCCTTGAGTGACTTTGTTTCCGGCTTTTCTGTAGCCTTTCGTACTACTAGTGGTGAATGCCATATTCTTATGGTAATTCCCCCAGAGTAGACCTGTTTGCTTGTTCGCAGGCTTATTTCGCGTGATAGCATGGGCTTGATCGTCCAATATGGGCGCTCTACATCCAGCCTCTTAAGCTAATCAAACGTGAAGTCTGGGTGAAACGGAAACGCTAAAAGAGTTAGTAAGGTGTCTCACGATGGTATTTGAAGATAAGGACTTAACCTGTCGCGACTGCAGCAAAACATTTGTTTTTTCAGGTGGCGAGCAGGAATTTTTCAGCGCCAAGGGCTTGATCAACGAGCCGAAGCGTTGCCCAAACTGCCGCATACTGATGCGAGTTCAACGCAATGGAGAAGATCCCAGCCGCACCGCTGAAGTGAATTGCGCCGAATGTGGATCTCCGACCCGGGTTCCTTTCCAGCCCAAGGGTTACCGTCCCGTATATTGCAGTTACTGCTTCCGTACGAAGAAGCTAGAGCAACAAGATGTGAAAGAAGAAACTCAAGACGTCGACGTTGACACTCAAGCGGCCGCCGTCTAGTTCTGGTCATTCTGCCGGCAATCTTTTTATGCGCTCACTGACGTGCAACACGCAGATTGGTTCTAATTTTTGATCGAGTCAATTTCGATCAACGCAACTTTGATTGTGATTCAGAAACGCTGAACCTTTGTATAAAAAGGCGGCGCTTTCAGTGCGGTAAAATACCGGTGCGCCTAAATTTTATAAGTCGAGCAGCTTGCTGCCCAGACTATCCTTGGATAAATTCCACTTAATCCGGACGTGTTCAACGAAGCCGAAGACCCGTTGAAAAACAGACGCGCTCAAGCGTCCCAAGCCGAGAAAAGCAAAGTTCCTTCGTGCCAAAACAGCTTAGCGATTGATGAATGTGACTCTGGGGCTAAATTCGGGCATGAACTTTTGTGAATGGCGGTTCGGGCGTAAACAGGCACTTCATGACATGTTGCGCTCTCTCCAGAGTCATGTTGTTCCCGAAATTGGCTTATCAAGATAGCCGAGCAGTCCCGGTGTCAATTGTCATTCCCGTATAATATTGCTCAGACTGAGTCTTCAGTGGATTCACAAACCTGCTAGAGGTCGAATGCCCGACGATACGGAACCCTGTCCTAGCTGCGGTCGGCCGACGCCCACCGGGCAGCGCTGTGTATATTGCTCTACGGTTACAGACCTGGATTTGAAGAGTCTTCAGCTCGACTACATGAAGTCTCAAGAGTCTGATGTCCCTGATGTACCTGTACCGTCATCAGTTGCGATCGTCGTCCAAAAGACGGGGCAGAAATTTCCCCTTAAAAATAGTAAGGTGAAGATAGGACGAGATCCCTCAAACCAAGTCGTCATTCCCGACGATACTTTTACGTCCCGGCATCACGCTTGGATAACGTTCGAAGAGGGTGATTTTTGGCTAGAGGATTTGGGATCTACAAACGGAACCTTGTTGAATGGCCACCCTGTGGTGAAGCGGCAAGTGCTATCCGCCGGTGACAAAGTTCGGGTTGGACACACAGAGCTTACATTTGAAGTGGAAAAGAGTTAGTTCTGTGGCTAAATTTGTTTATTGCAGTATTGGAGTGGGGGTTCTAGAAACCACGAATGGCTGATGTGGGATCCGGTGGTGCTAATCGTATTGAGTTAGAGAGTCAAATTCTCTGCTCGGCTTTGCGATTGAGTTGGGCTGATTCTGACAGCGCAGGCGTGGTCAGTTCGGCTCGCGAACTCTATCAACTTTTCCCAGACCTGATGCCACCACCGAAGACTAACGTTCCCGAACGTCCTTCGAACTACTATGAGCTGCTCGGGCTGCGTTGCGACGTGCCACAGAGTCTTGTCGTGGCCGGGTATCTGCGAGCCGCCAAGAAATTTTTGCGTACGCAAAACGTCAAAGAGAATCGCCACGATTACTACAAAATCCTCACAGCCGGTTTCATTCTTCGTAAGCCTCGTCTTAGACTGAGCCACGATTTGATTACTGGTCGCGAATGGTTGATTCAAAACGAAACTATTCCAGAAGATGGCACGCTTGAACCGATTGCTGCGGCCAGCGTTGCCCGAGAAGTAGAGCAAGTTCAACTGGTCAGAACTCAGCCCATCGTCGCTGCACAATTGCCGACGCTGATCGAGTTGCTTAAGTATGCTCAAATAATCGGACCGGCAGAAGTGCAGGCGCTCACTAATCAAATGAGCATTGCGCCTGAGATTCCTGTTAAAGAGCTAATCTTGAGTGCCGGTTATGTCACCGAGCAAGAAATGAATTCACTTTGGTTAGCTGAAACTTTACTCAGCCAGAGCAAAATTACGATGGCCCAATTTGCTGTTGCGATGTACGACGAGCGTACACAGGGCATTCGCATGGCGGAATCATTGCAAGTTCGGGGATGGCTCTAAGTCGCGTACTGACGTGCGTACGGGATTCCAAGAAACAGTTCTGAGTGCTAGTATTAAACCGCGGTTGGGGGAAGCAGCCAGGCTGTCGGGGGTTCCGACAGTTAAACGCGGCAAATAATCCAGCACAGAAGGCCGGATGGAAATCAACGGTTGGCCACGTCACCAACTTCGGGCACAGGGTCGCCTCCGCTGTGACCCACGCTCTGGCTATCGCAAGCTCGGCTCGTTAGAGTCGTCTGGTCAGGCTCCTGGACAAGCTCAACGCACCGACTGCAAAGATGCTGCAACGCGCTCGACTCATCTTTTGAATTTTCTCTCGAAAACGGCCGCCCATGCCGAAAGAAACCTTTTGCAAAACGCCAGCGTGCCTGACTTTGCAATGGTAAAAAGTTCCGCCAAATCAGAATTTGACGTGCACGAAATCGTCGCTCGCAAGCGCCAAAACATGGTGCCAGACGTGGCAATCACGACCATCGGCATAACCCGTGAAGTCACTCCGGAAGGTGTGCTCGGTCGTTTGGCAAGCACGATTGCAGAGCAAGCGTTGATGACACCCTCTGTGGAAGATATCGATTACGAGCATGACTTTGCCATTGTAGTCGGCGATGAGCACGAGCGACTCAGCTGTGCCACCGGCCGCATTGTGGACGAAATTGTTCAACCAGATCCGATCTCTGAAGCCTATGAGAGCGAGCATTCCTCCGATTCTGACTTGGGCAACGATTCTAGTTCTGCCTTGGATTTGGATAATTGGTTCAATTGTTTGTTTGACCCTACAGATGGTGACTTGGATTATCTGATCGATTTTCAGCCAGAGTTGATGCGCACATTACCTCTCTTGCCTGCCGCTTTGCCGCCGGCGTTACCTAGTATTGATGGTGACACTTATGAAGTCGATCCACCCGAAAAGATATCCAACATATCTGCATTGCGTCAGAAGTTTGGCAGGAGTCGTCGCGAGCGCGGTAAGTTGTTCAAGAGGTTGGTCATCGATCAACCGCGCATTGCCAGTTTGCCCGATGGCGAACGCATTGAACGCTTCGATAATGGTGCTGAGCTTAAGAAGGATGCTCTTGGACGTGTAAGGCATATACGTTCTGGTCTAGGAGTCTCAATTGCCATCGCCTATGACAATGATGGGCAACCTCAGGGTTTTGTGCGCTCAGATCGTAACGGGCAAATGCATTCGGTCGGTGAACGTGACAGGCACGGCGTTGTGGTGCGTGACATTGAAGGACGTGTTCGAGCTGCCGGCGAATCGATGAGTGTGGATCCAAGTGGCTGTTTGAGCGTCAGGCGTTTTGACGGGCAGTTCTGGAGCCTTGACCTCGTCAAAGAGTTACACATCGAGCGCCGCAGCATTGTTGGACGAGACGGTGCCTGGAATTTTTTGACGGCAGTTTTTGCATCTGACGGTTTCCGAATGATGACTAGATTTCAGAGCTTGCAAGGTGAAGATGGACCAGCGGGCGACCGTTTCCACTGGCTGGCGGCGGAACCGTCAGGCACTTTCAGGTTCTACGGACGAGACGGTTCGGTGATCCAATTCGAAGGTGAAGACCAATTAACGGACGTGAAACCACAGAACGTCTGGGCACCAGGCAGTCGCGCCATCGATCCGAACTTTCGAGGACATCATCAGGCAGGCACTGCTTGGGACTCTGTGCAAGAATACGTAACTAGTTATCTGTCGGCTTAGCCTGTTTGGAGTTAGTAATACATGTCTGATGTAATCAGTTTCGGCACAGATGGCTGGAGAGCGATCATTGCCGAGGACTTCACGTTTGCCAATGTGGAGCGAGTTGCATATGCCGTTGGTCTGTATGTGCGCAACAATTACCATCAGAATGGTGGCACCAAGGTGCCTCTGCTGATCGGCTACGACACGCGTTTTATGGCTGACAAATTTGCACTTAGAGCGGCACAAGTTTTAATTACTATGGGCATTCCAGCGAAGGTAGTCGATCGCGACGTGCCTACCCCGTGCATCGCACATGCAACCCAGCACGAGCCCACCGCCGGTGCTTTGCAGTTCACTGCCAGCCATAATCCACCTGAATACTGCGGCATTAAATACATTCCGCATTATGCCGGACCTGCTACTGATGACATCACCGCTGAGATTGTCTCTCACTTGAACGAAAAGCCTGATCACTACGAAGTCCAAGATGTTGAAGTGCCGCGCTTTAATCCTGCTGCACCATATTTAGTGGCGCTGAATAAATTGATCGATATGAAAAAAATCGGCGCTTCAGGATTGAAAGTTGGATATGATGCGCTCTACAGCACTAGCCGTGGTTATCTCGATAAGTTGTTGATCGAAGCCGGGGTAAAGCTTACTGTCTTGCACGACTGGCGTGATCCACTTTTCGGTGGCGGCATGCCCGAGCCGAAGTATCAATACTTACAAGACCTGGTCAAGGCTGTTCGCAGTGAGAAGCTGGATGCTGGTTTGGCCACGGACGGTGATGCGGACAGGTTTGCTGCCATTGACGAAGAAGGGAACTACCTTTCGCCGAATCACTTGCTTTGTTTATTGACTCGACATCTCGTCAAAAATCACGGTAAGAAAGGCACTGTGGTTCGCACCGTGGCTACCACACACTTACTGGATCGGTTGTGCGAGCTTTATGGCTTGACCTACATTGAAACAGCAGTTGGATTTAAGTATGTGGGCGAGCAAATGCGCCAATGCGAGCACTTGATCGGTGGTGAAGAATCAGGCGGTGTAACGGTTGTGGGACATATTCCTGAAAAAGATGGCATCATGGCCAACCTTTTGCTGTGCGAGATGATGGCTTACGAGGGCAAACCAATTTCTCAAATTTGGAAAGATTTGGTTGCCGAAGCTGGCTTTGAACTTATTTACAGACGTGCCGATCTGAAGCTGACCATGCGCACTCAGAAGGGTCTGATGGATTGCTTGAAAGAGGCGCCGATGACTAGTTTGGCTGGACACAAGATCACTGAAGTGGGCCGCAAAGACGGCTTAAAGTTGTACATCGATCACAACAACTGGGTTCTGATTCGACCGAGTGGAACAGAGCCATTAGTCCGCCTGTATTTTGAAGGCACGTCGGTTGAACAAGTTGATAAAGTTATGGCTGATTTCAATCAGCAAGTAGACAAGATATTAGCCGACCTTGATTCCAAGCCGGTTATGGAAGCTGCAGCCCGTCACTAGAAACGGAAACGAAGATGACTAAAACCAGAGCAATGCGCGAGATATTCATTTTGGCAGTTACTGTCCTTGCGCTTTATCATGCCGGCAGATCTATATATAGTTCGGTCGATCGACAAATTTTCTTGAACAAACAAGCAATCGCGCTTAAATCAGGACAAGCTCAATCGCAAGAGATTAACAAAGAGCTTCGCGAAGGCTTATCCAGCTACCGCTCATCAACCGGCGTCGAGCGCCTTGCCCGCGAACGCCTCAACCTCGCCGGACCCGACGAGATCATCGTCCGACTGGGCAAGTAAGTAACTCTGGCACCATTTAATCTTCATTCCCAGATCGAGCGGGCAGCCATTAGTGATCAAAAACTGCTAAAGTGATTCGCATTAAGAAGGTGGGAAACCAAACTGCAGATGGTTCGACTGTCCTCAACGCAAAGCCGAACATTCCTGATCAGTTTCGCGGCACTCTTCTTTGAAGTACTTGTAATCCGTTGGGTTTCAAGTGAAATCTTGATCTTTGGATACTTCAAGAACCTCATACTAATGGGGGCGTTTCTTGGGCTTGGTCTGGGGTGCTCCACCGGCAACAGCTCTTCGAAATCGGGCGAAACGAGCATCGCTTCGTGGTTTCCTTTTCTCTTTGCTGCTTTGGTAGCACTGATTGTTTACGCACCGGCTTTTGGTTTGACCGGCATTAACTTTCTCGTGACGACCGACATTTTCTTCTGGCTCAACCAACAAGACATAGCCACGTCTGTTGATCAACTGTTTGGCAATGCGCTCAAGGTAATAGGCATTTTCTCCCTCATTGTCTGCTGTTTCGACGCTCTAGGACGTGTTCTTGGACGAGAACTGGCCCAACATCCGCCGCTTTCTGCATATGCTATTAATCTGGGCGGAAGTTTGGCCGGTGTGCTTGTTTATGCGGCTCTAGCGTTTTTGCAAACGCCACCAGCTGTATGGCTTATCGTGGGCTTTTGTTCGGTCCTACCGTTCTATAAAAAATGGACTCAGCTGGCAGTTATGGCCGCTTGTATAGCGATGGCATTTTCTTCTGTCGGCATTAGTCGCTGGTCGCCGTATTATCGAGTCGACCCAATTCCGTACATGTCTGACATCACTGGAAAGAAGCCGTATAGGCTGGGAACGAATCTTATGGTGAACCATAGTTCTTACCAGCGGACGATCAATCTCTCGGAAGCTTTCGTCAAAGAGCACCCCGAACTTAAACAATCACCGGAATACTTCAGCTATAACTTGGCTTACCGTATAAAACCGGATGCCAATAATGTTCTCATCCTCGGAGCAGGCTCCGGTAATGATGCTGCAGCAGCGTTGCGCAACGGAATCAAGCACGTTGATGCAGTTGAAATTGATCCGGTCATTATGAGCGTCGGCAAAAACGAGCACCCGGAACATCCTTATTCAGACGAGCGCGTCACCGTCATCATCAATGATGCCCGCAACTACATCGAGCAGACTAAGAGCAAGTACGACCTCATTATTTTTGGATTCGTCGATTCCTCTGTTAGCTTTTCGATGCTCTCGTCGGTGCGATTGGATAACTTCCTGTACACAGCGGAAAGCTTGAAACGGGCGACAGAGCTGCTTTCATCTGACGGTATCGCTTCACTGAGTTTCGCTGCCGGTCCTCCCTGGTTGCGCGCGCGTTTGTTTCAGATGGTCGAAGCTGTGTCGCAACAGCCACCGCTTGCGCTGGGCAACACCATGTCAAACAAGAATTCGATCACTGTCTTGTGGGGCCCGGGCTTGACGCCGAATACGCGTGCCGAGATCGAACGCCTTTACCCGAATACAGCCATACCGCGCGAGAAGTTGTTGATGCCACTAGCTTTGTGCACCGATGATTGGCCGTTCCTTTATCAGAAAGAACGCGCGATTACCTTCGCCTACGGTGTGATGCTTGCGCTTTTGCTTGTACTTGCAGGCACCATGACTGTGTCCAGGTTCAGGCTCCATCCGAAAAACTTTCTCAAATTCACGCAGTTTTTCTTTCTCGGTGCCGGTTTCCTGCTTCTTGAAACACGGGCCGTACTCAGCGTGGCTGTGCTATTCGGATCTACCTGGTTTGTCAACTCGATCGTTATTTCGTTGATATTGCTTATGGCCTTGATTTCAAATTGGATCGTGCAGCGCTACAGCGATATCAAAATGTCTGTCGGATACATCGGTTTAGCGGTCGGCTTGGCAGTACTATATTTGGTACCGCTGCAAACGTTCTCAGGATACCCACTGCCTTTGCGCCTCCTCGGTGCCGTCGTCGTGGTTGGACTGCCATTCGTTTTTTCGGGGGTAGTCTTTTCCACCGCCTTTGCGAAAACTACCGAAGCGGACAAAGCCCTCGGTATTAACATCCTCGGTGCACTGCTGGGAGGTTGTCTCGAGTATTTCTCAATTGTTATTGGGACCAAGGAGTTGGTCTTGCTGGCCTTTGTTCTTTACCTGGCATCCTTCTTTGCTAGTCGTCGCTCAGGCGGGCTGGCTTGATCTGAATCCCTCACGCAACTGCCCTGTGGTTCTTTGCAAAATCAAATCTAGGTAGCTCAACTCATCGTCCCCACTCACCGTTGAGACAATCGGTTCTCTCTTGGGCAAGTTTCGGGCGTGAGCAACCAGAACATTCAAACGCTTGGTGACATTTTGACTGAAGAAAGCTATCAAAAGCGTGGCAAACAATAAGTTGGCAGCAATGCCGAAATAGATTTTTGATTGTACATCCATTCTCTTCACTTGTTCTTCGCCACTAAGCCTCATCAATTCTTCTTCGTTGGTGATCAGGTCCTTATGAGTGTTTATCAGTTCCCTGTCGATGTTGACAGCACGATTGTGGTTGGACATTAGTTCTGACAGCATTCTCATATTTTCAAGTTTGTCTTCGAGAGGATTTAGGCTAAGCGCTTCCAATCGCTTCATTAGCGCAAGCGTCGTCATACTGTTGCGAAGCTCGTTTGAGGTCGTTACATCCGAAGCCTTTAGTCGTTGGATTTGCTCTATTTTCTCTGTGCATTTTGCAAAATCTGCAATCGCCAGTTGCCTGTATTTTTGTTTGCCGGTAAGGAAGTATTTGAGCAATCTCAAGTCTGCTACTCCGATTGCTGTAACTGTGTAGTTGACACAATGCATCATCGTGAACAACTCTCCCTCCTTATCGCTGAGCCGCTCAGTTTCTATCATTCCGTAACCGATCCAAGCCAGCATGCATGCTTGAAGAATTAAAGGGAAAAGAGCACATATCAGAACTTTTTCAAGAATTCTCGGATGTACAAGATCGATAAAGTACCTTCGCTTTATGAAGTTAATCGTCTGCCTGTCGGAGCGCGCGGTCTGCGGTGCTTCGGTTACATCTGCGGATTCCTTTTCCAACTGTTCGAGCGGAACCTTTAGCCAGAACGTAGAACCTTTGCCAAGTTCGCTTTCGGCACCGACTGCGCCACCAT
This sequence comes from Candidatus Melainabacteria bacterium, assembly GCA_003153555.1. Taxonomy (GTDB): domain Bacteria; phylum Cyanobacteriota; class Vampirovibrionia; order Obscuribacterales; family Obscuribacteraceae; genus PALSA-1081. The sequence goes on along the minus strand of PLZS01000110.1, from coordinate 92,660 downwards.
GCGCTTCCATGAGGAGGCGACAAATGGCAAGCCCTAATCCATATCCTTCCTTCTTTCGCCCTTCGGCAGTTTGAAAATATCTGTCGAAAACCTTGTAACAAGTTGCTCTGTCCATGCCGCGTCCAGGGTCTTTCACCGTAATACGTTGCTGGTCGTTTACGGTGTCATTTGAAATTGTAATCTCCGAATTCTCGGGCGAAAATTTAATCGCGTTTGAAATGTAATTGGTTAGAACCTGACCGATTCGTCGTTTGTCCGCTTCCATCATCATAGGATGGCAGTGATTGACAAGTTTGATACCACGCTTTCGAGCTAACTCCGAAAGAGAACCGGCAACGTCGTCGACCACTTCTAGTACCGAGAATTTTTCACAATTTAGCTCAACGTCACTAGCTTCCAGCTTCTCGATGGACAGAAGTTCTTCGATAAATTGCAGAACTCTTTGCAGATTTCCCTGCGCCATCGACAAGCCCTGTTGGGCTTTTTCAGGAAGTGATTGATTGCTCAGTTCTTGGACTATATCGAGCGAAACCTGCGAGGCCATGAGCGGTGAGCGCATGTCGTGTGCCACCATCTCCATAATGGATTTTCGTTCCTCGTCAGCTTTTTTCAATTCTCCATCTGCGTCAATCAAAACTGAATTCATATATGCAAGCTCGTCACGACCGGGCACAGGGCTCAAGGATCGCCGATGATTGCCGACAAATTGAGCATTCTCCATCAGAGCGTTCAGACGTTTGACTATATTTTTGCTGAATCTCCATACCAGTAGCATTGCCATGGTGAGAATGGTTAAAAATAGAAGCACCGTCGCCAATTTAATTTGCTGGCGAGCGTTTTGTTGCTCCATCCACTTCATTTTTACTTCATCGTCCATTGCTTCGTCTAACGCTTCCGCAAGTTCGAAGATAGTGGCGCTTTTGTACACAAGGCGAGTTGCCGCGAGCAAGTCATCAAGATCCATATTGTGACTATTGAGATGAACTAATGCATCTTGCGGCTTTGGATTGTTCAGATCACGCAGGGCGTGGGACTCAGCGCTAGCGAGCTTATCGATTAGCCCAAGCGTTGTTGTGGAAATATCACTTTCTCTTGCCGCAGTTTTAGCCAGTTCCATTTCTTGCGCTGCAAGTTTTCGCCGCTGCAGCACATCAGCAGCAGAGACACTACCTTTCACTCCCTCAGTGACGTCTTTCGCGTGTTCCATATTGAAGAATTCATGAGTGACAATCTCATAGTTCTTGCCTTGCTTCTTCGCGATGATGCCTTCGTCGATCCACTGCTGGTTCAGGTACAAGAGCAAGCCGCTGCTGAACAAGGCGGGCGCCAGGACCATGAGCAGAGCTTTTTTAGCAATCTCCGGCCTGTACTGAGGTAATTTGGAAAGTGAGTTCCACATCCGGTCCATTCACTGTTCTAAGAGGGAGATGAATTCCATACCCAAAGGATACGCTGCTATTCGACGGTATTACGTTTGCAATACCGTCGTATATAGCGCAAGGCATGACAGTCTGACAGTCACACTGTTAGGTTAGATGAACAAGACGAACTCAGACTGCAACAGATTGCAGAGCTGACCAACCTAAGCACAAGTGCGACGGAACAAACCTTTTAATAGACTTTTCCCTGTATAGCCTGACATTGATGCTTCTGCACGCGCCAAACATTGCACAAAATGCGAAATCAATATTTGAAACTCGAAAAATAAAATTGGGCTTGCTAACAACTTGGTAACAAACGGCCTCTATATTCTATCTATCCCGAACGAATGAACGACCAACAAGAACTGCAACGAGCTGTTCGGTGATTCTGCGTGCTGTTAACTGTGAGGACTTACTAAATGCATAATCCAGATCAAGTCCGCGAATTCTTCAGACAGATGGCTGATGGTCTCGTTCTTAACTCAAACAGCCGCAATAGCTCAAACACCCTTTCTAGCGATCGACTTCACCAAGAAAGATCAGCCACAGAGCGCGTTTCCCAGGGCAAAGACTTCGGCGTCGGCTTGCCACCTATGGCTCATACCTAAGACGGATTAGATGCCGGCGCTCCCATCTTCGACGGCACCGCTGCCAATCCGAATGGGGAAAATTTCATCATGGTGCAACTCCCACTGATAGCCCCCGCTATCGTCCCGGGGCGTTTATGATGTGTCAGTCAATGCGGTAACAAGATTATGCATCACGGTGGTGGAGGCGGAGGGCACGGGCATGCTGGCCATCATGGCGGTCATGGTGAACATCATGCACATCATCATGGGGCGCCGCCTTCTAGCTCAGCCAGCTGGAATATGGCGATGCAAGCAGAGTCGTTTTGGTCAAAATTGCTCAAGGCGAATCAGAAACCAATGGTGATGACCTTGGTTGTATCAGGTTCTCTGGTCGGATGGTTGTATCTCATTCATGCCATCCATCAGAAAGACGAACCCGATCACGTAGTATCCAGCAAGGTTTGGGCGCAGAAACTCTCTGGGACGGATCCGAATTCAAACCCGATGGCGCCATCATCCGAGTCAGCGGGCGCGACCCAATCTAGCAGCGGCGCTCAGTCTGTGCCATCTGCTTTCGGATCGCCTAATTCTGCATACGCATCCGATCCGCAACAAGCCGCTCCAGTCAATAATCGCACTTATTCGAACAGAATGCCTTCGATGGCGCCCTTGATGTTTTCGCGATTCATGCCAGGCGGATATTCGCCTTCACCCGCTGAAGGACAAGCACCACCTTTGTCATCCATGATGGTTGCACCGAACGCCGCCTCAAATCCGCCTAGCGGTTTCGCTATGCCACAACAACTCATGCCTCCAAGAGTTCGCAGCGCTGAGCGCTACAAAGTCGTTGTGAGCAGATAAGATTTCGGCTCGCGAACTCAAGAATGAAATGAGGAAGACTTAGTGTCCCTTCTGTTGATCGAGCAGGTCTTGATATTGGTTAGCCACCCTCCTGTTTTCTAGAGATTCAGCCAAGCCTCTTCTAACTATAATATATAATATAATTTTGAAAAATGGGAAGAGTCCGCACAGGACGGGCTCTTCCGGGAAAATTCAAACTAGCGAGATCCTGAGATTAGACCACTTGCACGTTGCTGAGCAGCTTGAAATTTGCCCAGTTGTTTCCGTTGTAATCGTTGCAGGCGTGTCCGACGACTTCGATGATGCTGTCGGGGAAGCGCTCTGCGAGACCGTCAACCGTTCGTTGAATGCAAGCGTGAGTGTTCACCCCACAGACGCGAAAACGTTGGGTGGGAAGCTGCTTTTCTGCGCATGCATCTTCAACGCGCTCGCTGCCATCCAGCACCATCTTGGCGCGCATTGCGAACTGGTCGTAATTCCCATTTGCAGCCGAAACGAGGTTCTGGTAGGTGTCGCCGAAAGTGCGCGGCGGATCGACATGCATGTATTCGAGAATCACAATCCCCCAGTCTTCGCTGCGTGCTGTCATGATCTGATCATGCACTGCCGACCTCAACCACTCGGCGTTCGAAGCCGGCAGGTCAGGCTGCATATCGACGATAACTAACGTTACTCCTTCGCGAATCATGCGCGATCTCCTTTTAAAAAGTTTTCCTTGGATTGATTTGTGCGCGGCTGAGTGCAGGCTTTTGGCCCGCACTCACTTTTTCCGCAATCACTAAGCGAGGAAGTAGGCGTGTTACTTGTCGCCTTCCTGACCGGAAGCGATGCTCGCTTGCGCCGCAGCCAGTCGAGCCACCGGCACACGATACGGCGAACAACTGACATAGTTGAGTCCGATCTTGCGCGCGAAAGCGATGGAACTCGGCTCACCACCGTGCTCTCCGCAAATGCCGATCTTCAAATCGGGCCGCGTGGTGCGACCTCCTTCGACGGCGATCTTCATCAACTTGCCGACACCGCCCTGGTCCAGCACTTCGAACGGATTGCGCATCAGCACCTTGCGTTTGGCGCCGTTGACGTTCACCCCTTCCAGGTAGTGCTGCAGGAAGCGACCTTCGGCATCGTCCCGGCTGTAGCCGAAAGTCATTTGCGTCAGGTCGTTGGTGCCGAAGCTGAAGAACTCCGCATGCTCGGCGATTTCATCAGCCGTCAGCGCCGCGCGCGGCACTTCGATCATGGTGCCGAACTTGTAGTCGATCGTCGTGCCGGCGCTGGTCATGACGTCGAACGCCACGCGTTCCAGCACTTCGCGCGCAATCTGCAGCTCAGCCACGACGCCGACGAGCGGAATCATGATCTCGGGCTGCACCACGATGCCTTCGTTCGTCACGGCGATTGCCGCTTCGAAGATGGCTTGCACCTGCATCTCGTTGATTTCGGGATACAGCAAGCCGAGCCTGCAACCGCGCAGACCCATCATCGGGTTAGACTCGTGCAACTCGTCGACCTTGCGAAGCAGGGCTTCCTTCGCCGCAATCGCATCGTCTGCGCCGCCTTGTGTGCGCAGCTCGGCGATTTCTTCCTTCAGCTTGTCGGCTTTGGGAAGGAACTCGTGCAAAGGCGGATCGAGCAGGCGAATCGTTACCGGCAGCCCTTCCATGGCGCGGAAGATGCCGGCGAAGTCTTCACGCTGCAAAGGAAGCAGCTCAGCCAGCGCCACACGACGCTCGGCTTCGTTGGTGGCGAGAATCATCTGCTGCACAACAGGCAGACGATCCTGACTCATGAACATGTGCTCGGTGCGGCACAGTCCCACGCCTTCGGCGCCGAATTTGCGCGCCAGGGCGGCGTCTTCCGGCGTGTCGGCGTTGGTGCGGATGCCCAGCTCGCGCACATCGTCAGCCCACGACAGGAGTGTGTGGAACTGGCTCGAGAGCTTGATGCTGGTCGTGGGAATGGCGCCGGCATAGATTTCGCCGTTGGAGCCATCGATGGAGATGACGTCGTTCTTGTGGAAGACGTGTTGGCCGACGCGCATGAGTTCGTTGTGCAAGTCGATCTTCAGCTCTTCGCAGCCTGAGACGCAGGGTTTGCCCATGCCCCGAGCGACGACTGCTGCGTGACTGGTCATGCCACCACGAGCGGTGACGATGCCTTGCGCCGGAACGATGCCGTGGATGTCATCCGGGCAGGTCTCGATGCGAACGAGAATCACCTTCTCGCCGGCAGCCCCGAGAGCAGCAGCCTCGTTGGGATCGAAGATGATCCGTCCGATAGCGGCGCCGGGCGACGCGGCCAGACCGGTGGCAACGTGACGGCCCATCATCTTCGCTGCGGCGAGAGCCTCGCCGGTGAACGAGGGCAGAAGCAGCTGATTCAGCTGTTCCGGTTCGATGCGGGTCAACGCCGTTTCGCGCGAGATCACGCCTTCATTGGCCAGGTCGACGGCGATGCGCACTGCGGCGTTCGCCGTACGTTTGCCGGTGCGGGTCTGCAGGATGTAGAGCTTGCCGCTTTCGATCGTGAACTCGACGTCTTGCACATCGCGATAGTGTGCTTCCAGGCGAGCGGTGGTGCGCAAGAGCTCGTCGTAGACCGCCGGCATTTCGTTCTTCAGGCGGAAGATCAGCTTCGGAGTGCGAATGCCGGCGACGACGTCTTCGCCCTGAGCATTGAGGAGATACTCGCCGTACAGATACGGTTCGCCGGTGCTGGGATTGCGCGTGAAGCACACGCCCGTTCCCGACTGCTCGTTCAAGTTGCCGAACACCATCGCTTGCACGGTGACGGCGGTGCCGATGGCGTGGTCGATGCCGTTGAGGTTGCGGTAGTAGATGGCGCGGTCGTTGTTCCACGACCTGAACACCGCCTCGACAGCACCCTGTAGCTGCCCGTGCGTATCTTGCGGGAACGCCGAGCCGGTTTGGGCCAGCACGAGGTCTTTGTAGGCAGCGATCAGCGCGCGCAGTTCCGGGGCGCCGAGTTCGGCGTCCGTCGATGCACCAGCGCGAGTCTTGGCGTCATCCAGCAGGTGTTCAAAGCTGTCCTTGGAGATGTCGAGCACGACGTTGCTGAACATCTGGATGAAGCGACGATAGCTGTCCAACGCGAAGCGCTCGCCCATCAGTGAGGAGAGACCTTCGACCGTCTGGTCGTTGAGACCGAGGTTGAGAATCGTGTCCATCATGCCGGGCATCGAGAACTTGGCGCCGGAGCGAACGGAAAGGAGAAGCGGGTTGGCGACGTCACCGAGACGGCGACCGACGGATGCTTCGACTGCCCTGAGCTCGTTGAGCACTTCGTCGAACAGACCGGCTGGCAGCGTTTTGTCGTTGTCATAGTATTCGCGGCAGACGGAGGTGGTGATGGTCAGACCGGGAGGAACGCTGACGCCGCTGGCGGTCATTTCTGCGAGTCCGGCACCTTTGCCACCGAGTGCATCGCGCATGCTTGCGCGAGCTGCGGAGCTGAGCGAGGTCGATTCCCCGCAGAAGAAATCGTAAGCGGCAGCGAAGAGGAAGACCCTCTTATGAACAACTGACATGGGAGTGTTTGTCATTGCGGATCCTTGCATATGGTTGGTTGATAAACGGAACTGGTGAGTGTTTCCGCCCATTGCCTCTACGTGCATCAGCGCATTACATGCTCCTTCGAGATGCTTCTGTGAGCATTTTTGGAGGGAGTTTTGTTATTGGAAAGGCTGATTTGGGGTGGTTTTTGACCGGGTAGGCACGAGTGTAGAGACCAAAAACCTAGCAATAGATCAGGTTGTTATCCTATTAACAAATGCCATTGTGTTACTTAACAACAACGTCATGAAGAGCCACTCTTGCCGGTTTTTCGGCTTCATGAAGTTTTCTCGCGAGTAACAAACGGTCTTTACTTAGAAACTGCCAGTAGTTCATCTGCGCAAGGAGCCGAAGATTCGGAACTCTGCAAGGATCAAGCGAAAGGAATGATCCAGAGATAGATCCGACCGGAGAAATGACCGTGAGTCGGCTCCGCAAGGATTGGATTCGGAGAAAGGATTCGGCGAAATTAGGGTTATGCCCAAAGTGGCTCCATGCTTTTTCAGCAAAACCGGACCTTGGCAATGTGCACGCTGTCGCATAAGCTTTCTGCACAACCGGTTATTGCTTGAACGAAACGAACTAGACCAGCACCGGTACCCATTCATTCCCAGATCCTAATGGAGGCATAATTTTATGTCAGCTAGATTTGAATTGGAAACATCCACTCCCCGGCAACCAGAAAACCACGCATATGCGCAACTGTCCAAGCAGATCAATGGTTTGGCTCCGGAGCATAGATCCGCTCAAGTAAGCACCGCTGACAAACATCTGCCGCCAGTCACCGTTGATTCCACTGGTTCCATTGATTGTGGACGGTGCAGTGTTGATAGCACAGGCAAGGCGGTTAACGAGCGTCAAGACTTTCACAACGCACGCGATCGCGTCAAGAAAACCTACGAAGAAAAATTCCGCAATGGAGAGCCTGTGAAACTGGAATACGGCGCGACGATTTGGGATGTCGCCGAAGCCAGGCTGACAGTCGAGAAAGGTCATAAGCCGAGCAATCAAGAGATCATGAAGGAATCAGCTGCAATCTTGCAAGAAATTAAGTGCGGTCCGTGCGACAACATCATAGGTAAGACTGTGTCACCACGTAAGCCAGGTGCGTGTGAATCACCTGCTGGAGACCATTACAAATACGACGGTGGTGGTGCGGCTTGCGAAGCGCCGCCTCCTGGCCGCCAAGTCGCAGAGCCCAAGCCATCCGATCGGCATCCAGCACCTGGACCAGGCGGCCACGGCACAGAGCGCAAGCCATCCGATCGTCATCCAATAACTGGACCAGACAATCACGGCGATTCACCCAGCGCATCATGCAGCAACGACAGCAAGTCTCACCATGGACGGATCGAGAAGTATGACAATGTGACGGTTGTTAGAGAAGACAATGGCGCTTCCGAGACCATCAAGACCGACGCTAAAGGCAACCCCATTGAAATAACAAGGCAAGGCGGCCATTGGGGCAAACAGCAAGAGCACTTCAAAAAGAGTGGAGAACACGAGTGGACCGGTGATGCTGGTAACAAGTTCCATGGTGATGTAGCACTAGGTAAGGACGGAACGTATTCTTATACCGACTTAGATAAAGGCTTCACAAAGGTGTTCAGACCGGATGGCTCTCGTTACGATCAAACTGTTGATGGTCGAAAAACCTTTATTCAGTCGACGGATGGCAATCACCAGCACTCTTATCTGCGTAGCAAACACGGAACCTGGCAGGAAAGCCCTGGCGGTGAGAAATTTGACGACGTCCGCATCGGCACTGACGGTACTGTAACGGCTCAGGGCAAGGGTGTGACCAAAGAGTTGCGTCCGGACGGCAGTCAAATCGACACTCAACATGATGGACGGAAGACCTATATACAAACGCCTGACGGGGCGAATCAAAAGTCGTATCTCCGCGACCCCAAAACAGGCAATTGGCACGAACAAGGCACTAAGAACGAGTACGCAGATGTGCAGATGGATGCAAATGGTGTCATAACCACCAAGCACAAGTAAGATTTGGGCAGGCAGGCAAGCCAAGGAACAAGCCAAGGAACAGTGTGACGGGCACCGCATTCGGGGCATCACCACATTGATTTCTTGGCTCGCTCTGGCCATTCGCGAGCAATCCAAACCTTCCGGTCCGCTGGTGGCAAGCACCGCAAACGGCGAAGCTGCAATCAAAGCACGATACTCCGGCATCAAATAATCCACTTCTTTGACAGTCGAAGTTTCGCCCGGGAAGCCATAGATGGCTTCCAGTTCTTGCACAGATGTGATGATCGACAATGTTTAGCTCCTGCAAATCATAGATGCGGAATGTAGTATCTTCCTATTTCCTTGCTTTGAAGTCCTGATTGAATTTTGTCCTAACATTTGCTAGCAAAATATGTTAGGACTATTCGACAGAGGTGATGTAATGGTGGTGTGAGGTGATATGAAATCTCAGTTATGGCGCGACAGCTTTGTCGCATGCACTATGGTGATTGTATGTCAGCATAGCGCCTTAGCCCATCCTGCGATATTTTCGGACCTATCGTTGTCGGAAGCGAAGAAGCAAGCGAAGAAGGAAGGAAAGCTGCTGCTCGTCGATTTTACTGCTTCGTGGTGCCCTCCATGTCGTGAGATGGATAAAACGACATGGGCAGATGCAAAAGTGTTGAAGTGGATTAAGGAGAATGCAATCGCAATTCAAGTAGATGTCGATAAAGACGAGAGCACGGCTGCCTCGTTGAAGATTACTGCTATGCCATCACTGGTGGTGTTCAAAGACAAAGACGATGAAGTTGATCGCGAAGTCGGTTACCAGGACAGTGACGAACTGATTGCCTGGTTGATTTCAACTAATGGTGGGGTCACTTCCATGGACAAGATGCAAAAAGCACTTGAGCTCTCCAAGGGAAAAGGTGGCGAACAGGAAGTTGATGCTCGTTATAAGCTTGCCCTCGCACAATTCGATTCGGCTCGTTACGCAGATTCGCTCGAGAATTACGTCTGGTTATGGCAAAACATGGCTAAACTTGTTCCCGCCATGGTTGGAGTGCGTGGCTCATTCATGTCTTCCGACATGGAAAATCTTGCCGAGAAATTTCCGCCCGCAAAAGCGCGTTTTCAACAGCTAAGAGATGAGGCCGAAAAAAATGAACTGGATGATTGGGTAACTCTGAATGAGGTTGTCGGCGAAAACGACAAGACGTTAGGCTGGTTTGATAAATACAAAAATGATCCTGCGCAAGCGCAGAGATTGAGAAACATCTCTTTTAAGTTGGAGCCGCTCTTAGTCAGTAAAGGACGATGGGCAGATGCAGCGTTGCTTTTTAAAGATCCAATGGCGGCGCTGCATGAAAAATACAAATTTGCTCAATTGGTAGCGCAACAAGCGAAAGATCTAAATCCATTTCCAAAAGAAGCTTCAATTGTTTATGCATGTTTACTCGCAGCCGGCAGAGATGCCGAAGCCGAAAAAGTTGCAACGGAAAGTTTGCAGCTTGAAAACACGCCTGAGATGCGTGAGCAGTTGGTTTTTGCAGCTTCTGATGCGGGGCAATTGAGACCTGCACAACAGGCATGGTTAGACGAACTCAACAGAACTGCAACAGACGATGGTGCCTCCTACTACAAACGCGGCACCGTTTATTTAAAGCTGAAACGATTTGATCCGGCGCTGGCGAATTTCAACAAAGCGATTGAGCTTTCTCCGACAGAGCCTGCTTATTATGATGCGCGAGAAGCAGTTCTATGTGATCTCAAACAATACGACAAAGCGCTTGCTGACGCCGATCACGTCATTGCGATTTATCCTAGAAGCGATCGGGCTTACATTTCACGCGGATATGTGCACTTAAAGCAAAAGCAAGACGAACTTGCGTTGAAAGATTTTGAAGAAGCGCTGCAGCTAAATCCAAATGATCCATTAAGTCACATCAATCAAAGCGCTGTATACAAGCGGCAAGGCAAATATCAACAAGCATTTGATGCAGCGGATAAAGCAATTAAACTCGATGCGAATAACGCCGGCGGTTTTTGCAATCGCGGTGAAGCCGCATTCAAGCTGCAAAAATACGAGAGTGCATTGGCAGACCTGAACAAATCGATAGAGATGGGGCCCAGCCTCTGCGGCGGAGAGAATTACTACTATCGTGCAAGAGTCTATGAAGCACTGGGGAAAGCGGACTTAGCTGCTGTGGACAAAAAATCTGCGAAGAAATTTGGATACGTACCTGATGTTGGAGAGTAGAAATTCGTCTCAGTGATCTCTCCAACCTGAAGCCGTTTTGAGACGCACTCTCAGCGGGATCCAATCAGGATACTCGCGCTTCCATTTGTAGAATAAAACGAGCACTAGATACTTTAAACTCACCGCTGTTATGCGATGAGTTTAAAGCTGCTTTTATATAACCGGTTCGATTGCGCCCGAAGTTCAGGCTTTTGCTTTAGCGAATGCCAAAATACTTGAAAGTTCGATCAACTGCGTTACTACCCTTCTGGACGACGGCTTTCGCTGTTGGGGCAAAGACGGTCTCAATGCCTGGAATCGGAAGAAGACTTGCTGTTGTGTCGATTACTGTGGCAGTGACAGGGCGAGCCTTGTCAAATTCTTGCGCCGAGGCTGGGATACTTGCCACTTGTCCAACTACCACTTTGCCCACCTCGACGCCATCTTTGATGTTTTTCTCCACTAGCCCAACTACTGGCAGTCCTGGATACTTAACGAGTGCTTTTGCAGTATCTTTGACCTCTTCTTTAACTGCGTCGACGACATCGCCGGCGACTCTTTTTGCAGCAGGGTTACTGGTGATAACATCAGCTGCAACAACAGCCGGAGCCGCCGGTCCAAGAAGAGCAAGTTCAGCGGCCGTTCTTACTGGATTCTCTTTGACATGATCGACAGTTGCACCAAACGCGGCACCAGCGATTTCAGCAGGAATGGTCAGATCCTTCGCATTCTCTTTGACAATGGCTTTGGCAACCGGGGCAACAGCCTCCGCAGTAGCCTTCGCTAGGGCTACTCCTGGTGCAGCAACAGTCACAGCGGTGTCAATGATTTTTCGGTTAGTCTCTGCCTGAGCCTTTTCCTTTCGTGCAGCCTCGTCCTGAGTTTTCTGCAGTTCGTTGAGTTTCTTGGTGGTCTCTTCCAGGTTCTTTTGCAGTTCAGCGAGTTTCTTTGCTGACTCTTCCTGGGTCTTTTGTGCTTCAGCGGCTTTGCGTGCAGTCTCTTCAGTGGCTTTGCGAGCGGTTTCTTCAGTGGCCTTTTTCGCTTGGTCCAATTCTTCCTTGCTCTTAGGCGCTGGTGCTTCTGGAACGTCCTTACTAAATTTGTCCTTGTACGTGTCCATCTGGTCTTGAGCTTTGTTGATCGCGTCCTTGAAAGAAGGGAGCATTGACGGTTGTGCTCCCTGCCAGCGGAAATTGTATTCAGTAGGTTGCGGATTTCCTTTTTCATCGGGCTTGACGTTAAACACAATCGATACGGCTGCATTGTGCCCGCCGGCTAATTGACCTTCTGCAAACTTTTTCAAATTTTCGTCTTTGCACTTAGCTGGATCAACATAGAGGTAAATTGCATCTTTTTGCGCGCCGCTTGCAGGCAATGCGTTTTGAATTAAATCGCGTGTGTTGTTATGCTCCCAACTTCCGAAGACAGCTACTACAGGCTTTCCTTCGCGAGCAGCAGCTTTGTACGCGTCCGCATAATTATCCTGAGTGTATTGAAAATTATCTTTGATCATCTTGTCGTAATCTGGTTTCGACTGTCCGTCGACAGCGACGGTTTTACCTGGTCTGCTGTACGCCTCACAGGCCGAAGTACTTTGCCAGTTCTTACTTTCTTGAGGTTGTTGCTGCACCACTTGTTGGTCGTAACATCTATTGTTTGCACAATCTGCCATGCTCTTTCCCTCGCTTGCCTTTAACGGTGTTGCCAAGAACACCCACAATTGAAGTCTATGTTTGGAATGTTGCAACATTGTTGCTGTTCAAAATATCGTCGCTCTTCGTATCCCGAGCCTGCTGGTATATGGACTTTTCCGGACTTTAAGTCTGAGCCTCAGAGCCGAGCGAATCGGCGCGCCTGTATAATTGTTCTGCATCGAAAATTGAACTGTGCGTGAAGTTATCGCGTTGAAAATCTTGTGCGCGGTCACATGTTGGAGTTGTAAAAAATGACTAAATTGCTTCTATCTGCTTCGCTAGGTCTTCTAGCCGTTCTTAGCGTCGCGCCACCCAGCTGGTCTGTTGAAATGAAGGACTTGCCGCCATCTATATGTGTCACTGGTGAAGGACATGTCTTTGCTCGTCCCGATCAAGCGCAGATTGCAATGGGTGTAGTCAGTGAATCGAAGACTGCAGCAGTGGCATTGAAGAGCAACAGCGATAAGATGGCAACTTTAATCAAAACCCTTGGTGCGAAAGGCATTGCTGATAAAGATATCCTCACTAGTAATTTTAGTGTTAACCCACAATATCGTTACGACAACGGCACCAACGGCCAGCAAAAACCGACGATCACTGGCTGTCAAGTTAGCAATGAAGTACAGGTGAAAGTACGGAACCTGCCTGGTCTAGGCGACATTCTTGACGCTGTCGTGACGGCTGGTGCAAATAATGTCAACGGAATTAGTTTCTCAATCGCCGAGCCGAACAGCGTGCTAGATCAGGCTCGCGTTAAGGCCATGGCTGATGCCAAACGAAAAGCAGAACTGTACGCGGGAGCTGCGGGCATGAAAATTGGACGTGTTTTGTATATCACCGAGTCTAGTGGCACAATTCAGCCATCTCGACCTTACGCCGGGGCTTCAGTTTCGGTGTTTGGAATAGTGAACCAGAATGTGCTTCCTTTCCCGAGTTCGCTAATGATACCAATTGTGCCACTATGACGTTCGACGATGTCTTTGCAGATCGCCAATCCTAATCCAAAGCCGGACTGACGCTTGCTGTCATCGCCTTTCGCTTGAGTGAATCTTTCAAATAAGGCTGGGATGTCGTCTTTTGCGATCCCCTTACCATTATCTGTTACCTCAAAACGGGTCACGTCTTCTTGTCGCTCTAATTTTAGGATTACCGTCTTTCCGGCATCCGAGAATTTGATCGCGTTTGAGAGCAAGTTTTGGAGAACTTGAATAATTCTCGCTTCGTCGCACAACAGCATGCCGCCTGTACTCTGACTTTCGATCTTGATCATTTGCTGTTCTGCAAATCCCTGCACCATCTCTAAGCTGGCTTTTACCAGCGAGTCACCATCAACATTAGTTTTAAAAATCTGAAACTGCCCTGATTGCATTTTCTCGATATCCAGCAAATCATTAACCATTGCCACGATCCTGTTTAAGGCGCTTCCCAGAGAGCTTGCACGCGATTTACCAGAGTCGTTTAATTCTCCATAGACGCCCATAGGAATCATCTCCAGGAAGATAGCCATGCCGCTTAGGGGAGTTCTTATATCGTGACTAACCATGTTGACGAAATCGCGTTTGGCGTGTTCAACACGCCTTAGTTCCGACACGTCATGTGCGACGCAGAACAGAAGGTCTTCCTCCGGTGACCATAAAACGTTCCAGCTGAAGGTTTTTACGGTTTCGTTTTTGCAAATGATCGGGATGTCTGCTGATTCTGAATGACTAGTATTTCGCGCACTAGAGAGAAATCGATGCACTTCGTCTTGAGATTCGGCGGGCACCAAATGCATAATGCGTTTATGAAGAAGGTCATCTTCAGTGTAATTCCACTGTGTTTCGGCTGCTTTGTTGATTGAACTAATCATCAGAGATTTATCAATGCACAAAATTACGTCTGCTGCGTTTGAGACGAGAGCCGTTTCACGTCGACTTGCTTCTATTAGATTACTAGCCATTCTGTGCAGCACTCTGTCAAGTTTCGCAATCTCGTCAGTGCCTTGCATGGCAGGTTTCATTTCTTCGCCGAGACTGATAAGTTCTGCGTTCTTCGAGATGCTGTAAAGCCTGAATACAATGTCACGAAGGAAATAAGCAGCGGATGCAATGGACACCAGTGTGCTGCAAATCAGGCCGATCATGAGCATCTGCAGAATCAATTGAGTTTGCTCAGTTTGGATCGGGTTGGCGGCCAGTCGCGCTTCTTCCACCCCTCGCATAAGTGATATTTGCTCTTCACCTGCGCCGAAGCGCAAAGCGCGATTTCGCATTTGCAGTCCGGCCATTGTTAGAGCTAACTGATTGTTTTCTTTTATAGCCTCAATTATGCGGTTGGTACCGTTTACAAAATCTGTAAGCACAACTTTAAGTGTCGCTGCGTGTGCACTTTGTTCAACATCATTCTCGACAAGTTTCGTTAACGTGTTTTGGCTCGCCTCCAGTGTTTGACAAGCAGCGTTTATTGTTCTCATTACGCGCACACTTTTCTCTACTGACAAACGAAGCACTTCTAGAGTGACGTCGTAACAGGCTGATTCGATATTTCCTAAGATCAAAAGAACTTCTTTTGAATGACGCTCGACTTTCTGTGCTTTCTCGGCTCTGGCTTCGAGCATAGCCAGACTGACGCCAAAGATTAGTTGGAAAATCGCAGGAATGGCGATGATCAACAATCCCTTGCCCATCAGTTTGGGAATCTTCACTACGCTCGCCATCTTCTCAATCCAAGTTCCTACACGCGAACCTACGCGTTGAAATTTGTAGCACAGTTCTGACATTTTGAATTGACAAGATGTTGAAACAATTGAGTCCTATGATGCGATGCATGCAACCAGAATAGCGTTGCGATTCTTGGAGGTGGGCTCATGGGTTTACGTGATCGAATTGCTGAACGGCGTAGTCATCATCAACCATGTCAACCGTGCGAAGCTCCACCTTCCTTTGCGCAGCCTTGCACACCGCAACCTCTGATTTTGAGCACTCCTTATGCAACTATGGGGACGTGCTTGCCACCAGCACCAGCGTCGGACTATGGAAATGTTCTGCCAATTCCTGCTGCCGCCGACCTCTACAAATATGACGGTGGTGAGCAGAGAAAGAAGGGAGGCGCCCAAAAGGACGAGCCCACAGAGCGTGAGCGAAAAACGGAAAGAGAACTAAGATCTGCAAGAGACGAGATTGATAATCTGAAGAAACAACTCGAACAATTGAGAGAAGGTCAAAAAGAGCTGCTCCGAAGATTACCAAAACCTGAGCTGTCACAGCCTGGGCAAACGCAACCACAGCCGTTTCCACGACGGACTAGCGATAGTCCGATTCCAATCAATCCTGCTCGCTCAGGAGGCGGAGATCGTCCATTCAATCCGGCCCAGCCAGGAGGCGGAGAGCCGCAACCTCGTCCATTTACTCCACCTCCGCTGGTTCAACCTAAGCCTGAGCAAAGGAATCCATTGCAAAGAAAACCATGGGAAATGGCATTGCCTCCGCCGCAGCCAGTGGAGAAACCAAAACCGTTTAAGCCAGGTGATCCTCCTAAAGTAGAAGTCCGACCTGCTCCTGGTCAACCAGTAAAGCCGATCGAAGTTCCAAATCCTGCACCGGTACAAGTCAAACCAATAGAAGGGCCAAGACCTGGAGCGGTACAAGTTAAACCAATAGAAGGGCCAAGACCGGGTTCCAAGACCGTAGAACAATTGGTCAAAGAGAATGAGGCAATTCTCCAAGCTAGAGTGACCGCCAAAGCAGAAGAGATTAAAGCCGGTTTTGACAAATACATGAAGGGTGAGGAGGTGAGACTCTCTAGAGCCATCTCAACTAAGGAAGCCGACCATCCAAGCACGTCAAGCTCCAGCACGAGATGGTTGTTAGAGCAGGGCAATGAGAATTTGATTCCTGATTGGAAGTTCACTCAAAAGATCAATGACGTGGGTAGTAAGTGGACTACAAATGGTGTCATCTCGTCAGAAAACGAACTGGTTAAAACTCGAGCTGAACAGTGGGAACAAGTTCGCTCAAACGCCGCGAATCCACAGGATCCGAATATGGAGACTAAACAAGCGTTGTTGCACGAGATCATGACAGGTCAGCATCTGGACGGGCGCAAGTTTGGCAGAACCAACGACAGTCGCGGCGACAATCCGCTCAAGACAGATAAGGAGCAAATGCAAGTGGAAGCTGCAGAAGCTCAAGTAAAGGCCAACGGCACTGCCGGTATCAATCATGATTTCCCGACAAGATCCATCATCGCAGGACTAAGAGGTGAAGCCAGGAAAGATGCGTCGGGTAATGTTACTGGCGTCTATCTACCAGTTCCCGAAAGGGCGCGGATAAAATTGCTTGATGCAATAGTGCCGATGTCTAACGACACGGGGAATCCTTTCCTCGACGGAAAACCAAAGGATGTTGCATTGGCTACTGTAGTCACCGCACTCGATCGCAGTCACGCCTCTGGCAGACCCGAAGAAACCTTCCAGATGGCCGCCATCAACAAGGCTATGGAATTGAAAGATCCAAGAGCGCTTGGAATTATGGAGAAACTGAGCACTGAGAGTTCAATGCCTAAAGTGAAGGCGCTCGCCACGCAAAAGGTAGCGGAGCTAAGGAAACTCGCTTCTGAGCAGAAGTAAGACCATACCTTGTTGGAAATACAGTGGTTTTTCTAACAAAGGCCACATGCCGAGATTTTTGTCAGCCCAACCGTGCTTCAAAGCTCACCGCGTACAACGGTGAGCTTCGAATCGTGAGCGCATTTGAAGATGTTTTCTTTAAGTGAAAGCATAATCGAAAAGTGGTATCAGACTAAATCGGCGTCATCCAACTTGTATCCAAGACCGTAAATACTTTGTAGCATCGATTTGCTACCATCTTGATCAATCTTCTTTCTGATTCTCGTAACATATGTTCTGACTGCGCCCTCAGTTGCTTCGGTGTCGGAATCCCAACAACTTCTCAGCAACTCGTCTGCGCTGAAGACACGTCCCTTGTTCCTCATCAAAAACTCGAGGAGCAGATATTCAGTTTGCACAAGTTTGACGATATTGTCGCCAACCTTAACCTCAGCTCGTTCCGTGTCCATTGAGATGTTTCCGCACTTCAGTACGTTGGACAAGCTGCTGGAACTGCGTCTCAGTAAGGCCCGAACTCGGGCACAGAGTTCACGGATGTCATACGGTTTGGTCATGTAGTCGTCTGCGCCGGCGTCCAGCCCTTGCTCTTTTTGATGAGTTTGGTTCTTGCCGGTCAGGATCAAAACGGGCGAGGTTTCACCTTTGCCACGATAGCGTTTTAAGACCTCTATGCCGTCCAGTTCAGGCAAACCAAGATCCAAAATCAACATGTCAAAATGGAAAGAGATCGCAAGATCCAAAGCATCCTGCCCGTTAAACGCAAGTTCGATTTTGTGATGCTCAAGCTGTAGCCTGTCCTTAAGCAGCTCAGCTACCAATCGATCGTCTTCCACAACAAGAATTTTTGCCATTGATTGCCTGTCAATCCGCGCCGTACTAAAGGGAGAGTTTACACGCAAGTTCCCTGTCGGGGCTTGGTCGCCATCAAGAAGCTTTGCAAGCGTGCGATGTTTACACGCGTATGTCTGGCGACGAAAATAGTGGTGTGCGTTATCAGATTTATCAAAAATGGAAACAGCCAGACAAAGCGATAGTTTACTTGCAAAAAATGATCAAAGCAGCACCGAAGGATCTTAATTTGTATCTAGCGCGTGCCGACTTTTATATGGCGCACTCGAACTATGAGGAAGCATTGGCCTCTTCCGTATTACTATGCACGTGGTGCGTGTCGTTTAGCTGCCGGTCGTGCGGCCGAGGCTGTAAAAGATTTGACTATGGCCCTGAAGGAACTTGGTTTGCAGAGCATGGTCTACGCGGCAAGAGCAAAAGCCTATGCCAAATTGAAGCGAGCAGATCTCGCTGAAAAGGATGGAGTTGCATCGAAGTCGGCAAGTCGCTCGATCGAGATTGATCTGTTTAAGTGACACGAGGAGCGCTGTTTTGCAAACGATTGTCGGTCAAAGAGCGCTGCCTGTGCTTTGCGTTGCCAGGACTTTGAGTTGGAGCGACTGCCGGAACAAAAGGCGGCGTCGCACTATATGTGGTGGCGGTCAGTAAGCGCGGAATGTTTTGCAGACTGACAGAACCTTCAGGGTACTAAAAAAACAAATCCAAATCCAAAAAAAAACACGACGGATCACCAAGGCGGTGACCCGTCGATAAGTCCGAAGGCGTTAGAGTCGGATTCCTACCTTACAATAGCTCTAGAGAGCCAGAAGGCGCGTACCTGACGATAAGTTTTCAGAATTTGTTTGTTGATGGGAACTGAGTGCACTGTGGGTGCAACAAATACTCCCGGTACTGGCGAGCTAATAGGGCTCAACATAATTGGTCCGCTCGCAAAACTGGATGTCGCGAACAAACCGAGGCCGAACGCACCGGCTATTGCTGCAACCACTAAACGCTTTGTCTTGATCATGTGAACTTTCACCTCCGAACTTTCGGACTTTCTACAAACCAGGCTGATTCAACTATAAGCAACTATGATAGAAGATAGCCAGTTCGCCGAATCTTGACAATATAATAGCACGAAAAAGTTGATAAAAATTCCCTCTCCTGACTTAATTTTCCTAGATATAAGGCGGACCCTTGTCTGATTTCTTCATTGTTTTAGCCGTGGCAATCCTCGGACTGCTTGCCCAATCCGCGGCTGGTAAAAGAACGCTGAGGACAGCTGGGGGGGAGCTCGGTTCAAGGCAAGGACAAGCTCAAGCTCCAGTGGAAGCTGCAGCCCCACTGGTCCCGTCCACATCCACAACGGTAGGTCAAGCCTCGCCTGAGTCCCCAGCACAAACTCCTCTAGGCGCACTAGATGCGTCTGGTGAAATCCCAACATCAAGCGAACCCAAAGTCTCAAACCCAGCCCATGCTCAGTCCTTAGAGCCAGTCCAAGCTAAAGACGCCGAGCAAGCGGTAGAACCAGTTCAAGTTCAAGACGCCGAGCAAGCGGTAGAACCAGTCCAAGTTCAAGATGCCGAGCAAGCGGTAGAACCAGTTCAAGTTCAAGACGCCGAGCAAGCGGCAGAACCAGTTCAAGTTCAAGACGCCGAGCAAGCGGCAGCGCCGGTCCCGGTCCCAGTCCAAGAGCCAGTAGCGCCAGAGCCTGCAACAGCGCAAGGGCATGCCCAAAGCCGGAGCCAGGCTGGCACCCAGAGCAAGACAAGCTCTGTAAAAACTCAGGCGGAGAGTGACTCCGCGTTTATCGTCACGAACAAAAAGGTTTGGCTCGAGTGGATTCTCAGGGGCATAATTTTTCTTTGGTTTTTAGGACTCGCCCTGTACTTCTACATCTCCACTAGCGGATTAGCGCCTGCTGAGTTTCAAGCTTTTGACCCGTGGGTCTTACAAGTCACTTTTGTAACTTGCGCATTCACCGGGTTCTCACTTGTAAGAAGCTTCAGGACCCTTCTCTCTTACGTTTTAAGTGCCGTTGACTGCTTGTTCGACTGGTCGGTTTTAAAAGGGACTGTGAAGACCTGGGCTGCTTTTAAAACGGCTTTCGATGCCAATCGGGTTTTCATTCCATCGTCAATTCCACACATGGTTGGCCTATTCATATATGTTCAAACCATGTTTTATCTTCTCGCTGCCATGACACCGAAGTCTGATTTTGGCATGCCAGGCATGCCAATCCCCCTACCGCTGCCGTTGGATCAACTCTTTTCCTACAACGGACTCGGGCTTGTAATGCTGGCGTTCTGCGGTTGCGGGATTTTCGTGACACGTCGGTTTAAAGAAGTAATGCGGAGACTGGCACTGGTCCGTCCAACTGGTCCACAAGTCTCGCTTGGTATTGGTCTTGTCTTGATGAGTTTCCTTTACGACTACTTATGGTCGCTCTATACGCACGGAACGCATTTGGGCTTAGACAGTAAACTCAGTCTTTATAACGGTGGCACCTTTACCGCGGCTGGCGGATTTACCGGTGCGCTCGTACTGGCAATCGCGACAGCCATCTTCGCCGGAGTTGGGGAAGAGACCTTGATTCGCGGCGCTCTACAGCCGATCTTCGGCATCGTGCCAGCGGCAATTTTGCACGGTGTGCTGCATGCTCAATTTCAGCATGCGCCTATTTTTATTGTTCAGGTAGCCGGCTGGTCAATATTGATGGGGATCGCCAAGCGTTACACGAATACCACTACGACTATTATGGGTCATGCCGGATTTAACTTCGTGACGACTTTCTTGTTTGCTTTTAACCCGCCTGACATTTAGCTTTGCTTGATCCGTTGGTCCAGGGCGGCCACTGGTTGTGTTAGGGCAAATTCCAGAAGCTCTGCTCGATGTGTTTTGGCGCCAACTAATAAATCGCCGAGGTAAATGAGAGCATCATTTGCAGTGGCACCAAGATCCAATTCCATGCAAAGACTGATAGAGACCTCAGTGCAAATCTCTGTGACTGGGGAGTTCATATTGTATTTTCTGTTGGTTTCGGCTGCAGGTGGTTTGGGTTGCACCTTATCGGCGATGGCGTGACAGTCGATGATGAATTCTTTGAACCAGGTTGGTAATTCTTGTGTTGCTTGCTCGAACAGTGTCAGCCAAATGCTTATCGTCAGCAGTTCTTTCACAGTGGCGCTGTATTGTTCCATCGTCGTCGCTTTGTGAGTTTTGCCCTCGGTGGAGGCCTGCTCACAGTGATCCATATATTCTTTTAAAATCTTGCTGCAAAGAATACCTACACCGGCCGTCAAAAATAGTTCGCGTGCTCTGCGGTCAGCCTCGTCGGATGGGCGATGTTGCTCTAGTACCTGAAAGCTGTCGGTCTGAGGTGTGGAGGTGTCCATAACGTACCCTTGTGTTTAATCTCGTCCATATTATCAGGGGACCGTTTTGGCTTTGCGAATTGTCCCAAAAATGCCACAGAGTTCTGTTTATACTGCGGCAAGCTTCCTTGCTTGGGGAAGAGGAATTAGACGATGTTTGTATTGCACACAACATTTCATCTTGACTACGTATTTTCCCCAATGACAAGTATCTAATCCTCGTAGAAGATGTGGGAGCCTGCAACCAAAAAAGCATACAAGTTTCGAAGCCCAACCAGGCCTGTTTACTACAGTTCTCTGGGGGTATAAAGCTCATAAGGGCTTTTAGCCACCTAGGTAACTTCCTACACCAAATAACTTCTGGCATGTGATCTCATTGGAGACGCACCGTTAAGAAAGCTCCCACAGGAGGGGACGACGATGGCAGCTAATGCAGCAGATGATGCAAAACAAGCGGTGAAAGACGTTCAAGATGTTAGTCACAAGAAGGATGGTGGCGGCGCCGACAACGCTTACGCGAAGCTGCAAGAAGATATCAACGCCGAAAAAGTGAAGTTAGGTGGTGCGAATACTCCTGAGTACAAAGAGTATGTCAAAAACGTCCAGACTGAGTTGCAAAAGGCTGGTCTGCTGCCTGAAATGACGCTGGAGTGGGCGAATCAAAACAAGGCTGCTCTTACCTTTTCTTCCAATGACGGGGGCGCCATCACCAAAGATGGAATTGCAAAATACCAAGAGTTGGCCAAGAGCTTTAATGGTGGACAAGACTTAGATGCTGTCCAACAGATGTTCTCCACTCAGCTCAGCAACGATTTCGGTTCAGTTGCTAAATCGAGCGATCATAATCTTGGTCCTATTCATTGGGGCGACAACGTCATCAATGGCGATGACCTGAACAATGCGCTGAAAGCACAAACAGATTTGCACGGTGGCTCTGAGCAAACAATGAAGCTGCTCACTCAAGCCAGAGATTCGAAAGGGAATCTGGTTCCAGACGCAGTCTTCAATATGCTCGACACAGCAGCCCATGGTGGCAGCGGTGATGGAAAAGTGAGCAAAGATGACGTCGATGCTTTCCTGAAGAACAAAAATACAGACAGCTCACTGAAAGCGATGGGATACACCGATGATCAGATCAAAGATCTGAAAACTGGTTTGACCGACATGAGCAACAACTGGGATAGTGAAGCCAACAAGGCGTTGCGTGGAGGACAGGATACACTGTCGCAAGATTCAATCGCCAAAGCTTACGGATTCGATAACTTAGGTCAGTTCGCCACTTCTGAAAACGGCGACAAGCCTGCTGCTGCTGCTGTGCCTGACGTGCAAGGTCCTCCAGACGTGCATAGAAACGGCGATCAAGTAACTGGCATCGACTACGCCAATGGTCGCAAAGAAGTCTTCACCTACGATCCAAACGACAAGACAAAGATCACACAGATCGATGAAACCAAAGATGGTGTCCAGACTACTTACAAGGATGACGGAACCGGTAAGTGGGGACCTGTCGTCAACGGTAAAGTGGTGACCGATGCCAATTCACCTACTGAGCCTGGCGTAACGAAAGATGGGACATTCTATTACAAGAACGGCGACGGCAAGTACGTTTCTGTTGGCGTGAACGGTAAGGAAGGTGAACCTAGCGACACCAAGCCAGCTGACGCACCGCCTAAAGGAACAACCACTACTGACGCAAACAAAGCTCAGATAACCACTAACGACAAAGGTGCTGTAACAGACATTACTTATGATGATAAGTCGACCAGACATTTTGATTATGCCGCTGACGGCACTTTGAGCGGCTTCACTAATGCGGATGGACACCAATACACTTCCGCAGATGGTGGCAAGACGTTCACGTCCACTTACGTTCCGAAAGCGGGCGAGAAAGCCGATGCTCCAATAACCTCCGCTAAGGTCGATGCTGACGGCACTTTCCACGTGACTGTGAATGACCAAAAGCTGAAGATCGGAACCGACGATAAGATCGTTGCCGATACTCCGACCCCACCACCAGTGCCCCAAGCGATACAAGATCAAGTAAATCACCAGTTGATCGAAGCTTCCAGAGCCCAAGCAGGCGAAGGATACATCAAGATCGCGGCCCGTCTGTTAGGAAAACCTGATGCGAACGATACCGATCCAGCCGTATACAAACTCTACAAAGAGTTGCAAGAGCTGAATGGAGGCAAGCCTCTGAACGTAGGCGATGCAATTCTCACACCAGAGATTCTCGCCAAGGTTAAGGATCAAGATCTGAAGGACTACATTCAGACTCTGGATGATAAAGCTATTCAAGCTACGGCAACCGGCACAGTGTAACTAATCGGTTGATGCAACAAAAAATGAACTGAAGAAGGGAGCCGAAAGGCTCCCTCTAGCATTGTCCAACCAAATCGTCATTTCGGTTTGCAGAATAGTTGATACTGCGTCGAGCAACTCCGCAGCGGAGATCCATTCGAATAGCCGATCAGCAGCATCTCCAATCTGCGTGTGGTATCAGACCAAGGTTCAGTCAAAGAAAGCAGCCGCCTACGGCTTGTTTAGTGCCTCTTCAATGGCTCGGCGAGCGATCGGATCGTCTTGTTTGTATGCCTTATGCATTGCTTCAAGAGCGCTACGCTCCGCTTCGGGTTTGCCTTCCATGAGCGCGTCAAACACCAGTTCGACATAGTCTGCATCAAGTTGGACTCCGGGTGTGTGCTCAGGAAAATTTTCTTGCTTCCAAACTTCGGCAAATTTCGAAGCGGCAACTTTAATGTTGTTTGGTATCTTGGCTGGCTTTGCAACTTGAGGCACGGGCACCTCTTCGCCCAACAAGTTGCCTGGCGTGTTGCCGCGCAGGCGATTTACCACTTCTTCGACCATTGGTCGTCGACCGTTAGGGAGTAAGCCTCCGCTGCTAATTTCGTTTGAGAGGTTGACGATGCGGTTGCTGACTCTGGCAATGATTTTTTCGTCAGTAAGATTAGGATATTTGGCGCGCAGATCTTTCATCTGCCCTTTGCTGATCGCTTGTTCCAGAACGTCGGTCTTAAGAAGCCGCCCTCGCGCTTCAACGAGAACACGTTCCATATCTTTAGATTGATAGATGATTCCGTCTCGTTCAAGATTGATGCGATTTTCTTGTTGGAAATGCCTGATGTCGCTCTTAGGAGTGCCGCTATTATTCGGTTCCATTGTGCGACCGAGTTCTGCCGCAACAGCCAGGGAGGTAACGACTTTCTCGGCGGCTTTTTCGACGCGTTGATTCAACTCTGGTGAAAATTGAGTCGCAGCCGTCTTATCTGCATGCTTTCCTGCACCGCGTTTGAGTGTGTTGGCGAAATCTTCAAACTGATGCGCGTCGAGAGCTTCGGGTGCATTGTCGGCTTTGCCTTGAAGCCAGGAAATAAACGAATTTATTTGCGCTTGCTTTGCAGTTTGATCTTCAAGTTTGATTACGCTTGGCAGTGGTGCTTCGCCAAGATTTAAGAGTGATGGTGTGTGGGTCAGGTCAATTAGCTGCGCCGTCAAGTCACGCTGGAATTGCTCCACTTTGTCGCGTATAGGCGCTTCCTCACTTTGATCAGTGCGAAGCTTACCCATTTCATCGAACCATGGTTTTTCGTAATAAATAAGTCCAGGCTCTCTCATCAACGCTACGTTGTGCTCCTGGGGGGTTGAATATTTGCTGTCGTTCGATGTGGCGTCGAGCATATGAAACTCACCGGTCTTGCTGTTTACTAGCACATAATCAGCCCCGATTGCGTCGGCGGGTGAACCTGCTTCTGTTGGATATACGTCCCACTCTTTGCCGACTGTACCTTTAGCTTTGAGCGTATTCATTAGTGCTCGCATGTGATTCTGAACGTAATCTTGATGATCTTGATTGCGGTTGATGCGACTTTCCAGGCTGGCGATTTCCTCAACTTTGGCTCGCACCACATCTGGTGTCGTGCTGCCGCCCGCTCCCTCTTTGCCTTCCATCATCATCATCGTTGTCGTTGGACGCAAGTTTTCGCTGATGCGCGTTGGCAATGATGTTTCGAAACGACCTCCTGCCGCCATGGCGAAAGCTGGCATCATGCTATTCATGCCTTGATTAGGAAACAAGACGCTGCCGATGTTGTCCATGGCGTTGTTGGATGACATCTTGATCTGCTCAACTCGATCCTGGATCTTCGAAGTTAGTTGTTCGTAAGTGGTTTTGCCAGCCTCACCGTTGGCGTAGCGGTTGATCGAATGTCCGGCACCAAGGAAGCCACCAACCATAGAGAAGCTGTAGACTGATTGACCCAAATCTTGCAACGTCGGCACAGGCCTTCCTGCTTGCAGAGCATGCAGTTCGGCGCTCACAGCGCCTGCCGGCACACCAGACAAAACACCAGCGACAGCTTCATTTTTCAAGAATGATCCTATTCGCAATTGCTGAGCAACTTTCGTTTCAGCAAACCCGTTTATGCCAAGTCCGCTCAATGACAGCGCTGTGAATGTGGCAGCGCCGGTTGCTCCGTTTAGCATTCGTGATCCCAGAAAGCTTGTCAGGTTGCCTGGTTGATACTCGCTTGGTTTTAGAAATGCGTCGTATGTAAAACCGGTTAAGGCAGCCTCTTTGACCGTAAGTCCGATCATGCTTCGCTGAGATAGCAATCCGGCTTCTGACGCGGCACCTGCCCCCATCAGTCCTTTGACGCCCTTGCCGACCATTAAAAATGGCAAGAGCATGCCGACAGCTCCGCCGATTTGTTGAGCATGCCAGTTGGCCGAGCCGAATTGTGTTTGCTCGGGAGCCGATATGAACTGAACTTCCGGTAATAGTTTCGTTTGGAAAACAGCGTCGGCTATTTGGGTTAGTCCACTGATTGGCTCTTGAACGGCTGAATACGCCGCTGAATGCACAAAATCGCCGAGGAAGCTGTCGTGGCTCTCGGGCTCTTTGGTTTGCTGGTTTCGTGGCAATTCAGCCGGGTTTCCCATGTTAGGTTTTCTTCGTGCGCCGCCTTCTGTGGTGTCTTACTTGCTGTATATACCCTGGATTGTTCAGTTTTGGACAGCGCCAGCCCGCCACACGGTCTGAGTATCGCGGTTTGCTCGCTGCAATCAGGATTGCTTCGGCGCGAACCTTTCGACAAAATCGCGCTCGATAAAATTAAGGGAAGTTCTCAATTAACAATCCCATAATACCAAGCGAGTACATTCGTCTATGCTGAGAGTCTTGCTATCAAGTCCGAACCACGGAAGTGGTACTGCCTGTAGTGGCGTATTCATTGACAGTTATGTTTGGATTTTGGAAGCTCGGGTAAAAAATACTGATGGGAGATCGAGAAATTACGCCGGTAGAGGAACGTTTAGGCATGCCGCCAAAGGCGCGTCTATCTACTGATTTTTCAGTAGGAACCGTAATTTCAGGTCAGTATTCCATAGAAATGAAGCTTGGAGACGGGGGCATGGGCACCGTCTATCGATGTCGAGATTTAGTGGTTGGCCGCACGGTTGCACTGAAGTTTTTGCATCCACACTTGGTTCTGACAAGCAAATGGCTTATGCGCTTTCAACAAGAGGCAAAGGCAATTGGGCGGTTAGAACATCCAAACATAATCAAAATCAATCACTTTGCTGCCGATGAAGACTGTCCATTCATCGTTATGGATTACATTAAGGGTGATTCTCTATCGGAAATAATTAGCCAAGAAGGAGTTCTTGAGACCGAAAGATCCCTGAAAATTTTGACTCAGGTAGCGGATGCTCTCGACCACGCGCACAAGCATAATGTTATTCACAGAGATCTTAAGCCAAGCAACATCGTTATTCTCGAAGGCACGGGCGATATTGTCAAAATTCTCGACTTCGGCATCGCAAAAATAGAAGAGTCGCACAGTACGGCGAATCTGACTCAGACAGGCGAGATCTTCGGCAGCCCTGCATACATGAGTCCAGAACAGTGTATTGGGAAGAACATTGACGCTCGATCGGATCAGTACTCGCTTGGCTGTGTGTTGTACGAATGTCTAACAGGCTCACCTCCATTCGTCAGTACGAGTGCAATGGAAGTGATGATGCATCACATTTCTGATGCTCCACAGTCTTTGAGAGAGGGTTCACTAGGAAAGAGTTTTTCAAAAGATCTGGAAAAAGTTGTTGAGAAGCTTTTGGCGAAAGATCCTAATCAGCGATTTGAGTCCATGACAGCGGTTTTTGCTGCGCTTTCAAATATCCTCAATGGGCGTCCCCTAAGCTCGACCGCTGAAGAAAATAGTCGTTCGAAAGTGGCCAAAGCTAAAAGTGCAAATATGCAAGGTGTCGCAATCGGCTTCGGTGTAGGTGCATTTGTAGTCGCCCTGGCATGGATGATCTATCAGACAATGAGCATTGGTCCTAATCAGGAGAGCAAAAGAGGAGAATTCTCCCATCCAGTAGCGGCTCTTCCTGCGAGTCCGTCTGTCACCCCAGGTCAGCTTGGTGCAATGGCGGATAAAGAATTCGCTGCTGAAATACTCAACTATCGACATAGATATCCCAATGAAGTCGAGAGGTTCGGTCCACCTCAAACGATGGATATCGACGACGGTGCAATGAAGTTGATCACACAAGCTTTTCCTGAACTTCTGATCTTGGATTTGAAAGACGCCACAAACATAACCAGTGTCGGAATCAAGGAGCTGGCAAAGCTTCCACTTCGACAATTGTATTTCGCGAATAGTGATCCGAAAGATGAAGCACTGGAAGAAATAGCGAAAATCAAAACTCTGAAGGTTGTCGAAGTGCCGGGATCGACAAGCTATACGGATCGAGGTGTCCTGGCGCTATCAAGATTGCCACACCTGGAAGTGCTGAACATCGGTAATAACAGCAACCTTACCGAACGATCGTTGGAATATCTAGCCCAAAGCAAAACCTTGTATGCCATTAATTTGACTATGGTACCAGTTAAAAATCTTGGCATTCTTTCTAAAACTCGATTGCGGCAAATCAACGCCATCGGAACGTTGGTCGATGATGCAAATGTGGCCAAGCTAGCAAGTCTACAGAGTTTGCAAGATTTGTGTTTGACACAAACGAAGATTACTGATGCAAGCGTGCCCGTATTGTGCGGCATGAAGCAGCTCAAGACTTTGCAAGTGAAAGGCTGCAGGCTGACCGACGCGGGGCTTTTAAAATTGAAGAATGCTTTCGGACCGCGGCTGACTGAGTGGAGATGATCTCAACTACTGGATACGGAAGCACCAAATACATCTCAACATGTGCAAAACAAAAAACCTATTCGCGACAGCTTATTCGGCGAGACTGATGAGAGTGCTGCTTACGACTTGGGCAAAAATAGCCACAGGAACAACATCATCTTGGAAATTGATTAAGAAAGTCGAGCGGTTATCATATAGTTGATAGCATGGTCGTATTAGCTACTACAGGGGCACCTAATGTTCGATCTAATATTTGATTTGATTGGATTTGGAAGATCACGGTCCTTTCGCTATGGAACTAGAATAGATCCCACCGATTTGGACAACGGGTATCTCGGCATCCAAAATCCCACGCCAGAAACGGCGAGTAGAGATTATTTTCGAGAGAACTCGCCATCAGCATCTGCTGCGGCTAAAAGAAATGGCTCGCAATACGATCAGCAGTATTACCAAGAGCCCTATTTCAACGGTCAAGAAGAAGTTGGGGCAAACATGTCTACGATCCTTGCGGTGCTTGCCCTGCTCGCTATCGTTGTTGTAATTGCACTTTACGCATTCGTTCCTGCATTTCATTTGCAGATCGATAGCTTGTTGCACCGTTAATTTGGGAGCGCGACTGTCCACAGTCCCCTATAGCCACGAATCGAGGCGGGACTGGAGTCCCGCGCTCCATTTTGAATGAGCCCGCGACACTTCTAGTTGGCGGTAAATACATCCTGTTTCAAACTGAAAAGGGGGATCGCCTAAACGATCCCCCCTTTCTATTAGCTGCCTAAAGTACGGATTTCACTCCTTACTTTGAATCCAGGTGTTACCTTCGTCTTCCTCAAAAGGAAGCTCTTTGTTTTGAGGCGACCTATTGTTGGTGCTGCTACCGGGACTTCCAGGATTAGATCCGCCAGCGCCGCCAACACCAGGCAATGCCCAACCGCCGAAATTATCGAGGTCAATTACCGGTGCTTTACCGACAAGCTTGCGACTTCCTAACAAGTCAATTTCGCGTTGAATGTCTTGTCTCGAACGTTCAGGTTCAAGGATTGCCGCGATATCCGCAAAGTACAGAGTTTCTTTTTCGACTAACGCTAAAGCAAGTTTGTCTAGTTGAGGTCGCTTCGATTTGATCAAGTTGGTGACGTTGTCTAGACAACCATCAACTAGCTGTTTGATTTCTAGTTCAATGTCACGATTGGTTTCGGAGGATGCGTCCCGCTCTTCTTTCCATGGTCCTCTGGATTCAAAGGCTGCGGAAGTGTTGAACTTAAACGACCCCATTCCCCACTCTCTAATCATTGAGTGTGCGAGATGTCCAACATGGTTCAAATCTGATGAGACACCGGATGTGGTTGTGTCCATGTAGACGTGTTCCGCCGCCATGCCTCCAAGCGAGACCTCGATGTCAACGATGTATTCCTGTTTGTTTTGTTGAACATAGTCTTCTTTCTCAACAGGCCACATGTAACCTAAGGCTCCACCTCGTGGCACCACCGTAACAACCTGGATTCGGTCACGCCGGTTGCGGTAGTAGCAAACCATTGTGTGTCCAGCTTCGTGATACGCAGTTGCATGGAGTTCATCCACAAGAATGTGGCGACTGTATTGCATCCCGAAGCGAACTCTTTGGACAGCTTGGAACAAATCACCTTGAGAAATTTCCACTTTGCCATCTCGGATTGCGATCAATCCAGCTTCATTCACGATGTTAGCTAAATCAGCTCCGGCACTCATTACGGTCATTCTGGCAATGTCGAGAGGATTTACAGACTCATCTGCTTTTGTCTTTTTCAGATAGCTTTGCAGAATGGCCTCGCGACCTTCCAGGTTTGGCAATGGAACATCAATTCGGCGATCAAACCTGCCTGGTCTAAGCAACGCACCGTCGAGCAGCTGAGGGTGGTTAGTGGCACCTATGGTGAGTACTTTGTGCTTACCAAATCCGTCCATTTCAACAAGCAATTGGTTTAAGGTTTTGTTTGAATCTTGAATTGCCCCGCCGCCTCTATCCACTCCGCGTTTACTGCCAATCGCATCGATTTCGTCGATAAACACGATGCACGGCTTGCCACCACGACGCGCTTGTTCATAGACAGCGCGAACTCTGTTCGAGCCCACTCCCGCCCACATGGACTGGAAATCTCCTCCCGATAACGAATAGAATGGGACGCCGGCTTCGTTAGCAATTGCTTTAGCCAGCATGGTTTTTCCCGTTCCTGGTCGGCCGACAAGTAGCACGCCCTTCGGCGCTTTCAAGCCGGACGCTTGAACTCGATCCGCATGCTTCAGAAGTGCGACAACTTCTGCTGCTTCTGCTTTTGCTTCTTCCATTCCTTTCAGGTCTGATAGTCGAACATCGATATCGGGAACGCGTGACATGTTCATGCCATGCGTGTTTAGCTTGTGTCCCGCAGTCACCGAAATTCTTTCTACCGCTTCTTCGAGGTCTGACTCTTCGACGTGCTTCTTCTTATAGCGCACGGCCAGGATTGCGGCTTCGTTTACAGCAGCCGCGATATCGGCGCCAGAGAAATTGGTTGTCTGTTTGGCTAGCTTTTCCAGATCGGGTTCGGAAGCTAGTTTGATCGTCTTCAAGTATTGAGTGAAGATGATTTTTCTTGCCGGAGCGTCAGGCAGCGTCACATAGACTTTTCGGTCGAATCGGCCGCTACGCATGAAAGCAGGATCTAAACTTTGCTCATTGTTGGTAGCACCGATGGTGATCACGTTGCTGCGTGAAAAGCCATCCAACTCAACCAAGATTTGATTTAAGCTGCTTGTTCGTTGGCTACCCGCTTCTGACATGGTTCCGCCAATGGCGTCTATCTCATCGATAAAGACTATCGAAGCAGGGTTCTTACGAGCTTGCTGATAGAGAGCGCGAATTCTTCCTGCTCCGCCATCGGCACCGCCTAAGTAGCTGGCTGACAGTCCATAGAATGGTACACCTGCCTCGTTGGCAATCGCTTTTGCCAGCATGGTTTTACCAACGCCTGGTGGTCCCACCAGAAGAATTCCGGTGGGAATTTTGGCACCAATCATGCGCAGTTCATCACCATGCTGCAAGAAATCTACGACCTCGGACAACTCCTGTTTTACATCGTCGATGCCAACGACATGTGAAAGTCGGATTGTTGGATCCGCGTTTTGGATTTCCAATCCAGAACCGACTAAAGTTCGTTCGAGACCAACTGCGACTCGGTCTAACGCTTGTTTCAAGGTCTCTGTTGTGACATGGTTTGGTCCACCAGGTCTCAGCCCAATCAATGCGGCTTCGTTAACCACGTTGGCAATTTCAGCAGGTGAATAGTTCGATGTGAGCATCATGATCTCGTCGAGATCCACATCTGGAGCGTGCAAAACTTTGTCCAAGTAGTATTGGAAAATTTGTCTGCGTTCTTCAGGCGATGGGGACTGGAAGTAGATTCTTCTATCCATACGACCAGCCCGCATCAAAGCTGGATCCAAGATGCCATCATTATTGGTGGCACCGATAATAAGCAGATTTGTGCTGTGGAATCCATCCATTTCCGTCAACAAAGTGTTGAGCGTCATGTTCATGTCGGACTGTCCGCCAAAGCCGCGGTCGCCTTGACGGCGGGCCGCCATCGAGTCGATTTCATCAATGAACAAGATCGCTTTGCCGTGTCTCTTCAATCGTGCAAACAATGTTTTCAGCTTGAGCACACCCAAGCCCATGATCAATCCACTAACGCTTGATCCTTCCAAGACATAGAATGGGATGCCGACTTCATTGGCGATTGCCCGCGCATAAAGAGTTTTACCAACGCCCGGAGGTCCAATGAAAAGCATGCCTTTTGGAACTTCTGCGCCTGATTTCACGTAGTGCTCCGGGTGAGCGAGCATGTCGATGACTTCGCGAATTTCTTGTTTGGCAGCTTCGTTTCCGATTACGGTATCGAGTGTCTGAGGAGCCTTAGGGCTGATTGAAGGCTGCAAAAATAGAAAAGGCAACATCGTGCGCCAGAACCCTTTCGGTGCCTTCGCATCAGCTCTGGGAGGCAGTGGAAAGAGGACCTTGATCATGATGTAGAACTGCATGATTATCATCAGCGCACCAAACACCATGGCGCCGAATGCGGATATGACCGAGTACTTCAGGAGCGCTGGAAACGATGTAAAAGGATTCCAAAACGTCGAAGTACCCAGCAGGAGCAGCGTCCAAAGAAGTAAAAGAGTCCAGCGTGCCCATTTTTTCATTTTCGGTTATCCCCTTTTCTTCGTTCTAAAAGTTGCTGCCATTCTGTGAGTGACTTGATTCACGATGGTCTGAATCGTCGATTTTGGTAAGCTGAGTAGCATTTGCACTGGCATCGGTAAAATTCACTTCTGGTATCTGCCCGTCAGCCCGTTTGGCTCCGCTAGTCGTATCTGAAACTCCCATAATTCCGACCGGAAGCGCTTGTGGTATGCCCCCACCATTTAAGAAGCAACTGATGGCTAGTACGACAAAAAAGGCGATGAGGTAGTCTTTCATTGGTTATTCACTGAGATAGGAAGTGACGGCTTCTGCTGATACTTATTTTATCTTGAGTTGTCACGGACAGTCCAATTGCTTTACACGGAATGGCTCTCAGGGTAAACCCCAGCCGTGAGTTGCTGACCAGGGCGGTGACTGCGAAACCAGCCAGCTTAAGCCTTCTTAATAATAAAAGTGTACTGCAAGAGCCGCTAAAAAGCTCAAAAATTATGCGCCAGTGACGATTTGGCAGCATCATCAGCTGTTACTTAAACCAGGTGATGCCATATTCGGTGCTTAACCACATTCGAAATGGAGCGCAGGACTCCGTCCCGCCTCGATTTGTGATTATGGGAGACTGTGGACAGTCACGTTCCAGCGAGCAGTTCAATTTGTGCCCGATTCTGATCACAGCCCTTGTTTAGCCGGCTGGCGGATTCGTTGCGCTTGGTTTGATGTTGTGCCGGGCGAGAAAATCTGTCAGGTCGGTACCTGTCATTTCTCCAGCCAGAGCTTGCATCTTGATTCCGTTCTTGAAAATAATCAGACCTGGCATTTGTCCAACTTCATAGCGTTTGAACAGGACAGGATTGTTCATAAGGTCGACTTTGACGACCTTTAGGCTGCCTTGGAAAGTGTTGGCAATGTCGGCAATTATGGGCGCCATGTTGTTGCAGTGCGGATCGCTGTCGACGTAAAACTCGACTAGCACTGGTTTTTTCGAAGACAGAACCTCTTCATTGAAATTGTCATCGGTGCCGACTGCAATCAGCGGGCTCTCCAAAAGCGTTTTCTGCTGCTTACTTGAAGAAGACGAACCAGGTTGTTGGACATCGGACATCGCCTCTCGCATCGGATCTTCATCGCGCGGCATTCCGTTAACGAAAGCTCCCACGCCTAAAATGACGAAGAAGGCGATCAACATTTCTCTAAATGGCATCGTCGCGTAGCCCCAAAAAAACAGCCTACCTATATATTGGCACAGGTAGGCCGTTCAGTTATCTAAATTTAAGCGACTCGACAGAAAGCGTTCCTGCATCAGACCTTCGTCTTTCTATGCAAACTGGATGCTAGCGCGTTGCGCTTCGCTTTCTTTGCTTATTTGCCGCGTTCTGGCACGAGAACTGCGTCGATTACATGAATTACGCCGTTGCTCGCTTTGATATCGGGTGTGATGACGAGAGCGCCGTCAACGATAACTTTGCCGTCTTTGGCGTTAATCATCAAGGACTCGCCTTCCAGAGTTGTTAATGAACGCTTGGATGCGAGATCTTCAGATGAGTATTTCCCTTTGACAACATGGTATTTCAAGACGTTGGAAAGTTTTTCCTTGTTACCACTGAGTTTATCGAGTGAACGTGAGTGTGCGAAAGCGGTGTCATTTGGTGCGAAAACTGTGAATGGACCGGCTCCTTTCAAGGTGCCGACTAAGCCTGCAGCTTCCAACTGGCTCAATAGTTCCTTGAATGTGCCTGCACTGGCCGCAACTGCCACAATGGTTCCACCTTTTGCGCTGCAAGACTTGCTTGAACACGATTTGCTTGCACAGGCACCGTGATGATGATGTTTTTTGCCTGTGTTATGGGCACCGCTTGGTTGAGCCATCGTCATGCTCGCAAGAGAGACGGCAACTGCCGCGCAACTGAGTAATCCGAATCGCATATATTCTCCTTTTCAGAGTCCCTATTAATAGTAATCGCCTGTGAAACCGACCTACAGTTCGATTCCGTCCATAAATGCCTAGCTCATCAGCGAGTATTTCATGATCGTCGAGCGCAATTATAGAAGACGAAGTACTTCTTGTAGATATCCTCTATAGAACTGATTGCGCCAAAAGCATCTTGTAGCTATTGCCAATAGGAAATCCGTGGGCGAATTTTGCCGCAGAGCAATCCGAAGATGTGCCTTGTCGCCTATTCGTGCGTCAAAAGTTAGTACGCAATACTCGCAGAAAAGCGCATTGGTATCCACGGCAGAACCGTGATAGCCACTTGGGTTAGACGTGCTTGTTGATTGCTGACGCCAGAGTCGACTTAGGCACTGCGCCAACGACCTGCTCGACAACCTGTCCACTCTTAAACAAGTAGAGACTTGGAATACCACGGATGGTGTAGGCTTGCGCCGTTTTCGGATTCTCGTCTGTATTCAGTTTGACTACTTTGAGTCGCCCTTCATATTCTTTTGAGAGATCTTCAACCACCGGTGCTACCGCCTTGCACGGACCACACCACGGTGCCCAGAAGTCAACGAGTACAGGGACTTCTGCCTTCAGGACTTCTTGTTCGAAGGTTGTATCGGTTACGTTCACAACAGCAGACATTTTGGAATGGACCTCCAGATTGGATGGTTCTCAAAGCTTTCGAACCAATTCGCAGTTATGCGGAAATCAGTAGTGTAGTTTGGCATAGAAATATCTATTTGTCTTAAACACTCTCGCCAACGCGCTCAATATGACCATACAGGAATCATAGCCATGTATGGTGAAAATGAATGAGGAAAATGATGAAATAGCGTCAGAGGGCAAGAGAGATTTAAATGGGATTTTTCAAAAACATTTATCAATGGCTCTTCCGAAGTCTTGCTAACCAACTGTTGGTCACTTACATATCGTTGGTTACGATCGCGCTTTTCGCAGTCAGCATCTGGGCTTTGTTCATGATCAAGTCTGAATCGATCAACGACTTGCGCAACTCGCTTGAGGTTGAAGCGGTAAATTTAGCCCTTGAAATTGATAACGACCTGGCGCTCGATTCGGAAAAATCTCGAAATAGAATCAAAATGGCGGTAGATAGGCACGCTAACAAACTGGGAGTGTCTATTACAGTCGTCAATGATGATGGTCACGTTCTGGCTGATTCAGGCGGTGGGCCAGGAAGCTCACTCACTCCAAGCGGGGAGAATATCTCTAACCAGTCAGAAATCAATGATGCTCTGGCTGGGGTGGTTGGCATTTATGAACGTAAATCGAATAAGACAAACAGCAATTGGTTCTACATTGCCTACCCTGTTCGCGCTGCCGGACATACAACAGGCGTGATCCGAGTGGGCGTGCCACTCACCGACATTGAGCGCCGACTGAACAATGACTTGTACGTCTTCCTGAAAATAATCTTGGCAACGGGAGTGGTCACCACTTTGATCAGTTTGTGGATGGCCAAGCGGGTCAATCGTCCGGTTAAGGAAATGAGCGCTATGGCGCGTAACATCGCCCTTTCTGGTGATATGTCTGAATTCGTGCCTGTTGGTCGGCGCGATGAAATCGGCGAACTAGGCCTTTCCTTCAATCAGATGATCGGTCGATTGCGAGAGCAAGAACGTCTTCGTCAAGAATTCATCGCCAATGCCAGCCATGAACTTAAAACGCCAACGATGGCCATCGGTTCGGTCGTGGAAGCATTGCAGGCGGGTGCGGGTGAGGATCCTGTATTGCGACCGCAATTCCTTACATCATTGGAGCGACTTGTGGACCGGCAAACAAGCCTATTAAGAGATTTGCTCGACATCAGCAGGCTGGATGGCGGACTCGAAGACGATTGGCACGACGACGTCAACATCGTGCAGGTAATCAATGATGCCGTTGAACAACTTCGCCCTCAAGCTATTAAGAAAGAAGTTGAGTTGATTAATAACGACGGTATAGAAGACAAGCCTGAGTCGGCGACGATACGAGGCAATGCTCTGCAACTGCAGCGGGCCATCGTCAACATTCTCACCAATGCTGTTAACTACACGCCGGCCGCAGGAACTGTAGCTGTCACAGCGCGTCTTGCCGGCAATGAGCGAATTGCTATAAAGGTGCATGATAACGGGGTGGGAATTGACTCTTCTGACTTGCCACACATATTTGAACGATTTTATCGGGCTGATAAAGCTCGGACGCGAGCTAGTGGTGGCACTGGTTTGGGATTGGCGATTACGCGTGAGATTGTTGCTCGACACCACGGTACAATCGAGGTGGAATCAGTCTTTGGTCGAGGATCGACATTTACGATCTTTTTACCGGCTAGTCCGAAGTCGGTCTGAAATAAATTGATTATGGGAGTTGATCTTGGTTAACGAAAGTCAGAGTTCCTTGCCTGCTTGGCTAAACCGGATTCGTTCGGTGTTCATCAAGAACAAGGACGAGCCGGTCTCTTCCGTTGAAGAGGAAGTCGATGACGTTTGCTGTTCTGGTTTGGTGAAAATTGCCTATCGGGGTGTAAGCGATGATCGGCTCTATTTGGCCGATGGTCGAAAGTGGGGCGATGTGCGATTTTTTAAGCCTCGAGGATTGAGAGTTTTCTGCGCTGGCTGTCGTCGACGACTGCTATAAAAATTGGGATTCAACCTGGGAGCGCCGGCTTCCAGCCGGCATCTAAAAACCATTGATTCATAAAGCAGTCCTTGAGCACGCAGTGGTACTTCCAGTGCTGTCAAGCAAAATCACTAAATTCCAGTGCCCTAGCCTTGAGAAGTGGCCCTCTCTTTAATCCACTTCGCGGCCGTATTTGCATGCCGACGTACGGCTGACGAAGATCTTGCACTTGTGAAATAATGAACTCATCCTTCGTAATGCTCCAACAATCAGGCTATGCAAAATTGGATTTTAAATAGTTTCCTTGGTTTTGTGGTCTTTGCCTTATTTGCCATGCCACCGCATGCGGTAGCTAAAGAGGGAACGTTTGTCGTCACACAGAAGCATTATTTTCTTGGACGTTGGGTGGTTTCTCTCACGAAGGATCGTGTCAAAGCTGTCAGCTTAGTTGATGGTTACTCAATAGTTGCAATTGCCCCAGCGTGGAAAGTTGTATTTTATCGAGACGACACGCAAAAGTCTTTCGAAACCTCGATGGTTTCATTTCTTAAAACCGGACTGACCATAACTCAAGGCTATGTCACAGAAGCTGAAGTCGAAAAGTCGGTGCCGATACCAAATAAATATAAAGGTCTTCAGACGACTGCATACGAATTCTATCGCGGTGATATGAGCAGGTCTAAACCGGCTTGGACCTTAGCTGATGTACCAAAGGAAGCTGCCGTGCGTGTGTCTAAATATTGGATCGCCCCATTTATTTCAAATCAGCCGACGATATGTCATTTCGTGCAGAAGTTATTCACTGTTCCGTTAGCCACGGGTTACCCAGTAGCCTTTATAGACACCAGAACTGACAATTCCTCAAACGCAGTCCTGGACATATTGTCCTGCAAAGCTAAGCCGCCTGGCGATGTGCAGATCGAGTACCCGAAAAACTACAAAGTGTGTAAGTCTCAACATGATGTGACCTTATCTGCCCACGCCATGCAAAACATGGATGAGTGGGCACACTCGCTCGGGCAGTAGTTTTTAGGTTTGCTGAATGTGTTCGGCAGCATCAATAAGTGGTTTCAATTCTGCGTGCCGCAAAATGTAACCGTGGTTTCCAATCGCACCCGTGAACACGGAGCTGATTCGCTCTTCATGCATCATGATTGGACCGTATGTTTCCAGCACTTGATCGTGAGTAAGTGTGTAAGGGATATGGTCTTTTCGACCAACGTACATGACGAAGAATGGTCGCTCACCCATGGGCTTTGACACACCATGAACAATCAGTTGTGCCCAGGTTTTGTAGCAGTCAAAATCGTATATGTAGTTGAACATGTTCAGGGTAAGTCCGCCTGGTGGGCGCATGTTTACTTCAAGCGGGATGGCTGAGCCGTCTTCTTTGATGAAATATTCGAAGTGGAAAAAGCGCGAACGTACATCAAACGCTTTAAGGGTCTTAAGACCAGCCTCTTCGATCGCCGGCTCGAGCTTTCTGACTGTGTAGTAGTAGATGTCTGAATTGTTGTTTACCGCATCCATCACGCCTTTGGAGTATCTCAATGAAGACGTGAAAATGGCTTCGTTGTTGTGATCCACCAGTCCATCGAACGTGATAATTTGCCCAGAGACGAACTCTTCAACGATGTACTCTTCGGGCAACTTATCTCGCAGATACGCTGCTATATCATCGTCTTTAGTTATGTTGAAAGTTTTAGCGGCACCAACCCCGATATCAGGTTTAGCTACGACTGGATAACCAACTTCTTTTATAAAGGCTCGCAACTCCGCTTCAGTTTGACAAACCCGTCCACGTGCGGGTTTTAGACCTGCTTCCAGAAAGACCTTTTTCATTTCCGATTTGCGCTTGACCTTGTTGATGTCGTCAAGATTGATGCCGGGAATGTTGAAATCTGTTCTCAAACG
Organism: Candidatus Melainabacteria bacterium; assembly: GCA_003153555.1. GTDB lineage: Bacteria > Cyanobacteriota > Vampirovibrionia > Obscuribacterales > Obscuribacteraceae > PALSA-1081. Next base: position 53,686 of record PLZS01000110.1, on the reverse strand, counting down.
CGCTTCAGTTTCCAGCCAATATTCGTTGTGTGAATCGAGGTGATCGAGCTTTCCATAACGATGCGTAAAGTGTCCAAGAGCACGCACTAATTCATCGTAATTGTGCATGTCCGAGACACGGTAATACTCGGTGAGCGTGTGACGCAGTTCCGAGCTCAATTGATCGTATGGCTCGTCGGCAAGACCTAGCACCTTGGCACCAGCGGCGCGCAATTGCGTTGAGAAGTGGGCAAAGTTAGGCGGGAAATTCGGTGAAAGGAAAACTGAATTCATGAAGGCGTATGTCGTTTGCTAGCTGTGGTAATCAGGTGCCGACGCAGCAGACTGGCCGGCAAAGGCACTCAACAGTATATACACATAATTAAGTAATTGATCCGTTCTCAGCTACTTGGGATCAGCCAGCTGTCCGTGTCCTGTACACTTCTGCATGGCGCTGCTACAATCTGGCGGCAAAATAAGGAATCCAAGCAGATGTTGCGAGAATATCATAAGTGGCATAGTCCCCATCTCAACCGCGATATGGAGCTGATTGTTTTCGGTCATAGCGGCGCGAGAGTGATTGTGTTTCCGACGTCGGAAGGACGTTTCTTCGACTGGGAAAATCGCAAAATGCATGAGGCGCTCCAACAGCATCTCGATAACGGCTGGATTCAACTCTATTGTGTTGACAGTGTAGATTCCGAAAGCTGGTTTAACCGGCACGTAAACGCCACTGATCGTGCCAGACGCCACTTGCAATATCAGGATTACATTATTTACGAAGTACTCCCGTTCACACAAACAAAGAATGACAACTCATTTGTAATTGCTACTGGATGCAGCTTTGGTGCTTATCATTCAATGAGCATCGCCCTTCGTTTTCCATGGCACTTCAATCGCGCTTTAGGCATGAGTGGTGTGTATGACGTGCGCGAGTGGACTGATGGCTATATGGATGACGTGATTGCTCAGGGCAGCCCGTGTGAATTCTTGCGGGGTCTTCACAACCACGAGCATATCGAGAAAATTAAACAACTTGAGCTAATCATTCCAATTGGCAATGATGATCCTCTGTTTGGCAATAACAGATGGTTCTCCGATTTGCTTTGGGAGAAGGGAATCTGGCACGCCTTCCGTGAGTGGAATGGTTTTGCTCACGATTGGCCGCAGTGGTACGAAATGATTCAACTCTACATCGGTGGAGCCGACTAGTATTGGAGACTGTTATTTCAGAGTCACTAAATCGCGGTGCCGACTAAGTCGCAGAGTGAAATGGAGCGCCCAATTGAAAAGCGAGGAAGGAACAAGTCCTCCTCTCACTTTCCGGCTCGGCTGGCCAAAACTTATATCGAGGACGTCCGTCTTAATTAGACTGCTGCCCGTTGTCACCAAATGCGGTGAATCCTGGACTTGTTCTATTGCTCCAATTCTGAAGGCGAGTAGTGTCGATGCCACCATGATTTTGACCCCAGAAATTGCGCTCAGCATGTGTATCTTTAATATCATTTTGATGCGTGATCAATCCGTGAACGAGATTACTTTCGATTGTTCGACCTTGGCTCTTTAAGCCATCTTCTGCTTGAACAAGGTCGTTTGTATCTGCGTGTTTGTGCCCATTAGCCATGGCGCTAAGCGCAGGTACATCCGTTTGCGACACAAAACGATGGCTGCCCGTTTGCCGTCTTGTTCTGGGAAGGATTCGTTTTGTGCGCCCATGTTTGTTGCTCCCTTATCTACCAAGTTGCCGAGGTGTTTCAACCTTGTGAGAGGATAATAAGCTTGCGTTCTTGCAGTGTAATTGCGGAATTCTTGCATTTTTCTTGCATGAGCAAATCGTGCCATCCCTGTCGTCTCGAAATCCGTTCTATACTGGATCCGCATTATATAGATTGGTTTCAAAGCTGGAGGCGGAATGGTTCGTTCAAGTTGGATAGTTTTTTCTGCGCTGACACTCATTTCAAGTTTCGCGTCTGTAACTGGTGTCCTTGCCGCCGAGCAAGTTAAGGCGATTGCTTCGCCATCTACGACTGGCGCTGCACCGTCTACTGTCGTTACACCCGCTGCTGCCGCCGATCCCGCCGCACCCGACCCAGTCAAAACTTGCGAAGCATATCTCTCGACAGTGGCTCCACCGCCGAAGAAAAAGGGCGTTCGCCCGATTCGGCTGTTGGCAAAAGCAGTAACTTCAGAGCTTGGCACGGATGCAAGCGGCATGCTCAAGGATAGTATGTTCGTCTTCTCGGCGAAGGATTTCGATCCATACGATAAGAAAGCGCCGACAAACAAGCCTTACACCTTGCTTGAAATGCAGATGATTGATGGCAGTGAAGCGTCATTGATCAAATATCCGGATAATAGTGGAAAGGTCGTCGGCGGTTATGCAGATGGCACGATCATCGCACCGGCTGCTCCCAACACCTTTATAGTCGCATACCCCAACGGTGCTCGCGGTAAGTTGGTGAAGGTGTCTGGAAACGAATACGATATTTATCGCCCTGACAACACGGTTACCAGAATAACCAAAACGATGGCCGGCGACTACGAAATGCACAACAGCAAACTGGGATATATTGGCACTGCACGCACCGATACTTTAGGCATGCAATTCGAAATGCACAGTAAGGATTTTTAGGCCGCAACAAATAGTGGAAACTCGCTTTTAGTCAGCAAATAACTCAAGAGGAAGACGTGTGAAAAGAATTTTGTTTCGAGTGCTGCTGATCGCCCTCGCCTTTTATTTCATTTTTCCGAAGATACCAGGCATCGATGTGCATGGCGGATTCACTCATGTTTTAGTGGCCGCAGCGCTTTTTGGAATATTTGGATGGCTGGTTGAAATAACAGCAATCGCCATCAGTGCTGTTCTGACCGTTACGAGTTTAGGAATGGCCCTACTCGTTCTCGTGCCGCTCTGGTTGTTAGGTTTTTGGCTTTTGCCCGCGGTCACTCTAAAGTTGATGGCGGATTTTATGCCGCAGACTCTCACCATCCATGGCTGGGTGCCTGCCATTGAAGGTGGATTGCTGATGTTGTTGATTGGAATTTGCACTGGCGGCGATCCGAATGAGTTCGGCAAGAGGTAGTTTGTATGCTGTCACTAATACTGAATGTGCGCCTGGTGAAAGTTTTACGCAAAACTGCAAGCCTATTGTCGCAGCTACCGTTCGGCTTCGGATTGTATGATCGCCAAAAGCGATTCAATGCCGACTAGCTCTTTCTTGTTTCTATCTTCGTATAGTTTTAATCCCTGCAGTTCAACTTCAGTCAGACTGGACGGACCTTGTAGTTCTAAATCTAAAATCTCTGCAGTATTCTTGTTTAGATAAGCCAGCAAAAACTGCCGTTGCTTCTGTAAAGAAGTTTCTGAGGCTGACAGGATTTCTTTGATTTCCCGAATACGTTTACTTAAGTGCACCTTGTCCGCTTTAGAGTTCTGCGCTAAGTCGTGCGAAAGTTGTTTCAGCTCCTGTACTTTCTGATTTAAATCGTCCGCTTGTCGAATGTGAATTTGTTGTAGTTGTCTCTTCAATCCAGCTAGGTTGTCGGGACGATGAGCTGATTGGGTGGATATTCTGGAGAGAGGCACATCAACAGAAATCCAAATGTCGTCAGGCGAACATCGATACTCGGTCCGCTCATACTCTAAACCATTCGGTCGTTGATTAATTAACGTATTGATTTTGTCGAGTAGCCTACTGCAGTGTGGACAGTTCATTTTTCAATTTCTCCGATCGTGCCGGATAACTGTTTGGTGTAAGGAAAATCTGAATTGCTTATAAATATGGAATTAGTCATGTGCTGATACAGCCAAGGTTGGCTGAAAGACTCTCGTTTCACTAGTGAATGGTATGTTGATTTTTTGCAGGCGCTCGCGCAGAGGTCCGTCCTCTTCTGCGATAAGTTCACCATCCGCGGTGACCTGCATCGAACGGTGCCAATTGCCTAAGTTGTGCGCAGCGATGCAAGTCTGTAAGTGATCGATTGGTCTGATCACAAGGACCGGCTCGGACTCTGCCTTGACGGCAATAATCGTTTGATCATTTGCGTAGATGATCATGCCGTCGCTAAGAATAGTTCCTCTCGGCAACGCCAGATCCACTTCTGTTCCCTTGTCAGTGACATACTTTCGTCGCGGCTGTTTGCGCTCATGCCACTTCATTGGCACGAATTCGTTCGCTTTCTGATTGGAGGCGGTGCCGGGGATTTCTCTTATGAGAAGTGACATTTTTGACTCCTACTTTAGAAAAGAAAGTATCGTTGAGCGAGTGACAAAGTTTGCGCTGGTTCGCACCAGAGCACTTCACCATTAGCTCGCACTTCATATGTCTCTGGATTTACCTCTATTACTGGCGTTTCGCCATTTAATTTCATGTCGCGTTTGGTTAAAGAACGGCATTGAGAAACGGCTTCGACCACTTTCGAAAGTCCCAGCTTCTTAGGTACATCGTTATTGATGCCCGCGGCGGACATGAACAATATGCTGGTTCGATTTAATGCCTTTCCGAAGGCACCAAACATGGGGCGAGGGTGAACGGGCTGCGGTGTCGGTATTGATGCGTTTGGATCGCCCATTTGAGCATAGGCAATCGCTCCGCCTTTGATCACGATTTCTGGACGCACGCCAAAAAATTGCGGTTTCCATAACACCAGATCGGCAAATTTCCCGACTGCAACTGAGCCGACGACATGCGCGATTCCATGCGTGATGGCTGGATTGATCGTGTATTTGGCGATATAACGCTTGGCTCGATAATTGTCATTTCGGTCGCTGTCTTCAGGCAGCGGACCTTTCTGCTTCTTCATTTTGTCGGCAGTTTGCCATGTGCGAATGATTACCTCACCTATCCGTCCCATCGCTTGAGAGTCAGAAGAGAACATTGAGATCACACCCATGTCATGCAAAATGTCCTCGGCAGCTATTGTTTGCGCTCTGATGCGTGATTCGGCAAAGGCGATATCTTCTGGCACTGAACTGCTTAAGTGGTGGCAAACCATGAGCATGTCGAGGTGCTCCTGGATTGTGTTAACTGTGAACGGTCTTGTTGGATTGGTTGAACTGGGCAGGACATTCAATTCACCGGCGATTTTGATGATGTCCGGCGCGTGTCCGCCGCCCGCACCTTCAGTATGAAAGGCGTGGATTGTACGCCCGCCTATGGCTTTAATTGTGTCTTCGACGAACCCAGACTCATTTATGGTGTCAGTGTGGATGGTTGGCTGCACGTCGTAATGATCGCAGACCGTGATGCAGTTATCGATCACGGCAGGCGTGGTGCCCCAGTCTTCGTGCATTTTTAAACCACAGGCGCCAGCTTCGATCTGTTCGTTGAGCGGTTCTGGCCCGCTGCAGTTGCCTTTACCGTAAAAACCTAAATTGACGCTGAACGCTTCGGCGGCCTGATACATCATGCCAAGGTTCCATGCTCCCGGTGTGCAAGTCGTGGCATTGGTTCCGGTATTGGGACCGGTGCCGCCTCCCAACAATGTCGTCAGACCAGTTGAGATGGCCGTGTTGCAGAGGTCGGGACAGATAAAGTGGACGTGGGTGTCTATGCCTCCGGCTGTCACTATCATGTGTTCTCCAGCAAGAACTTCCGTCGAAGCTCCGACCGTCATTCCGTCCGTGACGCCGTCCTGTATTTTGGGATTACCGGCCTTACCTATGCCAACGATCTTGCCTGCCTTTATGCCAATGTCAGCCTTGCAAATTCCCCACCAATCCAAGATTAAGGCATTGGTGATGACCAGGTCGAGTGCACCCTCGTTGCTCATTGCATGAGGATCTTGCCCCATGCCGTCGCGAATTGTTTTGCCGCCACCAAATTTTATTTCTTCACCATATGTGGTGCGATCTTCTTCGACCTCGATAATCAGATCGGTATCAGCGAGTCTGACGCGATCGCCTTTGGTTGGACCATAGAGAGAGACATATTTTTCTCGTGATATTTCGAGGGTCATTCTTTCACCTACGATTGAAACAGCCTGGAATATAGTCGTTCATGTTCAAAGGAGGCCCATTCCTGCATGGGCGCAAAGCTAGATATGCGCGGCTCTGTAGACAAGCAAATTGCCTCGGCTTCCGACTCGACAACGCCTGCTAGATTGGAAATAATTTTCTGTCCATCAGTGTGACCAAGAGGCACCAACTTGATGCATGCTGAAGTGTATGAAGAAACGGATGTTGAGAGATAGGCAGCCACAGCATCTTTTAAGTCAATGGACAGTTTAGCGCTGAGCCATCCAAACGCAGCACAATGATGCACAGGGCCAGGCGGTAGTTCCCTTACCCAGCCAAGCTTTTGAGCCAGTACTTTCAGTCGTTCGCCCAGAGACAGTGACGCGGTTTGGATTTCCTGAGCCCAGTTCGTGGCACTTAAGAGCGTGTTGAGCGACTGAAAATTCTCGCTGTTATCCGCACCGGCATACTCGTAAGCGAACCTCAGGGCTGCTCCTTCTTTGGGCGAAATTGAAAGACGCAAAAGTGTACCAATGGCATTCTCGACGTCTGTTGCATTCTTCAACTGCTCCCGCTGCGTCCACGTTTCCATTGCCCACGAATGAGAATATGCTCCAATCGGAAGCGATGAATCGCACAACTGTAGCAAGCGAAGCAGTGCCTTAGCGGTTGCCATCACTAAACTCTTTTACGTTGCGCAAGCTCTGCTCTCGTACCTCTTGATTCGTTAGATCGCCTTCGCACAGACGATTGAAACCATATACGGTGCTAGTGCCACCTATAGCGACGAGTTCCACTTCATGGGTCTGACCGGGCTCGAATCGAACGGCTGTGCCCGATGGAATGTTAAGTCGCATGCCAAGTGCCTCTTCGCGGGCAAATTTCATCGCTCTATTAACTTCGAAAAAATGGAAATGCGATCCGATTTGAATGGCGCGATCCCCGGCATTTTTAACAGTCAGCTTAACTGTCTTTCTGCCGGCATTAGCGATGATCGGCTCTTCGGCAATAATGTATTCACCAGGAATCATGTTCTCTCCGTAATTCAAAGCACGCAGGCTGCGTGCGCTCCATATTATTAACGAATCGGGTCGTGCAAAGTTACTAGTTTCGTTCCATCGGGAAATGTAGCTTCCACCTGTAACTCGTTAATCATTTCTGGCACGCCGTCCATAACATCTTCACGTTTGAGGATCTTCAGTCCATCGCTCATTAGCGAAGCGACGGACTTTCCATCTCGAGCCCCTTCCATCACAGCGAAGCTGAGTAAGGCTATTGCCTCCGGATAGTTAAGTTTGAGCCCTCTCGCCATCCGACGCTCCGCAAGTTGAGCAGCCAAGAATGTCATGAGTTTGTCTTGTTCGTGTTTTGTTATATGCATGAGTCGATTGCGGGAGCGCGGGTCTCCAGACCCGCCTTTATCTCCAGATTATTGCGCGCGAGCATTGGAGAGTGGAAACTTCTATCAAATTCTATATGATATTTGTTTGCAACTATGAGGTTCGTAAATTGGCTCAACACAATACAGTAAGAGTTGGTATTGGCGGACCGGTCGGATCCGGTAAAACGGCGCTGGTTGAGGTGTTGTGTAAAAGACTGGCAGGTAAATATTCGTTAGCAGTTGTAACGAATGATATTTACACAAAAGAGGATGCGGAATTCTTAGTTCGAAAAAATGCGCTTCCTGCACAGCGAATAACCGGAGTCGAAACGGGCGGTTGTCCTCATACCGCCATAAGAGAGGATGCTTCCCTAAACATCGATGCCTTGCAAAAGCTGGAGGCTGAATTTTCTCCTGATCTCATTTTTCTAGAATCAGGTGGCGACAACCTTTCCGCCACATTTAGCCCCGAACTTGTGGACTCCTTCATTTATGTAATCGACGTGGCCGGCGGAGACAAAATTCCGAGAAAGGGAGGTCCGGCGATCACGAAGTCCGATCTTCTCATTATCAACAAGATTGACTTGGCACCATATGTAGGGGCGGATTTGACGGTCATGGAAAGGGACGCTAAGCTCATGCGCAAAGAGCGCCCGTTCATTTTTTCATCTCTGCGACATGGTGATGGTGTGGAGTCAATTCTGGAGTGGATTGATCGCAACGTCATGTTCCAAACAAACTAGTGGCCAACCGAGGCATCGCGCACTTGCAAATTGAACGGCGCGGAAATCGCTCCGTCGTAGTCGACCAGTACAGTCAGGCGCCGTTACAGCTGTCCAAGCCATTGTATTTGGATGGTGCCGACTTCCCTACATTATTTCTGCGGTCTCCGTCGTCTGGTTTGCTTGCAGATGATCTGCATGAGATTGTCATCAATGTTGCCGATCATGCCAGGCTGGAATTGCGTACCCAAGGCGCTACTTTGGTCTATCCAGGCTCATCTTGCCTGCGGATCACAATCGACCTGCAAGGCAGTGGCGGATTGCAATTTTTGCCTCACCCGCTAATTTTGGCAAAGGATGCGCACTTGGACCAGTCCATCAAAGTAAATATGTCGCACACCAGCTCGCTTGTCTTGAAGGAATCGTGGGTGTGCGGGCGAGTGGCCATGGGAGAAGAGTGGCAATTTCACAGGTTCGACAATCTGATTGAAATTTCCGAAGACGATCATCTTTCTTACCGTGAATGCTGGTCAATTGCCCCAGAGAGCGAGAATCTGACGCACCCAATCATTTGTGGAGCTAATAAATACTTCGCAACTTTATTTGATTTTGCTGACCAACATTCTGCTCATCCGCAGTCCAACTCGGACACGATTACTTGGTCAGCTGAACGGGGCAGAGGAAGGATAGAACGAGAGGCGCGACCGTTCTAAGAGACTAATCGCTTATTGCCTGAGGTAGATGGAATTTGCTGCAGCTTGGGCAACACGTTCTACTTTCGCTCTTTAAGCTGCTGCGCTTTTTGTGCATCTCTTTTTGCAAGATCATACTTAGCCATCTTTTTATAAGCGTTGCTTCGCGCCGTAAGCACTGCCGACGGTGAATCACAGTCCAAGTTGAGCGCTTTGGAGTAATCTTCGATGGACTTATCGTACTTTCCTAACTGATAATAGAGGTCGCCGCGCCGTCTGTAGGCTTCGTCATCATCAGCATTTTTTTTAATGACATGATTGAAATCGGCAAATGCTTGGTCGTAATTCTTCATTTTAACCAAGTCCGCCGCTCGTTTGAAGTGCATGCCATCTTCGTCTCCATCAATGTCGATAAGTATCGAAATGTCATCGCATGCTTTCTGGTATTCCCCTAAGCGTTCTTGTGCGTTGATTCGACCTTCGTAGGACCGGATGCTATCAGGCTTCAAGTCTATCGCCTGGCTGAAATCGGCAACAGCCTGCGCGGGCTTGTTTACCATCAGGTAGCATTCGCCTCGGTTCAAAAAGGCTGCAAAATTTTTGCGATCAAGATTGATCACATTTGTAGACTCCGTGATCGCCTTTTGCCACTGCTGTTGAGAGAAGAGAATCGCTGCTAGCTGTCCACGAGCTTGGTAATACTTCGGGTCAATATCGATACATCGCTGAAAATCCTTCTGCGCTTCATCAGTGCGATCCACATCCTTGTACGCCACACCTCTATCGAAATAAGCCCATGCGAACTTTGGGTTGCGCCTGATCGCCTCAGTGTAATTTTTGATGGAGATCGCAATATCGCCGCTCTTGTGCAATATCTTGCCAATTTCCCAGGGCGCCCAATAATTGTTCGGATTGACAAGGGCTGCCCGTTTATAATTCCGCACAGCATCGCCTGGTTTACCAGTGTCGCGAAATGCATTGGCCAGGTCCTGGTAAGCCCAAATGTGTTTTGGATTAGCTAAAATGGCTAGTTTGTAGCAGTCAATGGACTCCGTTATCTTGCCCGCCTTGTAGAGACGCAAGCCTTTCTTCCACTCGTCATCGTCCGTTGCGCCCCAGGCTGTCGCGCAAAAACAACTGTGCACAATCACAGAACAAAGCAAAGCGGCTGGCCAATTGATTCTCAAGGCTTATACCTTTTCCTGCTTGCTAAGCTGCGAACTCTTGATTCCTGACCACCACCCGATATTTAGGATGGGTCGAAGCGATAACCAACGCCATGCACGGTCTTGATGATTGAGTTTTTGGTGCCTTTGTCGTCTAACTTAGTTCTGATTCGACTGATACAAGTAATCACAGCATTGCTGGTTGCGTCTGATTCTGACGCCCAGAGCCGATCCAAAATGGCGTCAGGAGTGAAAACTCGATTCGGATTGGCCATGAGAAATTCAAGCAGCCCGAATTCCTTGGGCAACAATTTCACCTCGCCACCGCCCTTGGTGACTTTGAAGCTTGTGCTGTCCAGCTTGACGTCACCCCAGCTGTAGGTTTTTTCAGAAACAGCGCGTGATCTTCTCAGCAAGGCGTTGACGCGCACAGAAAGTTCTTTCATGTGAAAGGGCTTAGTCAGATAGTCGTCTGCACCGACGTTAAAGCCTTCTTCTTTATTTTCGATCTTGTCTCGGCCCGTGAGCATCAACACCGGTGACTGGCCGCCTTTGGCTCTATATTCTGAACAAATTTGGATGCCGTCTTTTTTTCCGGCATATTGAGTTCCAAAACTATAATGTCGTAGGAGTAAGTGAGAACTTTATACAGCCCATCATCGCCATCACTGGCCGTTTCGACTTGGTGATGATCAAAGACCAACCAATCATGGACCATTTTGGACAGCGTCTGATCGTCGTCAACTAAGAGTATTTTTGCCACGGGACCATTACTAGGGACTAGGGAATTTATCGTGCAGCAACAACCGCACGCCTCATTTTTACCACAAGAGGCCAGTCGAGATACAATTTGACAGCATTCTTGGAGGCGCCTTATGACCATTGATAACCCTGAAGAGTTTACTGAAGAAGAGTTGGCACTAATAAACGAGGAGAAGGTCTACGACGACGCCGGCAATATCTATGTCGATGGCGCAGGGCGCTTACGCGATAAACAAGATATCAACTTTAAGCTCCGCAAACCTGAAGACGGAGATGAAGAGGTCATGCGCTTGACCATGTTTCACACCGTCAACAAGATGCTTAAGGGTGATGAGCAGCCGTTTGTAAAAGAAACTTACGACCGGCTGCGAAGTGAAGGCGCCGGGGATCTCGAAGCCCGTGCGTTATTAGTCGGAGTGTGGACAGAAGAGCTTGTGCGGATGCTCGAGCATCAAACGCCGTCCAGCCCAGAGGCGATGGCATCCAGCCTTGCGGCTTTAAAATTACCGTCCAAGCGTTTTTAGCGCGCGAACATAGCTGCTCTTAGACCATACCTCAACAAGTTCGACACGACGCGAGGTCCCTGGCGTTTGATTTGTGTTTCAACTGGATGTGCGCGAGGGTCATTGCCAATAAATGGTTCGGACTTGAGATTGGCACCCTGGGCTATCTGCCCGGTTTTTGGATCTCTAAATTGTTCGTGCTTGTCGTACAAATTTTTGCCGTAAGTTGAATAAGCCGCGGTGTCGAATTGTTCGTATGGCACAAAGGGACGCATTGCCAATCGTTCGTGCATAATCACGTCGGTCGTTTTGACATTTTGCGGTGGAATATTTTTACCGGAAGGGTCAACTATGCGTGGGTTGTAGAAGACGTCAGTGTCGCGCAGGTGTTTCTGGGCTTCGAACTGGATGTCGAAGCCTTGCATACGACTGCGGTTCTGTTCCGCTTTCGAGTGCTGCTGCAGGTGAGCCAATTGCATTTGGCTGTACATCTCTTTCTTTTGGGATAGAGACAGTTCGGGATTGACCCAAACTTGATAAAGCTGTTGCGCTAAGACAAGTTCTTCCGCTAGATCTTTAGGGTTCCAATATCCAGGTAAACAAGTCAGGACAGTTCCGTCTGGCGCCAGAACAAACATTTGAATGTTGTGTGGACCGGCACCATTTGTAGTGTCAACAGCCTGTTCGTCCGGCTTGTGTTTACCTGAGGCACCAGCGTATTTCTCATGCGAAATGTCATGGAAACCGCATACGAATTTGTCTTTAAGCATCGAGAAGGTTGGGTCCGAAGAGAGCGACACGGCTCTCAAGCTGTTGCCAGCTGATCACGTGGCCCCATCGATTTTGCCTAGGATGTGCAGCCAGAAGACAAGTTTGCCCTGCTCGCGAGCGGCATCCTCAGCTTTATTTAGGGACTTATACCAGTCAATTTCGCTGGTTAGTTCATGCACTCTCTGGGAGCAGACTTGTCCTTCCAGAACCTTCTCTGCTTGTGCGGGAAGGCTCAGCGAGGCGCCGAGGACCAGTAAAACGCCGAGCACTGACAGACTCGCTTTTTTCATGGAAACCGCTCCGATGTCTAGTTGTCATATGTATAACAGCCAGTTATGCACAATTTGTGAATTGCTGCTTCTTTGAAGAATTAAGCATCACAGGTATTCGACAAGACGGCGCCCAACGGCTCGGTCGGCCCTGAGCTGTCTCAAGCTTCTATCAATTTTGACCTTTCTATTAAGCTACCCGCCTAGATGGGCACTGATTTATACACTGATGAGTGTGGGCATTCAGCCCCTGCCGGATTCACATACTCTCCACACGACGATTGCTATAGTCTGCTCTGAGGACTCGTGTCCGGGCGTCGCCATGCGTAGGCAATGGTCGTGACTTCTCGGTAGAACCGATGGTTCCAGTCCTTTTGGCAAGGAAACCTATGTCACCTAACCTGCTGAACAACGCAATCGAGCTTTTCTTTCGGCGGCGGCTGCTCAGCATCCTCTTGATATTACTGATCTTGGCTGGAGGTATCTGGGCTCACTTTACTCTTGACACTGAAGCCTATCCTGAGTTTGCTCCGCCGACTGTTCGTGTCATTACCCTGGCTCCAGGAAAAGGAGCTGAGGAAGTCGAGCGCGAAATCACTATTCCGCTTGAGAAAGAGCTTAACGCAATCCCCAATGAAGTAAATCTGCGTTCGATCTCAATCTTAGGTCTCTCCGTCATCAGTGTTATTTTCGCAGACGATTCGCCTTCATTGCAAAACAGACAGCAGGTGTTGGAAAGAATTGCGCGAGCTGACATTCCTGATGATGTAAAACCTGACCTTGCTCCTGATGCCGGTGGGACGGGTGAAATCTACAGATACACACTAGAGTCGAAATATTTTTCTGCGATGAGCAGAAAAGTGATTGAAGATTGGCAGCTGGAAAGAGCTTTTAAACAGATTCCTGGAGTGATTGACGTAGTTAGTTTTGGGGGACCGACTAAAACCTTTCAAGTGAACATTGATCCTGAAAAACTAGTTTCATATGGAATTCCGCTCACTCAAGTTTTCACTGCTATTCAAAATTCAAATGCCACCACAGGTGGTAACTACATTGAAAACAATGGCAGTGCATACGTTGTTCGCAGCCTGGGATTGCTTTCAAATGTAGGAGATATAGAGCGAATCGTCGTTTCAAGTACACAGTCTGGGGTGCCTGTGAGGATCAAGGACATCGCACGTGTCAACATCGGCTCGGGAATTCGCTTAGGTCAATTTGGAAAGAATGACGATGATGACGCCGTAATGGGAATCGTCTTGATGCGCCGCTATGCTAATCCATCTAAAGTGGTCGAGCGCCTCTATAAAAAACTTCCTGAGATTAAAGCCTCGCTACCTGAGGGCATACACCTCGTTAAGCTCTACGACCGTCAAGAGCTCGTGCAGCACACCATGGATACGGTTTTGCACAATGTTCTCGAAGGAATTTGTTTAGTCGTTACTGTTTTAATCCTCTTCTTGTTTGACATAAAAAGCGGGTTGATCGCTTCTGTGGCAATCCCACTTTCTCTTTGTTTTGGTTTGTTTCTTTTGGATATTTGCCACATATCAGCCAATATTCTCAGTTTGGGGGCGGTTGATTTCGGAATCATTGTCGATGGTGCAGTTGTGATGGTCGAGAATGCTTTCGCTAAGTTGAGCATGCTTCCTGACGCTGCAACCGTAGAAGAGAAGAGAGATGTGATTCTCGAAAGTGCTAAGCAGGTCGGGGCACCTATTCTCTTCGCCGTGACAATAATAATGACAGCGTTCTTACCGATGTTCAGCCTTGAGGGAGTGGCTGGAAAGCTGTTCCGCCCTCTTGTTTTTACAATGAATTTTTACTTGCTGGGTGCGATTATTGCGGCGCTTTTTGTCGTTCCTGCCTTAATTGGTCTGCTTCTAGTGCGCGGCAAACCATCGCACCGAGAAAGTCCATTGATACTCGGGGCTCACTTCCTTTATAAACCCACGTTAGGCTGGGGTATTCGCCATCCCAGAATGGTGTTGCTTGTAGCGTTTGTTTGTCTTGGACTGACTGGTTTGTTGGCTTCCCAGGTTGGCTCAGAATTTCTTCCAGCGTTAGACGAAGGAAACATCTGGCTGCGCGCCACTGTTCTACCAACCTCTGTTTCTCTTGAGGAAGCTGTACGGACCGCCAAACGCATGCGTCAAATTATCGGTAAATTTCCTGAAATCGCCAATGTGACGAGCCAGACTGGTTCTCCTGATGATGGCACCGATCCTAATTTGTTCAGTAATATCGAATTATTGTTGGATCTAAAACCGGCTGCCCAATGGCGACCGGAATTTCATCGAGATAAGCGTGAGTTAATTGCTGCGCTCAACAAGGAACTCTCTGTTATTCCAAATGTACTTCTGTACTTTTCTCAGTACATTCAAGATAACGTGGACGAAGCTGTAGCTGGTGCCAAAGGCATGCTTGCGATTAAGATCTATGGGCCAGACGTCGTCGTTCTGCAACGTCTCGGTGATCAGATCTCCCATATCGCCACCGGTATATCAGGTATGGTCGACGTGGCCAACAATCAGCAGCTTGGACAGCCGCAATATCGAGTTGCCATTGACCGAGACGCAGCCAGTCGTTACGGTGTTAACGTCTCCGACGTTCAACATCTGGTTGAAACAGCCATCGGAGGCAAAGTGGGCACCAGGCTCATAGATGGTGAGAAGCGTTTCCCTGTGCTTGTAAGGTTCTCGAAAGAGTATCGAAATACTGAACGGGCATTGGATAATATTTTGATCGACCCCCCGGGCCCAATTTCTTCTGTGCCGCTCTCCCAAATGGCCTCCATCAAGTATGGATATGGAGCTGCTTTTATTACGCGGGAGGCCAATGCTCGTGTGATGTACGTTCGGATAAATTTACGTGGGCGTGATCTTGGTTCGGCCGTGAGGGAAGCGCAAGATAAGATCGGCCGCCTGGTAAAAATTCCCGAGGGTTATCGATTGGTGTGGGCAGGGCAGTATCAATTCCAGCAAGAAGCAAATGCACGTTTGGCGATTATCGTTCCTGTCACGCTCATACTTATCTACCTTATTTTGTTAGGCGCATTTCGGTCTCACAAAAACGCATTTTTGATCATGTGTAGTGTGCCTTTGGCTGGATTGGGTGGTGTGTCGGCGCTTCTTATTACAAATACTTATTTCAGTATTTCTGCTGCTGTAGGCTTCATCGCCTTATCCGGAGTGGCTGTTCAAAATGGTGTCATCCTCATTAGCCACATCAATAATTTGCGAAAAGGTGGTCTTCCTGTCTGTGATGCAGCTTATGAAGGGGCATTGGCTCGCATGCGTCCAGTGCTGATGACAGCCACAGTGGCGATGCTCGGACTTCTCCCTGCCGCGACGTCCAACGGCATTGGTGCACAAAGTCAGAAGCCTTTTGCAATCGTGATCATTGGCGGTCTCCTTTCTGCAACTGTTCTGACTCTAATAGTTCTTCCCGTTCTATACACAATGATGGAAGGTCGTTCGAACAAGGATCGTAATATGACAAAGCAAGACCCAGTGTTGATGCATGCCTTAATTCCATTTATCGCGATTTCGTTGCTCGCCTGCAGTTTAACTGGATGTTCTTTGTTACCTGAAGGGAAGGCTTCGATTAGTAATATGCTTTCTCACGTCAACACTGTTTCCACTCCACAGGTACCGTTTTCAAATGCGGTGCCAGATTCAACACCAAGGTCTCTAACCGCCCAAATTAATCCAGCACAAGAGAAGGAAATCGGACTAAAAGTCGTCCAAGTCAAACGGGGGCATGTCTATAAAACGGTTGATTCTCCTGGTCGAGTGGCACCAAATGCGGAACTAACCACGCTTGTGTCCACCCCATCGTCAGGGCGTGCCTTGGAAGTTAAGGCGAGACTAGGTGACATTGTACAAACAGGCCAAATCATGGCAATTATTAAGTCAGATCCAATTGGTCAGGTGCAGTCCGATCTACTGCAAAGTGCACTGCAGTCAAAAGCTGATATAAAGCAGCAAGAAGTGCAGCTGAAGTTGTCTCGAATCACGTTCGACCGAGAGACCAGGCTTTTCAACGAGCAAGTCTCAGCAAAGGCTGATCTTCAAACTGCGGAAAATCAGTTGGAAAAAGACACGGCGAATCTCGCTTCTTTAAAAGCGAAATTGGACGCCATTGTGAGAACATCTCAGGCTCGATTGACCTTGCTGGGTGCCGCTCCTGACTCAGCGCAGAAAGTACTTTCTGAAAAGAAGATTGATCCATTGGTGGTGATACGGGCTCCTCGAGGAGGGCTTGTAATCGAACGCACGATTAACCCAGGCGAGTTGAATGATGGCACCAAGCAACTTTTTACTTTGGCGAATTTGTCAGAGGTTTGGCTTTTGGGAGATATTTTTGAAAAGGACATTGCGTCCGTGAAGAAGGGACAGCGGGCTGCTGTATCTATCGACAGTCTTCCCGGTCATTCTTTTCCTGCCTCAATCATTTGGGTGGGCGACTCGATTAGCGCAACGACCAGAACTCTGCCGGTTAGAGCCAATGTCTCTAATAGTAATGGACTGCTGAAACCTGGAATGTTTGCCCGTATGAAAATCAGTGTCGGACAAGTGCCTGTTTTACTCATTCCTCGCTCGGCTGTGATTCAAAAAGGGGATATTGATCTGGTGTTTTTGCAAACAAAGATTGGTACCTACACTGAACGGGATGTAAAAGTTGGCATTCAAGATGCGGACAATACCGAAATTCTGAGTGGTTTAAAACCAGGAGATTTGATTGTTGCCCACGGTAGCACCGCTTTATTGGGAACGGCCTTGAAATCTTCAGAGGGCGAGTGAGAGGTTATGTGCCAGCCAACGGGATTCTCAATTGTTTCGGTTCTATTGCTTGCTTGCGGCTTCCTCTTTGCCGACACGAATCAATCAACTCAATCGCCGCCTTCTGACTGCGAAGTTACTGCCTTAATTGCCTCTTCAGCGCAGGCCGGTTTTGGTGCCCAGAATGCAGCTCAAAATGCGGCTCAATCGAACGCCTCTTCTTCAGCGGCGGCGTCATCGGCGCCTGCTGCGCCAGTCAACCCAGTCCCTAATTACTCGCCTCCGGCCTTCTCTTCGGCACCGAGCGTAGTGTCACCAACGCCTTCTTCTTCTTCTTCTTCTTCTTTCAGATCAGATCCATCAGCTTCTAATCTTTCTGCACCGACAACGTCCGGTCCTTCCACGCCGATGCTTCGTGAATTTATCAAGCAATCACCTGGCGATCGTCCTCAAGACAGTAGTGTTGAGTCCTATTTTCGATTTCGCAATCCCAAGGCGATCGATTCTTCATCGACCAAGGGTGAGCAAGAAATGGCCCGAGCCCATCAAACAAAATCATCCAAGGGCTCTGTCAAAAGGGCTATCTGGCACATTTTGGATAATGTGGGCGTGCCAATGTTCTCTGGTGATATGTCTCCCGACTTGGACCCTCGTTTGTCGAGGGATTATGTGGATCCACCCATGCCTTCGATCGATGCTAATAGAACCAGAAGCAGTTTGGTTGAGACGACCGATACCAGCGTGTCCAGTGGATCTCGATTGGGCTCGCCAAAGATCCCTGAAAGTGAATTGCAAGGAACGGAGTTTACCCCCACCCCCAATGTACAAACTAAAAGTGCGCCCTAAGTCTCATAAAACGACTAATATCGCGGTAGCATTTGCGGTGGCATATACGGTGCTGCCGAGCTGGGCAACTGCAGCTGAGACAAAAGAAATTCCAGATCTTCAGCCTCAATCCGTCAGTCAGCAAGCCGTCAATCAGCAAGTGCAGAGTTCTCCGAGTTCTTCAAGGATACTTAGTTTGCGTGCGTCCTTCGACCGAGCGGTTGAAAACAATAAAGAAGTAATTGCAGCAAAGTACAATTTACCAGTTTCCCAAGCTGGTATTCAGATTGCTTCAGCAATCCCTAATCCGCGGTTTAGCTTGCTCTATGGTTTCGGCCCAGCGTTCACTGTAATTCTCGCCGGAAATCCGCAACAATTCGGCTGGCAGCAAGACATTCAAACGGCTGGTAAGCGCACCAAAAATATAAATCTAGCGCGAGCGAACTATCGCACAGCGCAACTACAAGTTGCTGCAGTGTTGTTTGATGTGCACAACCGAGTCAGACGCGCCTATGCAGAACTTGCTGCTGCTGAAGCATATCAAGACTTGATAGAAGCCGAGCGTAAGATTGCTTTAGCGCTCATGTCTACAGCTGCGCATCGATATGAGGCGGGCAAGGCCGCACGGTCTGAAACGCTTCAGGCTGAGCTTGGTGTGTTGCAGTTTGACACCCAGAGAAATCAGGCGCAAGCGAGATTGCAACGTGCATCTGTTGCTCTATCAGCGATCATCGGTGAGGTTCCTAAACGGGTCGAAGTCATCGATGTAGATGACAACGGCATTTTTAAAATCTCAGCGGAGAGCACCGATCTTGTGCCGTCGCCCAATCGCCCGCTTCCTCTGCTGGAGAAACTTCTTCCGCCTGCATATGCTGAACGCCCCGATTTGATGGTTGCTCTGCAACAGGCTTTTGCCGATCGGAGGGCGCTGACTGTGGCAAAAGCTCAACGCATTCCAGACCTCTTTATCGACTCTGGTTACCAATTTACAACGCTTAAAAAGCAGCAACCGTATAATCTTTTTCCTGGGCGCGTGCACAATCAGCCTGGCGTCTACCTCAACGTTAATAGCGAGCTACCAATCTACTATCATCACCAGGGTGAAGTAAGTCAGGCTAAAGCTACTTGGTTACAAGATTTTGACCAGATTGATCAATTGAAAGCGCAAATTGCCACTGATATTGTCACTTCCTATGAAGCTGTGTCTGTTGCTCGCGCTAATATCGCAAAGTTTCAGAAAGAGCTAATTCCGGCGGCGGCTGAAGTAGCCAGAATCGCCCGCCGCAGTTACCAGGTCGGAAAAACGGGTTTAGCAGCAGCGATCATCGCCAAGCAACAATATCAGCAAGTTCTTTCTTCATATTTTGATGCAGTTGTCACTTACCAAAATTCTTGGGCTGACTTGGAAAAAGCGACGGGGGCACCACTGCAACTGTGAGTATGCGACCATTTGCAAAGCGGCTGAAGTTTGACTATTGGACTCTTTGTTTCAGTCTTACGCTTGCCACAACTGTCACCAAAGCAGACGCGGTTGCAGAGCAGCAGCCGTCAAGTGGTGCTGCCGCCCCGATCAGCGCTAGTCCAACGGACACAGGTTTACGTCGAAAATGTTCGTTGCTGAATTGTTTTGATCAGGCAGACAAGGAAAACAACGAAATTTTGGTGGCAGCAGCAGATTTGCCTGTTGCTCAAGCTGCCAAAGTCATAGCTAGTGCGATACCAAATCCGACTTTTAGTCTCGTATATGGGTTTGGACCGGCATGGGAACTTGTGGTTGCTGGTAATAATCAACAATTTGGCTGGACAGAAGAGATTTTAGTTGGTGGAAAACGCACCAAGAGAATCAATGTGGCCCGCGCAAATTACTTGCAGAATGTCTTTCATGTGGAGGCGGTTCGGTTTGATGTGCATAACCGAGTTTTCCGTTCTTACGTAGAATTAGCTGCTGCCAATGCATACGCTCAGCTAATTGAAGATCAAAGAGCGATTGCCCAGCAGCTTTTAACAATATCTCAAAAGCGATATGACGCTGGTAAAGCTCCAGGTTCTGAGGTGTTGCAAGCCAGACTGAGTGTTATGCAATTTGTGGTTCAGCGAAATCAAGCACGCGGTCGGTTAATTCAAGACTCAGCTCAGTTAGCTCTTTTGATGGGTGAAACGCCGCAACGGCAAGAGATAATCCAGGTAGATGAGAACGGCTTGTTTAAGAGTTCTGCTGAAAAGAGCATTTTAATACCTAATCCAGAGCGACCTGTAGTGGCATTGCAGGAATTGTTGCCTACAGCATGGCGAGAGCGCAAAGATCTTCAAGCTGCGATTCAACAGAGTTATGTGGACAAAAAGGCTCTAAGCCTGGCTAAAACTCAACGAGTACCCGATCCAACCGTCGGATTCAACTATCTATTTAGCACTTACAAGCCATTCCAGTTACGTTTCTTTGACCCAACAGGCTCTGGCGTTGCTGAACCAGCCAACAGAGTGCCTCAGCAGCCGGGCTATCTTTTCACTTATGCTCAGGAGCAGCCACTCTTCTACCACTATCAAGGACAAATCAGGCAAGCTGGGGCGACTCTTGCTTTACAGGAAAAGCAAAATGAACTCTTGCGCGCTCAAGTCGCTTCCTCAATTCTGGCGTCGTACGAAGCTTTAGTAGTAGCTAACAATAATGTTCGAAAGTACAACGAGCAACTCCTACCTTCCGCGTCCAAGGTTGCTCAGTTGACTCGGCGGGGCTATGAACTCGGTAAGAATGGGTTGGCAACCGCAATGCTTGGGCAGCAGCAGTATCAACAAACGCGGGCCGCATATTTCGATGCTGTCGTTGCCTATCAGAATGCATGGGCCGATCTCGAGAAGGCTGTGGGCGTGCCGCTAAAATTTGATGAATAAGGTATGAGAATTCAATCCACTATTTGCATTGGCGCCTTATCATTTTACAGTTTGATTTCTGTTGCACCAAATGCGGTTGCAGATATTACAACAGGCGCTTTGCCGGCAAATCTGGACGGAGTGGTGACCAGTCCACGCCCAGCTCGAACAGTCTCCCTGGCCGAGTCCTTCGAAAGGGCCGATCTGCATAATCGGGAAGTCGCTTCGGCCAAATGGAATTTGCCAATCGCAAAGGGAGCCGTCAAAGCAGCAGGAGCTGTTCCAAATCCTCAGTTGCTTGTGCAAACGGGTTTTGCAAACTCATTTAATTTCTTGTTTACGGGGCAGACCCAACAATACGGGATTATCCAACAATTTCAAACCGCTGCTAAGAGAACAAAAAAAATAGCTCTAGCGCGTGCGAATTATGGGCTTGCGGAATTGCAGTTGGATGCCCTTCGTTTCGATGTTCATAACCGAGTTCGCCGCGCCTACTCTGAGTTGGCTGCAGCTGAAGCTTACGAAGCCCTGGTCGAATCAGAAAGACAAGTTGGCATAAAGTTAGCTGATATAGCGAGCAAACGTTTCGAAGCAGGAAAGGCTCCAAAAGCAGAAGCCTTGCAAGCTAATTTGAACGTGTTGCAATTTGACACCTTGCGAAATCAAGCACAGGGACGCTTGCAACAAGCGTCGGCGGCATTGGCATTAATTACTGGCGAACGACCTGAACGCGTTGAGGTAATTGACGTAAACGACAATGGCATTTTCAAATTGTCCGCCGAAAAGTCAGAGATAGTTCCTTCTCCAAGACGTTCCTTGCCGGTTTTAGCGCAGTTACTAACTGTGGCCTTTGCATCACGTCCGGATCTGAAGGCTGCGCAGCAACAAATATATGTGAATAAAAAAGCCCTGGCCTTGGCTAAAACTAAAAAGGTGCCAGATGTTTTCGTCGGCATAGGAGGTACATTCTCAACGTTCGCCAAGAATCAACCTACGGGGCTGTCACCCGTCGGAAATTGGGCCGGGACCGGACTGTTTTTTAGCGTCACAGCTGAAAATCCCATTTTATATCAGTATCAAGGTGAGGTCCAACAGGCCACTGCGAACTTGCGTAGAGCGGAACGCAAGTTCGCTTTGCTGCATGCGCAGGTTGGCGCTGATGTGGTCACCGCATTCAATGAGGTGATCGTGGCAAGAGAGAACATTTTTGAATTCCAAAATGAACTCTTGCCCACTGCCGCTGAGGTGGCCCGAGTGGCTCGGCGTGGTTACCAACTCGGCGCTACTGATCTATCGACGACTCTTGTTGCTCAATTGCAGTATCAACAAACGCTTTCAAATTATTTTGACGCTGTTGTTGCCTACCAGATTGCTTGGTCGGATTTGGAGAAGGCGGTAGGACTTCCGCTACTGTTGTAATGCGGATTCCCATAGGCTGCCGGTTTCGAGTTGTATTATATTGTATAGTTTATGCTCCGAAAATGAAACGAAATCGAAACTGATATTAGTACTAAGTTAGGCATATAGCTTAGTAAGCGAAAAGGTAGTTGAGAAGGAAAGGATGCCGGTCGGTCAAAGACCGGCATCCTCCCAAGCAACATTTATCTAATTCCTGGACCTGTGTGAAATCAGGCGAGCGTCAAATTTTGAGACTGTCTCCAGTTCTTGAAATCTTTTCGCACCGCGTCACTCATGATGTCCACTGCTTTGCGCAGCCAGGTATCAGGGCGCTTATTCATGTCACGCTTGATTGCCGCGGCAGCTCCCTTGGTGCCGAGATGGATGTTGGCAGCCTCGAAGCCCATCGCGTAAAGCAGGCGCTCCTCATCACGAAGTTTGGGAAGTGCGCTTAATTCCATTTTGGAACAAGACGGCGAGAGCCGACGCACAACCCACTTGCCGTGTGTCTTCAAATACGGATCACCACAGCGAACCGCCGTGTCCAGAACAGTCTGCAAAAGCGAAACAGGTTTCTTGTCACCGTTCACCCAGGCGCATGCAGAAGGCACTATAGCTTTTGCTTCTCGGGCAATGTTAGCCCCGTGATAGCTGCCTACAACGACGAATCGTGGACGTCCAAGACTGCCTACGCCAGCTCGACGCCTGAACGAACGGAGAGCGGGAGGCGGGCTTGGCAGCATGCTGTCAATTGCCTTTATAGCATCCGCAGGCAAAGTTTTCACCGGCTTCAGCTGTGTTTCCAGTTTTCGCCAGAAATGGCTTGGTATCGCCAATCTGGCGATTGCCATTTCTCTCAGTTCAGGATTTTCTTCTTCCAGAATAATCGGCTTGCCACCACATGCGATGCTATCCATGTAGCCTCTGCGGATTGCCGCGCAGGCCGCCGTCTTTGTAATTTTCAGATCGCCCTTTTCGATCGCTTTGCAGGCGCTGGTGGCAAGGCGAACAAGGTCGAAGGTATAAGGCAGGCGATATGCCTCATCGAAATCAGCGATGCCGAGAATCAGCCTCGCTTCGATGTCTCGCCAGGTGCTGTACTGTTCAACGTGCAAATCGCCTACTGAAAGCACCAGCGGTGCGTCGACAAGCTCAGGGCAAAGTTCGGGAAAAATTTGCGCCCATCGGTAAAACGTGGCGCGCAGAAAGGCAAACTCATCGTCAGACATCACCTTGTGCTTGGCATCAAGGTCTGCTGAAACGATGGTAATAAAGCTTTTTACCCAGTCCTCATAGAGGCGGGTTGCTTCGGTTATCTTCATGATAAGTCCTTCGTCCATAGCTTCGAGCACCATAGGGAGGGGGGGCAATGTTGAGATTGTCTCACCGCTAGTGCAATTGCGTGAACATGTTTGGAAGTTTACTCACGATTGTCTCTTGCTGGCTCAAAACGATTACAATCAGGCAATTCGCCGGTTCCCGGTTTAGGATTTATGATGCAAGAAATCCAGATTCAAATAGATAGCAGATAATTTTTGGTTTGATTGCAGGGTCGATAGCTCTTGTGGGTTTCGGTTTTGATTCGCTGATTGAAATAATTAGCGCTGCAATTGTAGGCTGGCGCCTTCAGATAGAATTCAAAAACGCTGCTTTGGATTCTGTGGAAAAGGCGGAAGTGGTGACCAGTAAAATCGCCGGCTGTTTGCTCTTCGCTCTGGCGGCCTATGTCCTTTTTGATTCCACGCGACGCCTGTTAGGCTATGGTGACCATGCGCAGGAGAGTTGGATAGGGATACAGTTACAGTAGCAGCCCTAATCGTCATGCCGTTTCTAGCAAAAGCTAAATTGAAAGTCGCCCATGAATTGAACAGCAACGCGCTAAAAGCTGACGCCATGGAAAGCAGCTGCTGTGCATGGTTCGCTTTTGCGACTCTGGCTGGTTTGGTGTTAAATGCAACTCTGCACTGGTGGTGGGCAGACTCTGTTGCGGGTTTAGTTTTGGTACCGCCTATAGTGCGAGAAGGGCTAGAAGCTGTTAGAAATAAAGATTGCAGCTGTCACAATACTTGCGGTGATGCCTAAAACCTGCTCTAGAAGCGGCTAAGAAACCACATTTCCCGGTAGGAACAGCTTCGCTCCCACCAAGCTTACTTATATGTATGTGCGGATGGGAATTTAGTCGTCGAAACGATTGGTCTGAACACGCCAGTGCCGAAATTTTCTTGAATACAACAAATTTGTGGCAAATTCGTGGCAAACTCGTGACATTTAACTTGCCAAGGTGAGATGAATCTCATATATTGAAACTACCCCTCAGACCTAAGTAGTTCAACACATACGCAGCCCGCGTATCCAAAGTATGGTTCCGCCGAAGTTTAACCCGGCGCATCGTACTTTACCAAGCCTTGGCGTTCTTATCACGCAAGCATTCAGACTCTACCTGGATGTCTACTGAAGCTCGCGTGGAAACCTTTCTAGACCCCTTTGAAGGTGATTTTATGGCATTTGATAATCACAATCGAAATAATGGCGGCAACGATCATCACTTGGATCCCCTGATGCACCTGGACAGCACCAATGCTAAAGGTGACAATCTGCACCTGCAGTCATTGCATCTTCTCGGTGATCCTCATCTGATGGCTTCTGTAACTGGAGCCGGCAAGCACATGAGCGCAGGAGAGGCAGCAGTATGGGGCTTAGCAGGTTTCTCTTTAGCCGGTCATGAATCACCTAATGCTAACCAAGCCGCGATTCAACGAGGCCATGAAGTGGCTGGACGAGTGATGAACACAACCGTCGCCAGTGAAGGTGATTTAGCCGCGGCTCAAGCAGCATACGGCGATATAAGCGGCAATCTTCTTACTAATCCTGAAGGATCGTTTGCCCAAGCCAACCTTGCCGGTGCCATACAATCTGCACAAAACAAACTCGATCTTCAAAGAGCAGCTTCAACTAGCGGCATGGGTGACAATGCCAACACCGTGCAAACTCAATTCCGCACACCAGCCGAATATCAGGCTTTTGTCCAGCAGCAAGCAGATCTGAAAACTAAATCTGAAAGTACCAAAGGCAATGAGATGTTAGTTAGCAGCTCGCAGACTATTGACCGCCACGTGGTTTCGACAGTGGGTAACTCTACCAAGGATGTTATGAGCGGTTTTGCCAGCTACACAGATGCTGATGGCTTTGAGCTTTACGATCCACTGAAGAAGGCCGCTGCCTAGTTTGGAAGCGCAATTGCAAAAGTGGCCGGAAGGCAGATCTTAATTTGCTTGGGATTTTGTCGCGCTTGCTCTCATCGTAAATCTTGCAGACATGGCTTTAGCTGCCTATTCTCTTGCCTGGACTGGTCACCG
Organism: Candidatus Melainabacteria bacterium; assembly: GCA_003153555.1. Classification (GTDB taxonomy): domain Bacteria; phylum Cyanobacteriota; class Vampirovibrionia; order Obscuribacterales; family Obscuribacteraceae; genus PALSA-1081. The sequence continues at coordinate 28,257 of PLZS01000110.1, read as the reverse complement.
TCTTCGGCTTGATGTTTCTTTGCGTATTGCGGACCAAACAGGGCGACGAAATCGGACGAAAGTGGGCGCGTCGCCCAGTTTCAGCGGAATACGCATTTCTTCGTTTGGTTCACTAAATTGTCACATTGGATCGACTATAAGAAGGTCAGATTACCCGCACTCATCATAGAACTGACAGGAGCAACCTTTGTTGTTTCCTTCCTCTCGCACGAAATTTTTTCTACTCTTATTACTAGGTGATTTATGGCATTCGATAACACCCACAATCGAAATAATGGCGTGAACGATCATCACTTGGATCCCCTGATGCTGCTCGACAACACTCATAAGGGTGACAATCTGCACCTGCAGTCATTGGAACTTCTGGGCGATCCGCATCTGATGGCTTCTGTAACTGGAGCCGGCAAGCACATGAGTCCAGGACAAGCAGCAGCATGGGGCTTAGCTGGTTTCTCTTTAGTAGGGCATGAATCATCTGGTGCCAATCATGCCGCGATTCAACGTGGCAATGAAGTGGCCGGACGCGTGATGAATACAACCATTGCCAGCGAGGGTGATATGGCTGCGGCGCAAGCAGCATACGGCGATATCAGCGGAAATCTCCTTACTAATCCAGAAGGATCGTTTGCCCAAGCAAATCTTGCCGGTGCGATCCAGTCCGCACAAAACAAACTCGATCTTCAAAGAGCAGCTTCAACTAGCGGCATGGGTGACAATGCCAACACCGTGCAAACTCAATTCCGCACACCAGCCGAATATCAGGCTTTTGTCCAGCAGCAAGCAGATCTGAAAACTAAATCTGAAAGTACCAAAGGCAATGAGATGTTAGTGAGCAGCTCGCAGACTATTGACCGCCAAGTGGTATCAACGGTGGGTAACTCTACAAAGGATGTTCTGAAGGGATTGGCTAGCTATAGAGAAGCAGATGGTTCCGAGCTGCAAGATCCGCTGAAGAAGAGCGCCGCCTAATTCGCAATCTCTTCGTTACTTCTTAATTTAATTGGCGATTTGCTAGACGTCGAAAAGCTTGAAACCGGCGTCATGAATTTACACGTTGAGTCAGTTGAAGTGCCGATTTTGTTAAATGAATCAATCGTTTCAGTGGAAGATTTAGGTGTTCGATAGATTTACCCAAGTAGAAGTTTCGGATGGAAAGAATGGTCAAGGCAGTGGCTTAGGACTTGCAATTTGTAAAGCAATCATCGACCAGCATCATGGCGAGATTGGCGTCAGGAGTCAGCCCGGTCAGGGAAGCACATTCTGGTTTACACTACCATCTTGAGCTCCCGAAACACACGCGTCCCGCGTTGTTCCAATTTGCAGCAGACTTTCCTATTGAACTGCTTATAGTTTGCGAATCGCCGAAACTTATTTGGTTAACTGCCGTCTCCTTCCAAACTACCAACGAGGGAAGCTGGTGAAAAAGCATGTAAAGTTTGAACGAATGGTTGCCCTAGCGGGGGTCTTCGCGATTCAGGCGACGCAAGTCTATGCCGCTGCTGATGCAAATCTTGCCGTGCCTGACAGCAAAGGTGTTCCCAATGGCGCCTCTGTTAAGCAATCAAACCAGCAGACTGACAACAATGCTCGCAATGAAGCTCAACCGCTCAGGTCCACGCACAGCGGTTTTGCCTTGACTCTCGCGGGCGGTGGCGCCCGAGGTGCTGCCCACATCGGTGTTCTTAAAGTACTCGAAGCTGAAGGACTACGCCCTGACTTTGTGGCGGGCAGCAGCATCGGCGCGCTGATTGGTGGACTCTACGCTGCAGGCGTTCCTGTCATTGAAATTGAACGACTTACTCTTTCTGGCAAATTGAAGAAGGCATACTTTCCGAGCAACCGAAAGTTGCAGACAGTATCTTATTTCGGTCCATATTTTCTGGCAAGAGCAGTGCTTATTCATCCTCAAATCGGACTTTATAGCGGCAGATCAGTTTCCAAATTCGTTTCCAAACATCTACCTCAAGGCGTCACAAACATCGAACAAATGCCAATCCCATTTTCTTGTGCCGCAGTTGATTTGACCACGACAAAAGCAGTTTGGTTAAGCAAGGGAAGTATTGCTGACGCCATTCGTGCCAGCAATTCCGCACCAGGATTTTTCCGCCCGGTCAAGGTGGGTGAACAAGTTTTAGTCGATGGTGGCGTGCGTGAGAACTTGCCTACCGAAATAGCAGAAGCGCAGGGTGCACCAGCCGTGGTGGCGGTGCGCCTGCAAGCCTACCTGGAGAAAGTCAACCAGAAGGAATATGACACTTTGATGGACTACGGCGATCGAATATCCAGCATTCTATTGTCCGAAATTGAAAACAAAGCGGTCGACAAGGCGGATATTTTGATCGAGCCCAAACTTCCCTGGATGAAAATGAGTTCTTTCAGTAAGAAGGATCTCAAAAGTGCAATAGATGCTGGTGAAATCGCTGCCCGCAAAGCACTGCCAAAAATGCGCGCCTATCAAGCAGAGCACGCTGTGCACGCAAGCGCTGTCAGTCCAATCTAGCTGCGATGAGAGTCTGAGCCCGTGTTTACGAGAAATAAAATAAGTTTCGTTCTCTTTTCCGTTTCCCTAGCAAGTTGTTCATCGATTGTGCAGACACCTGTTTTTGCTGCGGAATCTTGGCAGCAGTTTAAGAAGCTCGGACAAGTTGCCGACGTAGGTGCAGAATACGCCAAGGCCGCTGACTATTACGCGCGGGCGCTAAAACTGGTGCCTCCGCAGGATGCAAGTCAGGTTGCAGATGTTGAGGCTCTGCTTGCAACTGACTATGTACACCAAAAGAAGTTTGCGCAGTCTGCGCCTCTGGCAAAACATCTTCTGGAAGCGGTGCCCCGCTTGAAAGCCGCAAGTCGGTTGGATCCTGAGGTGTTGGTAAGCGTCCATTTTCTTTCGGAGGCGTACAGAAGCGCTTCGGGTGCGGAGCTGCCGATGGATCAAAGACGAAAGCTGTTCAATCAATTCGAGGATTTATCTATCGCGCTAGCAAATCTTGTCGCGCCTAATGATGACGAGATCTATGCGAGAGCATATGATCGAGCGCGTGGATATATCTATTTTGGCGAGCCTGACGGAGCTGACAAGGCTCTCGCCCAGTCGATCGCAAAAATGAAGCCGACATCTAGATTCTACGTCCCCAGTCGACTGGCTCAAGCGGCCGTTCAGTGGGGGATCCACAAGCCTCAATTGATGGAGAAGCTAACCGCCGAGCTGAGTAAAAAGTACAGTGAGATTGAGTTGCTGCGGCTGGTTGCGGAAGCTCATTTCTGGGCGGCTAACTACCTTGAGACCGAGAAAACATTGGGCAAGGCGCTTGTTCTCCTTTCGGCTAAGAAGCCACCTGATGTGAACGAAGAACTAGAAATTCAACGACTCTATCTCAAGTGCTACGACGATCGTAATATGTGGAGCAAATCAGAATCGCACGCGCGCCGCCGGGTTGAGCTGATTGCTTCTACCAAAGGCAAAAAGAGCGACGAATACAACAAGGCTGTCGGTAGCTTGGTCTATTACTTGAAGAAGGAAAACAAGCTTGCTGAAGCCAAAGCTTTCGAGAAAAACGTTCCCAACAACTTCGATTGGTTGATCGACGACATGAAGAAGAATCCCTGATTTAGTTGGCTACGTCAGCAACCAGAGCTTTACGAAGAGAGCCACCACATTTGATGATTAGTTGCTCTGCCTGCGCTCGACCCAGTTTTCTTTTCACCATGAGGATGGCTGTCTTAGCGCGATCGTGTGAGGCAACCAAAGCGCCTTCTGCAAGATGGCGCGGCACGTCACCGAGAATTGAAATAATCGAAACGGCGCGCTCTCTCAACTTTTCGTTTGTCGGGCGTAAGTCGATCATCAAGTTCTCGTAGACTTTTCCAAGACGCACCATGGTGCAAGTGGTGATCAAATTCAAGACCATTTTTTGTGCGGTTCCAGCTTTCATGCGGGTTGAGCCGGTTAGGGCTTCAGGACCAACAACCGCTGCGATTAAAACATCGCAGTGAGTTGCTAACGAGCACTCGAAATTGTTGACAATGCCTACCGTTGCGGCGCCTAGTTCTTTGGCCTTCTGCAAAGCGCCAACAACATAGGGCGTTCTGCCGCTCGCCGTGATCCCGATCACGACATCCCGTGCGCTTATTTGAGCACTGACAACATCTTGCAATCCCATGTCCTTCGAATCTTCGGCGTCTTCAAAGGAGCGGAACATCGCATCCTTTCCGCCGGCTATGTAGGCTTGAACAACTGAAGCTTCAACACCAAAAGTTGGCGGGCACTCGGTAGCATCTAACACTCCCAACCGTCCGCTTGTGCCAGCTCCGAAATAAATTAGTCGGCCGCCAGCCTTCAACTTTTCAGTGATGATGTCTACGGCTTTGGCTATTTCCGGCACGACCTTTTGCACGCCTTTTGCGATCTCGAAATCTTCGGCTTGAATTCGCTCTACCAGATCAACGGTCTCGAGAATGTCCAAATCCATGGTTTTGACATTGCGTTCCTCAGTGACCATCTTGTTGAATTCTTTTGTAAAGCCCATGTCGGTGCCCCCTTGATCCCTAGTCGCCCAGTTCCTAGTTCCTAATACCCAGTAATGTAAGCCCTGTTCGTATTTAATAGCGCGGTATGTGAACAACTTGCAACGCTTAGTGCACTGCCGCCGCAACTTCGCGATGACGAAGCTGAACCGTCGATCGCTTTAAATACTTGCCGTCACCTGCTTTGCCAACATATTTCTCATTTTCTATGACGACCTTGCCACGTGAGAGAACGGTCTCAGGCACTCCCTGCACCTGCCTCCCCTCATACGGATTGTAATCCACATTCATATGATGTGTCTGCGCGCTTATTGTCATCTTCTTGTTTGGATTGAAAATTACGATGTCCGCATCCGAGCCAACCGCAATCGTACCCTTGCGTGGGAAGAGTCCGAAGATTTTTGCTGGAGCAGTTGAAGTTATCTCAACAAATCGATTCAATGAGATGCGGCCGGCTACAACGCCTCCGTTGTAAACCAGACTCATTCTGGTTTCGACGCCCGGAGCGCCGTTTGGAATTTTGCTGAAGTCATCCTTGCCCAGCTCTTTCTGCTCTTTCATGCAGAATGGGCAATGGTCAGTGGAAATGACCTGTAAGTCGTTCATTCTGATGCCGGTCCACAATTCGTCTTGATTCCATTTCTCACGCAAGGCAGGTGTCATCACATATTTGGCACCCTCGAAACCTTCTCTTTCGTAATCCGAATAGTCAAGAAATAAGTACTGAGGACATGTTTCTGCAAAGACTGGAACGCCTTCGTCGCGGGCTTCTTTTACTTTTTTCAAAGCGTCGTAACAACTAAGGTGAACGATGTAAACCGGTGATTCAGCCATTTCAGCCAAGGCAATGGCCCGATTGACCCCTTCGGCTTCAGCTTTTGTCGGGCGTGTGAGAGCGTGATATTTAGGAGCGGTATGTCCTTTAGCGATCGCCCTTTGTACGATTTCGTCGATCACAACGCCGTTCTCTGCGTGCATGCAGACTAAGCCGCCATGCTCGCCCGCGAAGCTCATTCCTCGAAATATTGTCGCGTCGTCAACAAGAAGAACACCTGGATAAGCCATGAACATCTTGAAACTTGAGACGCCCTCGTCGTTGATTAAGCGTTTGACTTCTTTCAGCCGCTCTTGCGGCAGGTCTGTCACGATCATGTGGAAACCATAGTCAATAGCTGTTTTGCCCGCTGCTTTCTCGTGCCAAGTGTCCAATGCGCCTATGATCGATGTGCCCTTGGCTTGAATCGCGAAGTCGATGATTGTGGTGGTGCCGCCGTGAGCAGCCGCAAGTGTTCCGGTTCTGAAGTCATCGGCAGAAGTTGTGCCACCGAAAGGCATGTCCATGTGAGTGTGAGCGTCGATTCCGCCCGGAATTACTAACCGGTCCTTGGCGTCGATGATTTTGTCTGCTTCCATCTCCAGCTTCTTGCCAATGACGGTAATTATTTCGTCTTCGATCAGAATGTCGCCAATGTAGTCATCGACAGCCGTGATGATGCGTCCATTTTTGATCAGGGTTTTCATAAACCTGCTCCTCGACATGCGGTGATATTAGCGATGGACATATTAGCTGAAAACATATATTTGATCTATGGAAATTAACCTGTCAGGCGGAAGGTTGAGTCGGAGGAGCATGCTATAAAACTGTGGGTTAATGGTCGCGCACGGAGCCTGTAGGGCTATTAATGCCGACTGGGGTTCATTTTAGCTTTGGGGGATTCCTTGAATAAAGAGGACATTGCCGAAGTCCGAAGCCGGGCAAACATCCTCGAAGTCGTTTCTGAGCATGTGACGATGAAGCGCAGCGGGGTTAATTACTCTGGGCTTTGTCCATTCCACGACGAAAAGGGTCCGTCCTTCTCAGTCCGTCCCGACAAGGGATTCTTTTATTGTTTTGGTTGTCACGAAAAGGGCGATGTTTTTGCTTTTCTCATGAAGAAGAAAGGCATCGAGTTTCCGGAGGCTGTGCGTGAACTGGCTCACAAGTATGGTGTTCAGCTAGTCGAGACTGTTGAACAAAAAGAAGAGTACGACAAGCGTACGCATATTTTGATGCTCTATCAGCAAGCCAGTCAGTATTTTTCGCAGTTGCTTAAAGACCCTACAGATGGTGTCATCGCGCGCGACTATTTGGAGAAGCGTGGTATTCCGGAAGAAATCATTGATCGCTTTAAAATTGGCTACGCCGGACCGACGTGGGATGGATTGCTTAGCTATTTAACAAGCTCTACAAAAGTAGCGCCGGCGACTTTGGAAGAAGCTGGGCTTGTTCGTCGAAAAGCAGACACCAACAGTTACTATGATCTGTTTCGCAATCGCCTGATGATTCCAATTTGCGACGATCAAGGAAGAGTCATCGCATTTGGTGGCAGAACTTTAGCGAACGATGATGCGAAGTACGTCAACTCTCCTGAAACTCCTATCTACACCAAGGGACGCCATCTCTACGCTTTCAATTTAGCGAAGGAAACGATCAAGACAGAAGATGCAGTAATTGTCGTGGAGGGATATTTCGATGCCATTACTCCTCATCAATTCGGATTTACGAATACTGTCGCCACCTTAGGGACGGCTTTGACCGAAGTCCAGGCTCGTTCGCTGGTGCGTTATACAGAGTCCAAACGCGTCTATCTGGCATTTGATGCTGACCCAGCGGGGATCAAAGCGGTAGAGCGAGGCGTGGAAACTCTGAAACAGGTGGCTGAAGGCGTTGGCATTGAACTTCGCGTCATCCGCATACCGGGTGCTAAAGACCCTGATGAGTGTTTGCGCGCTCCAGGCGGTCCCGAAGCCTTTGCCCACGCCATAGCAACGGCACCGCTTCTGATTGAGTACCAGCTTGAACAAGCTATTGAAGACTGCGATATAACAAGTCACGCTGGGAAAATCGAAGCGGCGCGACGTCTGGTTCCAATCCTCGCACACATCAAGAAGGACGTTGACCGCAGCGAGTATGTCAGGCAATGGTCATTGAGAATCAGTATTCGTGAGGAGGGATTGCTCAACGATGTCGGTCAATATCGTCGAGATAATCAACTAGGTGCGACTCCGAACAGGGGACCTAAGCAGATCTTGAACCGCGCCACCCAAAGAAACTCATTGAAAAATGTTGTTTTGGAAGCAGAAATGCAACTGCTCGCCCTCTATCTAAAGTCTTTTGATGATTATGAGCGTGTCTCGCTCGCTATGACTAACGACAGTTTTTTGACTCCGTCGTTTCAAATCATTAAGGAGGCAATCGATAGCCTGGAGGGCACATTTAAGAACGTCGAAGAATTGCAAAACAAGCTAATGGATATCCTGGCCTCGGACAAGGATGCCTCTGCCGTGCTCATTGACACGATTTTGAAGGCAGACGAATTGCGCAAGCAGGACATGCCCGTGGACCTTGTCATCAAGCACAGCAAAGCCAGTCTGCTCAAGGAAAAGCTGAAACGGGTTTTGACTAATTTGTCGGCTTTGGTTGGTTTGACTGAAAATGACAACGATTCGATTGCATTGCAGAGTAAAATTAAGCAGTTGTCGGCTTTAAACAGTGAATATCCATCCATTGAAAAGTTTGAGTCGCTAGCCGATGTCCACGAATTTAAGGCTAAAATCGAATCCGCCATGGCGGCAGAAGCTCAGACCGAAGACGAACCCATACTGGAGACCAGGGCGTGACCAAGGGCAAAGATAAAGAAGATACGTTCATCACAAAACTGGACAAGTTGGAAGAAGCCGGTAAAGCGCGTGAGCGAACGGGGCTGGAAGAACTTTTGGTCGAGAGCGACAGTGATGATGACGATATGCCTGCGCCGTCTGAGCGTGGCAATGGCGCCGGAAGCAATGACGATCCAGTATTCATGGGTGGATACGAGGAAAAGGTCGAAGAAGATCCGGAGCATTTTACGGAAGAAGCCTCTAAGGGTCTGTCATCTGATGATCCTGTGCGCATGTATCTTCGAGAAATCGGGCGTATTCCGCTGCTCACGGCCGATCAAGAAATCGAACTCGCACGCAGAATAGAGACTGGTGGCGCTGAAGGGGCAATAGCGAAGCGTCGGCTCGCGCAAGCTAACCTGAGGCTCGTAGTTTCGATCGCAAAAAAATATGTTGGACGTGGAATGTTGTTCCTCGATTTGATTCAAGAAGGAAATCTTGGCTTAATTCGAGCAACTGAAAAATTCGATTATGAACGTGGTTACAAGTTCAGCACTTACGCTACGTGGTGGATTCGTCAGGCGATTACCAGAGCGATTGCAGATCAAGCACGCACCATCCGCATTCCTGTGCACATGGTTGAGACGATCAACAAGCTCAAAAAGATCACCAGACAGCTTGCCCAAGACAAAGGCCGCAAGCCAACTGAAGAAGAAATTGCAGGGGCGATGGAAATCACCGTAAGCAAACTGCGTGACATAGTCAAAGTGGCGCAGGAACCAATTTCGCTCGAGACTCCGATTGGCAAAGAAGAAGACAGCAAACTTGGCGACTTCATTGAAGACAAAGAAGCTGAGACGCCTGCGAGTTCTGTAACGCAAGAACTCTTGCGAGAAGATATTATCGAAGTCATGTCCGGACTATCCCCTCGAGAGCGTGATGTGTTGCGCTTGCGATTCGGTTTGGACGACGGTCGTCAACGCACTCTCGAAGAAGTCGGACAGCTGTTCGGAGTTACTCGTGAACGCATTCGCCAAATCGAAGCGAAGGCTCTCCGCAAGTTGCGTCATCCAAACAGAAGCCGCCGCTTGCGCGAATACATGGACTGATCAGGTCCTCCGTTTTCCTGGCACCACCATCGGTGCCGCTCAAGTATGCTGTCTCACTTGAGGTGAAGCGCGTACACCGTTAAATTGATAACGATAAATATTCCGGCGATTAGAAATCCGAACATTAGCTCGGTGGCGAACACCGTTTGTTTGGTATCGAAAGTTGTGACAATTCCAAGTCTTTGAGTGATAAAGAACAGTATCGTCAGCGCGAAAAACACGTCGCAGGCGATGGCTGTGCTTGCTGCAAATTGAGGGAAAAGCACCATGGCCGCCGCCATAGCTGTTGAAATTCCCAGCAATATCAATGTCACTTTGTCGCTAAGACGCACCTTAAGTTTAGTGCTAGCGAAAGCTTTGCCAATGTGTTGAAGCGCCTCCGCACTGGTGGACCATCGTGAGGCTCTCGATGTTTTCACGCTGACATCGGTATTTTGATCTACTGTTTCTGACATGACTTTTCACTCTTTCTGTAGAAGTTTGCCCTGTCGAGAATACCAATACATTCATACACAAAATTGAGACTTCCGAATCCTAGGGACAGAACCCTGGCCGTTGATGCCGTCGTTTTAGACAGTTTTTATTTGTCTGTTAACCGCTGAAACGCTCTGTTGATGACCTCTTGGAAACCCCCGGGTGGGTTTGCAAGGGCAATTTCCAAGTAGCTGTGGTACGGTGTGCGGCGGGGTCACAGGTCTTTGAGGAAAACGTTCAACCAATCCACGAATGCTTACAAGAGCAGCGCTGTAATCGCATTGCTGCTGTTTCTGTGTGTCGATTTGGCGTTTCGAACTTTTCTCATTACCGGACACTTCGATCGATTTGAAGCCGCCAACCACCGCTGGACTTGGTGGCAGGCGAAGGGCTACAAAGAACTTCCGTACACGCCTGATGTTGTTTTGCTTGGTTCGTCGTTGTTGACTCGCGTTGTCAACGAAGGCGAGGCGACATATCTGAAATTCCCAATCAATGCGACTAAACACAATCGATTGCGTCATCTTGAGGATGATGTTCAAGCTCTCACAGGAGTGCCCATAAAAACGTTTGCATTTGGACTAGGCGGCATGCACGCTTCCGATGCAGCTGTCATTGTGAACGGATTACTGCGCGAGAAAACTCCGTCAACAATTATCTACACGATCGCACCACGCGATTTCTTGGATAACTTGTTGGAGGCACCCAATTCCACCGAGCAGTTCGGACTAATGAGTCACATCAGTGAACTGGGCGAACTCGGTATTCACGCCCGATTATCGACCAGTGAAAAGGCGTTGTACTACTTAACGGAACTGTTTAACAAGCTGTCCGCGCAAGTGAATTGCAAATATGAATTGGCTACGATCGCCGAACGAAATTACCGCAATTGCCTGGTTCCGATTCTAGATAGTCGAGTTGAAAAAGTTAAAGATCCACTCTCACCATCGAGGATTGGTATTCGTACCAGCGCATTCGACTACCCTGACGACCTGAATGTTCTACCTGAAGACCCCAATAATGTGGAAGTTTCAGACAATTTGCAGTGTTACAGATTTTGTTATCAACCGTTTCGTCCAAAACTCTATAATGCTCAAATTTATTACTTGGACTATATTCTGCGTTTTGCGCAAGAACGGGGCGTAAAGGTAATCCTCGTCAATATGCCACTTCGCAAGGATAATCTGACGGCGATGGTGCCGAATTTTTATGACCTCTACAAAGCCGATGTGACTAAATGTGCCTCCAAATACAACGCTCAGTTCGTCGATATGTTTGACTCGAATACTTTCACTGATGCTGATTTCATCGATACTGTTCATCTGACTGGCTTCGGCGCAGTTAAACTGGTCGATAAATTGGCTGCAGTTGTAGCACCAACTATCGTGTCGTCCACACTAAGCCGTGGCGCGGCTAGCAAAAGTCATTTAGCTGGACAAAGTTTTACGCACTAACTTTTAGTTGACGGACTTTAGCGTTGGGGATTTGCTCGTTCAAATTTTTGCCTTGTCAGACTTTTGCAGTTAGATAAAAAGTTTCAGCGATCGCCTCAAACTTCACAAAATCCCCTCTGCTGGGATGTAAAACTGCATAAGAGGGGTTCTTCACCCTGACCGAGCTAGGACAGCAAGGTATCGCCATGCAAAGGACGCTCCGACTACTTCTGACCAACTTGATTGTCAGCGCTCTTGTGGTTTCCAGCGTCAGCACCTGCATAGCTCAGAGCGCGGATGATTCGCCTCAGATGCTGCGCGGGCAAGTCGGCGCATTCGGAGTGCTTTCAGACGAAATTCAAAAGAGGATGGGATTGACGGTTGCTGAAAGCGGCACCCAAGACCTGTCCGTTGCCGATGTTGCTCCTGGAACTGCGGCATTCGGTTGTGGCATCCACAAAGGCGACAGAGTCCTCGACGCGCATCTTCAAGGTGACGCATTAAATATAACCATCGAACGTAACGGCATGATCTTTCGCGCTCATCTGAAGGAAATCGTAAGTAAAACTGCCGTACTTATTGCTGAGATACCCAAACGAGACAACACTCCGACCAAACCATTTGCTTTGGGTGCTCAGCAATTTGGTGTAGCTGACAATCAACTATTCACAGAGAAAGCTAAGGTTGATCTGGGCAAACCACTGAGTGTGGGCGCTAATCGCTTCGCTCTGGAGGCGGATCGAAACTTTAAGGTGCTGGCTAACTACAATGTTGAATTGATCGTTGATCGTTCGATGTCGATGAAGCAACCTGATTGCCCGGATGGACTTTCTCGCTGGAACTGGTGCGGATTGCAGGCTGCCGATCTGGCAAAATCGCTGGCAGCATTTACTCAAAATGGACTGACGATAATTCCATTTGCCACCGAATATGATGTGTTCGAGCATGCTACTGCTCAAAACATCGATTACCTCTTCAATAATGTCGGACAGCAATTCGGAACTCGACTCTTCGAACCACTCGCGGAACGTTTAGACAATTATTTTGTGCATCACAAAGCCAATACCAAGCCGCTCGTAATTGTAATCGTTACTGACGGTCTTCCCGTGCCGAAGATCGAGCCGCAAATGGTGCGAAATGAATTGATCAGCGCGAGTCAAAGGATGACCGACCCAGGTGAAGTGACGGTCATCTTCTGCCAGATCGGTGGTAACGATCGCCAGGGACAGAATTACCTGCTGGATCTTGATCAGAATTTGATGGCAGAGGGTGCTCGCTATCATTACGTGCACACTATTTCATTCGCTGAGTTGCGTGAAGCTGGTCTTGGAGCCGCGTTGGCCGCGTCCATCAATCAATATGCACCGGCAATAAAGCCACCGGTTTTGGTGCCTAGCAAGGGAAAGATCGCACCTGGCAAAGTACGTGTGAGGCACGCATGATGAGTTTGCCAATCATGAAGTTGAAGCCGTTGCTTGTCTGTCTCGCGGTCGCCATCGCGACACCGGCAGCGTTTGCGGATGATTGGAGATTACCGGCTCCGACTCCTTCATACCGGCTGCAAAACAATGGGTTCGATTCTGGTAACCAAGACTCGGTTTTCAGAAAGCCCGATAAATACGCAGAAAATCCTCAGGTAGATGCAGAAGGCGTCAGGCATTTCGCCAATGGCAAGCACTTCGATTTAAGCAAGATGTCCTTGGGCGACGCCGTAGCTCAAACCAATGCTTCGACGTTGGGCGCGGGGAAAAAACGACAGGATCAACAACAATTCAGACAACAACAACAATTCAGATTTGCTAATGACGGCAATTTCAATCAGCAGGCACCATACGATTACGCCTGGGGACGCTCACAAGTTTCGGCTTTCAGTCAGGGTTATGGACGACAGCAAGACTACACGACTCGAAACTACGCGACTCAAGACTACCTGACTCGAAATTACGCGAATCAAGATTACCTGACTCGAAACTACGCGAACCAGAGCCAAGCGAACCAGAGCTATCCGAACCAGAGCTACGCGAACCAAAACAACTGGAATCAGAACAGCTTTAATCAGAACAACCAAAACCAAAGGCGGCGGATTCAAAACAGAAGGCGTCGATTGCGAAATACGGATTGGTAGCCGGTAAAGGAAGTGCTAATTCGCTCTGCATTTACCAGTAAGCATCAGCGTCTGCACTAAGCGTCTGGCATCCAGTCCAATACTTCAGGTGGGCGCCGGATTTCTTCAATCATTTCGTACAATGTAGAGGCGTCCTGAGCAGGCACTGCGCCAGGAGGCACGGTGGCGATTTGCACCGTGATCGCCCTTGAGCCTAGTTCCAAGTGCACCTTGCTACCAATCTTTACTTCGGTGGAAGATTTGGCAGGGCGGTCATCAATAAAGACGCGACCTTGATCGCAAGCCATTTGCGCTACTGTGCGCCGCTTGATCAATCGAGAGACTTTGAGCCATTTATCTAACCGCAAGCAATCTCCAAAATTAACCGTCGCTGGAAGCCAGGGGTAACTGAGCACCTGTGCGCGGAGCTTCAAGTGCTGGGTGATTGCCGGTCTGCGAAAATCGTTTCAACTTTTGCAAGAAGGCTGGGTCAATTAAACAGACTCCGTCTTTGCAATTGCTTGCAGCCACGCCAGTCAATAGTTGTTCCTCTTGTTCAGACAGCTGAGGCATCGGACCAAGAGCGCGGCGTACCGCCGGGGGTAGCGTCCGCTGAGTCATATCTAGAACCTGACGGGCAATACCCGGGTCAAGCCAGACCGCCCCGACTCTGACGCTTCGGATCGCCATTTCTAGATTGTCCGAGAAGTCTCCCTTAAGAACATAGCCGTCTGCACCCGCATCAAGGGATGCAAAAATATCGTTTGGATCGTCGCTGGCTGTGAGAATCAAGACATGCAGTCCAGGAACGGAGCGCTTAAGACTCTTGGTCAATTCGATGCCGTTCAAACCCGGTAAACCGATGTCCACTAGAGCCACGGTCGGATGAGCTTGTTTGATCTTTTCTAGGGCAATGGCTCCGTCTGCCGCTTCTCCAACCAGGGAAAAATCAGGAATTTTTTTCAAGAATGATCTGAGGCAGAACCTGATCACTTCGTTGTCTTCAACGAAAAACACTTCTATTGGGTTGACTTCAGTCATATTGAACTCGCGAAGGCTCGATTGGAACATAACCAATCGTAGTACGGCATCGTCCATATCGACGCAGATTTAATCACACTGTTCCGAAATGTGTTCTTCTGGCTACATGAGCAAGGCGATCGAGCACAGCACTTTTTTGTTTACATGTTCTCGACATGGGCGGGCGAGCTGTATCGTCCGAAGACGCCCTTCGATGATCGATTCGTTGAATGACTCAAATTCCCAACAAGCCACGTAGACCGCTTAAACTTCCACCATTTAAGTTGCCGTTCTGGGCGTAGTTGCCCAGATTGCCGAGTCCACTGCCACTCAGTGTGCGACCAAGGCTGTTCAGGTTGCCGAGGTTACCAGCGTTGTTGTAACCATTTGCGTAGGGGTTGCCGAGGTTACCAGCGTTGTTAAAACCATTTGCGTAGGGGTTGCCGAGGTTACCAGCGTTGTTNNTAACCATTTGCGTAGGGGTTGCCGAAGTTAGCAGCATTGTTGTAAGCATAAGCATTCGCGTTGCTCAGGCTACCTGCATTATTGTCATAGCCGTTGGCATACGGGTTGTTCAGGTTACCGGCGTTATTGTAATGGTTGGCATAAGGACTGTACAGGTTAGCAGAGTAGGCATAGGCAGCCGCATTGCTCAGTTTACCAGCACGTCTCAAGTTGTCGATTTGGCTCTGTGGGCTGTTGCATCCACCGTGGTGGCTTTGTCCGTGGTGCTGCCATTGATTGTTGTTGTTGTTGTTGTTGNNCCGTTGTTTGCATATTGATCGTAGCCGTAAGCACCGTTTGCAGACGGATTGTATCCACCGTTATCGTATTGATTCACATTGCCGCTCAAATACCCGCTACCCGAGCCATTGCTAAATGGAGTCAGAGTGCCGGGTGGCGTAATTGCATTGTTTCCGCCATCGTTGTAAAAATTATGATTTCTGCTCAAAGCTTCGCTAGGCATAAGCAACGCCAACATCGCTGCCGCTGGCAATAGGGCCTTCCAATTCATGTTCTTCCTGCCTTTGATAACGTCGTTCAGTGCTGTCTGGCGAAGTCGCCTGTAAAAGTAGACGAGGAGGCTGTGCAATTGATTCCGATTGGTTCCAAAAATTTTTAGCAATTTGCAGCTATCATTGGCGCATTGAGATAGGAGACCGGTTTTGACTCATAAATACGAGTGGACGATGCTTAGCGCCTTGGGTGGAGAGATGCTTGAAGTTCGAGATGGCTACGCCAAAGGACGATTACCTCTTTCTGAAACGGTAATGCAACCGACGCGGGTCTTTCACGCCGGTGCCATCGTCACTCTCGCAGATGAAGTTGCCTCTGCGGCAATTCATGGTGGTCCGATGATTGATCCCGATGAAACGGAAAAGCGCTTTCCTTATTCGGTGCAGTTGAGTGTCAATTTGTTGACAAACGATCCGGTTGGACCACTTACAGCAGAAGCCAAGGTCATTCGCCGGGGACGAATGACTGTAGTTGAAACTACGGTTAACACTGCCGATAATCAAGTTGCAGCGCTGATGCGGAGCACTCATTTGATGGTGGATCTCAAGAAGTCCGGACCTCATCGCAAGCGTTAAACAATTTGTGTCTGCTACATTAATATGACATTTGTTGTCTTGTGCAATCGACGAAGAGCCGAAATTGCTCGAACTAAATCGAGATGGATTTGCCGAAACCAGCTAAATTTTTAGCATTAGTAGTCTTGGGTGCGAGCACTGGAGTTAGTGCTGCCTTCGCCAAAGTCGACATCGCGGGTGAATTAATGCGCTCCAACATCTTGCGCCCGGACCAGTCCATCTCAGCTGATGTGCAGGAACGTGATGCCACCATAAGCACCTACACAAACAAGCAAGCCGTTAACAACAAGGATGCTGTCTGTAGATTTGACGCGCTGTTAATCGCTAAGAAAGTAACAGAGCTGGCTCCCTCGGTAAAGAAAGTAAGAGTCTGGTTCCACGAATACACAGGCTCAAGCTACCGTGAAGTGATTGTGTCAGCAGATGATTTAAAAGCATTCGAAGCCGGAAAACTAAAGAAAGAGCAGCTTCTAGGTCGCCTCAAGGTTCGATTGGCCAATTCTCTAAAACCCGCCGAGAGCTTTGTTCGAAATACTGCTCCCGTTGTCGAACAGGGTGGTATCAAAACTGGTACCGGCGTCGCATTCTATTATCCAAAGGGCTGGCATGCACAACAGCGCGCCGGTGATTCCCGATTGCTTGCAGCTCTTTCTTGGGGACCTGGCCCAAACGGTCCTGATGTGCAACTAAAAATAGTCGAAAAGGATGCTGCCTCGAAAGATGGGGGACCGAAGAAATCCGTAAAAGTAGGCTACGGGCAGGGAAGCACCGGCACTGATGTGACAAGTATTTCAGAAGAGAATGGCAAGGAACGCATTGAACGACGGGTGTATTTTAGCGATGGGCGTTACAACTACAAGTTGAGTTTAGTATGTAACACTGATGACTACAACAAAGCGAATGCTGATTTTAATTACATTCTATCGACTCTCAATCTGAAGAGCTAAAGCTTGGCGCACCATCTGCGGTGCCCGAATTGCCTGGCAGGATGATTTTAAATGAACTGGAACGATTTTGATAGTCCGCGAGTTTGAAATCTTCTCTTCTTCGTCGATTCTATGACTAGCACTTGTTTCTTATTTTCGGTATGTTATAGACGTGCGTGGCTTTGCGGCTGGTTAGATGCCTATTGAAGACATCGAGAGCGAATTGAGGCAAGTGGCTGAATCACTTGTTCTTGCTGATATGGCTTTTCGTAAAGGCAAGATAGCTGAAGCTGAGCCTATGTACGAACGCACTTTGGCGATGCTGATCCGCACTTACGCCGAGGCCCACCCGGATGTTGACGCTTGCTTGCTGCGTCTGGGGGACATTTATTTTGCCAGGGACAAATTTGCTCAGGCACTGAGTACCTACAGCCGTCTCCATGGACTGCGTAGCCGGGTTTTGAGCAACCATCACGTGGACACCATTGCTGTTTCCTTCAAGATAGCGAAAAGCCAGGAAAAATTGAACCGCATAGATGAGGCGGCTAGAACTTATGATGAGGCGATCGCACTCGGTGAGCAGTGGTTGCCACCTGGGCATCCGCTGGTGGGGAGTATGATGGAAAGCTATGCCAACCTTCTGCGCAAGGGCAAAAATGACCCTCAGCGAGCGACAGAGGTGGAGCACCAGGCGAAGGAATATCGGAAGAAGTACAAAGGACCGAAGGTCACAGCCTTAAACCCGCCATCGACTGCTTCGTCTCCGGCTTTCACTTCTGCTTCACCTGAGGCTGTGGAGCGTGCTGTCACGACCAGCCATCTCAGAGAAACCAGCAGCATCACTTTAGAACCGGGTGATCCTGAACCGAAAAAACCTTCCTCGATGAATTCTCTTCTGATCGCCTTCATAGTTCTTGTAGCGCTGATTGTGCCCGCCTTTATCGGCTGGACAATGATGCACCAGCGGGCTCGAACTGAAGTGAACCAACAGATGACACAGCCTTCTTCGTTCGGCGCCACCACTTCCCCTGCTACAACTGCGCCTGCTACAACTGCGCCTGCTACAACTGCGCCTGCTACAACCGCGCCTGCTACAACCGCTCCTGACGCCGCAGCCACACGCAGGGAGCAGGCGCCAGTCAGAGTTGAACCGCCAGCAGCCGCAGATATTGTCGTTCCGCCAAATCTTCGGGCTCCTGGCACGGCTCCAAGAGAACGCCCCGCAGAACCCGTGTCTCTGCCAAAACCGCCCCTGCGACACGTTGTTGACAAGTCGGTCTCCCATCCTAAGTCAAAGACGCCTCAGCCCGCTCCAATGCCGGTTAGCGGCGTCTGGTCGGACATTTATCGTTCCCGCGAAAAATACACCCATTAACTTGGCAATTGACCTGGCTGGGCAATAGGCAGGATAATCTGCTGGGTTCCAAGTGAGACTAGAGCAGTGGCGACTTAGGCTGCTCACCGGTTAGACTCTAGTATGGCAATTCGACGTCTTGAGGCAGTCTTGAGACAGTCCTCATACAACCCGGTTGCCTGCAAAGTTACATGAGCTTGGTCAACATGCGGACGATAGGCAAGGCAGCTTGAGCAGATTATCGACACGGTTATTAGAGAGTTAAGTTGAGAAACGTAATGTGGGTCGTGATCGTCGGACTGCTTGTCGCTATTGCGTGGCTCGTATTCTGGCAGGTTGGACCAGTTAACAAAGATGGACAGCACATTGGTTTTCCGCAAATGCCGAAGATCCAGATGCCTGGCGTTGCTGTTGCGACTCTGACCGAACCGAAAACTGTTTTGTTCATGGGTACCGATGTCGTTTATGACGGACAAGGGAAGCACTTAAAAGCCGATAAGATCGCCCTTAATGGTCGATCTGACACAATGATGCTCGTCTTTCTCAATCCACCGAATAATAAAGTTTCGGTGCTGCACATTCCCCGTGATACCGAAGCTACTATCGGTAAGTACGGTGTGCAAAAGATCAATTCAGCTAATGCAATCGGTGGACCCGAATATGCAAAAACAGCTGTGACGCAGCTTTTAGACGTTAACATCGATCACTACGTCGTGATGAACATTCAGGCGCTCACCCAGTTGGTGAATGAGCTTGGTGGTATCACTGTAGAAGTGCCAAAGAAAATGGCGTATATGGACTGGACCGCTAAGCTGAAAATCGACTTGGAGCCTGGGGTCCACACTTTGACCGGCAATCAAGCGATGGGTTTCGTGCGCTTTCGACACGATGAATTAGGCGACATTGGTCGGGTGCAAAGACAACAGCTGTTTTTGCATGCAGTGAGCAGGAAGATGCTTGATCCCCGTTCATGGGTACATGTTCCGGCGTTGATTGGCATTGCTCAGAAAAATATCGATACAGACATGACCCAGATGGAACTGATTGAAGCTTTGAACTTTGCCCACAGTGTTCCCAAAGAAAACATCAGATTTGTCATGCTGCCGGGAGAGTTCTCGCCTAATGGTGACTGGGTGACCGGCTATGAGGCGAAAAATGTGGCCGCGCGCTTAGCCAATCCTGATATCGAAATACCTGTAAGCCGAAGAAATCTTTCTATATGCGTTCAAAATGCCACCAGCGATCCGCAGTTCGGTTGGAAACTGGCTCAAGCCCTGCGGAAACTAGGTTATGTAGTCAGCCTTGGTAAGGATGAGAAAGAGCCGATCTTTGCTAAGACTAGAATTATTGCTCAAAACGGAAGCACTGCAGACGCCAAAATGCTCCAGCAAGATCTTGGAGAGATTGGCTCGATCATGAATGCGTCGATTGGTAATCTGACGACATCCATAACGATAATTGCTCGAGACGATATCGTTTTGGGCAACATCAAAATGTCTAGCGCTGATGCGCCGTATATCCAGCCGCCACCACGACCGCAATCATTACTCACAATCGCTCGCACGCACACGAAGCGCTCAAAGCGTAACGCGATGAACACCACAGATCTTGAATCTACAGATTTGTCTCCAATGCCGATCGAGGAAAATTCCGCATCAGATGTGGTGCCTCATGAGAATCCTCCTGCAACCGAAACGCTTGAAACAGTTGCTCCTAAAAATAATGATGCAGCAGAGGCTCGACCTGCCACAGAGCCTTCGGTCAAGCCGTTTGTAGCTCCTGCACCGGTGGTCACTCCCGCGCCAGTATCGACTTCAACTCCTAGTTCAACTCCCGAACCTGCTAAGCCGGCTCCAGCAGAAAAAACGGATGCTGAGTAGCTTCATGCCAGGCTAGGAGCCGGCAAGGGTGCCGGCGCTCCCGGGTTGCAGATCAGACGCAATTAATGCGTTTTTGCGGCAAATTGATAAGTTTAAGATTATGCTAGAGAGTAATGCTGCTGCGCACGCATGCCATGTTCAGGATTAGGTGATTTCATTTCGATTGCAACGCGATCACTGCTTTTACTAATCGCTTCCGCACCATTTGTGGTAGCGCCACAATGTATGGCGGGAACAGGAGGAATCTTCTCATCTAATAACCCACGTCGCAAAATTCAAATTATCGTGCCGATTGAGACACCGACCTCGATTCCAGCAGGTCCAGGTAGCCAAGTCGCTCCGCGATTCTCCACACCTAGCTTCCCGTCAACGCCAGGAGTACTGTTGGACACTGGGAACCAATCGGTACCCGGGGACACGAACCCAAGTCTGCCACTTCATGGCATTAAACCATCAACGACTCCTGTAAAAGCACCAATTGATGGTCAGGGTCGCGGGCTATCAGGTTCCGCCGCGATCAATACCGGTCAACAAGGCAGTGTGGAATCTTTCTTTCAAGTTCGTTCTCCAAATGTTTATCGACAATCAACCGACTTTAGGGATGATAAAACCACCGCAAAATTGACGTCTGAATTGAGGGCAGAACCTCAGAGGCGCAGCAAATCCGCAGTTGGTGCGCCCGGTCGTTTTCTTTGGCATGCACTAGACAATATGGGAGTGCCGATGTTCTTTGGAAAACACGATGATGATTTGTATCCAACTCTTCGCGATGGATACATGAGTCCCAGTAGTACTGCCACCATAAAGAATATGAACGTCGATAGTCATGATAGGGGTGCCACCGACAGTAGTGCAAATGCACAGTCAACAAACTCACACAAGATCCCCGAAAGCGAGCTGCAAGGCACTGACTCTTCGGTGAAAAACAATGACCAAATGCCCTAACCAAGGCTGGTTTAAGGCAATCGCCATTTGCGCATTTTTCTTAGTAAGCACCAATTGCCCAACAAAAGTAGTAGCCCAGAGTAGCAGTGTTGACACATCTCCGAATCTGACGCCAAATCGAACGGTGTCCCTTAAGGCTTCTTTTGATCAAGCATTTAATAACAACAAGGAAGTAATCGCGGCCAAATACAACGTCGATATTTCCAAAGCGGCCATTCGAATTGCTGGGGCCGTGCCCAATCCTCGGTTTAACCTGCAATATGGATGGGGGCCGGCTTTCGAGATAATCATAGCGGGCAATCCGCAACAGGTCGGTTTTCAGAATCAATTGAGAACGGGTGGAACTCGTACCAAACTAATCAACTTGGCACGCGCCAATTTCCGAACCTCTGAGTTGCAAGTGGCGGCATTGTTATTTGATATCCACAATCGCGTTCGAAGAGCCTACGCTGAATTGGCAGCGGCTGAAGCTTACTCTGACCTTATCGAATCAGAAAGAAAAGTGGCCATTGAATTACTTAAAACAACTGTAGAGCACTTCTTACAAGGCAAAGGTGCTCAGTCTGACGAGTTTCAAGCACGACTAGGGGTCTTGCAATTCGAAATACAAAGATTACAAGCTCAAGCGAGATTGCAAGTTGCTTCATCAGCCTTATCTTTAATTACTGGTGAAGTTCCAAAATCAATCGAGGTTATCGATGTCGACGACAATGGACTGTTTAAATTATCAGCGGATCGAACTGACCTCGTCCCACCGCCAAATAAAGTTTTGCCACCATTAGAGCAATTGTTTCCTGTAGCTTTTTCGGAACGCCCGGATTTGAAGGTGGCAATTCAACAGAAATTTGCAGACAGGCGAGCCCTTTCAGTGGCACGAGCTCAGCGAATTCCCGACCTCTTCATCGATACCGGCTATCAATTTACGACCTTTAAAAAGCAGCAGCCTTATGGTCTCTTTCCGGGAACGGTTCGTAATTCACCGGGCTGTTATATAAATGCCTCATTTGAGGTGCCGATCTTTTATCAGCATCAAGGGGAAACGACCCAAGCGAAGGAAGTCTTGTTGCAAGATTATGAGCAGATCAGTCAATTGGAGTGGCAAATCGCGACAGATGTAGTTACTTCTTATGAGGCCGTCGCGGTAGCACGAGCAAACATCACAAAATATCAGAGAGACTTATTACCATCGGCCGCGAAAGTATCCCGGCTCGCCCGCCGTAGTTATGAGGAGGGGAAAACAGATCTCGCTACCGCCATCCTAGCTAAGCAACAGTATCAACAGATTTTGACTTCATACTTTGACGCCGTCGTAACTTATCAGACCTCTTGGGCTGATCTGGAAAAGGCTATGGGTGTGCCGCTGAAACTATGAATGCAAAACATAACAATCGAAATGGAGCGCGGGACTGGAGTCCCGCCTCGATTCGTGACAAACCGTGTGTTCTGGCGCGATTGAAATCCAATCATAAGAAATTCCTGGTCGGAGTCATATTGTTCAGTGCACCTGGTTATGCCTATGCCGCGACCGAGCAAGCGCAGTCTTCAAATTTTGCTCCTGCTGCGCAATCTTCATCCACAGGTGTCACCGGATATGGTGTACCAAGAATGCTAACGCTTCAACAATGTTTCGATAAAGCTGACGCCGAGAATAAGGAAATCTTGGTCGCCGCTACCAAGCTTTCTATAGCCCAATCTGCGATCGTTATTGCCAAAGCTATACCGAATCCCCTGTACAACATGACGTACGGCTGGGGTCCATCATGGGACTATATTGTCGCTGGCAACAACCAACAAGTCGGTATCAGTGAAGAGATACAAGTTGCTGGTCGCCGCACGAAGAAGGTGGGCGTAGCAACTTCATCTTATCTGCAAACTGCGCTGCAAGTTGAAGCAACGCGATTCGATATTCATAACAGAGTTCGCCGGGCCTATGCCACCCTAGCCGCATCCACATCTTTCGAGCGCTTAATCAATTCGCAGCGAGAAATTGCTGTCAAACTTTTAGAAATTTCTGCAAACAAAATTGAGAAGAACACGGACGCAGCGAAGCTTTTACAAGCCAAGCTGATAGTGATGCAGTTTGAAACTCAGCACAATCTCGCCAAAGGCAAAGTCGTCCAAGATTCTGCCCAACTAGCTCAGCTACTGGGTGAAACCCCTCGATATGAAGAAATCATCAGCATTGAAGACAATGATGTATTTAGCTTTTCGGCAGACAATAATAAAATCGTGCCTGAACCTGCACGCGGCGTGCCACCTTTAGAAAAACTTTTGCCTGCTGCCTGGACGTTGCGCAATGACTTGAAGGCTGCCGTTCAGCAGGCGTACAGCAATAGAAAGGCACTCACTTTAGCCAAAACACAACGCATTCCCGATCCTGTGATCGGTGCCAATTATCTCTTCACCGCTTACAACGCTCAACAACCGCAAGATTTCAATCCTACTGGCTCAGGGATAATCGGAGACCCGGGCAATCGCGTGCCGCCGCAACCAGCTTTCTTGCTAACCCTGTCTGAAGAAACACCACTGTTTTACCAGTATCAAGGTCAGGTAGATCAAGCAAAATCAACATGGGAACATCAGCTCAAGCAAAATGACGCTCAGAAATCTCAAATCGCAAACGACATTGTAGTGGCATACGAAACTCTGATCGTAGCCCGGAAAAATATTGAGAAATTTCAAGCAGAATTGCTGCCCGAATCGTTGAATGTTGCCAAGCTAACTCGGCAAGGTTATCAATCCGGTACAACGGAGCTGGCTACGGCGGTACTTGCGCAGCAGCAGTACCAACAACTTCGCGCAGCCTATTTTAATTCGGTCGTGGCTTATCAAAATGCATGGGCGGATCTCGAAAAAGCGGTGGGTGTGCCATTAATTTTATGACCAGCGCGAAAAGCAACATTACTACCGTCATTATCTATGCCATTGGTGTTGCTTTCTGCGTGTTTCTGCTCCCGGCACCATATTCAATGGCAATGGAAGTTTCAGCGAATCGCAGCCAAACCGCAGCCTCTTCAGACCCAGGTATTGTTACAAGTCCGCCGATTACGAAAAGCTTTAGCCTGTCAACGTGCTTCAACTTCGCCGATCAAAATAATAAGGATATCGCAGTTGCGAAACACAATTTGGCAATATCAAAAGCTGGCATCAGAATTGCCGGCGCGATACCAAATCCCCAGCTGCAAGTGCAAACTGGTTTTGGGGACTCATTCTTATTCTTATTCACAGGGCAGACACAGCAGGCCTTTTTGACCCAGCAAATTCAAACTGCCGGAAAGCGAACTAAAAAAATTGCTGTGGCTCGTGAAAACTATCAAGTTATTGAATTGCAGTTGGCTGCCCTTCGTTTTGATGTGCACAACAGAGTCAGACGTGCCTATGCTGAGCTGGCTGCGGCAGAGGCTTATGAGGCTCTGATTGAAGATCAGCGTGAAGTTGCCTCGAAGTTATTGCGCATTGCAAAATCTAAATCTGTCTCCACAAAAGACGACGATTCAGAACTCTTGCAGGCGAAGTTGAATGTGGACCAGTTCGATCCACAAAGGAACCAGGCACAGGGACGTTTGCAGCAAGCATCGACCAATTTGGCCTTAGTGACTGGCATAAAGCCTCAGCGTATCGAAGTTTTTGATGTCGATGATAATGGACTGTTCAAACTTTCATCACAAGCAACGGAAATTGTTCCCTCGCCGATTTTGCAGCTGCCACCTGTTGAGCAGCTAATTCACACCGCATTTAGTGCCAGATTGGATTTAAAAATGGCGCAGGAGCGTGTCGCTATGAACCGCAAGGCGGTTGCACTAGCACGCGCTGAGAGAGTGCCTGACGTCTCTATCGGTTCTGGTTTTACATTCGCTTCATTTGCCAAAAATCAGCCCGTTGGGTTAGCCAATGCTTCAAATTACTTTGGGGAGGGAGCTTTTTTCACAATGTCTACAGAGGCACCGGTCTTCTATCAACACCAGGGAGAAATTCAACAAGCTCTTGGCACCTTAAGGCAGTCAGAGCGCCAGGTGGAATTACTTAAATCTCAGAGTGCCGCAAGCACTGTTTCCGACTATAACTCGGTCAAAATCGCTAAGGCAAATCTGATTTTGTACAAAGAACAATTGATTCCAACCGCGGCAAGCCTCGCAAAGTTGGCACTCGATGGATATCAGGCGGGAACGACGGACCTCTCGACCGCGCTTGTCGCCCAGCAGCAGTATCAGCAAACGCTCTCCTCCTATTTCGATACCGTTGTCTCATATCAGACTGCGTGGGCCGATCTTGAAAGAGATGTAGGGCTTCCTCTGCAAAAATAGGTGCATGTGTGAAGCATTTAAGCTGCGCAATAGAAATGGAAGCGCGACTGTCCACAGCCGCCCATAATCGGGCATCAAGGCGGGTCTGGAGACCCGCGCTTTCCATTTCACGAGGAGAGACCCGCGCTTTTCGCTCCGTTGGCTCTAACTTTTACCGAATAATCGAGCGTTCATTACAACCTTAATCGGGTTGTGTTGACCAGTGAGCCGTTATAACCGCATAATATGAACGCTTCAATGAGAGTAAAAATGCGTCTGCTCAAGCAATTGGCTGTTGCCAGTTTATCTATATCAATACTGAGTTTCGCCCAGGCAGCGAAGGCTAATTCGCTTGCCTTCACCGCCAATGGTGGCAACATCATCGCTTTTGAAGGTGACGTTCCAGCGCGCAGCATTGGTGGCGTCGCATTGCCCAAAGGGTCGGTTACGGTTTCGGGCACTACGATTAACGTAAATGCGGTTCCTGAGTGGCTCTTTGATCAGCATCAAGTTTTGACCGGCATCGTAATCAATCCGAAGCTCTCTACTGAGAATAATCAATCGACCGTAACAGGCATCGCTTATTTTTTGCACGGTGAGTGGTTGAGCAATTTGGGCCGCAACCTAGCCTCTGAAGTTGTGGACTTAACTGATGGCGCTGCCCTCTCCGGTCACATTGGGGGAACTAGCAGTTCTGCACTAGATATGGTGCTTGTCGACGGAACACGCAGGTCGATCAACTTTTCGGATGTTTCATCCATCACGTCACCCCGTGCTTATCCTTTCAAAATTCCAGCCAGCTCAATAAAAATCGAACCGTCGGATGGGTCATATACCGCCGAGGTCAACGAGATCACATTTACTCCAGCGATGTTCCATAGTCGCTTGGCCCTGTTCTCATCCAATAAACCGCAAGTGCCTAAGTCCACATTGCCTGGAACAGAAGGTGGAGTTTCGAATAAATACATCGCCACCATGATCGCGACGGATATAATCTCCAACACCATCGCACCGTCAATTGCCATCCCAATTGTTTTCACAAGATCGACACTGCATGCCAGACAGCTCTTGTTTATCAATGGAAATAATTCTGTGTCGGCACCACCGTTTCAGCCGCAAATATTCGGAAACGGCTCCATCTATACTTATCCGACGCATTAACTACTCGAGTGGCGTTCCGCAAGCTTGTTCCAAGTCAGTGTAAGCCTGTTGATATTGCATTACGGCATCAAGATATTGGCTGCGAATCTGGATATTGGCTTGCTGTGCCAATAGTGTCGAGTTGATGTCCGACTGCCCGACTTCGTAGCTTCGTCGAGAAAGTCTTGCTACTTCATTAGAATCTGCCAGTACATGCTCTTGATACACCCGAATTCTCTCGCGGGCAACCAGCAAATTATTCCAGGCAGTGACAACGTCGCTCTGAATCATGTTCTTCTGCGCTACGATCTGATATGTAAGCTGCCTTCCAGTTGCTTTGAATTTCGCTAAGTCACCTTGATTCATGTTCGAAACAGGCGTTTCAATATTGAGAGTGAAAAAATTCGCTTTCAATTTAGGTCCGCTAGGAGGGTTGCCCGCTTCTGAAGAACCGTATGTAACCTGTGGATTCGGCATAATATTGGCAATAGCGCCCTTCATGTTTGCGCTGTTAACTTTGAGCTGTTGATCCAAGCTTTTAAGTTCAAGTCGATTATTTAAAGCTAGATTTATGTAGTACTGAAGCGGGCTTACCGGTTTGCTGAAGTCAGGCAGAATGCCAACCTTCACGGCCTTCAATTGGAATGCAGATGGCTTCGGTCCCGTAAAGTCGGGCAAGCGAGGCACCGTAATTGGTTGCTCCACTGCTCTTCCCATAATCACGTTTAGTGATTGGGCGCTTCTAATTAAGCGCTGATTACCGACACCTAAATCAATTTGCGATTGAGACGTAGCAAGACGTGCACGCAGCACATCTAATTCCGGCACATCGCCTGCTTGGAAGCGTTTACTTGAAACATTCAATAATCGAGTCGTCAAATCAAATAGGTCACTGAGAGTTTTCGCTGTCTCTTGAGCGACTACGGTATCCGTGTAAGATCGCCTAGCTAGTGCGCGCAAGGCCCACAATGTTGTAAGCAAATCAGTTTTGTTTTGATCGTAGAAACGCTTCGCTGACAAAACCCTGAACGCCAATTTCCATGGTGCGTCAAAGACCGTCGTTGTGCCGACTCTCCTAACTTGTTCTGCAACCAGACCGCGGTCCATGAAAAACAATGGATTAGGTGCCATGGCTGCTTGCGCAATGCCGGACTTGACGATTGGTAGTTGTGCTCGGATCGCAGCGGCGCGTGGACCTCTTGCTAAAGTTTCGTCCAATGCCTGGGACAGTGATACACCCTCTCCCGCTCCCGCACCAGGTTGCTGCGGTTGTTGCCCTGTCGACATTTGTACAGTGCCTTTGACCTGTGATGACGGTTCTCCGCTTGGCGGAATCGTTATGGATTGATTGCTCGGGCTCAAAAGATTTTGGACATCACTCGCGGAAGGAGAGATTGATGCTGGTCCTCGCAGCACAGGACTGGAGCTCGATGACGGCGTTTGGCTCGAGCCAGGAGACTGACTGCTGCTGGGCGAGATGGGCGCCGGGCCAGTAGGCATGCCTGCTGAGATTACAAACGTTTCCGAACCATCACGCAGAAATTGCTCCGGGGCTTTGCTAAGCACAGGGGAGCTGCTAATTGTCAACAGGATGCCTGAAAAGGCTAGTAAGTATCGGTTCATGAGCGGGATTCAGTATAGCCGAGGCTTTAAAACGACTGCCAGGTCGCTATTTTATCTATTTCGCGAAAGCAAATTGAAAGAAAGAGCGCTTGGAGGGGCTCTGTGAGCGGTTTCATTCTACAGCACAGCTTTTTTAGTGATGTGACTAATTCGTGAAGTCGCCAGCTGTACCCCCGTATCGAGGTAGCCAGCTGATTAATTTGATAACATC
>PLZS01000121.1 GCA_003153555.1 Candidatus Melainabacteria bacterium | reverse complement strand
AACAGTGCCTTGTTTCTTGAACTCGAAAGCTGATGCGTTAACCGGTGTTTCGTTTGCTTTGTAGAGCTTATTGAAGGCTTCGCTGGCGATGATATATTTTTCGCCGTTGGGGCCGGTGACCATCCAGTCACCTCTTTTGCCGGTGCCAATGCCTTCAAGAGTGTTGACGACAGTGTCGCTAACAAGCTGTTGAGCGCGAACAATCGCAGACTTCTCATATACACCAGGGCTAACTTCTGAGTAAGTTTTGTCGAAGATGTCAGGCTTAATAGAAGAAGTGGTGCCATCAGGTTGGAGAACTTTGATATCGCCAGCTTCGCCGCGCATAGCATTGCCTTGCCAGTCGACCCAATCGAATGGTGCGTCAGCAACTACTGCTTCAACAGTGCCTTGTTTCTTGAACTCGAAGACTGAGGACTCAACCGGAGTTTCGTTCGCGCGATAGGGAGGAATAACATCACTCGCTGCTTTTCTTTCTGCCACTGCATCGGCTGCGCCATCGTTAGAGGTTTTCTGATCAGCCCGGTCTAATCGATTGGTTTGCTCGGTGCGATCGCCTCCTGCTGAACCAAAGTGTTGTCGACCCGGTGTGACTACGGGTGGTGCGACAGGTGCAGGAGCAGATGGATTTATTTTGACTGTTGTAACCGAATTCGAAGCACCGCCCGGTCTATTCACGGTTATGTCTTGACCCAGAGTATTTGCTAACTTTCTGGCGCCGGCGAATGCCGAGCTAACGTTTGCCGAAGTTACACCGCTAAGATCAACGGTTATTGCGCCGGTGTTCGCGGATAAAGTTATTTCTTGATTTTGAGGACCAATTACAGTTGTCGGCGACGCGCTTTTGCGTGCCAGAGTTTGCGCATTGGCGACCACAGCTGCTAAGTCAGAAGATCTTGTTTTCGTGGCGTCAAAAATTGCGCCTCTGTCAGCGCTCAGGCCCTCGTGAGCAAATCCGTCTGGAAATGAACTTGGAACAAAAACCTCCGGGGGTTCGCTCGGATGTGATATCGGTTTTTGCTGTAGCCCTTGATTGTGTGGACCCGCGCCGTAGCCATATTTACTTCTGAGTCGGGGGTCTAATGTGGCACCGAATAAATCCTCCACCCTTACAGCTTTGGCTCCGAGACGGTGGTCTCGGGAATTCCACTGATTTGTGAACTCGACCCAGTGTTGCCCTCTCGAATCTCGGCTTATCCCGACAATATTGATAACATGCCAGTCGCCCTTACCGCCTGCGTTTGGATCTTGGCCTGCGTCCCTAAATACTGGGTCAGATGTGTGCACTAGAAGAACAGCTGGAAAGCCCGCGCGCTGTTTCTCTAACGGCGTAACTGCTTCATACGATTCGCGTTGCATCTTTGTTAGAGTCTGAATTAAGTCAGCAGGACCTTTTTGAAGTTTAATACCGTCCGCGCCATTATCCATCTCTGGTCCGGTAATAACAAAACCTGATTCGCTTCTGCCGACTATCTCATTATGAACTGCTGTAAGATACCCGGTTTCAATTCGAGGCGCCTCACCAATTATCTGGTGGCGCAGTCTGCCATCGTGACCAACTGTGTATCGAACGAGACGTTCGCCGGTGTCTTTGTCCGATAATGGATGGCTGGATTTTTCATAAACAATGACAGAGTTCGGATCGTTTAGATTGCGCTTCGCGTAATGAATGTTGACTGCCGTGTTTTCAAAAACTTGCGAAGCCCAGGTGCGAAATCCGTCAGTATTTCGATTGAGAGAACCATCCGGTTCTTCAAAATGGTTATCTAAACTTCTTATGGCATCGACATCCGGCTTCATGCCACCAGGCACTCGGCTTAAGTCAACCACGACACCACTAGCGGTGACATACTTTCCGGTTAGAGCTACGTCTGTTATTAGTCGTACGCCTTCTGCAGGGTCTCTCGTAAATATGCGCTTCTCGATCGTCGCAACATTGCAAGTGGAGTTGAAACCTTGAGTAATTCTTTCCGGATGAGCGAGTTGATACAGCACGTGGCCAACAAGTGCCGCTCTATCAACAGGACGAACTAATGCATCATCACCGCCCGCCAAGAGTCTATTGATTTGGTGGTATACGTTCGCTACTTCCTCAGCTGGAAGCCCACGCTGCAGCGAACGCTTCTCGAAAGTTTCAATCAACGATTTGAAACTCGCAGCCTTTTGCGAAACACCAATTCTGTCGCCGTAGAAAAGAACCTTCTGCCGCTCCAGTGGCAGATCCGCACCCTCATACCTGACCCGTCCATGGCGGTCCACGTACTCTATAGTGCCATCGTGCCTTCGGATGGCCGATTCGAGTGCACCCATGCTCTGATATCGCAGGCTTCCGTCTGGTTCAACGGAAATCTGTCCATCCCAAAAAGGTTCTTGTCTGCCATCAGCAAACGTGCGCTTCCATGCGACACCACCTGTGGTTTCAGCGCTGGAACCGTCGGAGAATTTAATTCTCGCTAAATTGTCGGAGCTGTATTCATAGGTTCTCCGCCCCGATCGAGCATCTGTCGTTTCGAGAATTCTGCCTTTCGCGTCTTCTAGTCTCGATGAGCCAAAGCTATCGGTAATTCTTACTGTTCCATCAGGCCGTTTAATTACGGTGTCCAAATTATCTCGATAATATTGGATTCGCCCGTCCGGGAATTGCTCGCTTCGGAAGTTGGTACTAATCTTCAGTTCGGGCCCATCAGGAGAGCCTATGCGGATTTTGTCGTTTGGTCCAATGTCGATGCTTCGGCCTTGCACGAACTCCTGGCTTCCGTCGGCCCGCATTAACCATGAACCGTTTCCGTTCATTTGAACCATCACAGTTCCAGAAGCAACCGGAGTCTGGGGTTTAGAGTGCGTTAAATCTGTGAATTGCCATACTTGTCGGGCGGCATTCCACCGCAGTTCACCATGTTCACCAGAGATTCTGCGATTTAAAATGTCGCTGAGCCCATCACCAATTTCAGTTTGATGATTGCGTCCAATCTTTATCCGCCCAGCTTCAATGGGAATGGGCTTGCCTTCAAAATAGACCTGAACGTCGGCTTTCGGGGACAAACGGGCTAAACCTTGATTGCCTGCGGCATGTGGCAAATCAAGTTTAACTTCGGGTCCGTCAACCTTTCCTAAATTGATTTGGTCATCAGGCCC
This sequence comes from Candidatus Melainabacteria bacterium, assembly GCA_003153555.1. Classification (GTDB taxonomy): domain Bacteria; phylum Cyanobacteriota; class Vampirovibrionia; order Obscuribacterales; family Obscuribacteraceae; genus PALSA-1081. The sequence goes on along the minus strand of PLZS01000121.1, from coordinate 40,971 downwards.
GATGTACACACGCTTGGGATTTTCGTTAGTGCCTTTAACAAGTGTAAAACTGTCCTCACCTAGACGTTTGATGAATGTACCATTAAGAGAGCCGCGATCTTCAATATAAAAATGTTGTTCTGCGGCATCCCAATTTACGGTGAGATGCCCTGCTTGATCATTTGTTTTCCGGCGAGTCGAAACTACGAGGTTTTCTGGTACGTCCGCAACCAGCTCGTTAGCACCTCTGGCAATGACCACTGGTTTCTCAAAGCCTATAATAACTGACTTGCCGTTTACACTTACGGTGGCGTCAGCGTAAAGGTCAACTGGCTTGTAATCAACGGCGGCAACGTCAGTTTCTGGAATAAAAGGTAGTTCTGCACTACGTCGACGAACCTCGGTCTTCGCACCGTGGGTGGTGCCATCTTTCGGTGTAGGCGTCGGAGGCGCTTCTTTGACTGCTTCCACGCATAAATCCGCAAGTTGTTCTCGTGGGACAATTTTCATGTCGTGCTGCCGCGCAACACCGAATTGTCCCTCACCCGCGGAGTGTACTGAATACACAACGCCTGCTGAATCTCGATAATATTTGGTGCCGGGGATGAGTCTATACTGCGCACTCAATTGCTGGGAATCGACGCGAAGATACGTGTTCACAAAATTCTCTCCGCGCCCTTTAGAGAATAAGAGCGCGTCACCAGTTTCGGTATCATATGTGGATAAAAGCCAGCGTTCACCTTCGTATTCGACTCGATCACCAACTTCAATCGCATGACTTGGTACGGCGTCGGCAGGCCTGTCGTGAGCAGGCCCGGGCGTACTACCCGGTGCCGCAGGATCTGCTCCACTGCTGAGGGTTGGGTCGCTTGGCGCTGCTGACGAATTTGGAATGGCTGCGCTCTGCGGATCTGTTTTGTTGGCACCAGGGGGAGTTGAGGATTGCGCTTGGCTCTGTTGCCCATCTTTTAATGCCTCGCCGCCTGGCGCCCCGCTGGTTGGATTTTGTACTTGCTGCGGACCGCCTGCGGGCAGACTTGAGCTATGTGAAATTCCCGGGTCATTTGGCTCTTTTGTAATATCCGTTTCTGTACCTGGTTTTCGTCTGCTCGTAATTGGTTCGAATGTATGAGGATTGGTTTGCAATTCGGTCGATTCTACTGCACCATTTATGGTGCTTCTGCTGCCGAACTCTGGGAGCGTAATGTTCGAAGGTGGCGATGGATTGTCTGTAAAATTGGATTGTTCGTTTCTTGCACGCACGTCAGCGTCAATCGATGCTTGGACCTGCGCTTCTGTATATTGATCAGCGCGCACCAAATTTCCTGTTTGACCAGGTTTACCCATTTGCGGGGTCGATGCGACAGTTGTTTCGTGAGGAAAATTGGCTGCAGTGGGCGTCGATTCTACATTTCTCGGTGGCAACGAACCTGGCGTTTGTGATAACGAATTAGTAGTGCCAATAGTCGTACCGGAAGGCAAGCGTGAATGATCAATCGCGATAGCATCATCTCCACCCGACCGTGGAGCGTTCATAACTCGTGCGAGGACCGTTGAAGCAAAGACAGGATTGCGCGCTAAAATAGAATCTAGTGTCGACGCAGCATTGCTATTCGCCAGAGTGTGAGCCAAATCTGGATGTTTGGCGATTAGTTGCACGAGCACTTGTGCTTCAGCAGGCTGAGCGGCCAACGTCGTTGCGAGTTCAGTATGCTGACCAATCACATCCGCCAATGCTTTAGAGTAAGAACCTTCCGCCAGATTGGTGGCAAGTGTTGGATTGTCTTTGATCGTTTGTGATAGCGCGGGCGAGTATTCTGGGCTTGAGGCGAGAAAAGTAGCAAGGGAGGGATTGTCTTTAATTGTTTGTGATAGCGCGGGCGAGTATTCTGGGCTTGAGGCGAGAAAGGTAGCAAGGGAGGGATTGTCTTTAATTGTTTGTGATAGCGCGGACGATAATTCTGGGCTCGCCGCTAACCTAGTGGCAATCTGAGGAGTGCCCTCGCTCTGAGGAGTGCCTGCGATGACTTTAGCAAGTGTTGGAGAAGATTCTGGGCTCGAGGCTAACTTGGTGGCAATCTCAGGATTGTCATATATGAGTCGCCCGAATGCGTGTGAAACGTCTGGGTTCAACGCAAGATTAGTCGCCACCTCCGGATGTTCAATTATAACGTTTGCAAGCGTTTTTGATGTTTTGGGGTTATCGATAAGGCCGTTGACGAGATGTGGCTGTTCCGTAATCGCTTGACGCATCGCCAGCGGATCTGATTCGAGCCGAGCTAACTGTTCTGGAGGAATCGCTTCCCCAAGTGGATTAGTATCCGGAGCAACAAAATCTGCAGGAGCGGCAGTCAATTCCTCCGGCACCGCATGTGGTGGTTCAACTGAGCGCGATGTTGCAGCAAGTTCGCGCGGGGATTGTGGGCTCGCAGCTACAATCTCCGGATGCGGGGATGATGGATCTGCGGTTCTCGTTTCCGGACGCGTAGACGATGGGTCTGCTGTTCTCGGCTCGGGGCGTGTCAGAAGACTCTCCGCGGTTCCGCGCACAGGTTGTGGCGAACCGCCGTGATTGGCTGGCGAGCTTGTTCCCGGTCGCAGTGCTTCTGCGCCCTGTGGTCCTCCCTCTTCGTTGGTTGACCGTCGCAATCGATTGATGCCGTATGGATCGTTTTTAAAGAAAGGAAGGTCGTGAATTCTGGCTACAGTTCGCGCCGTTAGTCCAGGCTTCGTTGCCTCGAGAGCTCTGTCGTGAGCAGCTTGAGCCTCTGCTATGACTTGATCGGGCGCGCCTTCTTCTTGAAGCTTCGCCAGGGCGGATAATGTCTCGTCTGCTCGTTGCTGTGTCGATGCTTTTGTCTCTCGAAGTCGGGCAAGACCCATGTGTCCGCCCTGGAAGCCAAATTGCTGACCAAGCCCCATCAAAAAGCCTTGCTGAATGGATTCGCGTGTCGTCGCTTGGTCCAAAGATCTGTTGAAACTGGATGCGAGAGATCCGAGGTCGTGCCATCCGCCGCTTCCTGTCCATGGATTTTCCGCTATAACAGCCTCCGCCGGCTGGAGGGCGAAATTCGCAGGTGTGAAAACTGCGTTTTGCACGACGCCATCACCAGCAGTGCGAAGTGCACCCACTACGGTTTGTTTAGCGCCCGTAAGCGAAATATCTTTGAATGCTTGCTCTCCAAAACTCTTCATCAGTGACCGAGCTAATTCAGGAGCCATTTCTGCCCCTTGTTTTCCGAGTTGCTTGGTCAAAATTTTGGCGAGGTCTTCTGTTATATGTGCCTGAAGGTAGGCCTCGGCTTTTTTCCCAGGCATCGCGGCTGCCTGTGTGTAAGCTGTTCTTACAGCTTGTTCGATTGCGCCTTTGGTGGCATTTGTAGCGCTCAAGCTGGTGGTTTCGCTAAGTGCTCCGACAACTGCTTCCTTCGAAGCGCTCTCTACTGCTTTATCGACAACCATCGATGTGGCTTTGCTTATCACAGCTTCAGAAACTTTCGAGGCAACTTTGCCGAGTATTCCACCCGTGCCGACGACAACAACTCCTGTGACGGTGTCTGTAATGAATCCCTTTAAGGTAATGTCTTGGTCGTCGACCGCATACTTCTTCGCTTGCTCAAGTGCACCATATAGAAGCGCACCGACAACGACACCACCCACGCCACCAGTGAAAGCACCGACACCGCAAGCTATAACTCCAATTGCGACATCGGCAGCAATGTCGGCAGCTTGCTTCCAAAAGCCAGGATGGTCGTCCCCGTATTTTTTTCGAGCTTCGTCAAATTGATCCTGTGCTTGCGTTAGCTGTGTGTTTAGAGCTTCCACTTGCTCCGGGCTCATATTCTGGAAAACACCGGCGTTGTTGTCTGTCAACAACTGGGAGAATTGTTGAACCGCTTCATATCCATGCAGCCCACTATTACCGTCAACCTGTCCGCCGAAGTTAGCTTCTTGCTGTAAGTCTGCAGCGAAGTCGGTTTGAGCGGTTACTTTAGTAAGCGATAGATAATCTCTAAAATTTTGACGTTCAGATTCGTCGATTTTTCCTAAGACATCTGCAGATAAAACTCCGTTATATCTATCAACATAGTTTTTGAATAAATCAATTTTGTCATCGCCAGACATTTGTTTCAGTCGTTGCGAGAGTTCTTGTTGAAGTCCAGCGTCCTTCTTAGGATCTTCGATGGATACTAGTCTTGCCAGGTCTGCTGCATCAATGGGATCGCCAGGATTTTTCGGCGGAGTCTCAATAACGTGCTGCGCAACCTGGAGTTCGTCAGACGACAGTTTGGATTTTAAATCATCTGGTACAGAGCCGCGCAATTGCGAAAGAACATACGCTTTGTCGAGCCCCATGTCCCACTGCCGACCCAGATCAAGAGAACCCTTCTGAAGCAAAGCTTTGGCATCATCACCACCGATCTTATTTGCTAGATCGGTGATCGTTTTGATTGTCAGGTCCGATGATGCTGCTCCTGACTGCAGCTGCTTAAGCAAATTCGGATCGCTTGCTAAAGCTGTTTGGATTTCTTGAATGGCTTGTCCCTTTGTCAGGTTCGGATTGCGAGAATCGAGCAGCAAAGAAACAACCGAATCAGATTTCGGCGGTTGACCTGTCTGGGCGACTGAACCAAGCATTCGTTTCGACACTGCCTGATCGATCGCATCCAGTTTGTGAGCCGGATCCGCACCATTTGCGATGGCGTCGATATTTTTGCGAAAAGCCGGATCATCTTTGTACCTTGCTGCATCAGCTTCATTAAGGTGTTGCACTGAACTTACAAAATTCGACCCGCTCGGATCCGCAGCAATAGAAGCCTCGAAAGATAGAGTTACCTTGGCAGCAGTTTGTTGATCAGGCGCATTGACTCTTTGTTGAATTAAGTCGAGCCCTGCTTGTGAAGCAGGTTTGGTCATTCCCAATCGATCTAATTGTCCCTGCAATACTGCCTGCATGGCAGCGGCGTTGGCGGGATCTTTCAGTTTTTGAAATTGCTCCGGCGTCAACTTGGCTATCGAATCTGCCGATGCCGCGTTTAACGACGCTAAATCTTTGGAGTTGGCAATAATATTTGAAGGTACTGAACCGATGTCTGGTCCAAAAGCTAATCCGTTTTCCCACTGGAATTTTTGCCGCAGTTGTTGCTTATCTTTGTCTTCACTACCAGTGATACCAAGCTTCTTATCTGCTTCCCTTTCCTGTGCCTGATCTCCATCTTTATTGCCATCATCTGTTGGTTTGTTCTGTATTGCAGTGATCTGGTCATCGATGTTTTTATAGAACTTATACTCGTCGCTGTTTTTATCACCCTGTCCGGAAAGCTCTATGAGCTGCCCTTTCCGAAACATGTCTCGGTCCTCTTGCGTTGCCGTTTGCAAGGCGCGCTCAACATCAGCAGGTTTAGTCGTGTCCTTTTGGCTTAGGATGAACGATAATGAACTGCCATGTTGTAGGAAATCATTAAGAATGGTGCGGTCGTTGTCTTTCCAATGCTTGTCCAGCTCCGATTTAAAATCAGAATCGTTTTGAAGTTTCGCGCGCGCATCTTTTGCCGCCGGTGTATCACCTGTTAAACCCAGAGAAATCAAACTCATTCCGAGATCGTTTCCGGCTTTCGCACCTTCCTGGGCCAACTTGACGTTGTCTTCAACGGTGCGACCTTTTGGTCCACTGCCTTTTAATAAAAGGGCGATATTATTTTTAACTGCATCATCAACCTTGTCGCCATTCTTATTGACGATCTCGTCTTTCAGGCTCTCTTTGGCCTTAGCCGCGTCTTCCGGACTGAGGCTTCCTAGGTAGTTAACGAGCTGAGAACTGATTTGCGTTTTATCTTTGCCTGCCAAAAAGACGCGAACATCGCCTACGACATTCGGTCCATTGTCTGGCTTCTCCAGAACATTTAAAATTTTTGCTTTGGCTAACCGTTGTCCGTCATCATCGTCTTTGAACTTGTCATTCAACTGTGATTTGAAAGTACCCGTGTCGCCGACGATCTGCTTCTTCTGATCTTCTGGTACGCCGTCTAAAAGATTTTGGATTTTTTCGCCATCAGGCTTGTCTGATGACATCGTCGATTGTAATTCTGACTTCCGCTTATTCAAGTCTTCAGTCGACAGCGGTTTAGTTGCTTCAGAGCCAGGCAGCGGTTTTCCATCAGGTCCGACTTTTGGAGTTTTAGGCGCAGCAAGTGGATCAGTAACCCTTGTGTCCTGAGGCAAATGCGGCTGGCTTGTGGTAGGGCTAACTTCGGGAGTTTGGGGTCTTTCCCCAAGTTTTGGAATCGCGCCGTCTACGGTTGCACGCGACGGCGGCTGATTGTCGCCTAGTTTAGGCTTTGGGATCTGGTCGCCTGTCTCGTTCGTCGTCGTCATTCTGGAAGATCCAATTGTCTATAAAATTTCTTCTTCTTTCATCCGGAGTTTTGATGGCGCACTTCCGAATCCCTATTTTAATAGAGTGGAAGCATAATTGGGTAAACGGGAATTTTTCCGGAATTCTTGGTAACGAAGCTAAGAGTCAAAGGCACTATTGCCGCCAAAACTTGTTATGCCCACATCATGCGTTCACCACCACGCTTGGTGTCGTTGCACCGCTGAGGATTCCGTTTATAGGTATGTTTGGCAAAATTTCGTGATTCATGACGATCAATTAGAGCTGTCCGGCTGGCAGATCAACATTGCCTTGGTCATCCGGTTTTGGCACAAAGCTGGCGTCGAGATCAACAAGCTTACCTTTCGGCGGCGTATAGTGACGCCAATGACCATCCATTTGCTCTAGACTGCTACCGTTTTCGGTATTCAAATACCGAACTGGTTTGCCACCATTTGTAATCACCAAGTAATGGGAACCCGGCTCTGTAAAGGCTACGTTGTCGCCCCCAACTGCGCCTAGATCGGCTCCATTTGAAGTTACTTTGAGATGTCCGTCTTTATCATACCTAAGAGTAACGTTGCCCAGAGTAGCTTCGAGATTGTCTCCATTTGGATGCACGTTCTTAGCGCCCGGCGGTAAATCCACTTTACCTCCAGGTCTATCCCACTCATTAGGATTGCCGGGATTAGCCGTCCAGCCGGCTGGAGCGGGCGGAGACGGGGCGTCTGACGGCTTCGCCTTTGTCAGGTCCAGATTATCTCCCTGTGCATTCGGATCGGCCTGTCCAGTGGCATCGGTCCGGGTACCAACTCCAAAGTTGATCGTTTCGCCTGCTTTGATTGCATTCGGATTGTGGTTATCACCAGCATGACCGATCTGACTGGCTAAACCTTGGATGTCGGTATCAGAAGGGGTCAGGTTGCCCTGCACTTTGGCAAGGTCGCGCGAGACATCCCAGAGTGTGTCACCGGGTTTGACGATGTAGGATGTCTTTCCCGTTGGGTCGGTGGTAAAAATTCTTCCTTGGGGAGTGACGTCGATCTTTGTCCCATCCGGCTGCGTAGCGAAGAGCACGCCAGTTTTTTGATCTACCGTCGACCCAGCAGGAACTTCAGTTTGTTGACCGCCTGGTGGTGTGTAGGTTTTTAAATTACCTCCATTATCATATTGATATTGCGTAATCATGGTGGCACCATTCTTGTCGGTTGCCTCTGTTTGAACGACTTCAGGTTTCCCATTCGCGGGTGCCGTAACGACGGTCGTGGGGTCTTCAGCACCGACGGAATCTCTCGTGGTGGTTCGGGTTGTGCCATTCTCACCAGGGGCCGTAACCGTTTCACGGCCTGTGAGCATATCAACCGTTACGTGTTCGCGCACATCTTCGGTTGGTGGCTCTGGTTTTTTTGTGCCCGGCAGAACAGGAGTACGGTCGAATGCCAATTGGTGGGTTTGAGGATTGTACTGCGCATCTCCCAGGACCCGTCCCCCTGTTGTTGGATCACTCGTCTGCATCGTCACAGCCTCAGGCGCATTAGGGTCACCTGGCTTGCTGGAATGCATATCGGTGATCGTAAGGCCCGGAATCACTCCGCTTGTTTCAAGGGTCCCATTAAGCCCCGCCAAATCATTCGAACGCTGCTGCTGCTGCTGGGGGTTTGTGCCTGGCGTGTTATATTCCCTGACCACGTTGGCCATGGAATTATCGGCATTTGTAAGCGTGTTCTGCCGCTCTGCTGTTGTTTGACGTTCTAGCTGCGGTGCCATAACTAATACCTAGAATCGGGGAGATGCAGTAACTTTATTCGTGCACGTGGGAATGGCGCCGGAAAGTATTGTGAATTTATTGGGTAACCTCTTTTGTGAGGATCTAGGTGCGCTAGCATTCGTGATGCCTCTCCCGCCAAGCTTTAGCCTTGGCGTGCACATCCCCCATAAGTCGGTTACCTTCTTCGGCAGGGCATGCTCCGCACCACTTTGCTCCGAATTCCAAAACTCTAGGGTGCCCACTTCCTGAACCACGGTCGCTAAAGTTGTCTTGCGTAGAGCCGCAGCTTTCGATCGCTCGTGATGAACAATGCACATCATCAATATCGCTGCGACTGCAACTGCTAGCAGGAGAGATGCGAATTTGGTAATCCGTCTTCCATAGAGCTGTGTCGGTAGCCTAGTCTAAAGCTCAAAAGAATTGAAGAGACAAGCTCATGTGGGCTTGTCTCTTTGTTATTACTTTGAACTAACCTTGACGGACTTTGGTTTCGGCGCCGTCGCGTCTATTACTTCCGTCGTGCCCGCTGCTATAGCACCAAGAGTACCGCCTATGGCTGCGCCTATAGCAGTGCCCTCTGGACCAATAATGGAACCGAAGAGTGCGCCAGTACCTGCACCTCCCGCAACGGCTGCTCCGTCTTGGAGTATGTGGGACATTAAGCTTTGTGAGGTCGAGGGCGGGGTTTCTGAAATTTCTGTCTGGCCATCGTTATGAGTAATGGTAACCTGAGGGAGCTGATCTTTGGCGACGCGGTTGTTGTAATCTTGAGCAAGTGCATCTACATCACGCCAGGTCTGTGGGTTGGCTTGCAAGTCCCTTGCATCCTGTTGCAATTTCGTGGGATCACCTGACTACGCTGCGGCCGCAGCGTATTCAGGTGATCCTGTCGGCTAGTGTTCGAGCATCAGTCATGGATGAACCCCCTTCTGAGATTGGATACGAGTTCGGACCTACCTGTCGCGCTGCACCGCATTTGATGGCAATTTCTTAAAGGGCTGAACCTTACTTACAATCTACAGAATCAAAGGAAAAGACTCCGGAATTATTTGTGCATTTTTTTGGTATCGGGTTGTCTAGGAAATCGGACATCGCAAAACACCTCACCCGCTTCTCGGCTTTTCTCTTGCATTATCCAAACTTTTTCAATATCAACATTCCGGCCGCACTTCAATGATTATGCGATGTATTTTCATTTTTGGTGGCGAGTATTGGTTTCTGTGCACCCACCGTCTTGACACCAGAACTTTTACATCGATTGCTAACGGGTTCATCAGTTACCGGAAAAATACACGAACCATTCCGGATTTCTTCCCCGCGTGGCCATTAGGTTGAATGCACTTCTAGTGCGAAAGGCTAAACATGAGCATTGTCAATCTACCACCATCATTCCAATCATCGGCATTTGTAGGAGAGCCACAGAGTTTTTCCTTCACACCGAATCCGGTGCAAACTTCATTGGTTGTAGTAGATGAGCCTCAGAAATATAAAAGACGCTTCCTTCGCAAGCTCGGCTCATCAAACTTTTTTCGAGTTGTAGACAACAAAACTTCTAATGATTTTGACTATTCCGCCGAGTTATTTCCGGTGTATATCAAATCGAAATTCAATCAAAGTTTTGGAACGTATAAGGTTCATGGCGAATTACTCTTTGAGGTACCGGAGTTTAGCGAGAGCCCATACGCAAAACAGCAGCCATGGCAAGATTCGACTAATTCAAATTGGAACATAGAACTCACCCCGTTTGGGCTATATAGATCCTTCTTTAGTAATGGTACGCAAGGGAACTACTCGAATTTCTACGATATGTCCCCTAGTTCTGCTGCTTCACCCTTTTACGCGAAGAGCAAAATTCCTCAGTTTTACAGTGACGAAGGTAACTGTACTGAAACTACGTTTTCGCAAAGCCAGAAAGGGAAAGAGTACGAAGGGTATAAGCCGTTCTTCGTTGAAAATCGTGGATATTCGCGATCTTATTTCTATGGTTCGAATCGATGAAGTTAGTAGACCCTAGGCATTGCCTGATTTCCGTAAGCTCCGCCCAGTCATATTCAGGAGCCGATTGCAATGTCTCAAGCTAATATTAGCCCAACAAATTTAATTCCTGATACCGAATTTGGTGCAATGGCTAAAGATGTCTTTACGCCAAACGATCAGGTAAGTCTTTCACTGATGCGCCGTGTTGCGCCTGCCTCCTCTAACGTTCCTACAGGAGATGTCCTCTTTGATGGCTCAATCAGTTTCAAGATTACTGAAAGTTCCGAGAATATTAAACTTGATAGCAAGGGCCGAATCATAGAAATCGTTTCCACAACTGGAGAAAACACGAGGCTTGGTTACAGCAAGCAAGATAAGCTAATCCATGTCCAATGCGACAATGGTGTCCTCTTAACGAAATTGAATGGCACTTGGTTCCACAGGCAGGGGAAGTCTTGTTGGGTCGATATAGTTGCGCTATCGGACGGCACGCTATGGTGCAAGAAAGTAGATGGCGTTATCGTACACAAAAATATTGACGGCACGTTTACGCATCACAATGTTCGCCAGAAGTTTATTCTTTGGTTCGACAAAGAGAAGCGAATAGTCGCAATTCGTTATCCGAATGGACAAACTCGTGCTTTCGCTCATAACGCAAGCGCACTTTACCAGATGACTGAACCTGACGGCACCCAATTTTGGTTTTGCGATGGAGCCTGGCACAGTGACTCTGACGTTGGGCTGCAAGTTCGCGACTTGAAAGTATTTAACGATGGCACAGTTACTTATAGATATGGAAATGAGCTGATCTGCACATTTGCTACGGGCAAAGTGAGACGTATTTTTGTTTCAGAAACGCATCTGCAGTCTCAAAAACGTATTTTGAATTCGGCACAACGCAAATTTAGTGTCGATGATTCATTCGCCGACATTCTGCCTGCAGATACGTTCAATTCAGGCATAGAACACGTGACTACAACATTCGCGGAGATGATTTCCAAACACAGTCTTGTAGATCGGGCTGGTATCAAGCATTGCCTTGTCGATAGTCCGATAGTGTTAGAAAGTCCACTGCAGGTCAACGAAGAGCAATATTCTAGGGCCGGAATTTCTATGGGCACGCAGCCGCGAATGGACGTTCTTTATTCTCAGGTCGAGAAGGGATGCGATCTTCCGTTAAGCTTGAGACTGGACCTGGCGGCGTCGGAAGTCAGCGATCAACTGTTTGGAACTTTTCCATGCGCTGTAATACGCACTGTGAAACCAAATTGCGATGAAGATATTGCGGTCGTAAAAGAATCGACAGGCTCAACTCAATGGTTCGAAAGAAAAATCTGGAGTCTCATGTCCCTCTTGAAAGAACCGCGGTCGGAAGCACAAGTTCAAGAATGTGTAAATCGCGATCGCGAATTTCTAAAAAAATTGGAGGAAGCGGCGGTTGAGCGTTTGATTCTAGGTGGTTTTCGCCACTCGACACCAGAACCTTATTTTGCTATAGGATCGTTTGGTTCTAGTTACAAGATATTGAATATAGATCTTGAAGGAATATTTGATCCAGATTCGATAGAACCGCGCTGGGAGAATATCTCTTCCGAGCAATACCAGAACCTTTTCAATAGCCTGAGCAACAGCCGCTTATTCAGTGAAACTGGCGCCAGAATTTCGTCGTTCCTCAAGTGTTTTGACAACGCCCAGGGTAAGGAACATTTATTGGCATTCGGATTGTATGACGATGAAGTTGAGTCATTATTGGCGAGAGCTCGGTGGTTTGATCAATATCAGCAATTGCCGCGTTGCTCGAAGTCACAATCAAATTTGGTGTATGCACCAGCGACACCGCTTTTAGTGCACATCGCATAATTTGCACCGCCATTTAGTTTAATTGTTGTTGGTTCGGATAATTCTAAGCCTCATTATCGGCCAACTAGTCTCCGCAGCTCAGATCGGGGTAGACCTTGTAGTAGAAGTGTAGAAGTACGAGAGAGGGAAACTGCAAACTAAGAAAAACAGTCTTAAACACAAAGACAGACCTTTTCGATATCGAAGAGGTCTGTCTTGTACTTCGTCTGTCCCTGGTTGCAGTGACTTTTTTAGGGTCTGAATACAGCCGATGATTTATTCATCCGCTCATACTTTCATTTGTCACGATCTAATGACCTGCTAAAGGTGGCAATCCGACACCAAAGTCTTTTTCGGTATCGCCGACTGTTTCATTGCATCGTTCAGTCGAGCGCGGAAAGCGATTGTTTCTCGACGATTCACTGTTTACGCTGATCGTTAATCCATTTGCCATTCTGTGGAAAAACTCACGAATTTGTTCAGAGTCAGTCATGTTTCGCTCCTCGCCAGAGTAAATTGACGGTCGCTCAGTGCGTCCGTTTGAATTAATGTGTTTGAAGAAGGGAGATCCGGTAGTGAGGTCTTTTCAGAAAGTCAGAACCGAACTCTTAGTTTGTACATCCGTAGCCAGAACTAAATCCGGAACAGAGTGTGTAAATTTTGGGTATAGCCGACTGTCCTAAATCGGAAAGTTATTGTTGGTGCACGCCGGACGTTGATTTCGACCAAGCTTGTACCGTAGAGCACGATGATTTCTACAACGGCTGAGAGATTCACGCCTTCCGAGCCCTGGTTCGGATGTACGCTCGCTGGTTACCTACTAATAGCGCTGGCGAAGTCCATGACTTCTGTACGTTGAGGTGCATTCCGAGGAAGATTGGTTTCTCCGGATAGCCTTGCTGAAGAGTTGGGGGCTGAATGGACTACGAAGAAGGGACCGGGCACTCTCCGCGAAATCTGTGCAAATGGTCCATGGGGTGCGGATTTTATACCAGAACCTGGAGCGGGACGCTCTGGACTTCCTCATACAATTGTTATCGATGGAATGAGTGAAAATGGAAATTTGCGCGTGCGTGATCCGTGGGAAGGAACGAAATACGAGCTAACGACTAAAGAGTTTTTCAAGCACTGGTCTGGTAGAGCTATTTATAAGAAAGTAGTAGAGTAATAATCGAATTAAAGTGGGACGAAGTATATGAAGGCAATTGAAGAACGTTATTTGCAACGATTGAAGACTGCAGGACTTTTTATATGTCCTCCTTTTCCTGATGAGCACCCGTGGGAGCATGGAGTGCGCGTTGGAAAACCAACGACCACAGCAGGAAATAGTATTCCGAACTATGAGACGGCATTCGAAGGCGTCGATATCGATGCACCAAGTGTGGTGCTTTATTCTGATGGGCAATACTGGCATGTGTATGCTCAGGATCACACACCTACCCCAGGTCCGGGAGACTTTAAGAATCAGTGGTCTACTCCAGACGAGGCTGTAGACGACATTCTTGATTTATTTCTTGGTGATCCTGAACGAATGTCCAGGAAGGCAGCAGCGAAAGAAGCAGTTCGAAAGCGAAGTGCAGAATATCAATCAAAATTGGCAGGCAACGCAGAATGATTCTTGACGTTCGATTTTGCCCGCTAAGTGTAATGAAGGAAGTAAGTTTGTGCATGTAGCAAAGACGCTCATTGCCACGTTACTGATCGGCTTTGCCTGCGGCTCCCGTTTAGGAGGCGTCGCTCAGTCGGTTTCAGATGTATCAGTCACGCGCGATATTTGTTATGCGACGGTCGCTGGCAGACCACTGCACCTGGATTTATTCAGACGAGCCAGCAGCGCAGGGCCACTGCCTGTGGTGGTGTGTATACATGGTGGTGGCTGGGGTGCTGGAAACAAAAGCGATATGACAGACATGGCATCGGGGTTGGCAAAGTTAGGTTATTGCGAATCCCCGCGAAAGCGAGGCCAGCGTGAGGCTCATGGCAGAATTTCTTGCTAAGAATCTAAAGTGATTTCTGAGGCTACAGCAAGTTTCGTGAATTCTTCGTTTCATTGCCTGGTGCACAAAAGTAGTTATTGAGATAATTTAAAGACTATTGGATGCTGTCGCCGTCACCCCACGAATGGTAGTTGTCAGCATGCCACTGGGTTGGGGGGTCTGGGTGGCCTTCCGCGGGGCCTGGATCATAAAATGGTAAAGGCGGCGGCTCAGGGGGTGGGGGCAGCTCCTCACAACGTCAATCTCCATCTAGCGAAATGAATGGGGGTGGGTTGGTTGACTGCGTACCACCACCTGAAGAACCGGAACCACCCGAAGGAGGTGGGGGTGGGGTGATTGGTGGCGTACCACCATTTGAAGGAGGTGGACCACCTGAAGGAGGCGGGCTACCAGATGGCGGACCACCTGAAGGGGATGGACTATCATCACCTGAGGGATGCGAACCACCGCCACCATCTGAAGAATTGCCCTGGGACACATTAGCCACACGTGTTACTTCGTTTAAATCTTGCATGATTAGATTTCTGTTGCAAGGCAGATTCTGTGTTCGGCGCATTTGATGAGCAGCGGCGATACGAGAATCCAGCAGTTGATTGCCACCAAAGCCCCAGTGCTTGAGTTCCATGACTCTGGCTGCGGCATCGCTCCAGCTTCCGCCTTGGTGTTGTGCCTGAAACTTAATGGCGCCAAGAGCTCCAGTGTAAGCATCACGCGGCGTTCCACCAAGCTCCGCTCCAACACTGGCAACCGAGTCAACTAGATCGGGGTTATGGTATGCAGCATCATCTCCATGCGCCGAGGCTACAGCGTGAGCACCCCAGGCAGTGTGAACTGGAGCTGCTTGGGCAAAGGCGATCGCGTGATCCAAACTATACGAACCTGGCAATTTCCCTTCGTTCTCGAATCTGCGATCCATGTATCTCGCCAGACCGGCTTTCATTCGTGTGGCTATTTTGGGATCTGTCTGAGCATCTACTGTTGGATTGTATCTCGTCGCCCTGTGGGATTCGCCGGCCAAAAAACCGAAGGTTTTCAAATCGTTCTGAACATGAGTGCCTCTATCTGCAGTGCCATCTCCATATCGCCCATGAGTTTGGGTTAGATATTTTGAAACCGCATTGTCAGAGCCGTCCCGACCACCGGTAATGTAATGCATCGTACCGGCTATCATCTCTTGTCGTGTTCTTTCTTTGCCTCTTTCGGTGTCATGGAAGTGACCGACACCATTTCGACCAAAACAAAGTGCCGCGCCCGCCTTTTCCAATTTCGTTGGTTGTGCTGATTGCCTTGCCGCTGCCTGGAATCCGCCGTTGCGAGCATTGGCTTCGAGCAATCCAGCTGCCATACCAAGTTCGGCTCGAGTTTGTATTGGCGCCGTTTGATCGTAAATCGCAGATGCTCGTCCGTTTGTGTCCAAACTGATTGAGTTTTGAGTGCCTGGTGTAAGTTGCCTTGCCCCTGCAGCAGCCTGCTGAAACCATGGCATAACAGCAGCATCAATTGGACTGTTAGCGTTTGGCGAAACTGATTCCTGAGACGGTACTTCCGGAGCTGTATAAAGAGGTGCCCATGATGGCGTTGGGTAGCCGCCTGTCGCTGGGGTGGCGTCAGACGGCGATTGAGCAAGCGGTGGAGAGGTCGGACTTTCGGAGCCGGAATCTTCGCTGGGATGCTCATCTGGGCTATTCTCGAGAGTTACTATTCTCTGGTAAGCTGCTTCTCTTGTTTTTTGAGCGGCGAGCATGTCTAGGTGAGCATTGTGGGTCGATCGGCTACCCGGGCGCTGTTGTTCTGCTGCGCTAAACCGCTTTTGAGCCTGGATGTCATTAATTTCCGCCTGTTCATGCAGAAGTTCTGCCGCTGCAATCCGATTTTCTCGCGTCGGTGAAGCCCCTCGCATGGCAGGTGGTGCGGGTGTATTGCCAGCACCAGATGGATTACCGGCACCAGGAGTTATTCCGGCTCCAGGTGTATTGCCAGTACCGACAGTATTGCCAGCACCAGGTGCATTGCCAGCACCAGAGGCAGTGCCACCATTCGCCGCCGTTGCCGTTGTACTGCCAGGAGAAGAACCGTTGCCAGCCGGTGGCGATTCGGAAACTGGACCACCAGCTAGGGTTAGTGGTGGCGATCCCGGACTGGGTAGAATTCCTCCCCCCGTCGATTGATTTTGTGGTGTTCCCCTTAGCGGTGGGCCGCCTGCAATTGGCTGCGAACCCGTTGCGCTCCCGTTTCCTGAATTTATTGTCGGTCCACCTTGTCCAGCTCCTCCACCTGTCCCTCCAGCTGCACCACCACCTCCTCCACCACCTGAAGGCGTTGGCGGTACGACCACAAACGGTGAATCATTGGTTCCGATTGGGGGTATTGGCGATCCTGGTGTCGCGAAACTCAGCGTTGTACTCAAGCCATCACCCGTCGCACCGTACTTCCCATTCATTTGCCAGCCTGCTGCAGCCATAGATCCTACTGTGGCTACTTCTGCAGCTCTCTTTGTTCCTTCTTTTAGCATTCCCATGATCATCTTAGGGTTGATAAAATCAGAAGCAGGGCTGATTTGTGCGCTGCCTATCCACTTCGGGATCGAAATCATAATTTGCAAAAGACCGATGACGATCAAGATCTTGCCCCAGGTGGCTTGGGATGCAAGCACGATTACCATAATCTTGAACAATCCTAACCAGGCAAAAGTCCAGAGGCTAACTTCAATAAACGATTTGACGTAAGCAGAGGCGATGTGCTCAGTATCTGGTGATGCAAAACAAACGAGGAATATAGGGGCGAATACATATTGCGCCACTAGCAGACCTGTTTGAATTGCCTTCAAAACAAGCAAGTAACACATCTGTGCTATTAGAATTCCACCAAAAATGGCGAACATTACTAATCCAATGAAACCGATAACGGCACCAATAGCGCCACCAATTGCAGCTCCGGGTGCGCTGCCTACGGCGAACCCTCCGACAAGACCTATAACTGGAGCAAATACCTCAACAGCTAAGCCGCTGCCAGCGGCAATAGCGCCAAGCATCGCATCGACTAATGCTGAATTCAGTAGCTCAAATTCGACTGGCGTATTGAAGAAAATGGCTTTCACCATTTCGTTCGTAATCATCAATTCATACTTGTAGATCTCGCGCCAAGTGAGAATTAGGGTCATGGTGAAAATGAGGCGTCCCACGGGACCCATGAGACTGTCTCCTCTTCTGAAGGCGCCCTCAAGCCATCTTCGCCAGATCGCAAAAACAAACAAGACCAGCGATAAGTCTAATGCCACTGTTTTCATTTGCTCAGTCAGTACCTGCAAATTGTGCAATGTGGGATCTGACTTTTGTGGTGTGGCAACAGGATTGATCTGCCCACTTGTTATTTCGTTATTGGATACTGCTCCGCCGCTGTCCAGCGCCAAAGGGATATTTGGATTTAAAACGAACCATTGCAAAATTCCCATCAGATAAGTGGTGAGTGGTTTCATCACCTCTTTGATGAACATGGCGAGAATAGCGCCTGTGATTTGTCCGATCGGTTTGATGATGGCACTGAAAGCCGCGGAAACCATATCGTGCACAATGTTAAAGGCCCCACCCAATGGGGCGAGCAGATTATCGATGGTGCCTCTTAAGATGTTCTCCGGACTGAAAGCACCGTCGTTTTGCTCGGCAAACTGAGTGGCATAATTGGTGGGTGCAAAATCAGCTGGTGGCGGAGCCGGTAGTGGAGTCGGCTGAGCGAACGAATATGGCGGAGCCAGAGCGAAAGACGAACCTGCAATCATAGTAGCCACAGGTATTAAGAAAAGAAAGTGTGCGACCTTGGACAATAAACCTTCAAGTAATTCTTTTACTTTAGGGAGCTGATTGAAAGTTATATTTTGAAATCGGATCGTCATAGATTTTATCTACTTTTCTTTGATGTTGTGCGCAACCGAATCAACGTATTTAGCGGCTTCATCTGTGTACTTAGGTGGGTGCACATCATATTTTTCTCTAAGCTTTGTATTGAATTGAGCGATAGCTTTTGAGAGTTCAGCAAGATTGTTGGTACGCGTCATGAAACTTTGATATGCTCGCTGTAGCTCTTCATACGTTTTTGCAGGTGGGCGCGGAGCCGTGAGTTCTTCACACATATGAGCATTGTCGTCGTACCAGTTTGCCGATTCTATCTGAAACTCTTTCATATCGCCTATTGATTGAGACGGTATCATTGCCCTGATTCGTTTTGCGATCAAACGATACTTTCTCGCCAATGAATTAGTGGCATCGATCCATTCATTGAGTCGTTCGACCTCTTGATTGATCGGTCGTTTGAGAATGTATTTCTCATGGTCGCTTGGTCCCATCGTGAAAATGATATCGTCAAATTTTTCGAACCAAACGAGCGCCTGTTGCTTTGGCATCGCGCTCTCCGTGACCGCTGTAGAATTTTTTGTGATACCCACCTTTAGAGGTTGAGAAGGCTGTTGAGCTTTGGCTTTGTCTGCCGGGTTCGAGACTGGAAATTTTGGAAAAGGTGCGATTCGTGGTTGTTCAACACCCCCTGGAGTGTTGTGAAAGAAGAAGTCCATGCCATCGGCCAGGGCCGGAGCTGTAGAGCTAATACCTTGTACCGTAACTAAGAATGTAACTTGAAAAATGTGTTTGATCATTGTTCGGAACCGTTGGTGTACTTGGGGTAACTTTACGTCTCACAACCTCTGAGTAGCTAAGAAAATGCGGAACAAGAGACTGATAGATCAGTTGCCGCTGTCTGGGTAAACCGGTAATCCTGAACGCGGAGGAGTTGTCGGCACTTGCGGAAGTTCCTGTCGCGGGGCAGGGTCGGGTAAGAGAATCTGCGGTGGCAGCTTGTTGCTGCTTGCGTCCCACGGTCCTGCATCATTTAGACCTGCTAAGTTGGCCAAGATTATTTTCCAAATAGTAAAAGCCATGAGCAAGAGCATGAAACCGCCAGCGGTGCGAATCACTCTAGCCCCTGCATTCTCTTCACCCAATACCATGCCGAAAGCTGCAAATGCCATCAAAATGGTGGCAACTACAACTGCGATCATAATCAGATAGCGAGATAATACCTGCACAGTGGGTAGCCCGCCATAAATCCAATTGTTTGGTTTTTTGGGATTGCCAATTGCCGGCGAATCACGATCAATATATTGATAGCGTTTCCCTTGTATCATGATGTATTTTACGTTGGGATAGTCATGCTGTTCCGTGAATTGCATTAGTGTCTCACCACGCCTGCTTCCTTTCACGAGAATCGGTGCTTTATACGTATCTCCTGCAACGGTTGGAAAGTTAGTGCCAGAACCAGGATCTGCTTGACCGCTGCCGACGGGAGCTGGGAGCTGGGTGTCACCAGGAAATATTGGAGCCGGCGTAATACCATCCCCTATCGGCGGAGGCATTCCTGGCTCTGGCACCGTGTAAGGTGGCTGTTGAGGTACGCTTGAGAGCATTGGATTTTTCAGTGTCGTATAGGGTTGTGCTGACTGCGCCTGCACAATTTGGCCACTGGTGGTGCACAGCGTGATTGCAAAAATTGCTTTGAACGCAAAGCCACTGGTATTGATCCGTGAACGGTTCGACAGGTATTGCATGTTTTTGAGATTGTTAAAATCATTAATCAAGCCAAGACATGTACCAACTGGGAATCGATGTGATAAATTGATCGGAGTGTTCATTTAGTAACCCATCATGGATTTGGTTGGTAGTCACGTGATTTCTTGCGCTTGATCAATTTGTGGCACCACCTGCGATGTTGATCGGAACATGGTGGCTGGCGGTGTCACCAAAAACTATGTCGGAGCGATTTTTCTTTGTCGCATAATAAGATGGCGCCTGGCTCTTTGGAGAGTATGGTTTTGCGACCGCGACTTTGAACGTGTTGTAAAAATTTGGTGGAGGCGACTTTGGTGGAGGCGACATGTCCAAGTCAAATGTAGACTTGAACTGAGTCAACACAGCTTCATACTCTTCTTTAGTCAACTCAAGACTGATTGGTTTGCCAACATCTTTTGTCGGCGACACAATTGGGCTACTTTCTAGAAAATAAACTGTTGCTTGGTCTGACACCGCCATAAAGTCGAAATGAGGCGTGACAGTGAAAGTGCGAGAGGGGAAAGGTTTTTTCTCAACGGATCGAAAATATTTCTTTCGTGTCTGTGAATCTCGTTCATCACCAAGTGACACACGCGCTGAAGCTTGAGATGATGTAGTTACAGATGGCTGATTCCACGCTGAGGCGATCAGCGCGGACGACTGTACTTTCTTTGGTGGAGGACACACACGCGCAATCGACGAAAGCTGTATTGAGTCTTTTCTGTCGGAACCATTTGTCATTTACGTACTCCATATCAGAGCATTGCATCAACAAAATCGTTGTGGATAGGCGACTTAGCTGATCTAAGGCAAACAAAGCGTTTGATATGGTTAATTTAGGAAAATACAGGGTTATAAGAACGGAACAGTTTGTGTATTTTTCGTTAACGGCGTTCGTATGCGGGCGGTCAAGGTCATCGAGCCTGTTCGGTGTAGTATTTGTTGAGGCGATCCCATCTGCTGCAGAAAATATCAAACCAGGACTCTTCTGATTATCACGGGCGTGAATCCGGAGTCGCCCGCTCCATCAATGATATAAACAACGGCTTCGTGCTCGGGCAAAATGTGACTCCTAATCGACATCTTCAGTATAAACAACATCGTGGCACAGCGCTGGCGTTGCCCAAGGACATCGACATCATCTCAATTATTACCAAGCGAAACACTTGCGACTCTGGAATCAGTGACACGCAAAATTCACAACCTGTTCCTTTCAAATTTACGACGGTTAGCTAAGCTAGGCAGAACCAGCGATCCGATGCGAAAGATCATGTTGGCGAGTAGGTTTTATTACACTTCCGATTCTAGAGGTAAATGCGAATGGCCAACGGTTTCGATAATTTCAATGCTGGGCTGAAGGTAACAGATTCAAACCCGCTTTCATTAGGTAGCCTTTTTCCCCAAGGCGGTGATGTCAGCTTCCCCGCTCGAGTGATGGATAGCCCCGCCCTTGCCCAATTCCCCGCCGCCGAAGGACTCCTTGGTCCAGCCTCAACAGGTACTTCAGTTCCAACAGGTAGAATTTCCGACTACTGTGTCGATAAAGTTTTGCAGGCAACGCTAGGTCTAACCGCGGAACAGTTTGTCCAAGCTCTCCTTGGTGGCGGCCAAGGCGGACGGTGTCCGTATACACCACCACAAAAGTAAACTTTTACAGCAGCGGAGCGGCGTTTATGGAAGCTCCGGCAGTTCCATTTTCTCACATTGTTTTTCTGTCGCCTTGACACCGAATTCAGTGACGTGGACGGCATCGCATTCTTCGCTGGAAACATTCCAGCGTTCGAAGTAGTTGCGCACTAACCATGAATCGAATCAAGGCGCTGTGATATCTAAAAGGCCGGAATGACAGGAGCGACCGAGCAAGCGACTAGTTCGGTGCAAATAACATGATTACCCGAAAAAGAAACAAATAATTCCGGAGATATTAGGGGGGCAAGAAATATGCTGTGTTCAGCCAATGCACTGCTCAACTTCAACCAAGTTACTGGCTCTGTTCGAACCTTTTCTTGCTTCCCTCAATCTCAATTGGATGATCAGCCATGAATTTTGTTCTTAGCGCTCTTGCAAACCTCCAAACCAACGGCAGCACCGGACGATTCAATTTTCTGCAAAAAAATCGCGAGTACGAAACACTTAAAATTGAAGTGGATCGCGATGATGAAGGTTGGCTGCGCTGTCGTGAGCTTGCGGAAAAAGCCATGCAAGTGGGCGACTTGTTGACCGCTGAAAGAATGTGGATTGCTGCTTTAAGAGAGACGGCGTTCTTTGAGGAAACTGATATCCGCTTGGTAATGACATTGGATAGGATCAGCGACTTTTATCGTGCCACCAGAAACTACGATCAGTGCGAAGTGTACTGCGTGAAAGCTTTAATGGTGATGGAAAAAAGAACCGGCACTAGAATTCATCGCAATATTGCAAACTGCTTGAACGATCTCGCCGAAGTTTATTACGCCAAAGGTCAATATGAATTAGCCGAACCTCTGTGCCTGGAAGTGTTGTCTGTCTACCAGAAACTTAGTCATCGCAATAACGCGGATATTGGATTTGCGATAGCGAATTTGGCTATGTTATACCACGCATCTGGGAAACATGAACTAGCCGAAGTCTACTATTTATGGACAATTCGCCATCAAATTGAA
This sequence comes from Candidatus Melainabacteria bacterium, assembly GCA_003153555.1. Taxonomy (GTDB): domain Bacteria; phylum Cyanobacteriota; class Vampirovibrionia; order Obscuribacterales; family Obscuribacteraceae; genus PALSA-1081. The sequence continues at coordinate 18,802 of PLZS01000121.1, read as the reverse complement.
GTGCTTAATGCTAGTTGCGAAGCACTCGCGATTCTGTTGGATAACTATAAAAATATGCGAGCTCGGATGAACCAAGAGGGAACTCTTAGCGGCAGAGACTTATGGTCGCGCACCCATCACGACCTCCAACCCTATTCATTCGAGTCCTGGTCGTGAAGCAGGACGTTGTCCTGGAAGTCTGCTTCTGACTCAAACATGGTTGAGTCTTTGGTAAAGCTGCTGCTTTGAGTGCTGTGAATTTTGTGTACTTTGTTTCGATCCATCAATCGGTGCAGCGAAGACTAATCGTTGCATAGGCGAACATGCCAGATTTTTCTAGTAATGATTTGCGCAGCACCAATTACTTTGCCTTACACAAAAATGAAACAAATAGTTCCGGTCTTATTTCACACCAATTTCTTACATTAGTTTCCACAGAGAGTTTAGGCGATTCGCCGACTGCCGCCACCAGATATTGATGACGACAAGAAAACTGATGTATCAAAAGGAGCATTACAATATGGATACGCAATCTGCAGAAACTGCGCAGAATCTAGCATGTACAAATGAATGGGATGTCGAAGAACAAGAAAATTCCGGTTATAGAAGCGAAAAAATGTCATTCGATCCGATGACCGAAGCTGAAGATGCGAGAGTCGATCAAAGAAAGTATTGCTCTGTTGCTGAAGCTGGTGAAATATTAGGTAAATCTGGTCGACAAGTACAGCGCTTACTGAAGATGGGTCACTTGAGTGGCTATAAAATGATGGGACCTCATGGTCCACAATGGATGGTCGATTGCGTCGATCTACTGAGCAATCCTGTGTCTAGTGGCGTTGAAAGTAACTTCGTAGAGAAGATACATCTATTTGAGTCTAGATTCCAGAGTATGGCTTCCGATCTGCAAGAGTTGAAGCACAAGGTTGAACTGCTTGAAATAGAGAGTCGACGATCAGTGGATGTAGGTACGGAGATTCAAGAAAAAGAATTGGTTCAAAATGATGTGCTTGAAGTGGCACCAAAAGTAGTGGCGATTTGCGAGGAGAATATCGAAGCCATTGGTCACGATTCCATCAAGGGAGTGGAAGTAATCGCTGTGCCGGACCCAGATGCCAAGCAATCATGGTGGCATCGTGCATTTTGCCCGAAGTAATTTGTGGCGAGTGGAAGAAAAAAAGAATCTCACGAAGATACTAGCGAGGATGCAGCAATGAATGAGCGTTCCAATGTTAATCAGTTTTTTGAAAAGATGTCGGGAGCGGTTAAAAAACGACCGCCTATTGTTTCGATGCAGAGCAACCCGCCGCTTACAGTAGATACAACTGCTGATGATGATTGCTACTTTCGGCGTTCGGTTTTAGTCGCAACTGAAATCAACGACTTCGGCGTCGGTCTTCCACCTTTGGCGTACTGCTAATCACAGCTAAGTTACTTCACCAGGTGCTTGAATGTTCTTTCAATCAAACAGATTCTCAAAAAAATTGTCGCAACGGTCACTATTGATCGGTTTGGCGATCGGACTTTTAGTAAGCTCTGGAAATAAGGCGTTCTCTAAGAACGGCTTCCTAGACTACGGTGCGAGTGATGTATCGCAGAAATCAGATTCGCAATCGCTTCAGAGTTCTAAATCGCAACGCGGGTCCAACAGTTCAGGGAATAATTCAACTTCGCAATCATCTCAAGTAAGTGGTCCGCAGAATTCGGCATCGCAGGCGGGGCAAAATGGTTCGAGTAATAGCTTCCCATCGAAATCATCACAAAGCAGTTCAACATGGTCTTTTGCCAATATTAATAGTTGGTTCAATCCTGGTTCTGCTCAGATTGGACAAGGGGCTAGTATGGCGGGGCAGGCAGCGCAAATTGGCACAACGTGGACTGGAAGTTTTGTCGATAATCTAAACCGCTGGTACAACCAGGACGCACCTCACTTAGGGCTAGAAGCTAGATCGGAAAGTACAACGACACAGAGCGGATCTGACCAGGGTGAAACATACGGACCGACTATGCAGCCAGGCATGACCGATTCTGGCATGTCGCCCAGCGTTCAAGGGCAAAAACCCGAAACGGTTGCTCAACAAACCAATGCTTCGCAGACACCACCGCAACTTCCGCATCATAACTTGATGACCGAGTATAAGGGACCAGGCGGAGTTGGAGTCGTCGGCGAATGGGGACCACCAAGCAGATTGCCGTACATATCGGTTCAACTGCTAGACAATACCCATCTTTCGGCACCTGCCAACCCCGCTATGCCGATCGGCTTACCTGGCTGGATCACTAACGGTGCGTCCAACACAAGTAACACTGTTAACCTGGCGATCCAAGGAAATGCAGCTTATCAGGGAGCGCAAGAACAAAATAATCCGTCGATGCATACATCGCAAGCTCAGTTGCAAGCTAAGATGCAACAGACCGCAAATTCGACCGGAGACTCTGCGCAAGCCCAATTTGGCTCTAACACTCAAACTGTTCAAAGTATGTTAATCAATGTCGCCAATGAAGGAGCCGCAACGGCTACGAGTGCAAACGCGCAACAGAAAACTCTTTCTCAGGCGGTTTGGATGGTGCAACAGATGTGGAAAAGCGTTTTCGTGCCAATGGCAATTCTTTTCCTCTTGCCCGGAGCGGTTTTGACTCAAGCAAAGGCCATAGCCAATACTGGTAATCCGATTATGGACCTAGCTATCGGCGGAATGGCGAATCCATTAGATGGAATTTTGAGGTCGTTGGTGGCACTATTCTTGATACCAGCCACCCAACTGATCGTCAGCTATTCAATCGATGTAGGAAATTCACTGACAAACGAAGTAACCCAATTTATTCAAGCAGATCAAATCAACGGATGGGCAGGTTCTCTTTTCCATCCTAATGGGCAGCAAACGCCGAAACAATTTCAAGATAGTCAAAATCAAGAATCGGGTGCGCAGGCGACGTTTCGCGCCGGATTCGGTGCCATATCTGGGCTATTGAACTATGCGCTGATGGTTCTCTGTGCCTATCAAGTAGTGATGGTAAGTTACTTGTTCTTGTTGGGACCAATCTGTGCTGCATTCCTTGCCTGGCCAAGCGGAGTGGGAACCCTGTTCAGAACTGTTTTTTCGAGCTGGCTGGAAGGATTGTTCAATCTTGTGCTCTGGAGATTTTGGTGGTGCGTCATTCTCTTGTGCATGTCCACACGAATTCACTGGCTTATGGAAATGGGGCAGTACGATCCTAAAAGCCCATGGGAGCCGATTGTATTCCTTGCTTTCACCGTAATGCTCACTTACGTTCCGTTTATGGCGTTAGATTTCAGACCCGGTGACATGGTGGATTCATTGCTCAAGGCGACCAGCAGCAATGGCGGCAGCGGAAGCGCTAGTCGCACCGCATAACCGCATATCACTGCATAGACTTAATTCTGAGCTGCTTACCCAAAAAGTGCACACTCTGTTCCGGAGCTATACCGAGTGCTGTCAGTATTCTGTATTCAGAATGAGTTTTGGCAATGATGTGTCATCAAAGACAAGACTTCTCCTAACCTCTGATTCTACTGATAGCTCCAGGTGGTGAAATGTTCACTAAAGTCAGCCTACATACTCTTGCTCTCTTGTTTGTTTTCAGTCTTCACCTTGGTGCTTACGCACAAGACAATCACTCCGGGCAACAGGCAAACATACCTTTTCTTGGTGGCACTTTTGGTGCCGAAGGCTTTTCGGCGGTCGATAGAAGTTCTTCTGATAAGAAAAATTCTTCTGATGGCAAAAGTTCTTCTGGCTCCAGTTCATCGAGCAGTAGCGGCTCATCGAGCGGTAGCGGCTCATCGGGCAGTAGCAGTTCATCGAGCGGTAGCGGTTCATCGAGCGGTAGTGGTACTCCGGGCGGTATCAGCTCCATTACATCCGGTGCCGGAGGCAGTTTAAGCAGTCTTTCAGGTGCAATGAGTGGTGTCTCCAGCGTTGCCAGCATCATTCAGAACTCAGGTAGAGGCTCGATCAATGAGCAGATGGTCCAGTGGGCGAAACAAAATCCAGAAATGCAATATCTTCTGCCTCAAGAGTTGGGCGGTAGCACTATCATCGGGCCAGACGGAAAACAACAAAATGTAATTTGCAACCCAGGAACCTGGCCAGGTGGTCCGTTTTTAACACATTTCCCAAACACACTCAAAGCAACCGCTGCATTTAGCACTCCGTCGCAGATGGCTGGACTGTTAAACGAAATGGCAAAAGAATCGCCAAGCAATGGTGACCCGCTGTCAAATGTTCAAGCGGCAGAACAAACTGCACTAGCAGCACATCACGCTGCTAAGACAGTACAAATGCCGGGCAATGCCGCGCAAGCCGCTCAAGCCGCTCAGCAAGCACAAGGCATTGAAGCCGCGAATGACATGGGCGATGTTGCAAAAAACCAGGCTGCCAGCGCTATTGATTACAGTAGCAAGTTCATGCAGAATTTCACAAGCCAAGACGGCAATCAATGGAACAAGATCCGTAATCAGTTGTTTGTTCCCATCGGAATCTTGCTTCTTTTACCAGGCGCTATACTCGCACAAGTGAAGGCAATAGCCAACGCCGGCAATCCTGTGTTGGACGATCCATCAAGTGGCGCGACAAATCCCTTCGATGGTATCTTGCGCAGCGTAATCTGCATATTCTTGATTCCAGCAACGTTTCTAATCGTCAACTGGGGTATCGATATTTCTAATTCGATCACCTACACGCTTGCGAGCGAGTATCAAAGAATTTTCAACTCCAATATGTACAAAGATGCGTTGTGTTCGCAGGTGAAAGCATTTCCTACTCGTGGACCAAATATCAACAGCAATGCCGGCATTGGCCAAAATTGGCCCTCCGGAGCCGTTAACTCGCAAGCTGACTTTGAAAAATACTTTTTGGAGAACAAGAAGGAAGATCCATGCACGGGGCTGTACGATCAGCAAAATAACAAACAAGATGAAGGTATGCCAGGCGGAGCTATGGCTGCTCGCGCTATTTCCTTCGGTGGAAACGCGGCATTGACGGGCGCTTGGAACATCCTTTGTGCATTCCAGATGGCTTATTTGTTCTATCTCTTTTTTGTCGGACCAGTGGTTGCTGGTTTGTGGGCATGGCCGATACCAGTGTTCCGAAGCGCTTTTGGAAACTGGGTTGAAGGCGTAGTGACTGTGTGCTTTTGGAGCTTGTTTTGGAACTCGACGATCATGCTGATGGCGTGTTTTAAAGGCGTTGATGAGAGCGGCACCATCATCACTACTGCTCTAAACTTTCTTGCTACATCATCAGTTAAATACGCATTCGACTTCGCCGGTCTGGTCAAAGCAGCAGGCACCGAAGCAACACAAAAAGCCAGTCAAGGACAGGGGCAAGCCGGCAGCGGCGCCAAAGGAAGTGGCGCGAGCCAGTCGCGCGGTCAACAGGGCAAACCCGCGTCGCAAAATGGTCGAGGAGTTAACAATCCACAACTCGGACAAATATTAGGCGGAAATCCAGCTGGTAATGCTGCCATTACCGCTCCAGGGACCGGCCTAAGTCAGCCAACGGCTGCCAATGCTGGTGCCGGTGGAAGCGGTGCCTCGAACAACGGAAATTCCTCAGTTATCACGGCTATGACAGCTCTGGCTGCTTCTTCGTCGCCGAGAATGACTGGAGACGGGACAGTCACACCAGTCGCTGCAGCACCTCCGGTTTCAACAGACGGCGGGGCTCGAGAATTACCAGACAACACTTTTGTTGTCGGAGGCGGCGGTCCTGACGGCCACATGTTCACTAGAGAGCTCGATGCGAATGGCAAGCCAGTGTTAAATGTAAGCACTATGGATGGTGGCGTTGTGAAATCTCTGCCACTGGATGGAATGGACGATGGACAGAGAAGGTCTATCGACTTCCCTGGCGGTAAACTAACAGTTGAGCAAGGAACAAACGGCGGTCAACTCTATACTGCCTCGAGTAATGGACGTACTGAGATGGTGGCATACAACGGTGGCCAGTTAACGGAGTCGGAGGCGTCCAATAGTGCTACCACAAGCAGTGGCATGCAACAAACTACAGTAAATGGTCAGCCAGGTGCTCAAATCGCTTCCGGTTTGATGGTCGGAGCAGACGGTAAATCATTTTATGACAGCAACAATGTTCCAATTAGTCTTGACTCGACTGGTCAAGGTCTTCTTGCAGATGGGCAAACGATAAATGTATCAACAATGCCTGGCGGAGCTACTCACGTAAGTTTGGCCAACGCAAACAATCAGGGGTTTGATTCATACCTAATTACGAGTGACGCAAATTCTTTGAGCATCGACCACAGTGACAGCCAAAATCACCCGAGCGATACGCTATCGATGACGAAAGACGCCAGTGGCGCATTTCATTCATCTTCATACAACTTCGGAAGTCAACCGGTACAAGCTTCGGATAATGGTGGCTCTAGCAGATTGCTTGGTCTCCTTATGCCTGGCGTACAGGATCTTCCTCGCGAGAGCAATTCAGCTGCCGTTCAGGCTCCAGCTGCAGCTGCAGCTGACATTAGCACTTTGATGACCAACTATTCTGGGAACGATAGTTCTCAGAGCCCCAATCATTACATGTTGGCGAACAACGATATCGTTGGTGATGCACCTGTACAGTCATTAAGCGCTCCACAAACAACTTATAATCAAAGTGATTCGTTGGTTTCCAGTCCGAACTTCAGTGACGGAGTTTCTACACCCGCAAGCGTTGCTCAATACGATCGCAACGAAACATTCGTACCGAACGATTCTCAAGACAACAGATTCGCAGCTCTTAACGGCGACGATACTTCTTCGCCCACATCCAATAGAGTAATCAATCCTTTTGATGGCAGCTACGCAGCGGGTGCAAGAACTGACACATCTAACGCTGCTTACAATACTTCAGCCACCGCCCCGCAACAAGTTTCAGGCAACACCTTGGAGCGCGTCTATAGCGAGCAAACCGCATCTGCAAATGTGGTGGCGCCTTCTTCGGTTATTAGTTCAGCGCAGTCGGAACAAACACAAGCTACACAGCCACAGTACTCGCAAACGCAATTCTCACAACCACAGTATCAACAAGCGCAGCCTGAACAAACTCCCTTAGAACAACCGCAGTTTGCTAGACCGCAATATGAGCAGACTCAGAATGAAGTCGGCGCTCGTTCGAAGGAAGTACAATCTGACACTATCTCGTTGCAACAACCAAATCTGCTTTCACAAAGTACAGCAGAAACGCAATTGAAACTTGGACAAGAAAGTGTTTCCGGTGAAGTTATTCAGTCCAGCGCTCAACCAGAAGTTAGACGTCATGCGTTTTTCAGTATGACTCCGGCGCATGATGCGTTCAGCTTGCAAGGTCCAACAGATCAGTGCAGCCCGGCGAGAGAATTTGTAGAACAACTCTCTTTGAGTGCAATTATAGCTTCTACTCACCAACGTCGCGATGAAAAAAGCTTTGTTGATCCCCATCAGGGCGCCTTCCGCACTAATCAGACACTCGAGCAGCAAACGATCAGCGCTCGTCGTGGTGCACCCGTGCCGAAAAGCGCTCTCAGCTCCGTTTTGGGTAAGGCTAGATCGGCATCTTGCTCGGATCAAAAGCCAAGTGAGTTCTTAACAAGTGCGCTCGTAGATTATCATTCGATCTGCGATCTGATTCAGTTGGGCAACGTAAGAGAAGCCGAAATGCTTTCAGCCGCTGCGCTGTCGAATCTGTCTAAATGCGATGGTAACGAACCACAACTTCTGCCGTTAATTCGAGCTTTCGTCGTGTTGTTCGAACAAAAGAATATGGTCCATCAAGCAAACGCTTTTAGATCAAAAGAAGAGTCATTGAAACAGTTTGTCACTACCGCTGCTAAGCCAGCCCAAAACATTTGGGGAGCTTGATTCTGATCGCAACGTTCATTCCATTTACGAGGACTCGACAATGAATTCAAATTTTCGGAAATTCCAAATCATGTCCGCGTGCATTGGCTTGGCTGCCTGCATCGGACAGCCAGTTTTCAGTCAAAACGCCAGTGACTTCAACGAGTATTCCGAATCATTTGATATGAGCGGAGCGTCGGCGAGTGCTGCTGTCAATAATAATGACCCGGCACCGGGCACAAGCGGAGCGACTGGCGAGCAGTCACACGATACGATTGTGCAATATGCTCAACCGCCTCAGCAGGGGAACTATGCGGTACCGCAATTAGAGCAAGCTTGCAGCGGCAATCTAGCCGGGCGAAGCGTCAACAGATTATTTGTTCCATCGGGACAATATAGTTTTGGATTCACCGGAGGGTCGCTAAAATCGCTGTTTTCAAAAGGCGGCTATCTGCCACAGACCTCAACGAGTTCAGTCGACTTGAATATAACAGAATAATTTTCGGCAGTATCAGGCATCCGTATCGAGAGCATTGCAGCAAGTATGGTCTTTTAAATCTCTGACTCTTCCTACAGTGGTGGCATCAACTCAGCAAGGTTTTTAGATGCTGCGACTTGCTCAGCGAGGTGCAAAAACGTTAGATTCAGTGCACCTCATAAATCAGTTTCCACACGTGATTGGTTGAAAACACCACGCTAATAATAGGTGATAACAGTGACAGAACTAAGAGAAATAAGTCGGACAGCTGCCCTTGAAGGACCATCTAACCTTGCAGCCTTAGCTCCGGATTTGCTGCTAACCCAACGTTTGCAACAAAGCCCGAACCTTGGGTTAGGAAACCATGATCTTCCTCTCGGATTAGCTCCTGCAGGGGACCTCCTGGGTCGAATGCAGATTTCGTGTGGATTTCCGATGACACCCTTCTGGAGCATCATCTAAATCGCTTCACAGACTTGCCGCTATGGCTTCCCGAAAACTCAAATGCCGCCGGCGTTTTTGCTAGAGATAACAGCAAAGCAATTCGCGAGGGTCTTAAATTTCGGCCACTGCCGGAAACGATAGCCGACACATTAGAATGGTGGCATAAGGAGAAACGTAGCTCTCCGCTTCGATAAGAGCATACGCTCGTTGATCGCGAAAGACCGCCGACGTTCAATCAAGCGAATATTTGAGGACTGGTGAAATCAGATCACTTAAATCCACCGCCTCTAAGGCTCCTCTGAACGGGTTTCGCGACCGTTGGTTAATATCTATCATCTACGCTCATGCCTACGCGTCAGCGAGGCCTGTGACCTTCGCTGGGACAAGGTCGATCTGCAGCGTGTGCGGTGGCCGCAATGCAGCGATTTGGGTGGGCCCACCTGTAGCTCCGACAGCTCATTCAAGGTTGATATCAGATCGTGCAGAGAGCGCCCCCAGCGATCCAATTTCCAAACAAGTATGGCATCAATTTCTCTTTGGCGAGCAGCCAGCATCAGTTCTTCGCGTTTTTTCCGCTTCTTCAAACCCAAGCCGATGTCCTGGACTTCAGACACGATCTTCCACTTCCTTGCTTTGGCATACTTCCGCAGAGCATCAAGCTGCATCGCCAAGGTCTGCTGATCTTGAGTTGAGATGCGAGTGTTTAAGCTTAGGTCTTGACGCTGCCGCTTTAATCGTCGTCGATTTTTTAGTGTGATGCCAGATACTTCTGAACGAAGGCGAGACTGCGCGGAAATGCGCGCGCAATGTCTGGTCGCGGTGGCTTGAAATTGGCTTGCTGACAAATGAGGTCCATAAACAGATTCGCGAACACTTCTCCTCTTTTCCCCTGTTTCGCTCGCTCGATATCCTTTGCGAAACGCTGTTGTTGATTGGCATTCATAGCTGCTGCGTCCTGATTAAATAGCTCGGCAAAGGCTTGCGTTTCTGAAATTAGCTTACTGTTTCTATCGTAGGAATGTCCTAGTTCATGCAAAACTGTCGCCGCCCAACGCGGCTGACTCTCAACCATTCCCTCTTCTTTGTGATCCCCGGGGATGTACTTTTCCGCCATTAGAACCGAATTGCTTTTGATGTGATACAGCGCTTGTGTGTTGCCATAGTGTGATTCTTTGCTCTTTGATAACTGGTGCGGAAGTAGCCGTTACAGCGCCTACAGACACCTGTCCGTCTGCGCCAAACTCTGTTAACGTGACTGGCGTTCGGGTATAGCCTGCTCCATCTCATGCCCAGGCTTCAGGAAGATTCTCTGCTCCCTACTTAAAGAGTTGTCTGTTTGAGCAGAGGAAACTGTTTTTTGATCCTGTACTGCCTTTGCCCCTGCAATTGAAGTTGTAGACTGCACCGCAAATGCTAACGACAGGAAGAGGCGAAGGAATTGGTTTGACATGTTTCTCCTAGAACGTTGTCTCAGTTGGGCGAGACACACTGCTACCGCGTCAGATTAGCTGGCTCCGCCAAAATTTAAGCGGAATCATTCGTGAATTTTTTGATAATTATGTTTTCTCGCGGTGCCAACGACGGTGTTGCCGGTGTCGCAATGTTTACCCGTAGAAAACGGCAAGGCCGATGACAAATGCAAGAATGATCACAGAGTTGTTGTCGTAAAGAGTTGAGGAGCGTTGGATACAGGTGCATGACTTTCCTACTAATGAACTGGGTCGGGCGTCTACCGACGAAGAGCTTTCACAGATCAGCTTATCTCGCCACAGCTTCCACGGCGAGTGGAATTACACCGATTAATCCGCTTTAAATCTGGTGGTTATTTTCTGACGGCGCCTAAGTTGTTTTGGATCCAAAAGAAGTAGCTCTGGAGTTTAACGGTGCAGTTTCGTAGGACACCCAATTGACGAATTGGCTAGCATTGTCTACAAATCCTTAGATCTACCGGGAATAAAGAGCTGATTACGTTGCATGATATTAGTATCCATGTCTGTAAACCCAGTCTGGCACTTAGCCACCCGATGCATTGCCTCGCACCACTGATGGTGTGTACGAGCTGAGTCAGCTTGGCGAAGCTATCAAAGATCAATGTCAAAAGAACCAAAGTGGACTAGTAGTTGCTCGACGATCCAACGTTTCTCTAGCGCTGTAGGCTACTTTGACAGAATCTTGACTTGACGCTGATCATGTGGAGGAGGAGTATAGGCCTGACTTGTGAAACCCGCAGCAGTGTTGAACGCTTTGACCCCGGGCACAAATGGCAATCGAAAAACAGGTAAAAGATATGGGCGGCAATAATAATGGATCAAATCAACCAGCACCGGAAAAATTAGATCAGCTGATTCCAACCGAAGCTGTGGCACAGCGAACCGAAGCAAGAATAGAGGCAGTGAAGTTGCTCAACAGCACTGATTCTTTGCTAGTCTTCGAGGAAAGCGCCTGGCAGAATCCGGGTGATCCGATACAGCATTTAGCTCTAATGGATCACGGCATGGATGTGGCGGCAGACGAACATCATCTTCATCATCTCGCTAAAGCACACGGACATGGTCACGGCCATCATGGTGGAGGTGATACAGCTGATACAACAGCAGTTGCTTCTGCTGCCGATTTGACCACGAATCCTTCACTAACACTAGAGGCGGCTAACAATCCAGCGTTAGCAGCAGAACTGGCAGCGAGTAATCCGGCACTGGCAGCGCAGTTGGCGGCGAGTAATCCGGGAATGGCGCTTGAGTTGGCCATGCGGAATCCGTCGATGGCGCTTGAGTTGGCCATGCAGAATCCGTCGATGGCGGCTCAATTGGCTGCAGGAAACCCAGCCTTAGCGGCGCAATTGGCAGCACAAAATCCTGGTTTGCAAAACCCCAGTCTGGATAAGCGAGAAGTGTGAGGTCTGAAAGTCTGAGCGGTTGATCAGAGCCACCGCATACTGTGGCAGCCGCAAGCCGCCAGTCGTAAATATCAATTGCTAAACAGGTGTACGCAGATGATCCATTCTGAGCGCTAATCGTTTTCAGCGGAATACGCACCATTCGATTCGCAACCTTGCTTACAGGTGCTGTTTCTCGGAAAGTGAATGTTATTTCGTCGGCATGGTTCAAAAAGGAGAGATTGTCCGCTGGATGCTCCTGGTTGGGGTGGCAGTAGCTGCTTTGATGGAAGTGATCGATTCAAGCATCACCAATGTTGCGTTACCTCATATTCAAGGCAATTTGGGTGCCACCACAAGTGAAGCCGCTTGGGTTGTCACCGCCTATGCGATCGCTAACGTAATTACTATGCCGCTGGCAGTGATGCTGGGCAGTATGTTCGGCAAAAAGGCTTATTTTGTTTTTTCGGTGATTGGATTTACGGTGGCGTCGATGGGCTGTGGAATTGCGCCCAATTTGCCAATACTTGTTTTTGCCCGTGTTGTGCAGGGATTATTTGGCGGTGGATTGCTTGCGAAGGCGCAAGCATTTTTGTTTGAGAGTTTTCCACCTGAGATGCAAGGACTTGTTCAAGGCGTGTTTGGCATTTGCGTTATTGTCGGACCCGTTGTAGGTCCACTCTTGGTGGCTGGCTGACAGACAACTATGACTGGCGCTGGATTTTCTTTATCAATTTACCGATTGGTATTGTCTCCACAATTTTGTGTCAAACATATCTTCCCAAGGATGAAGTTAACCCTCTTGAACGTGCGAAAGTTCGCGTCGATTGGCTCGGTGTCGCGGCTCTTAGCATCATGTTGAATTTCAGTATGTGCTTGAGAAGGGGCAGGATGATGATTGGTTCTCATCAAAAACAATAGTATGGTGCTCAATTGCCGCGGTTGTTGGATTCATTGTATTTCTGACTCATGAATTGAGAACTGCACAGCCAGCTGTTAATTTACGGATTCTGCGTTTTCGGTCGGTCGCAACTGGAGTCTTTTTTCAAGGTGTAATTGGGTTCGTGTTGTTTGGCGTCAATTACGTTCTTCCTAACTTCGCTCAAGTTATGCTCGGATACACCGCGTTCCAAGCCGGTGTTCTTCAGGTTCCTAGCGCTATCGTGACCGGGATTATGTTTCCAATAATTGGTGCATTTACCGGCAAACTTGACGCCCGAATATTGGTATCGACCGGGCTTTTGTTGCTTGCAGCATCCAATTGGATGTTGGTCCCGATGACTCTTGCCTGGGGGTGGGACAACTTCTTGGTCGCTGGTCTTCTGCGCGGCTTGGGTGTGGTTATGGTTTTTCTTCCATTGACGATCGCAGCAGTTGGTGACTGTCCAACAGAAGACATTCAAACAGCTTCGTCTCTTTTAAGTCTCGTTCGTACACTTGGTGGAAGTGTTGGCATCGCTTGCCTGGCGACTCTATTGACCCGCCGAACAGATTTCCACCGAGCCGTCTTGGTTGAGAAAATTACTCCTTATGGAACTGAAGCTATGGGACGCCTGGCTGAGTTGACTCAGATGTTTCAACATGAAGGTTGGTCACATGCAGATGCTGTAGTACGGGCGCTCAGCGTTATGTCAAATCAAGTTGCTCAGCAGGCAGCATTAATGTCTTATTCGGACATTGCTTGGCTATTGGCAGTATTTACCGCTGGCTCGCTACCCTTTTGCTTGCTACTTACGTCAGGTAAAAAAAATTGCCTGCTCGACTGCAAGTGCTTACTGCCGGATTTACCTATAACGCTTATCAAGGTGGAAAAGTTCTGTTTGGGACCTTGCAAGAGAAGCATCGACTGCGCGCATCTCGTGCCACATTGAAAGGCAGCGTCAACGATGTTTTGTTGGAAACTGCTAACCGATATTACGACCTTATCCTCAATGAGGCATTATTAGCCATTCGCACCCGAGCTGTTGCAATTTCGGTTGAGCAATTGCGTTTGAACGCTGCACAGGACAATCAGAGTTTGGTTGCAGACATAAAAATCGAAAAGGCTAGCGTGCAAATCCAAGCCGCAGAAGAAGAACTCAGGATAGCTAGAAAGCGTATGGAGGCAGGCGTTGGTTTAAACATCGATGTCCTGAACGCTCAACGAGATCTTACTTAAGCCGGCATCAATAAAGCGCAGGCAATCGTAGCTTTCAATAAAGCTCAGGTTCAGCTGCTGCGGAACACTGGTCTGACTTCAATAAATACGTTGACTCGAGGCGCCAGTCTTTAGGTCTTTTGAACATATTTCGCATATGGGAGGCGAAGTTTGTTTACGTAAACATTGTTAATGTTTGGAAATAAGATAACCAAATGCTTGGGGCTGTTTAAACAAATGGAAAACGAAGCGCATGAAATGCGCTCCGTCTGCCGCCCCTTTAAACTTTAACTTTAAACTTGCCTGACATTAGTCGCTCTAATTAGGATATCCCCATGCTTCCGGCAATAAACTTCGGTGCCCCGTCGTCAAACCAGGCGTAACTATTCCTCGCTCAATTCTGTGCGTTTCATCGAAACCATAGAATGGTGGAAGACCTGTGGTGCCTTCATCTCCATAAATTTGATCGGCAAAACCACCAGCTGCGTTGACGAAACTATCTAACACCGTGGGAGGCAATGGTTTGTAGCCACCAAAAACTCTATCAAGTGGAAGCCATCCTGCTTGCGGCAAAGTGCTGACATGTTGAGTAGTTGTTTTCTGTGAGTTCAAGGCAACTCTTTGTCCTGGCGCCTCATTGGTTCTGTTCGTCCAGTTACCGGCTGAGCCTTGACTGCCGCTTGAGCCGATATTCATATTTCCACCACTGCTGGTAGTGGCAGGTTGAGAGGCAGAAGCCATGGTCGAGCCGAGATCAAACTCTCCGTATGCACCAGTATTACTGGTATCGTATGAACCCTGGGCAAAGCTAGGATTCGTAAGAAGAAACAGTCCTGCACTTAGTAAAACGATGTCGCCCATTAGTCTGCGACTGCTAACACATTTCATACGTAGGTTCCTCCCGAAACGAGTGAATAAGAAGGTTGTGAAATAAGTTGCACCGACATTCGCTCCATTTGGGTTGGTTGACTCGCCCATGATGCGATGGAAACCGTTTATAAGACAGGAATGATTTGTGAATAATTCGTGATCATTACTTGGTGCGTTCTCCATTCAAACAAAACAGCGTGGAACTATGCCTTTCCTATAAGTTTGTTCGCTGCGCAGCCTACCATCCACGAAGGGCCCACAACGCATTCTCTGCATTGACCAAAAGCCTATCTGCAGGCTTGGTCTCACCGACAAGGTTTGCAGAAATTCCAAATGATGGGATCAATTGAATTTTCTTCTCCTCAACTGTTACTCCTTGAGACAATCGTTCTGTCAGACGGGTGACAGCACAACGTCCACCTTGCTCATTGGATTCGTGCAGAATAAAGGCGACCATTTTGTTACCGTATCTGATAACAATGTCGGTCGGGCGCAATATTAGATTGATAAGTCTAGCGACGGAAAACAAGATCAAAGAACCAAGTTCCTCGGTGATCTCGCTGTTAAGCCTGAACTCTGCAACGGCTAAGCATAGTGGATAATCAAGACTAACGCTCAGTTCCATTTGTTCGTCGAGCAATTGAATGAGCTGCTCACGAGTGTATATTTGTTTCAGCGGTTCGCCAAACTTGATAATAGGTTGGGCCTGACACAAAGCCGGGATATGGTTGAGAGTGCTCTTGTGCGAGCCGTTCGAGCGATAAAGACGGCGCTCTACTTGCTTTGGCGCCCAATAAATTTCAGACATTTAAACCCCTCGCGATAGTTTGCTTTCTCATCACTCTTTCACATATTTGGTGTCACGTTAATGCGGATTGCGTCACCAATTGTAGACTCCTAATCGTCCTATTGCAGTTGGCGAAAGCAGCCGTGTTCAATTTGCAATTTCAACTTATACTCGGATTAATTCAGGATGACTCAATCTAAAGGTTGCGATGGAAAGAACTCCGGAATCATTTGTGTATTTTTTTGGTATCTCTGCGTTTCGCCAAATTGTGTGACTCGAAGTCAATTGAGGAACACAAGATTTCGAGTTGATGGATGATCCTCGTCAATTCTTCAAACCCCGGAGCGGCCTCGAGTTTTTACTCAGCAATGCGGGCGTCTTACACAAGAAAGACACAAACTATTCCAGAGATATTCTCGCAGTTGTCATTAGATTATTGGTGCGGTGCTCGAGTCTAAGCAAGAAGAGTCTACCTGCAAAGGCCGTACTTATTTGCGGCGATAGATCTAACAAGATTTTCGATCGCGGATTCAAGAAGTCTCAAGACAACTCAGAACCATATGTATAGAGAAAAAATTGAATGAACACAATGAACACTATTATCAACTTGCCGATCATTTTAGACGAGAATCTTAGCAGCCCGCTCTATGAGCAATTGTCGCACTCTCTGCGTGACGCAATTAAAACCGGCAAAGTCAGCCATGGGACGGTGCTAGATTCGACTCGAGATCTTTCTAGAAAACTAGGAATATCGAGACACACCGTGCTGCGTAGCGTTGATATCTTGCAGAGTCAGGGTTATTTAGAGTCGAAAAACGGAAGATTGACTGCAGTGAGCTGCACTGGTCCGGAGACAGTGTCAGAGTCAATCGATGCAGAAACCAACCCTGCACAAACAATAAATGTACAGCCCGACAGCTTCCCAATAGCGATCTCAGAATTTGCAGAACAAGTTGTTGCAGATCAGCGACTCGATCTCTATAAGGAATTGAATTGTGGTGCTCTTCCTGCAGACCAACTTCCATTTAAACACTGGAAGAAACTAATGTACAAACACATTCAGACTGAGTATAGCGGACTGTGCGATCCAGTCGTGGATCCGCTCGGTCACGAACCTCTTCGGGTGCAGCTCACAGATTATCTCAAACGAACTCGGTCGCTAGATTGCGATCCAGATCGCGTCGTAATTTTTCCCGATACGATGTCTGCTCTCGACTTGATCGGCAAATTACTAATCAATCCAGGTGATCGAATTGCCGTGGAGAACCCTGGTTTCCGACATTCACGCCGGGTGTTCGAAGCGTACAAAGGCAAATTGTGTCCGATCGATGTCGATGAAAATGGTCTTTGCGTTGATCAACTCAACCGCTTATCTAGTCCTCCCAAAATGGCTTGTGTGACGCCGTCACATCACGATCCGCTCGGAATGCCAATGTCGCTTAGTCGTCGACAAGAGCTTTTGGAATGGGCAACCAAGAATGGAACTCTGATCTTAGAAGATGACAATGACAGCCTGTTTCGCTATGCCAGCCGTCCACTTCCTTCCCTTCAAGGTTTGGATTCCAGCAAAAGCAGCGTGATCTATCTATCTTCCTTTGGGAAGGTTCTGTCTCCGCTAGTTCGTCTCAGTTTTGCAGTTTTTCCAGCGCAGCTCATTCCCCTAATTGCAAATGCAAAAGAAATGTTTCAGCGCAATGTTCCTGTGCTCGATCAAATGGTGCTGGCTGACTTTATAAGGGAAGGCTATGTGGAGCGACATATTCGCAAGAGCGCACTCAGTCTTTTGCGTAGACGAAATGCCTTGATAACAGCTTTGACTCGTTGTTTGGGAAGAAAAATCTGGATCGCGCGTGAAAGTGCCGGCACACATATATTTGTTCGCATCAAGACTGATTGGGTTGACGCCGCCCTGGTCGAAGCCGCCAAAGCGACCGGTTTGCCGATGGCAAGCACGCAAGGCTACTATTTATCGGAACGTCCACCGACGGGACAATTCATCATTTCATTCGCCGATATTGAAGAAACAAATGCTCAACCGTTAGTGGAAAGCTTTGCAAAATTGATCGCATAAAAGTCCATAATCACAGCGTCTGGCGTAGGTTTGAGTCACTCGCATGAAACTACCGTGATTCCTAATTACACAAAAAAGAAACAAATCATTCCGGAGTCGTTAGGGTAGTCAAGAATAAAATGTTTTCAGCTAATTCAATAACACTTCTGAAGTGAGTAATTAGAAAGTAATTCAGCTTCCCATCGATGCTCTGCGAGCTCAGCTCTCGCGTGGTTTCGCTTGGGCACAGGAAGGAGCGGAGATGAGCGGTACACCTGAAAGTTTGGACTCTAAAGTTACACCGCAGTGGCTGCTGCCTGAGGCTAGTGCCACCAGCGACAAACTGATGAAAAATACCCCTTATGGTGAGTCGCCGCCCGCCCAGAACACGAACCGCGAGGCGCGTGCGGCTGACCTTAAGATGCAGCAAACAGATGGTGTGTACCGCGTGCAACCGGTCTCAGTCAAAGTCGGTGATAGCACCCTAACTGGCCTTTTGTCCGGCAATCAATTGGTAACAACAAAGGGCACGTATTTCGTTCAGTCTGGTGATAATGGACAGTATTTGGTTGAGAAAGACAACGGCAACGGGCAAGCTCGTGGTCCAGCAATGCAAGCTGATCTCACGATTAAACCAGATATGTTTTCGTTTAATTCTACGCCTCGATTGATTCCTACAGCGGCTGACGTGGCTCTTTCAGCCTCGCGCAGCCAGACGGCATCTAATCCAAGTTTAGAAGGTGCACCACATGCCGCGGCGCCGATTGCGGCCGATTCGGCAGCCCGGGTTGCCGGGACTGATTCATCGGTGGTGAATGTTCCCCATGCAACAGCTGTTGGTGACCACGTACAGGCGCCAGGAGCACAAGTGGATGCGACCGTTCCGGTCAGGGTTCCGACTATTTCATCTGTTAATGGTACTCCTTTGACGACCACGACGCGTGAAGTAGCCCCTAGTCCAATTGCAGCAAAACCATTGGTCGCAGTCGAAACGGTACCGATTGCGGTGCCTCATCCACCAACCGTTTCCGCTGAAAGTGTCCCACCAGTCAAGGAAGCGCAGACTGTTCCGGCTTTAGTGCCGAAGATGCCGACAGAAGCCACACTATCTCCACTGTCATCGGCTTCGCAGAGCTCAGTCTCTGATAAAACGCTCGGCGCAGACCCAGTTATATCTAGAGTAACGCCTGCTGCATCATCACTGGTATCGCCTACTGCTTCGGGGGCCGGCTCTGACGGACGCTCGATGCCTCAAACATCAATATCGCCTGATGCAGCGATTAGGCAATCGCAAGACCTAGCTCATCTAACATCTCAGTTCGCTGGCAACGATACACCTACACGG